>JBDRJN010000006.1:0-152804 GCA_043814965.1 Candidatus Omnitrophota bacterium
CCAAGATCGCAAGTAGAGGTACAGCCAGCTCCAGAAACTGAAACTGACACAGAAGAAGCTGATATTGAAGAGACTGAGACAGAAGAAGCGCCTTTACGTTCAGCAAGCCTTGGAACAGCCAGGAAAGAAGTAGAAGACCCCAAAGATATAGTCTTTGAAGAACCTGAGAAGACTATATCAAATATACCAGGTTATGAGCTTCCAAAACCAGAGATCTCATGGTGGGACAAAAAGACAGAGATCTATAATATACTAGAGAAAGTATCAGATGTAGTAGTGGATAATCCAAAAAGCCTTAATGTAGTAGAAACGTTTCTTTTAACCGAATACGAAGTCATACAAGGCTTTTACGAAAAGAATATATATTTCAGGGTAAAAAGCACAGATAATGACAAATGGGCGAATGCGGCATATTCTAAAGAAAAAGGAGTAGTTTATACTGATGCGGAACTAAAAACCAGTGTAATATATACAGGCCCTCCAAACATTACTGTGAGATTTTCTGATGGCAAAGAAGAAACCTTTAAAGATTGTATCAGACAGATATCAAAGTCTGGCGAAGAGATAGTAATAGAATTTAAAAAAGATATCACGATAGGCGGAGAAACTTATAAAGAAAATCAGCAGGTTGTACTCATGCAGGGAAAATCTTCATCAGGATGGTATATCTATAAGCCAGTCGAAAGCGCGTTTATTGAGACAGAAGAATGGTTTAGAAAAGGCGTTTATCATGCTATATCCGAAGAAGAGGGGATTAAAACAACAATAATTACATTAGGCCAGCTTGCAAGAAAAGGCGGCATAATAGCTTTTAGTAAGACTGCGATAGAAAGCGGATTGGACCACGATGATCAGGATTTTAACCAGATAAATATCGTAAATCTAGCTGATGCCAGGCCAGGCAGTTTTACAATAGTACTATTGCCAGCTGGTACTAAAGCAGAGGATGCAGCAAAACTTACATATAAAGAAGCTCTTAAGTTGTGCGAGGAAAAGAAAGAAGGCGGAGTAGTGCTATCGGATGAAAAGGCAAATGAGTCAAATATTAAGGCTGCTGAAAATAATGTAGAAATAGCTACAAACGATTGGCTTCTGGAAAAAGTGAACAACACTCTTAGTCAGGAATTCCAGTTTGGGGACATGAGCGAAAAAGAGATAGTGGAGAAGTACGGAGGGTCTATATACTTTTTGATACCTGATAATAAAGGGGCATTGACCAATAGGTTTGAATGCCCTAAGAAATATGAAGATCTGGAAAACCTGGAGAAAAATAACATAACATGGTACAAGAATGGTGATTATCAGATAGTGGTAGATAGCGATATAGAACTAAATGCTGATGTAACAATAAAAGAAGATACCTATATAAATACCCTGGACCACGAGAATAAAAAGAATAGTAAGGTATTGCATTTTGATTTCAGCAAAAAGACCGAAGTAGCTCAAGAGATAAATAAGGACGGCATTATATTATTAGATTCTCCTCAGGTGGATAATCCTACAGCTTCCACAATGAGCATTATCATGCCGAATGAATTGTCCAAAGGAAAGATCTTACAGCTTGGAAGCGCAGTGCTCAGGTTAAATAGTGTCCTTCAAAAAGGAGAAGGATCCATAGAAGCTGAAGTCCTGGATGGTGAAGTGGATTTCGGCGTTCTTAAAGCAGAAAAAGGAGACATAGTAACAGTCAGCTTGCTAGGCAGTTATGTCTTTACCATTGCTTCTAAAGACGGAAAAGGAACTCCAGTAACTAAGACGCTGACTATGCAAGAGGCATTTGATCTAGGCGGTAAAGAAGTTGTTTTTGGGACCAAGGAAGGAGCATCCGGTATAGGTAGGGCCTTTAAAGTCAGAAATACTGTTATAGAGGGCAAAACAACAAAGCCTGTAGATAAGGAATTCCAGTCTGTATTGGCAATGGAAGTAAACCGTAAAGGCATACCTATACGTGTCTGGTATAAAGCAGGAAATATATATGAAGTTAGCAGTTGGGATGAAAATGCGCAGAATTGGGTAAAGGGTAATAAGGTATTTCTTACTAAAAAGGCTGTACTTGATGATATAGACAAGCAATCAGAGTTCCTTGGCGAGGATGACGAATGGCATCAAGCTCCCGGCGAAGACATAAAAGGCATGAGGCTGATGTTCAGGAACAACTCTACTTATCACAAGATCGTCCATCATTATCAGGCAGGTTCGTGGGAAGTCGATAAACTAACAGAAAACGTAGAGAAATTACGCAATCATTATAGATTTGTTACCGCAGGTTTTGATGATGCTAGTTTTAAATTTGCCGAGGGGGATTTTGCAATACAGACGCTGATCGAAGATACTCTGTGGTATCTAGAGGCTTTGCTTGAATACGGATCAGTATTCGTTGATAAGTTTATGTATGATTCTCCAAGAGCGAGAAACATAACCAACGCAATAGCGCTATTTTCCAATTACCCATTAGAAGACCTTGTCAAGAGGATAGAAGGCGCATCTGACAATGCAATATATGGATACAAGCTTGGAGAGGAATATTATCAAATAGCATTCGGCCTCAAGACAGCTTTAAAATCGCTTAACATATTAAGGTATAAACTCCAGGAAGCTTCCAAGATGTCTGATCTTATGTGGTCGGGAGGCGCAATAGTAGTAAATCTCAAGACACAAGAAGCTAAGATAGAGGTCGGACAAGATGTTATAGATTTTTATAAAAGTACTGCGGTTGGAAGGCCATATGATCCTGTTACTCATATATTCGAATGCAATATAGATATCAATGGCGTACCGACACCGCATAGGATAATCATAAAGTTTGGAGTCCGCGGCGCCCAGGACTTTTTGGATAAAACAAAGAAAGAAGCCTTAAAGGGTAAGGAGATAAAAGAATACCATATAGAACGTAAAGCTGTGCTTATAAAGGAAAATCTGAAACAAGTGGTTCTGGAAGAAGAAGTCAAGAAAGACATGCAGGGCACAATAGGAGTGGTGGACATTGAAGGATTTGACATAGCCAAAGATGATATAAAGCTCCTACTTCAAGGTGATAACCTTTCATATACTGTTCTAGCCGGCTATAGGAACATGATGAACTTCGAATATGCCGGTTTCCATGCTCCTACATTCCTCGGAAAGATCGGTTATGGCATTTTCCCTGACTCAAAGACAGAGGCAAAGCTTGATATAGGATGGGATACTGATTTCTGGGCGATTGGCCCTGTAGATAGAGAAGGCGTCAATAAGCACACTGGGTGGGATGATGCGACTATCAATACATTATGGTCTTTTAATCTTAGCCATAGGCATATGTTCGATGTATTGGATAAAGACATGGAAGTTGACGCTAACATGTGGCTGCAGGGACATATATCAGGAGCAATGTTTCCTTTAAGGTTGGAATCTATCCCAGAAAGACAGCTTTGGGCTAATTATATCAGAGGCCATAGCCTTAGACTAGTAACTGATGAGCTTACAGCTTATACAGAGACTTATGAAGGATATGATAGATGGGTAGGGATAAATGGCGCTAGATATTTTGGCGGGACAGGCGGAGATGCCTATACAAGGTATTTCCCTCACAAAGGCTCAAGTGACATAGATGGCTATACGTATAATAATATTTTTGGTATCAAAGCTACGGAACAGCAGATCAACTATTTATTGGGAGTGCCGGATCTACCTTACAATATAACTCTTCAAGGATATTCTGCAGACCTATTCTATGACGCGGGATTAGACAAGCTTGGATTAGAAGCAGGCTTAGGAACAGTAAGCCCTATTCCATTTGTTGGCAATGGCAAGGGAAGGATATTCGCTACAGCCAATATGATATTGAGTGACTCTATACCAATGTTAAAGTACAGCCTTAGGATGGATTATTATGATGGCCTTGATATAGAAATGACCAGAGAAGAGGACATAGAAAGTATAGATTCTGAATTCGTCGGGCCTGCAGCGCCGCCTGCTATCGAGTCTTACAGGCTGCGTATAGGAAGCCCTTATGTATTTATAAAAGACAGCAACCTTGGTGACAGGGAAATAGGATTGGCGATGAGAGTCTCGGAGGTATCTTCATCAAATGTCCTGAAGCCGGCATATGGAGGCCTCAAGCTTTCATTGGTTACATGGGGCAAAGAGGCAGACGAGATCTATTTTAACGATATGAAAAGGATGAGCCCCTATCATGACGCGCATTTATGGCAGATATCTGGACACCTCAGGCTTGATATACTTGGTAGAGAAATAAAGTTTACAGGCGCTTTTTCTTCACCAATACAAGATATAGCGCAGCCTTTTAAGACAAGAGGTTCAGCAAATACAGCTACAATAGGTATACAGATCCCTATAGCTACCTCCGAACCATTAAGAGTCCCGGATATAGAATTAATTCCTCAAAGAGAGATAGAGTCTCAAGAACCTAAAGACAAAGGAGTGCCAAAAGATGAGGCCGTGGAAGAAAAAGATATCGCCGGCAGGCAGACTGCATTGATCCCGAAAGATGAAGACCCTGCAATAACTCCTTTGACCAAGGAAGAGGTGGCTAGCTATAGCCTGAGAGTAATAGAGGTCATGGATGAGATAGCCAATTTAGCAGGCACTGATGTTGTAAAGGCAATGGATAGATTAAAGGTCTTCTACACTGGCACAACTGACAATGTAGAACACCCTTATAAATATAGAGATGATAGCCCTTCCAAAAATGTACATTTACCTAAGTATATAGAGGTGTTGGCGCAGAGGGCATTGGATAGTCCTGGATCTGAAGATGCAAGACTTGCATTACAGACTGCTATAAGGATGATACCTAGTGATTTCAAAGGCAGTTTCTATGATATCGATGTTAAAGGAGAGCCTGCAAGATTTACTATCTGGTATCCTGAAGGAGAATTCTTAAGGATCAACAAGGATTTTGCAAGCGGAGAGACTTATGAAGTAACTGGAATACTGAATAAAGAAAAGACAAAGGAGCTTGAAGTCGTAGATAATGGCGGAAAGAAATCGCCTAATGATAATAGAACAGGCTACAAGGTATACGATCTCTTTGATAAAAACGGTAAATATCTTGGGATAGATATTATGGATGGAAACGGGGTAGTTTATAGGAAAGAAAGAGTCCAAAAGGTAAAAAGGAATGTAGCTGGAAAAGATGTGTCAATTACAATGAAAAATACGACTTTCATAGAAGAGCTTATACCTGGTACGAACGTAGCCTTAAGGTCCAGGACAACGGATGAAGAAGGAAATGAGACTATAAGGACTATCCAGGTGGATGGAGACGGCATACCTATTTTTGATAAAGGCAGATTCGTATGTATAGTAGAGAATCCTCTTACCCAGGAAAACAAGTCATTTACAGTAAAGGAATACCTTGATTACAAGGGCCGTCCAGTAGAGGTAGTAAAATTCGAAGGTTCTGATTATGAGACACATACATATAATACCAGTTTCTTGCCAGGAGAAGACAACATCCCGAGGACAAGTGTTACGGTTGATAAGGAAGGTTTCATAACAACAAGATACCTTAAGTCTGATGATAGGGATAAATATGGCCACTTAGTATATGATGTTGATAATGGGTTGTCAGGAGATTATAAACAATATATGAATAGTAAAAAAGCCATTGGCAATGGAGTAGAGACCTGGACCGAATACCGCAATCCAAAGGGCCAGGCTGAGATAATAGAAAAATACGGCCTTACTATTATAAATAAAGATTTTCAAAAAGGAACTGACATAGCAGGCAGTTGGACGATGTATACATCTTATGACAAGGATACTGGCATAGGAGCTTTTCATAGAAAAGCAGAATTAGGCTCCATAGAATACGTCAGATATGGCAGGTCCGGCAAAAACTCCTTAGAACCATTATTGCCAATGTTCATATACGATCTTTCAGACAATGACCATGAAAGCAAAGAGTGGATGAATGCCATGGGCCAGATCATCTTCCGTGACGAGATAGTGCTTTTGACAGCTAATACGAGTTTCTATAGGGGTACGACTATTGTAGACAAGGCATTTTTAGTAGAGGCCAAAGAACCTAGCGATATATGGACATTACTTAATACGCCTACTAGCGATATATTCAAGACAGTTGAATTACGTAAGAATGATGGCGGCTCTCGATTGCTCTATCCAGGGAATAAGAGCATTATTCTCTATCATGAAGTCAGGGTGACCTCATCAGATACATTTACATATGATACTTTCTATAACGCAAAGGGCCAGAAGCTAATAGAATATTTCCACAAATCAAGCGGTAAGCTGGAGATAACATATAATATAACTTTCTGCCCTGGCACAATTGTTGCTGATACATTTGTAAAGGTAATACAAAGCGATCCCCTGGTTTTCGGTAAGCTAGCTACTACGATCGCAAAGAAAGAAGATGGATCTGAGCATCTAAAGCCGTTAAGAGATAACGAAGGAGATGTCCAATACCTGGCCATATATTTTGAATCAGTCCATAACGAGGGAGAAAATATGGGCGCTAATGTATTGTGGCAGGTAGAGTTTGACCAGAATGGTTTTTACGGTGACAAGATAAAATTGAACAAAGACAAAGTTGTTGCATTGAATAAGAACGATATAGATGCATATAGAAGCTGGAATGTTGTTGTGCCTCGCAGGGTAATAGTCAAAAATATTGATTTTAAAGAAAACATTGTTAATGACGTTCCTATAGAATTACTTAAATATATTAATGATGATCCGGATGCATCTAAAGAAGAATTGGATGCTAGACAGGAAAACAGGAGAGTCGTGCCTGAGTTTGCTGCTATTAAAATAGATGAATTTGGTTCACTCGGAGAATCGGGTATATTATACAGCGCTTCAGATCTAAGGAAAGAGCTGTATGATGTGAATAAGATCATAACTCAATTAGAGAAGACTATAGAAGAAGGCAAGGATGCTAGTAGTTTAAATTATCTTCCACCTGCGGATATCGCAAAGTATGAAGCAGAACTTGCCGGTAGAATGAAACAGAAAAATCTAGTAGAGAAAAAATTAAAAGACAATGATATTATCAAACAGCACCATCCTCACGTCCGATTCTTGGATCAAACTGAAACAGGCAGTCTCCCGGACGCAAAGCCTGGTGAGACATTCCAGAATACAGGCATGGCAGGCGTGATGCAGGACGCTGTAAGTATCTTGAAGAAAAAGATAGAGGAAGACTATAGTAAGGTGCCTTCTCAGCTTGCAAAGATATTCGATGCAATAGAGGACATGGCCTCTAATAACTCAAGCTCCATCACAATAAACGGAAAGACAATAACATTCAAGCTCATAGAAAAACAAGTTGACGACCCAAGCACTCCGCAGGATGAATCCAATCAAGACAAGCTAGCCTACACAGACCTTGAGACCAACACGATCTACGTAAGAAAGCTTGATCCAAACGCTACTGAAGAAGAAAAAGTCGCCTATATTATGACAATCCTCTTCAAAGAGATAATCGGAGAAGCGCTGGTGTCCGAAGGCACGAGGGAGACCATGACAGACATACTTGGCTCTAGGAACCTCTCAAACTACGTTATAGCAGTAAGCGCTTTTATAAAGGCAGCTGATATATTTGGCCTCCAGAACTTTGCGGACTTCATAGAAAAGGCCTTTACAGGGACAGGCGAGTCAGTTTACGTCAAAGAATGGAAACACATTGCAGGCCTTATAGAGAAAGGCGACCTTGCTGCAGCGGCATTCGAGGCATACAAGGATATCTATGGCCTTAGCTCTTTTGGAACAGCCCAGGAAGCCATAAAGACAGTCCAGGATGCATTTACAGAAGAAATGAATAAAGACAGGGTTATTTCCAGAAGCGCCTTGGATATAATCGAAGAATTCAAAAAGGCCGTGGAAAAATCAGACAGTTACTTTTCCATACTTGACGGCGGAGAAGAATATGATGATAAGGGAAGAATAACGCAAGATAATAAGATCATAAAATACGGAAACGGAAAGACGAAAAGTATAAACATAACGTATGTATATAATGGCAATAGCCAAAAAGCTGCCAGGATAATAGGAAATATGATCATCTCGCAGGACAAAGCAAAAAAGTCCATAGCCATAAGCGACAGGCCTCTGAGCGTAGCGTTCGGCAGAGACGGCAATATAGACTGGTCAACAGCGCGATATGTAGATAACGACGGCAATCTTACTGACGAAGCTCCTCCGACATCAATATCTGCTACCTTGTATAATAAGAAAGGCAAGCAGGATCTTCCCGAAGCCCCTGTCATAGGCGGAAGCGTAGTTGTCCTGCCTGATAATCAGCGCGTTGTCAGTGAAGACAGCAGGGTATATGCGAATATTATTTCTTTTATCTCTGAAGCTGATAAGTGCAGGGCCAATGATAGAGATAAGATCCTTCCTAATATCCACCAGATAATATCTACCAGGACCAATGTCCCAGCAGGAGAGAATACCTACACTACTACGATCACCTATACTATATATGACAATAAGGGCAATCCTCTGATAACCGGCAATAAGGATGCATGGAGCAATGCTTCGTGGGCCAGCGAATCAGACAATTATATATTTAATGGGGACGGGTATACGTATTATAGAAGCGCTTCTTTTATGAGTCCCGAAGATTTCTTAGCAGCCAATCCTGAAGCAACGAGTGGCCAGATAGAGGAAAACAGAGAAAAATGGGAGGCATTCAAGCAGTCTGAACACGAAGAAGTCTCTAATATGGACAATATAGGTGAAGTCATTATTAGAAAAGACGACCCAGGTAATTTAATATATAGGAAGGTAGACCTTAAAGTGGGCAGTGATGCTGCTAAGTCTATCATACAGGAAGCAGGTAAGGCTGACCCTAAATTTGCAGATAATGTAAAAGGTGTATCTATCTATGTAGATGCGGAGAATAATATAACCTATCATATATCGGGTGAGAATGATGAGGTTATCGCAATGAGTGTAACGGAAAAGCAAGAAGATGAAAGCGTAAAGACAGGATGGAGTGACGGCAATAATACCTATATACTGAATGCTGAAAAACATGCTTATGAACTTACAAGGGTCAGTGTATATAACCCAGATCTACTGCCTAAAGGCGCGAATAAAAGCATAAAGAATTTTGCTGATAGTAACTGGGATAAGACACTCAGTACATTTAAATCTATCAATAAAGATGCTGCGCATGTCGACGCAGGCCAGATACAAAGGATCACGCTTGTAAAGGACGGAGAATCCTGGGTCGCCCAAGCTGACATCTCAGACGTTGACAACAAGATACTGAATGGTTTAAACATAAAAGGCATAGAGTTGAATACGCAGAACATTGTGCGTGCTGTAATGTTTGTAAGTAAGGGCAGAGCAACATCCAATTTTATAGATGCGGACGGAAGGATCCTCTATGTCGTGGAGCATAAAGGCGGTAAATATAATCTTATAAGAAGTGTATGTTATAATCCAGAGTTTGAAGGCATGTCAGATAAAGCTACAGCTAGACAGAAAAAGGCTGCTCAGGAGAATTGGGATAATCTATTTACAGCTTATGTTGCCAAAAACCCGGGATTTGACGATGCCAAATCAGGTGACTTAACTGAGATAATGATAGTGAGGTCAGAGGATGGCGATTCATTTGACCTTATAGCAAGCCTGAAAGAAGGCAGTGATGGTTTTAATGCTTCTATAGAGAAGTTTAAGAAAGTCGAGAGAATGTTCAGCGATGAGATCTCTGTACCTGATAAGCGCGAAATCAAGACTGTACAAATAAGAAAGACCCAAAAAGGCAAAAAGACAGATTATGCTTATATTTTCTTGGATGAAAAGGGCGATTTGATAGCAGCAGGCAATGAAAAATACTGGATGACCGCTGGCGCAGAGCATATATATGAATACGATGAAACTGCTGAGAAAAAGTATAAACATATTGAGCAGGGTATCATGGATGAGAAGGATAAAGGGAAAAATCCTGAAAAGTGGAACGCCTTGGTGAATACTGCCATGAAATTCCTCCCAGAGCTCCAAGGCCATACAGCTAACGAGATAGAGCCGCAATTAAAAGAGATCAGATTTATCAGGATCAACGGAGAATTTTCTAGCTGCAGAGTGACTCTAAAGCAAGGCACTATAGCTGAGAAGATTATAAAGGGTTTTCCGTCTAACTTGACAGAAGGAAAGAAAAATAGCGTAAAATTCGTAGTCATTCATAGGACTTCGAAAGAAGGATCATTAGCTTATTACCTCTATAATAAGCTTGATAAAGCCCCTATAGGAGTCGAGAACCCTAATAAGTGGATAGTAGGCAATAGATTTAACCTGAAAAATGGAAGCGAGGAACATAAAAAGCTAGTAGAGGCATCCAATAAGGATATAGATAATATAAACAATTCCAACAAGAAGACGCCTTACGAAGTCTCTTTATCATCTTCCGGAGATAGAAATAAGACTATTCCTAACCTCAAGATAGATGAGGTTAGGATAGAGGGAGAGATTACAGCGGATAGCAGGGTGATCTATACAATTTATCATAATGATAGTAAGGTTATGGTTGGTTCTCCTGGAGGCCAGTGGAAGATAGGAGATGAGGCTTTTGTAAAGATAGGCCTATACCCTGAAGAATTCTTAAAGTCTAATCCTGACGCGACAGAAGATGAAATAATGCAAAACAAAACTAAAGGCGTAAAATGGCAGGATAGGGGCTTATATATAAAGAACTTAAAGGATGGAATAGGGCCGCAGATAAGCAATATGCTGGAAGCAGGCGCAATAGATGAGGAGCGTTTAAACTCATTAGGGATCCAGATCAAGAAAGGTGATAAAGATAAGCTAATAGCAGTTAAGTATAAAGAAGGCAGTTGGATCTATCTTGACGATAATGCGTCTCAGTTTACTGTCTTCCAGGGTTCAGGTGATGACAAGGCAGAATATGAAATAGATGTTTTAGGCAAGCTGCAGGAAATATTATTTGCAGGCGATATTGAGATGAGGATGAGATCAGAAAATCTCAAGAAGTATTTTAATAGGTTGGCTGAAATGATCCCTGAATCCGACAAGGATAAAGTCTCTACAGATAATATAGAGATATGCAAAAGTCATAGCACTACGGTCATTCGTTTTAAACCAAAAGGGAAAGACTGGATACAGCTTACATCGAACCCTGATTTAAAACCTATAGAGTTACTTTCTTATCTGGAGAGCATGACTGAGGCAAGAGGAGAATTTTTAATGAACCTACTTGGATTTTTAGTAAAAAAATCCCCGGATGCCTTGCCTGAAGACGTGAAACTCGTAAAGAAAAATAATACTACGCATATCTATTATAAAGGCATAGACCTTACAGATCCGAAAATAGAACCTACGTTATTACTCTCTTGTTTGGACAGGATATTTTTTGGAAATAGATTGGAGAGCTTTTTACCTACTGTAGATGGCAACATAACTGAAAATGAAAAGATACTGCGCATTGACCATGTCCTTCGTTTAGAAGAAATGACCGAAAAGACAATCCTTGACTCCAAAGACTTCAAAATTGTCTGGCTACGAGGGGATACTAAAGAGACCAAAACAAATGGAAAATGGTACGTTGTTCCTAAAGGATCTATCTTTTCAGGATCAACTATAACTTTTACCAAATATAAATTAATGCGCGATGAAGAAGTCCCAATCGAGGTCAATTATAATGTAAATGATAAAAAACAATATAAATTAGGCGATAAGGTAGTAGACGGAAAAGGAACTTGCTATACTTGTGTTCTTGGCCGAGACAAAAAGAGATACTGGGCTAAGACAGATGAAATAGAGAGTGCAACTAAATGGGTAACAAAGAAGATCCTGAATAGTTCAGCGTATGAGATCATTGGCTTAGGAGATAGGGCTTTAATACCAGAAAAACTTTATGAAAAGATAACTTCTATTAATTGGGGAACACACCTTGATAAAGCAGAATGCCAGGAAGAACAGATAGAGATGTTTGAGGCAATCATAGAGATAGTAAAGGAAAAATATGAAGATGCCAAGGCAGCAGCCTATAGGAGCGGAGCAAGTGTAACTTCAGGAGGCTATGTAAGTACAGATCCTGTGGCAAGAAGAAAAGTAGAAAGAGTTAAAAATTTACTTAATACTTTAACTGGCAGATTAGAACAGATGAAAGGCAGGGAATGGGATGCAAAGAGTAAAAAATGGATAAGACGTAAAGATAAAAAATGGCTGCGCTGGGGCGAAGGAAATATAGGATATCAGACCACAACAACCCTGGTCCCGCATCCAGACAAGACTTTGAAAGCTGTACGAAAAACCCTAACAGATGAAGAGCTTTTAAGGGAAATAAACGAGGTGACCGAGAATGATGCAGCTGAAGTCCACGGTGAGGGACTTGAGGCTTATGAAGAATATGTAGTTAAAGGAGTAGATAAGATAAGAGAGGATCTGAACAAGTTGCGTGAATTAAAGAAGGATAATTATAATAAAGGCAAGGCTAAAAAAGAAGCGCTTGATATGGCTGGCGCTATAGAGGGAGATTTTCAGAACATTAAGACAGCAGGCGCATTGATATATGCTTCCTGTATGAAATATGCGAACATAGAAAGTACTTTGACGCAAAACCAGACTATTACCCAGAAGCTGGCAGGAACAGACGCAGGGCTACTTTTTAATTATGGGAAGAAACAGATACAAAGATTAAGAGCTATTCAGAAAAATTTAAGAAAATGTATTATATCAATAAAATTAGGCAACATAAATGACGCGTCAGTCCTATATAACAGGACAGTTGGTTTGAACGATGCAAACCTTAAAGAGGCGATGAAGGATTTTAGAGCCGCTAAGTTTGTGGCAGGCCTGGTTGACATGGTTATTGAATGGGCTGTTATTGCGCTTTTTACTTGGGGTGTTGGCAGCGCTCTTAACGGAGTTAAAGCAGCCTTTACAATAGCTGGCAGAAGCCTTGAGAGAACAGGAGAGATCTTAGCGAGATTAAATAAATTAATGCAGTTAAAGAAGATCGATGCTGCCAGGAAGATAGAGATACTGGCAAAGATCGGTATCAAAGGCAGGCATCTATGGAGATGGAATGCCCTGAATACATTGCTGGGTTATGGCGGCAGGCTAGGCCTTGTGAATTTCATGAAGACCAGCCTTAAAGCCGCAGTACATTTAGGCGGATTTAACGCAACGCTTGGAGCCATAGTCATGCCGCTCATGTTTGGCGCAGGAGACCCGAATGACCCTGGTAGAAGGCATTTACTTCTTTTTTCAGAAGGATTCACCATGGAGGCGCTCCTTGAATACTTAGAATTCGTAAAAGGCGGAGTACAGTTTGCATTAACAGCTGCTCCGTTCTTTGGGATGGCAGTCCCGGGCGTTGGTATCGGGCTTGGTATAAGGGGTATAACCAGAAAGGTAGCTGGCCTCTTAAAAGATAAAATGATAAGATTTTCTTCATGGGTTGGCCGCGCAGGAGATAGGTTGACAAAGATAGTCCTGGCGTTTAGTGAAGAGGGTGGAGTTGTAAATTTTGTAAGCAAAGGATTTTCACCTGATAAAAGAGGTTATTTGATGGCAGCTCAAGGTACAGGAGGTTTTGCCGGTTTTATCGGAAAACAAGCTCATATGGTAGATAGCGTATGGACCTTTCATCTTGCTACCCAGCTGGGAGAAACGCTTGGCAGGTTGACCGGTAATGAAACGTTTGCAAAATTCCTGGGAGCGATCAGCATGTTCCTCGTCCCTACAAGAGTAGCTATGCATAGCGGAGGCATGATCGGTTTCAGGGACGTAAATGGCAAGACCATTAAATTTGACAAGATCAAGGATATATCAAAGAGAATAGAAACATCACGCGAACTATTAAAAGCACAGCAAGAAGGCAAGCTGGAAGGCGTTAGCGCCACAGGTAACAGGATGAAGGTTGACGCAAAGGCTGTAAGGGAGCTTATCAATATACATAAAGACGCTACATTAAATAGAGAGGTCGAGCTAAAGACAGGCAAAAAGATCGACAAGGTAACTGAGGCAGAAAAATTAGAAGCTTTAAATGATATAGCAAAAGACATTGAATCCGAAAATAGGGAAAATTCCCTGGAGCTCTGGCGTATGGATAAAAATGGCGGTTTAAGATCAATAGATATAAATAGACGCAGTGTTGATATGAGGAACAGGGGATGGACTGCTGAATATATCAATGGCATGGAGGTCATGGCCAGGAATACGAACTATTTATCTGATGTTGACTTTGCAAAAGAGATCACCATGGAATGGAAGAGCGAATATAATATCTCCAGGCTGGAAAGTTTCAATTTAAATGATATAGGAATAGCTATTGGAAAAGGCAAGAGTACAGTAGAACTATCTAATGGTGAAAAGATAGAGCTGTCCGCAGGGTTTAAAGATGCAGTCAGGGAAAAGATCACTAATGAAAAATGTGAAAATGCATTATTGGAGAGTGTATATGGTAAAGAAAAAGCGCAGGAATTAATAAAAGACCCTTTAAAAAGAAGCAGCGCATTGCTTGAGCTGTCAAGTAAGAGCCCTGAACTTTTATTGGCAAGCGTAGATAGTGAAGGAAACGTAAAGACAGTGATAGAGTTGGGGACAATGAAAAAAGGTTTTAAGAAAAGCTACTATAATAATAGATATAGTGCTCTTAGAGAGACTAATTCACCAGCTTCTTTAGCCGGACTTCAAGGAAAATCTGAAATAAGCATCTTTATAAAGAAAAGCGCTGTGGGTGAATTAAAGTTATTAAATGAAAGAGTGGCGGATCTAAAAGATAATGTAGGGTCAGCTCAGGAACAATTAAATACCAGCAGGCGAGCTGAAGCAGGTAACGGCGTGACCCGTACAGGCATAGAGCTTGAGATACAAGTAAGACAGGCAGAGCTTAATGTTGCAGAGAAGGCATTGGATGTTGCTAGATTAGAAAGGATGGCTTCAAACCGCAGTGAAAAATTGATTGAAGCCAGGAATGTATTTAATGATGCTGTAAGAAATTTATCCAGTGCTAAGAATATACAGAGTAACTATGCACATAGGTTTTTAAAGAAATCTTTAAGAGGGGGGAAACCTTGGACTAAAGAGGGCAGGGCTAAACGTAGGGAGACTAAACTTTTAGGCGAGGCAGAGGGAGCTCAATCGGCACAAGAAGGGATGGCAGAACTTAAAAAAGATACCTCAAAAAAAGAATTCGTAAAATGGCTTAAGAAAGAAAATATCCTTGATCCAGAGTCAAGTCCGGGCGAGGGAATAATAAAAGCTGAAATAGAAAAATGGACTAAGAGGGCCAATGAAACAAAAAAGGTTTTGAAAGACCCAGAGGCTATAAAGCTCCTAGAGAAAGTAAAATCTGCCAATGCAGAGATCACTGAAAAGATGAAGGGGATAGAGTTCGATTCATTTAGAGAACCAGCCAAAGAGATAGAGAATCTAAAGGATCAAATAAAGAAACTGGAAAAATCCCCATCTAAGAATTCAAAAGAGCTATTGGCCAAAAAGAAAGAATTGGTGGAATCAAAACAGAAGGCATTAGACGATGCCATAGGTGTTAAGGTCGCAGAGCTCCATAAAAATATTTTAGAATATAAGAAAAGCAAGGGTAAAGACTTTTCTGCTGCTGATGCTTATGCATATGCGGATATCGTATTTACAAAACTTGCAGGGATAAATGCAAAAGGCAGTGCATACAGCTTATTCGGCAGTCAAAGGATGATGCTGGCTGAGTTTTTCGCTGGAAGAAATGCAGGGGTAAGGGCAGGCGGAGGAAAGACTATAACCTTTGTATTGGATCTGGGAGTGAACAAGCTTTTACTCGGTAAAGAGTTTCAGGGAGAACTTTTATTGGAGAATATAGGTGCAGCCAGAAAATATATATCAGAGACTTTTGGAGAAAATGGAGTGAACCATGGAAAATTAGCAAAGGCATTTGGTATAGAACTGGTCAATGGCGTGGAGTTATATAAGCAGGAAGGCGGGACAGCGAAATTAATAGAGGCCTATAAAAATACCGAAAAAGTCGTACTGATGGAAGCAACTACGAGGGGCCATCTCATGAACCAGGCAGTTACAAATGTAGAGTTGAGGGTGGCTTTAGCCAGCTCTAATGTTATAAGAGCGGATGAAGTGCATATACAAGTTACTTCAAGGACAGCATCAATAATAGGTAATAATACAATAGGCCCTTCTTCCACGCAGGTGGATCGCATTGAGAGGCTTTGGAATGAGATTGAAAAAAGCGGCATAACTGAGTCAACCATAAGTCTATCTAAATTTGATAAGAGCGTAGGAGAGATGAATAATAGCGGAGGAAAACTTCATTTTGCCAAACTTGGCAGTGAGATAAAAATAAATGAAGCTGCCCATAAATATTTTACTGAGCGTGGTTATAAGACAGGAGAGCTTCAATCAGTACTTAGGGCCAGGGTTGATGTTGAAGGAAGGTCAGGTTCATATGCAATAACCAAAGACGGAAAGATAGCTCCTGTCAGCCAGTACGGAGAGGTGGAAGTAAGCCAGATCATGAAAGACGTGAACTACCAGCTGGCGATTGCAAAGAAACATGGCTTGAACGCCTATACTTCTGTAAGGCAGAGTACGACTAGCATGCAGACATCTCTATCATATA
The DNA here is from genome assembly GCA_043814965.1 of Candidatus Omnitrophota bacterium. Lineage (GTDB taxonomy): Bacteria > Omnitrophota > Gorgyraeia > Gorgyraeales > Gorgyraeaceae > JBDRCN01. Next base: position 16,565 of record JBDRJN010000006.1, read on the forward strand.
TTTTTGGAAATAAATATGCAAGTATCTGCGGCGCTTCAGCTACAACATCCGGCATAGAGGCGCTTATGCATAGTAAGATAGGTTCTAAAACAACAGATATAAGCGTTACCAAACTGGACCTATCCTTGTATAATACTGCAAAGACAGGCACAGAAAATGTCTATGGCGATGTTAAGGCATCATGGAAGAAGTCACTTCAGGCAAAGACAGAGAATGCTTCAAGAAATCTGAAGAATGCTAAAGAAAGGTTAGAGAGCGCAGAAAAAGAACTAGAGGCCAATCCAAAAAATAGATCATTAGAGACTAAGATAGAGAACTGGAAGAGGAAGGTTAATGAATTAGAGCAGATGCAAGAAGGCGGAGGCATCTTGATAGCTACGAGAGACGTGGCAGGAATAGATCAGGCAAAACTAAAGGAGATAGCCAAAGAGCTGGGCATAGAAGTTGATTTTGAGATCGTAGACGGTAAATTTGAGGGAGATATGGTAAATGTGACTTCATCTGCCGGTAAGCTCGGGAAGGTGACGATTGTAAATGAAAGAGGAATGACAGGATGTAATTATAAAGGTAGAATTGATTTATTTGTAATAGGGGCAGAGAGCATGCCTTCCACTTTATTTGCACAGCTTACACACAGGACCGGGCGAGGCGGAGCGATCACAACGCGTCATTTATACATTGAGAGTAAGGCTATAACAGATAACCTGTCTTATGCAAAGACTAAAGAGGCTGAACTGCGCAGTGAAAATATATGGGGCAAAGAAGAAACTAATAGTTTCTTAGGGGAAATGGAACGGGGCTTTGATTTTAACTCTTCTAAGGGAGTCAAGGATGCGTTAAAGCGTAATGCTGATTTCTTAGAAGCAATAGAGGTATCTGAATCAGTGAAGTTCTCTGCGCAGGATATTGCCAGGAACAAATTTGTCATAGAACCTTTAAAGAGGCTCTTGGAAGATCCAAAGATACAGGGCACATCTGCAGAAAAGGTTATAAAGAGAAAATTAGAAGAGGCCTTGAACCAGTCATCTCCATATGCGGATATACTGTTGCAGAAATCTTCTATTCAGGGCAGAGAGGCCTATACTGAGAATACAGTTAGATCAAGTATAAGAGAAGCTTATGAAGTAATGAGAGATATAGAGGCTAGCGTATCAGGATATGCCAAGACAAAGGTAGCATCTAACCTTAGCCAAGTCGTTAAATTTTCTAAGCAGGCAAAGGACTTTAGCAGAGTAGAGGCAATAAGTGATAAATCGCTTATGGAGGCGAAGAACTTAAAAGAGGTAGCAGCTATTATAAAAGGCCTGTCAGACAAGATATTATCGACTGAAGGAAAGGGCAGCAAGGCCCCTGAAGTAGTAGAGGTCAGAGAAGCAGAAAAGAGCGTTGAAAAAGCAGTATTAGAGTTAAATCCTAATGCAACTATTGATAGAACAAAACTCAATGAAGCAGCTGGCGCAGTAGCTGAGGTCAATAAGACCAGAGGTTCACCATTTACAGCCATACCAGCCTATAGCTCATTCTACGCAACACAGGTAAATAGCTTTATGGCTGATGATACAAAGGAGAACAAAGTCTACGCAAAAGTGCAGGATATAGCAGCTCAGGTAAATACCCAAGCATACCAGAACTCCTCAGATCAACAAAAAGCCAATATACTCCTAAATATAGTACAGGGTGTGAATGAAAAGACAGCAAACCTTGCCCTCGCATACGTGAACCCAGAACTCAATCTAAATACAGTACAAAACTACGCTGTAGAAACTATAGGAGAGATAACAGATGCTATCATAGATGCTTCACTTGAGAGTGATATTGTTACGCTATCAGGCGATGTGGTAGGCGCTGGCAATGGAATAGGAGTGATTCCCGGAGGAGTCAGCGGAACAGGCAGGCTCAAAGACCTTATAGGATTTGAAGTAGCTAGCATGGAAGCTGAATTATTACAAGGCAGGCTAGAGACCACTGAAGCTGAAATAGACGCAGCTTATAGCCAAGATGTTAATGATAAATTAGGTGAGATCATAGAACAGGCAGAGGCTACAAAAACCATGGAAATCGGGGATGCATTTGATGAATATGAAGCAACTCTTGACATGGAGATCGTAAAGGGCCAGATCGCAATGGATCTGGAGAAGCAAGATAATAAAGAGCTAGCGTTGAAGAGAGAAGACTTGGCCGCAGCCCAGATAGAGCAAGATGAAATATCAGCCCAGCAGGAGTTTGATACTGAAATAACCCAGTCTATGGATGCAGTGGAAGAGACAGTTACGCGTATAGAAGATATAAAGGCTGAAGAGACAAGGCAGGAGATAAGATCAAGACAAGAAGAAAAGGACCTTAATTCTATAAAGACGCTTATAACAGACGCTACGAGTGAAAAAGATCATACTGTTGCGCAGGCAAGGCTCACATTTACAGAACAGGCTATAAAGGCAAGGCTTTCCTCAGGGGATATTTCAGATAATGCAAGGGCTCAGTTAAATGCGCAGCTAGTAGTTGTAGGTAGCGCAAAGGAAGAGATAGCTTCCCTACAAGCTGAAGAAGAAGCGGCTAAAAAAGAGGAAGTAAGGGGCATTACTAATATCCTAGGTAATGTAATAAATAATACTATAAATATCATAAATAGTTCAGTAAAGAGATCGCAGGAGGCAAAAAGCCGCGAGGAATATGTGAATACTTATTCACATATAATAGATGAGGTAGTAAAGCTTTCAAACGGAGGCGATACTAACAATGAGGCTACCTTAGCATTGTTTAATATAATATCAAATGGTATCTCTGCTAGATTGGAAGACCTGTCTTTTACTCCTGAGCAGAGACAGGACTTAATGAACCTGGAATCAAAGGTCCAGCTTGCAACGCGATCTATCAATGAAAACGCCATTAGATGGCAAGGCGTAAGAGAAGAGACGCATGACAGGTTTATATCAGGCCTGCAGGATACTATAAGGAGCATATCTTCTTACAGGGACTTTGTGCTCGCTCAGCCTATAATAATGGCCACAAGAAATGCTATCAATATAAGAATTGCATCAAGCGATATCCCTGGAACTGAGAAGAGCCAGCTCAATAATTACCTGGTGCTTTTGGATAGCCTGGAATCCCAGATGACCACAGAAGAAAAACTGAGGCAGATCAAGGTTAGAGAGCACAATGAATTTGCAGGGAATATGAAGGGCCTGATAAATCAAGCCTCTACAGCTTTTGCAAAGGGAGAAGAGGCTGTAGGCAATGCAATGTTCACAATGGCGCGCCAGAGCATCAACACAAGGCTTTCTTCTCCTACTCTTTCAAATTCAAGCGAACAAAGGGCTGAATTAAGAGGCCTCCTGAGCTTGACAGGCGGCGTACAGGAAGAGATAGAGATAGAAGAAACCGTTGTTCGAGCTGAAGAAACCGCCACAGCTCAAGATATATTTACACAAAATAAAGTAGTAGTGTTCAATAAAAATACCAATGAGTTTTCTACAGAGAGAGTGATCAAATTAAGCTCACTTCCAATGCCTGAAATAAGAGAGGCTTTTGCTCAAGCATTGTGGAATCTAGCTAAAAACGCGCCTTCTCATAAAATGACATTAGCGAATTATGCGAGTTTCATCACAGGAGACAGGTTAGGCAATAAAGATATATATGCAGTAATAGATGATAAAAACAATGCATTGGCTATTCAGATAGTTGACTTTGATCCCAGCGATAAGACACAAGTTAGTTTATCTACCTGGATCAGCGCAGATAATATAAGTTTTGCAGGGAATCAGGTGCTTTCCTATGCTGTAAACGACCTTTTGGATAAAGGAGTGGCTCAACTTGATTCAAAAGGCGTTTCATATACATCCAGGGTTAGAAATGCATTGCCTTCTGGTATAAACAATGTCTCAGAGATGAGGAATCTTGTAAATGAAAACGCAGTAAATTTAGTAACTTCTTTGACAGGCGCAAGCATTAATAATCCTTCAGCAGGCTTAGTATTGCAGGAAATCACAGGTGTAAGACCTGATGTGTCTACAGAGACAGCTGTATTGGACGATGTAATTGAAAGCGTAGAGGTAAAGATAGAAGATACCTCAGTAGTAGTGGCAAGTAATGATGCCCTGGAAAATATCATAGATGAATTGGGCTATTCTGCATCAGCTGATGCGATTGTAACAGTACTCACTCCTTATATAAATAAAGGTACATTTACAGAGAATTTCTTTAAGAATGCCATAACTAACCTCATGCAGCCGATGGATTCAACAGGTATTAACTATACAAACTTAAATGTAGACGAAAGGGCTGTAATAGCAGGAGTTTTGCCTAGGATCACTTATCAGGATGTAGACGCGGATGGATATATAAATATAACAGTAAAAAGCATTGGCATTGGAGGGGGGCAAGAGCTTTTCCAAACAGCTGAGTTACTGGTAAACCACCTGGAAGGCCTTGGGATCGGAGAATCAGTCAAAGGAGGCAAGATCAAGATAAGGATCAGCCTTAATGGATTTGATTATAATCTCCAAGAGATCTCGGGCGCAAAGGAGAATATAGATCAGTTTATCAGCGGACTTCCAGATGTTTGGAAAAGCTCGATTGAAACCCATTATACATATATAGATATAAATGACCCATCGACCTATGATGTCATGCTCGATGGCAAGTCAGATCTCTTATTTAATAAGAATACATGGCATGCTAGTAACTATAACTGGGATTCTTATAGAGCAAGTAATTTCATAGATCTATTAGAAAGCAATGTTAAAGATGGCGGGTTCGTAAGTATGACCAATCCATATAAACCAGGTACTCCTTTATATGGTTCATTCAGTGATATAGCAGCTCCTTTTAATAGAAGGGCTACAGACTTTAGTTCTCCTTTGACATCGATCTTAATGCCTGAAAGGACAGCTACCAGCCTAGAACAGCAAGATATAGAAGTTGCCAGCATGGAGGTTGAACTCGCAGAGTCAAAACAAGATGATATAGACAAAGCCTGGGATGAAAATACGAGTTATGAGGTTGTAGCAAGTAATATGGGCATGGTAAATAAGGATGAAAAAACTAGCCAAGAAAATGCAGTTTGGGAGCAAAAAGAAGCGCAATTTAAACTAACAGTTGATCTCGAAACAGCTAAGATGGAAACTGAAGAATTCAACGCCCAGGAAGAAATGGACATAGATAGGCTGGAAAGAGATCATGCATCTAGCGCCAGAGAAGAAGAAATCACAGTAGAAGAGTATTTACAAGGGTTACAGAGTGAATTAGATGAAGAAAGAGCCCAATTGGACTATGAAGAGACATTGGCTCTACAGGATGAAGATTCAAAAGCTGGTGTACAGGAGATCATATCAGCAATAGCAGAGGATATCATAGCACACGACACAGAAGCAGCATTAAAAAGAGAACAAGAAGATATAGCAAAGGCAAGGAGAGGTAAGGGAACAGCCAAGAGATCTTCCAAAGGCAAAAAGACATCCGAAGAAGGCGCTGAAGAGGTAATAGAAAAGACCGAGTACGCGGCTCTTGAAGCTACAGCGCCTCAATCTGATAAAGGCGGAGAGCCTCCTGTCGTAGGCGGAGAGGGCAAAGTAGATTCTCAAGAAAAGCCGTCATCTCGTTTTCTGGCTGTAGGCGGAGAATATGCCAAGAATTACAGGCAAGCTGTAAATAATATACCTAACAGTAAATTGAGAAAAGCAGTGCAGTCAGGCATACAGATGGTATCTTACCATGCTAATAGCCCAATATATAAAGAACAATCTACTGATAAAGAAAGGGCAGTTACTTTGTCAGAGGCATTGGATGAGATACTTAATGAGCACTATGGAGTTACTGATCTTGAACGCCAAGATGCCGAAGATCGCATATTGAAATACATAAACCCGGAGCTGGGATCCAAGGATCTGGAAAATACCATAGGCGAGATCTTTGCAGAAGAGAAAGTAAACACTGAAAAAAGCATCAAAGGCGCCCTAAAGGCATTGAATTCTACCAAGGTTATAGATAAAAAGAAACTAGAGGCTGCTTCTCAGGCAGTGTTAGAAGCTAATATAACAGGAAATTATATCGCAGGAGTAGAATATTTAGAGCTTTACCAAGAATACATAGATTCTATAGAAAATAATGATCTATTAAAAGAGATAGTCAACCAAGGCGCTAGTAACCTTATATATCAAGTAGCAAATTCAAACTATGGAGCATTGGATGACCAGGAAAAAAGGATCGTAATAATAGGCGCGGTAGATGAAGTGCTTAATCAATACGAAAACCCGCTACCGACTTTTGTTACTGTAGATGGCGCAGAGCTTGAGCTGTATCAAGAGAAATCTGTTATCATGAGTAACATGGTCAAAGGCCTTGGCCGTGAAAAGATAGCGGATCTTATAATAAAGACCATAAATCCAAGTTTAAGTTATAAGCAATTAGCTGGTGACTTGACAGGAGTATATGACTCGGAATATGCGGGAGAAACCAAGCTCTCCAGGTTTGGTATATGGGTCAGGAAACATAAGTTACTGACAGGCGCAATATTGCTATTAGGTCTAATAGCTTGCTCACCTTCTCTATATTATTTTGATACAGGAGTAAAATACATCCATGACCGTATAGATGGAATCACAGATAAAGACATTGATACAGGAAAAGGATTTTTTGACTCATATGTAGCATGGAAAGACAGTACAGCCAGGATAGATGATACTATGATGGAGATAGACAGCGCAATAAGGGCTTTAGGCCCATCCGCAGATAGATCAACTATAAACAACCTGAATGCCCAGAAACAAGAATTAGAAAGAATGAGAGGATTGGGGCTGAAGGATGCAAACAACAATGACATTTATTATCCTCATAATACAGGCATACCTACCAACACTACTGTAAAAAAGAATGCAAAAGGACACTGGGAATATCTGGTCAATGGAACACCAGAGCCGTTATCTAGGTATAATATGGCGATCGGTGATGCTCCTGATGATTCATATAAAGACAGATTCGACGTACTTAATGAGACTCCAAAGATCTTCTGGAGGTCCGGCAAGGGAGAACAGACACCTATAGACATGCTTGATTCAGCAAATGTCGGCACTATAAGGTTCTATAGGGCTCCTTTGGATACCATAGGTGGAACGCAGTTCTCAGACTTGCTTGAGCAAAATTACAAAGAAACAGGAATGAAGTATATTATTCCTTATGCAGCGGGTATTGATAAAAAGGGGAACACAGAAAAAGAAAGTAAAAAATTAAAAGGAGATTCATATACAAATATTCTAGAGGCAAGTAAAGCAGCTGATCAATACAGTGATGGCGAAGCGCTCTTAAATTACCAGCTTGGCAATGAAGGCAGTTATCGCCTTGAAGGCCAGTCAAAATATGAGCCTTGGTATGATGATACCTGGGACTTATTCAAGTTTTTCACAGTGCATAATGCTATGGCGGGGGATATACTTGATCAGGAAAAAAGGATTTCAGAGGAGACTGGTAAATTCAGGCACCATGAGATCGCAATATCACTGCCTGATATTAAAAGTCATTTTCAATGGGCAGCAGAGATCAACCAGGTCTTCCCATATCTAGTGGACAATGAAGCTGAGGGGAAGGCCCTTACTCTCAAGCATTACAAAGATAAAGTAAAAGGCCTAGGGGATAGATTTAAGGATATAAAAAATAATACAGAGCTCCCCAGGAAAGTCAAAGGTCTTGATAAGTTTATAAGTGATATGAAGGTAGCGGGATTAGTAGTAGAAGAATATAAAAATGGCAATGGAAAAGCAAAATACGCTGATTGGATAAAGACACAGGATAAGAATGTTTTACAGAAAATATACACGTTACATAGATACCAGAGGACCCTTATAGACCCATACAATCCTTTGATAAAGAGCGCAAAGAAGGACTTGATAGATATACAAAATGGCAAAGATAAAGATAAGGCCAGCCGCATGCAGAAAGTACTGGACGCTCTCTATGATAATTTGGAAGCAGAGCGCGCAAAACTAGCAAATGTAAACAGCATACCTCAATTAGTAAATGGGCATTATGACGGCAGCTGGATAACAGCGATAAACAACAGCTTGATAAGGCCTCGTTATTTTATAGATAATATGACCTATGACCAATTCAGCGATGGTATAGTCGATGAAGGCAAGAGCGTAGAAGTATTTGATTTTCGTTATAACATGAGAATACTTGGAGTCAACTCTGTACAGCGCGATAAGGCAGGTGTTGCGGCGCTATTTAACGAGACGCCTGATATGCCGGTGATATTGCTTGAAGCTGGGCAGCATAAGAATGCCATAGATGTACTTGATCCTAATAGACAATTGGAACTAACAATACAGGTAATAGAAGCAGCAAAGAACAATATGCCTGGTAACGATAAAGGAACTGGAAAATGTATAGGCGTATCTCCGTTCTATTTTGATGAATTGTGGAAAGCATTTTCAGAAGAAAACGAGTGGTTTTGTAAATTAGGCCTATTTAATTATGATAATCGCCGTAAGATGGTCCCAAAGACCGATAATACTATAAATAGGCTTTCCAGATTGTTCCCTGCTCCTAATGTACCTATAACTATAGGAGGGAATAAAGAGCTGAAAAGACGCGAAAATATGCTGGATCAATTGCTGTCCTCGACAAGCATCGAAGTAAAAGGCCCAGGCACATACAATATAAGCTGGATCAGCGATGGCAAGGGTGATTGGCAGAGGTTTATGGACAAAGAAGTAGATGATAATTATAAAGAATATCTATCCACTCTCCAGGTTACCCCGACACCTGAAGGAAACATACTCAAACATGAAATACCGGATGAAAATATAGGGGCATACAAAGATAAGTATTATACATATCACAGGGATGCATTTATAGAGGGGAGAGGACATCTAAGGATATCCACTGCTTATAAGGATAAACAAGGAAATCCAGTCGCTATGGATCAAGGTAGTGACAGGTCATATTTTGCTCCAGGGGGAGGGTATGTTCCTATATGCACCAGAGATCTGTCAGGAAGGCGCGGAAAGACCTTACTCATCGCTTTTCCAAGAATGGAAGGAAAACGCCTTGTTACGGATACAGTTATGGTACCAAACGTCATAAAGACCTATTATGAAGCAGAGAAACCTGATTTTACGACAAATTCCAGATTTTCAGTGGTATATGTACAGAATTGGTTGAGCGAGAGTCAATCACAGCCGTTCATCTCAATAGATGTCTACAACAATAACGAAGACTTGATATTCCCGGCCTCTATCAGGACCATATATTCTGAATTTGAGGTTATGGCAGGCCAGGAACTGGATAAGGCGATATATCTAAATGACAGATACGGCCGCAGGTATTGCGGAATAACATTCTATGACCGCGGACTCGTGACAGATGATTATACTACTGTTGTAGGAGAGAATGCTACTTATGAAAAGCAGGTCCATTATCAGGAGGAAGATGCAATAGCTCTCAGGGATGCCAGGCAGAAGATAGATTCTCTAACTACAGAATACAGCAGAATAGATAGTCTTTTGAGTTCAGATAGCAATCCAAGTAATGTAGTTAGGTTAGATTTTAATAAAAATAAAGAGATCGCAGGAAAAATATCCAAAGCAGAGACATACAATAAGACTTTCAAGGATATATTGTTAAATCAGCTGTCAAATGACAATAAAGAGTTATTCAAAAATACAGAGAAAAAGATGATCGAGAATCCTGCTAAGATCAACAGCATAAATGCGCCAGAGGCCTTTAGTGATGAGGAGAAGGTATTGTTTAATGGCTATAGGTCAGGCCTAAGCAAGGTGTATAACTATAAGAAAGGAATAGACACAAATAATAAAGAAATATCCGAATGGGCTGTAGAATATGAAGCTATGTCAAAAGATGAGTCCAGGCCGAAAAAGGTAAGAGGGCAAGCTGAATGGATCGTGTCTAAACTAAAAAGACTCGATACGCTTAAAGGAAATATCAATGACGCAAAACTGGAATTTGACAATATAAGAAAAGAAGCAGCGCGCAATGGAGATGTCTATATAACAGCTTATTCAGTCCTCGGCAAAGCAATATGGATCAGCGGTCCTGACGGCGTAGCGCATCTGGGGCTTGACGGGGAATACAAGATACTCAAGTGGGTACCGATACTTACAGAGACTACTTTTAAGGATAATATGATACTTGATGCTACTGGTTTCTGGAACAGGAACGATATATATGCCCCTTCCAAAGAAGAGATGATAAAGCTGTTCTATGGCGAAGACGCTGATCTTGATATGAATATTACTAAATGGATACCTACTCTTCCTGGCCTCGAGACTTTCCGGGATATAGATAACTTAGTAAATAAGCTTGAAGGCCTTGGTATGATAGACGCCTTGGATGCACAGGTTAGGATATTTAGTCCTGATTCATTGCCAAAGGATATAGCAGATGACGAAGCCTCTTATAAAAAACTGGCTAAAAAGTATGACTCTATGAATGACCTGGTAGATAAAAAATATTTTACATGGGTCAAGAACGATGTTGAAAAAAGCGCAATCGTCAAAGTTGAAGAAAGCGCAATAGTCAGAGTAGCTTCTATAGACAAACAGACTGATATGTCTTTACGATATGCTGCATTTGGAGATGCGTGCAAGGAAAAAGGAAACTATAAAAATGCCAACAAATATTATAATGACGCGTGGAATTTTATAAGGACAGCTAAACCAAAGATAAAGGGATTGATCCCTTCAGAGCTTGATATAGATAAAGGTGTAGTCAGGGTAGGCGCAGAGACTTATGCTTATGATAATATTAAACTGCCCCTTACTTGCCTAGATCTCGTTGATGGGCGCCTTAAAGGCACTAATCAGAAGCATGCTTTGGGATATGCCAACGAATTGATCGGTATTATATTCTCCAGCGAAATGCAGGATCCTTTAGGAAGCGGAGGTATAAGAAAAGCTCAGAGTGTGGACATAGAGCATCTGGAAAGTTACCAGATGCTGACAGTAGATCAGGTATCCGCTTATGCCTTGTATCGCAAGGCCTCTATTCTAAAACAGAAATTTAAGGATGACAAGGCCCTCCGTGTCGCAGTACCTGATGCATCCGGACTAGTAAAATGGCTGAAGAGAGGATATGACAAGAATAAAAATAGATTCTATCTAAGGCTTGAGTATGATCAGACTGACGAATCTTATAAGAGCTTTGATTTCCAGGACCAGAAAGAATCTTTCGAGGCGCATCAAAAGATAGTATCGATGTTAGGCAAAGACGGCCTTATAGAGCTATTCAATGACCTGGGTCAGAATATAGATGCTGAAAAGGCAGCGGATGAGCTTATACAGACATATTTACCCAAAGATGTCATACAAGGTTCTAGTGTTATGGCGAATGTTTTAGGCAGAGAACCTTTATTCGCTTATTCTTTTGCAAAATGGAATAAGGCAGGCCAGGTCAAGATGCCGCGCATTGAACAAACCATTGCTAATAAAGTCGCAAAGTGGTTAATGGATCGATTTAACTCACCTGATACTGTAGAAAAGCGTAACATGTATAATGACGTAGTCAATAGGGGCATAAGCGGAGCTATTTGGGCCGGCCTTTTGGCTGCGTTCGCATTTGTCACTACAGGAGGTAACAAGATAAAAGATGCTTATATCGCTAGAAGACTACTAAGGAAAAAAGCCCCATTTGAACCAGAGGTCATGGAAGTGGAAAATAGCGATATTAAAAAAGACCTGCTGGATAATATAAATGATGCCGCGTTTACAAATGCAAGGACAGAATTTGATGATTGGGCCCAGAAGACCGATCTAAGAACCAGGCTTAAAAAAGAAATAGATAACATAGAAGATGAATATGCAAAGGGTAATGAGATAAAGGTAAACCTAAACTTTGGTATGGATGCATTCGAAAGTAAGGTAAACCTAAGCTTTGGTATGGATGCGTTCGAAAGTAGAGATGCTCAATCCGCAAGGGCAATAGATAAAGAGATAAGAAATAAAATAGAAGAACTAAAGATAAAGCACCACTTAAGCAGTGATCCTTATGGCATAGCAGGGCCTCAGAAGCATCCGCTCATGGAGTTCTACAGGCATTGCGCTAGCGAGTTAAATGAATACTACTCAGCATGGGACAACAAGAGAGTAAATTCTGCTTTGACCATATTATCCGGAAAACTGATGACAGAGGATTTTAAACTTACCAGGTCCGAGCTTGAAGGTATTAAAGAAGAAGTCAAAGATGAGACAGGCGAAGAATTAACGGATTATGAATATTTCCATATATTAAGGCCTTTGGCAGTAGAGGCTTTCTATACACCTTATATTGTAAATTACTACAAGCAGATGGGAAGAAGTAAGCTGGATGCAAAGGATTGGAAGTATATCGTAGGCCCTATACTCAAGGATATAGAGAAGAACCTATTCTCAGATGTTATAAAACCAAGCGCTATCAGCGATGAATATACTCTAGCGCAGTCAAAATCAAAAGACGGACTTTATATGCTTGTAAACGGCAAAGAGCATGAGGTAGATGGCAAATACTATCGCATGCCTCTCAGAGAATATGTATGGTCAAGGATAATGTATAGAGATGTCAAGGGATTGGGAGGCAGGTCTACATTTGTAAATTGGATAGTGCGCAGGATCTCTGATCAAGTAGACGGCAGGAAGACGATATATGAGGTAACTCCTAGGCCGGCAGGAGGCAGGATCAGAGGTATTCTATTTACCATAGCTTCGAAATTAGTCAATGTCCCTATGATAGGCGCTTTGATAAGGAAAATACCTTCGCTTAATATCTCTGAAAAGGTAGATAGAAAGAACGTAGTAGTAGATGACAGCCCAAAGAGCCCGGAAGAAATAAGGAGATACGTAGAAAGACAGACTTACTTCTGGATAAATGTATTGAGCGTGGGCCTTGCAAAACAGAAGAGATTAAGAGGAGCGAATCTTGCTAAGAAGATGAAACGAGAGATAGAGAAGATAGATAATAAGATCAAAAAACTTGAAAAAGAAAAGAACGATCTATTATCCAAAGGCCTCAATAAAGATGATGGCAGAGTAGAGGCTCTTGATAAAAAGATAGCCGCATGGCAACAGTATAAGAAAGACAGGAAATTCCCATCAGCTGCTAAAGACCAGGGCATAGGAAGAGAAAAAGAGTATTCGTTCAATAATGAAGAAGTGGATGATCTCTTCAAGTATTTCAATCCTACACAGCTTGACATAGTGGTAGATGAGAGTTTCTTGGGATTCCTCAAAAATTACGGTATAGAAGGAGATTATGAAATAGGTTCTAAGATCACCCTGGAAGAGCTTATACCTATCTTTACAGAGAAGCTTGAAAAAATAGACAATGAACTAAAACTGGATATTGAGCGCAATGAAAGGATGGATATCAAAGATAAAGAGCTAAAGGCCTTGAATGAAGAGATATCTAAATTAGAGGAAGATAAAGATATTGAAAAAACACTAAAGGCCTTGGAGAGAACTATTGCTGAATCCAGTGAAGAACTGGAGGCTTTGGGTAAAGAGATATCCAAGTTAAAGGATGCTGGAGATGCTCAGGAAGAAGATATAGATGCCTTAGAGGAGAAAAAAGAAGCTCTCGAAGAAAATATCAAAAAAGATATAGGAGAATTAGAAAAAGGTAATAAAAAGTTAAATGCCATAAAAGAAGATAAAGGAATCAAAGCCTATAAGAAGGAAATAGATGATAAGCTGATAATGTTAAAAGAGGACAGAAAAGAGGTAAGGTTAGAGATTTATGACCTGTCAATGTATAAAAAAGAAGATTTTGTAAATAATATAATCAAGTTTTTCGACGTCCAGGAAAATATAAAAGACGCTGTTATAGAGAACGAGGTCTATGGCTATCTGATAGTCGCGCCAAGACAGGGTGTTCTGAACTTCTTCTTATTCTGGATAAGGGCCTTTCCTAAATTGTTTACCAGGGGAGGGCACAGAGCTCTCTTATCAGGATTGGATAAAGTAAAAAGAGACCTGTTAAGCCTCAAGCAGGAATTAGCCAATGATAGAAAAGAAGGTAAAGTAAGAGAAGCTGAGATCAAGAAAAAGATCGAAAATAGGGAAGGTGACTTAAAAGAATTAAAGGCAAAACTTAAAGAAGAAAGAAAAGACAACTGGAAGAAAAATGCGTTCTGGGCTCTTGTTTTAATAACGCATTTGGGATTCAATTACTTGCTGTGGGTAGGTGGCGTCTACGAGACAATACTTACTGTGGTTAGCCTAGGAGGGACATTCAGCCTTGATGCATTGGGTACTGCGATAGTCATGTCAACCGTACTAATAATATTCGGGGTATTGCTGCTGCCTCCTATAATCAATTTCGGACAGTATATAGTGACATCAGTCACTTCTTTCCAGGAAAAGGATTCTGAGATAAGGACAGATATAGACCTAAAGGGCGAAGGGGTGCTTCCTTGGGAGAAGAATTCATTCGGCCTTTCAGTGACAGCAGGCATAGGCGCATTAATAGTTTCGCTGGCAGTATTTGGCGCTCCTATTTTAACAGCAGCCGGGATAGCAGCAGCCGCGTCTTTAGTAGTGACCTATGGTGTAGACCTTATAAGGTCTATTTTCTTTAAAGACACAAAAGAACCCGCTTTGGTCCGTATTTACAATAAACACGCGGGCGCTGCTACGGAAGTAAAGGCTGATATAATCAAGGTCCACAATATTGCTGTGCTTTCGATGGCAAATGACGATAGATATGAGATCACGGATGAAGAAGCGCAAAAATTACTGATAAAGGATATCACTTTGGAAGACCTTATAAGCCATGAAAAAACAGAAGATCTGATCAAGGCCCTGGAAGAGGAGTTTAAGGACGGATCAGATCCGGTCAGGAATTTTACTGCTTCTTTAAAGGATCTTAAGCCGGGAGAAGACAAGAAGGATATTTTTAAGAAACTCTCTGGATCCGGGATCAATGAAGAAGAAAAGGCCAGATTAAATAAGATCAGGTATGATTTTATAATAGACAGGATATTCGAACAGTTTAGGGATAATGGCAGGACAATAGGAAAAGGCCTGGCAGGCTTGAAGTCAGAAGAAGCAAAGATATCCTATAAAGATGTTATGAACAGGTACTTGATGAAGAATCCGCCTAAGTTGGTAAACAAATTCGATGATATGCCTTCGATCACGGTTTATGTAAGCAGGCTATTCGAGAAATACAGGTTTAAGTATGTTGAGATAGTAAAAAGACAGATCCGCGAAATAGAAACTCCGAAGAAAAAGCTGAAAATGGCTCTAGAAGGAAAACCTCTCGAACAGAGGAAACAGCAGAGAAATAAGCTCCATTTTCATAAAGTAAATTACCGCGATAGAGGAGATATAGATTTCTATAAAGAAGGCGCGAAAGAGATGTTCAGCAGAGAGCGAATAGCGTCATATAAATTTATAGATGAGCTAAGAGAAGAGTTCAAAGATCCTGAGACTAGGTACAAAGAGGCGCTGGAAAAAGCTACAAATGATTTTATAGAAAATATAAAAGAAGGGGTTTATTACGACAATAAGAAGGAGTATATAACAGCATTAGAGAATATGTATAGGCATTTAGATCCTATGTCTTATGGAGTATCTAAGAATAATAGCGTAGAACTAAGATTATTAACAGATAATCTTGTTGTTAGACTTAAAAAACTATCTTCTTCAAAGGTTTCTTACGATTCTTATCTTGCTGTAAATATAGGAGATATTTCCGCGGCAGAGATGGAATTAAAGGACAGAGATAAGAACTATATAATAAACATTATTAATTCTAATATGGATATCTTTGTGGAAAAATTCAACGAAAAATTCGAAGATGCTCAACAAAAATATATAGTTGCTTTAGAGAATATATATAAAGGAAAAGGCCTTGGAGGGCCTGAATCCTATGGTGTATCAAAACAAGACAGCCTTAGATTAAAGAAGGCCACGGATGACTTTATAGAAAAATTAGAGAAGGCTTCTTCTTCAGTAACGACCTGGTATCCGGATATTGCTGCTAATATAAGGGATAGTTTTGTCAATGGGCTAGGGAATATGCAAGGCATGAATGATCCTAATGCACAGAATTATATTAATGCTTTAATAGAGTTCTATACATATGGTAAACTGCAGGATCCTAAGGCTTATGGTGTATCAGAGGCAAATGCCAAGCTTATAAATGAAAAAGTAGCTCAATTCGAGGCAAGTGAAACTACGACTGCAGAGAGGACATCGGTAAGATGGGATAATTTTATTAAGAAATTAAGGAAAGAGTTTAAGAATACTGAAGATGGAAGCAAGAGGTTTATCAATGAATTAGTACAATTACAGGCAATGGATGAGCTGGCAGATCCTACATATTATGGCGTAATACCTGAGAATTCCGCAAAGATGAAGAAGATGATAGAGGACTTTGTAAATAACAAAGAAAGCTGTTTATGGAGGACTCTCAGAGAGATGCAGAATATAAGGGATGCAATGTACGGTTTTATAGAGAATCTATATCCTAAGTTAGATGGTGAATCGGAGTTCAGTTACCAGTCAAGGATCAACGCGCTTACGGATGAAAAGGTCCAGCTGTATCTAGTTAATTTTGTATTAGCGCATTTTGGAGATAAGAAAAAAGAGATCATAGACAAATTGTCCAAAGAGGCCGCGTTGCTGGAAGATTATGGTATCACAGAGGAAGACCTGGAAAATGCCAGGAATATGACACCGCTTGAATTCAAAGATTTTGCAACACAATTCAATAATGAAAGTATATTTACTACTAGAGGCATAAAAGAAGGTAATAAAGATAAAAAACCTGAGGATGTACAAAAAGATACTATCAAGAAATTATTAGAGCACAAGGATATATTAAATAAATATGGAGTTTCCGAGGAAGAAATAAATAATGCCAGCGGATTGGAGCCTTATCGCTCTACTGGAGCTGATTTCGAAGATTTTATAAGGGGTTTAAAGACAAAATCACCGGAACTTAGGGAATTCATGCGTCAATTTGATAATAAAAAAGGATTCATAAAAAAAGAAAAGTTCCAAGAAGTGGAGGATTATCTAAACGATATAATAGAGATCAGTGAATATGGCAAAGATCATAACTGGGATATGTCATATTTTGAATCCAAGAGCATCTTCGCTGAGTCCAGTAAATATGACAGCGCCGCGGCAGCGATGTATGAGGTAACCAAAGATCTTGCATTTTTCTTTGATCTTGACTGTGAATTAAAGAGGGAACAGGCGGAGAATCTTTTAGCAGTGCTTCCTATGTTCAATGACCCTCAATTAGGGCTTCTGCTTACCCAGATATATATGTATACAGCCCGTACTTCCAAGGAGACAGAGATAACTGACCTTGCTGAGGGAGGTTTTACAGGAGTGATACACGCATTTACAAAGAAGTTAGGAAAATCAGCATTCTATGGTAAAGGGATAATGAGGGTCGAATTTATAAGGAGGTTCCTGCACTTACAAGCTGACAATGTAATGGAAGATTTTACAGGCGCTATCGCATTTATCCTGGCAGGTATCAAGACAGACTATACGAAAGTTGTCAAAATGGGAGCAGGTTTTATCACTACCATGAAGCAGTATATAACAGCCGCTGGTAAATACTGCTCTGATTCTACTGAGACGCTTCTTTCCAAGATTGGCCGTAGGTTCTGGCTGGCAAAGTCGCTTATGTTCAGCGATAAGGCAACTATGATAAACCAGCTTTCATTTTACTGGAAAAAGCTTTTAGTCTTTGTAGTAAATATGGGATTTATGGGCGCATACTGGGTAAGAGGCCTTAACCCATACGAGCCAGTATCCGGATACAGCCAGTATTTTAGGGGCGCATTGCTTGTTTTAGGATTTGTATGGGGAGAGATGATAAATGTGATCGGTTTTAGGTCTAAACAAGAAAGATATGGGTTCTGGAAAGCCCTTGGATGGATGGGGACAAGATTTCCAAGATCGTTCTTATTCTATGTAAAGGCATTGACCATGCCTTACCTTGTCAAGAGCATAGCAGCAGCGAAATCACAGACATTTTTTGGCGTGACAGGTACTGATGATAACCTGGCTAGAATGACTTTTAAAGAACTCTTTAATAGAGAGACCATTACTTATCGGATCGCGGCTATATATACAGCGCTCTGGGCCACCAGGCCGTTCGGCGTATTTAGATATGCGACAGCAGCGCTTATCTTAGGACTTATATTTGCAACGTTTTATGCGTCGTTCCATTTTAACGCACCGTGGAATACTGGCTGGAACCACGCAAGGAACGGCAATTGGAAGACCAGAAAAGGCGGCATAGCAGAACTAGCTAATTTACCAGTAGTAAACAATATAATCAATTGGGGTATGAGGACAGCTGATAAGAGATTGGGGAATTTTGTTATAAATGTAGGTATTAACCTTACCTGGTCTGTTGCTGCACTTACTTGGGCAGGCGCTTTGATAATAAAGGATTCTATCGTATCTTTATGGGAGGCATATAAAGGGATCGTCGGAGCAATCTTCTTTACTTATCCAAAGCGCGTTAAGGAGTCTGTGGTTGGGTTAAAACTGGTGGCTATTGATGCTGCAAATAATGCCCGCGCTTTAAGATATTCTTCTAAAGTAACAAAGATAGCCGCAAGTATCGTAGCATTACTTATACCAGATACTTTAACAGCAGGAATCGGAGATGTTGTATCATCAAGCCCTATAGAGGCTGTTTTGGGTGTATTGGGGCTGGGCGCTATCGCAGCAGGCATTACTTATATGAAGAATAAGTTTAATGGAGAAAGTGAAAAGGAAAGCCCTAGCATTTTAATGGAAGACGAGTCTTCCGGAATTACAATAGAACTTGATAATAATATCTCAAAAGATGGTATAAAGGACCTGCAAAGATTAGCTCTTAGTATATCAGATGATTTTGATGAAGAGACATTTAAGGAGAATGGCGGTTATGTATTTGGCAGAGTAGAAAAAGACGGTCAATATGTTGTAACGGACCTCGTGCCATTTAAGGAATTTGAAGCAACAGATATAAGAGTAGACCCCACAGATAGCGATATTAAACAAGCCTTACTGGATAATGCAAGTGATGGTGTAAAGCTATTAGGTACTTATCATAATCATTGGATAAATAGGCAACTTAGCAATCAAAGACCCGGGGCTTCTCCAGATGATTTTAAGAGCAATATTCTCGAGAGAGCAAAAGATCCTAATATAGGCGGAGAACATCTAGTAGCTGTAGAGGAGATAAATTTTGTATTAGAACCTGAGTTTGAAACTGAGCCTACGATCGAAGACCTCATGCAGGGCAATATTAAAGTAAGAGTAGATGAAGTCAAAATATATCCTTATAAGGTTAAGGACGGCAATTGGATCAGCTTAGATCCAGTTGAGTTCCAGAACAGCATCTTTAAAGTAGACGACTTAGAGCGCAATAAGGAGACTCAAACATTCACTGAGATCGCTCCCAGGGGAAGCCCTGAGATAGTCGTAGCAAGCGTAACGGAGGATATTCAAAGAAAAACCCAAAGGGTTTTTCTTTGGCCACTTCTGAAAACGTTTACAAAAAGGCTGACTCTTACAAAAACACTTCTATATATACTATTACCTCTCAATATATTCCTGGAAGTATATTCGCAGGACTTAAAAGACCATAATAATATCGCATCAAAACAGGACATAGAAGTAGTAAAAGAGGACTCTAAGAGCGATGTTGCCAGAAAGATCAATAAGGCTGTAGAAGGCCTATTATCTCTGAGAGACCCGATCACTAATCTGCCGCCAAGCCATTATGGGCATAAGGGCTTGGAGAAGACATATTATCTCTATGACCTGGCGCACAACGCAATAGAGCTCAAGGTATCAGGAAAACAAAAAGAAGCAGAGATAATGCTTGATTATATTGCAAGGCGCATCGATATGCCGCTTGAAGAAGTCAAAAAGCATGCTGACAAGAACGGTGTATGGGGCATGATCCAGATATTCAAGCATCCTTTCGGGGAAGACCGTTTTGTAAAAGGCATAATAAATGCTATCAATATAGCGTCACGCGACAAGCAGGGAAAAGGCGAAGAATTCTGGTCAACTCCAGGGCCTATCGCATGGACCATCTTGGCAATGATACAGGTAAATCCTCAAAAATATACTAATCAGGCAGAACAACTGGCGGATGTATTGATAGCTATGCAGGATGAAGAAGGCGGCATAATAGACGGAACCAGGAACCTGGGGAATATAAACACAGAACCTCATATGGATGGATATAGCGGATTCAGGATCATTATAGACGCATATAGGGCATTTGATAACCTATATAAGAAGACAAATGATGATAGATATAAGACTGCAAGAGACAAGGCATGGAGCTGGTTTGAGAACGAGGCGCTTGATAAGGAAAGAGCTGTTATATTGCAGGGCCTTACATTGGGAGGAAATCCAAGTTATGTACATGCTACGGATGTCTATACATGGCCTATAGCGATGGCAACAGATAAATTGGACCCGAAATTGATATTAAAGTTGATAGAGACAGTAGAAAAAAGAAGCCTTGTTGATATTACTTATAAGAGGTCAGACGGTAAAAAAATAAATGTTATCCTGCCTGATTTTACAGACCCAACTGATGGCATGATAAAAGGCATGAGGCATGGTTATCATCCTATGGGTTCTCCCGAATGGGCCGGCGGGTTTATTATTATGTATTATGAAGCAGCCTGTAGGCTTTGGAAAGAAGGATATAAGGACGAGGCAATAGAGCTTAAGGCAAAAGGCAGGGCAATGCTCAGTTACCTATGGATGACAGGCGTAGAAAAAGATGGTTTGATCACAGGGCCATATGCTACTTCTAAATGGCTTGAAGTAGGCCATGGCTGGTTTACCCCTACAAGCGATATAAGCACTGCATGGGACTGGACTATACTCCCAGCCCTTGAATATAATCCATTTATTCTTGATGGAGGCTCATTAAAAGAAAGGCTTTCGGATATCCCAGATCTGTCATCAGAAAAAGCATCCGAGCTTTTAAGGAACGAGGTAAGACACCCTGCTTATGAAGAAAGCAGTATTAAAGTAGATGCGACTGAGGATGCAAGCTGGATATATCAGCCAGGCTGGTTCATGGAGAATAAGGTATGGCCTGGTTACAAGAACGGAGAAAGAGGCAATAAAGACGGGTTCAGGCAGGCCATAAGGTTCGGAGAAATAGTGTTGGATAAGTGGCTTTCAGATGCTATAAACGAACAAAAGGCAAAGGAAAAAGAAGTAGGAGGGCTTATTGATTATCAATGGGGAAGTATTGATGAGGAAACAGAAGAGGCTGTCTGGAAATACCCTCTTCTCAATGAGGTAGGCGCAGCCTGCTGGGCAATGGCTGCTTCTTATGTACAGTTGGGCGATGAAAAGAGCGCTAAAAAATATATAAAGATACTCATAAAAGATATTCCTTATCATCAGATATATGAAGCGAGCGGGCCAGGTTTCTGGAATGCTATCAAATCATGGCACATGATGCCTAATAGTATAGATAGAGAAATGGCCGGGATCTATAGAGAAGCCGCAAAAGAAGAAAACATACCTATAAGTATAGTACCTGAAAAAGGCCTTTCCAGCATAAATATAGCTCCTTCAAAGGAAAAGGCTCAAGGCGCAGGCAGTATAGACAAGATAGAGTCAAAGTCCAGGATAGAAACTATTGCCAATGGTATCAGCGGTTCATGGTCGGGATACGGGTCTAACTCTTCGTGGGCGGATGGGACATTTGACCTTAAGGATGCAAGGTCCATACGCATAACATTTCCTAAAAACCAGGCAGGCATAAATATATTTGTGAGATTATTAAAAAATAGGAGCATGGCCCCGAGCGATATAGGCAGAAGTCCAAAGATATACACAATACCTGCCGATGGAGTGGTCGAGATACCTATATCAGATTTTCCTGTCTCGACAAAAGACCTTGGTAACATAGAGCAGATCTCAGTGCATTCAGGTTCTAATGCCTGGAATAATCCTTTAAAGCAGAGCGAAGGCAGGAAGGCTATGTTCCAGAAGATAGAGATCATTATAGCTTCAAAAGACAAAGGATATATGCCTATAGAGGGAAAAGATGGTTTTGGCCATGGTTTTCCGATAGAGCTCTTTGGATTAGGCCTAAGCGCCTTAGTAGGCATGGTAATCAATAAAAAGAATGACGGAGATACGATATACGAAGATGAAGACATGAAGGTCTCCTCTGAGAGAAGAGGAAGGCTGTATATCAGCAGTAAATCCAGGAAGATAGACATGGTCTATGATCCTAAGAGGAGTAAAGATAGGCTAAAGATCAGAGGCGCTTACGATGAAAACAGCATGGAAGAATTAAGAAAAGATATAACAACTACCATAAAGAAAAAGTCACTTAAACTGCCCTATGGTTTTATGCAGGATATCGGGATAAAGAGTATATTGAGCCCGGAAAGAGAACGTCCGTATAAGATAAGGGATAAGTTCAAACAGCTGATAGCATTCTATATGACAGGAAAACTTACAAAGCTAAGTGATGGATTTGAGATATATCAAGGTTATTCTATGTTTGTAAGCGGCATAGCATTGCCTCATAGGTTTTCGGACAGTGAGCTGGATTTTCTTATAAAGTCAGTAAACAGGGGATATGTCTCGGAATATGACCTAAAGAGAAGATTCGGAAATAAAGAAAATTTTAAAGCTATAAAAGAAAAGATGATCTCTTTTACGAATGCGTTATTAGCTGTAAAGGAACTCAAGAAGAGAATAAAAGGTTCTTATAGTAAAAGCTCTATAGATATGGCTTTTAATGAGCTTTATACAGAGCTTAATAGTGTAAGTGATTATAAGATAGACGAACTAGAGAAGAGATGGAAGAGGGTGATGGAAGAGACAGGTATATATGTACCTGAAAGATATAAGGAAAAAGATGATGCCAAAGATAAATCTTTTTCAAAGAATAAATTATACTCATCCCTTATAATTCCTTTCCTAATGGTCATCCCGGGACTATCTACAAATGCAAATACCCCTATAGATACAAAATTACAATACAATCATCATTCCAATACGCAATACGATGTCTACAGAGAATTAGAGATGTTATCTTGGAACCTTTTTGAAGATAAAAATATAGATAGACTAATAGAAATAGGCGAACCAGCAATTCCTTATTTACTTAAGGCCTTGCAGAGCGATAAATTATATAGCTCTCAACGTGAGGAGATTATAAAACGCCTTGGAGAAATAGGCGGTATGGAGTCTATTTCACAGCTGATCAATTTATTAAAGACTAAAGAATACCTTGTGCCTGAGCTTTCCGCAAAAGCTCTTATTAAGATAGCTGAAAGAAACTCTATAGATATGGCTAATCTTTATGGAGATAAAATAACAAGTCTTATATTAGCTAATTTGGAAAAATGGGATGAGCTAGCTAGCAAGATGGGCCCCAGAGCAGTGGCTGGTTTAATGGAATATATTGATTATTATAAGATGTCCGAAAATAGCATAGAAACCTTGTCTAAAATACAGACTCCAGAAGCGATCTCTTATCTTGTAGACAATCTTTCTAGTGCAGCTAATGACAGAAAGATCATGATAATCAAGACTTTTGATAAAACAAAGGCAAATACTCCTCAGGTAATTGAGGCATTAACAAAAGAGTTAAAAAATATAGATCTAAAGGTACGGATAGAGTCAAGTATTGCGCTTTATAATTTAGGAAATAATAGAGGATTACTCACTCTGATAAAAGATATAAATAGTAATTTTGAAACTATATCTAATGATACAACTTTGTTGAGAAGGATGCCTTTACCTATTAAAAAACAACTTGCTTCTAGATTTGCAAATTCCTTAGGCAAAGGCAAGTTTGATTTTTATCATTCTGGTGCCATCTGGCAGGAGTCATCTAATATTTCAGGTTTAGTTGCGATTGGAGATGCAGCTATACCTTATCTAGTACCATTGTTAGATAGTCCTATTGCGCAGAAGAGAAAAAATGCAGTTATGGCATTAAGCAGCATAGGGATAAAAAATAAAGATATTGCAGATAAGATAAATTCATTATTATTAAATGACCCTGATTATGAAGTCTGGCTTCAGTCTGGAAAGGCTTTGGTTAAAACTGCACGCATATACTTACCGAGTTGGGAAAAAGATTTTTCAATGAATAAATTAATAGGACTTTTTAGTCAAATGGACTATCCGGAGCGTAAGTATGGAAAAGAAAATATCTTACATTCTATTATTCAATGTTCAAATTTAGAAGGTCCTATAGGGGTATACGGAGATTTTGATTATCCTGAAGAAGCATCAGCTTTATTACATAAAATCAAAGAACTAGGAGAACCAGCAATAAACTTTTTAATAGACGCTTTACCTGTGTATTTTTATCAAGGTTCTTATAGTGATAATTATTATCCTGCAGAACGATTATTACGATTTATATTGCATGGGAATTCTCTGAGATTGTACAAGGCGTTACGCGAACCGCTTTATGAGAATACCCAGAGAGCAATGTCTCTTCGCGTGAAAAGGGATCTAATGATAATAGATATACTGAAACAATCAGGAGCTGATGGTTTTTCAGGTTTTAAACTTAATGTTGGTAATTATAATGACCTATTCGATGATAACCCAAAGATCAGAAATGAAGCATATAAAATCCTTAATAAGGAAGGGTCTGCTAGAGAGTTAGTAAGGATCAGTAGGTTATTTAATAAATTAAGAGACGAAGAGGCAGCAATAAAGGACCAGGAAATAATAAATAATACAAAGGAAGGAAAACTAAATGCCTGGCGTATACGAGAAGCTATCAATAGGATCGGTAAAAATAACGCAATTAGTTATTTAATGACAGGATTCAGTAAAGTTAAGACTATTGAATATGCGAGATCGATCACAGAGTTGGATACTGTTAAAGGAATGAATAGTTTAAGCCAACTTTTAGACAGTGATAAGTTTAATACTGGTTTTGAAGCCTCGAAGACATTATTAGAAATATCCAAAAAAGATTCTTTAGACCTTACTTCTTTTTTAAGTAAAGACAGGATGGAGAAGTTAAATACTTATAAACTGGTAAATGGTTATGATTGGTATAAGAAATTAGATAGCCTTGGTCAACCTACGATCTCTAACCTAAAGAAGATGTTGCAGTTAGATGTAGATACAGAAAACAGAATTAAGATCCTCATTGCTTTAATAAATAGAGGGGACAAGGAATTATTGCCTGACGTATCTGATATTATAGAGAACCATGAAAATAGTGATATAAGGTATAGAGCAGCTAATATACTTGGAGATACAAGTAGTTATTGGGCTGAAGATGTTCTTTCGAATAGTTTAAAAAAAGAGAAAGATGTTAGGGTCAGGAGATCATTAATAGAATCTCTAGGTACGCTGAAATCTAAAAAAGCGTTTAGTTACTTAATAGAGCTAGTCAAAAAAGAAAATGAAGATATAGATATAAGAAAAGCAGCTATTAAAGCTGTTTCAGATATAGGCTACAAACCCCCTGAATTAGTAGATATCTTAATAAATAAACTAAGTGATTATTCACTTAAAGAAGATATTTTTGAAGCTATTGGAGCGTTAAAGATTCAAGAGGCAGTCCCGCATTTAATAGATATGATAGAAAAAGAGATGGATAAGGACAGCCATAATTTTGAATTAATCAATAAAGCGGCAAAGCCATTAGGAGATATAGGGAATAAAGATGCCCTGCCTATATTAATTGACCTATTGGATATAGAGAAGAACGGAGTCTTAGAGACAGCAGTTGAGGCAATAGCAAAAATTGGCCCACCGGAAGACATGATAGATGACCTTATAGATCTATTTGAATTTAGAGAAATGAACGAAGATAAAAAAAGCCCTTACGATCCTTCATCCTATTACAGTACAACATTATGGGGGAATATTAGAAACGCCTTAGTAAAGATAGGAAAACCTGCGCTTCCTTCATTGTTAGAGGCTTTTGCAGATGAGGATATACATGAAGAGAGAGGGTATTTTAGTGGGGATAGGGTCAGTGATTATATCAAACAAGCTGTTTCCGAGATCGAGAATGTTTCTTTAGACACAGATAGGAAGCTGGTTGACTATCTAAAATCAAAATTAAGATCTACTGATTCTGATATAAGAGATTATGCCTCAGATGTCTTAGAATTGCCTTATTTAGCTAGGATAGTGAGAGAAGATGAATATAATGAGACGCTTGATTCTATGGAGTCAAAGAAGATCAGTGATCATGATGGTGCTATTGATGACTTGATCGATATTTTAAAGTTTAAAGAAGGCAGTAATGCGCTTCATGAAAGAGCAGTAAAACTACTTGTTAAAATAGGAAAATCCGCAATACCTGAACTATTCGAGCTTCTTACGGATGAAGACGCAGTAGATAGTAGATATGTCAAAGAAGCTTTTTCTAAGATCGAGAACAT
The DNA here is from genome assembly GCA_043814965.1 of Candidatus Omnitrophota bacterium. GTDB lineage: Bacteria > Omnitrophota > Gorgyraeia > Gorgyraeales > Gorgyraeaceae > JBDRCN01. The sequence goes on from JBDRJN010000006.1 coordinate 42,939, forward strand.
CTCTTTAGAGACTGATGAAGAATTAACCAGCTACTTAGAATCAAAGCTTAGATCCGATAACTCTAAAATCGTAAAAAATGTCTTAAAGGTACTTGATAAGATCTCACCTGACTCAAAAGTTGCAGCTAAATTCAAAAAAGAACGCACTGATCTATTCCTGAAATGGCTTGGTATCGCAGTTATCGCAGGCGCAGTATTAACTGTACTAACTGCTGCATGGAGGGCGTGGCGCCAGGTAATGAAGGAACGCGCTGACAATGATCCTGCAGTAGCCTCTAATACTAAAAAGTCAATATTCAGCAGGATTTATTCTAAGATCAAGGATAAATTTACATTGTTTACGCTTATAAGTACTTTTTTAGTCATACCTAATCTATCTACAGGCATTTTTGCGCAGATGCCGCAAGGGTGGAAACCGATATCTGAATATAATTATGATGAAGAAAGGCGAGTATATAGGAATAGAGCTTACTTAAAGATGCTTAATTATATTTCAGAAAATGGGATAAAAGAAAAAACCCATGAAGAATTAAGCCGCTTGGTTTATTTAGCAGACTCTTGTGTCTTGGAAAGAGAGAATGAAGAGAATACAAGAAAATTAACAAGACATGGAGACCTTGCAGTTGTTGCTTTAGTGGAAGCTGTCAGATATTTACCTCTTCCATGGAGTGAAGATGGAAGGGCGGTATATTGGCAGAAGCGGTATATAAAAGAGGCTATTAAAAAAATAGGTAGTCGTTCAATACCTGCATTAGTATACGAAGTGAATGATGCTGATACTGCTATATATTTATTTGCGTTGGGTGTGCTTGGTGAATTAAAAAATGCTGGATCAGCTGTCGAACTTGCAAAATTAATAAATTCAGATAAATTCGAGGATGGAACTATAAAGATGCAGGTATGGGACGAACGCATTGGAATGTATATGGATAAGAAAAAGACAAAATTTGAAGTTATTTTAGAAACAATAGTAAAGATAAATAACAAAAATACAGTGCCGTACTTGTCAAAATTACTTACAGAAACAGTGGAATATGATGATATCTTTGAAGAAACGTATTCTTTTTATTCTATATATTCAGAGGAAAGAGAAAAGGTTGTATGTGCTATTGGTCAAATAGGAGGGGAGAAAGCTATATCTATTTTGGATAATGTATTAAAAAAGGATAAAGACCCATTAGTACGAATAAAAGCCATACAAATGCTGGTAGATATTGGTAAACCTGCTGCTTCAAGCGTAATCAAGGCATTAAAGCATAAAGATAACAAGGTAAAATCTATAGCTATAGAGGCGATTGCTAAGACAAAAAATATAGAAGCAGTAGATAATTTGATACATATATTAATAGCTGAAGAGGATTGGCATATTAAGGAAATCGCAGGCCAGGCGCTTATTGATATAAGCAAAGAACATTCTTTAGACCTTGTGGAGCATGCTAAGAAAGAAGAAAAAGAATTATTAGATTTATATTTATTTATTATTAAAGGCGAATGGGAGAATGTTGTTAAAATTGGCAGGCCAGCAATACCAGTCTTAGCTGAGCTATTAAAGAGCAAAGATACAGGGATATATAAGTCTGATCCTATAACTGTTCTCGGAGATATAGGCGATCCAAAGGTAACGCCTATCTTGCTTGATTTTATAGGTGAAGACGTGGTAGGGCCTGCAGCTCTTGAAGCTTTTATGAAAATAGGAAAATCAGCTATTCCATACCTCATCAATACTTTAGAGAACAGCAAAGATTATTTATTAAAAGGAAAGTCCATTTATATACTTGGGAAATTAGGACATGATAATAAAGAAGTGATGAATATTTTAATTAACAATCTTAAGGGAGAAAAATATATAAAGCAGACTATAATTGCGCTTGGAGAGGCAAGGCCGCAAGAAGCCCTTTCTTATTTGATAGATATTGCGGAAGACGAAGATGATGCAAATATTTTAACTTTAACCGCAGAAGCCTTGGGAAAAATAGGAGACAAAAAGGCATTGCCTGCTTTACTTGAGTTATTGGAAACAGATGATTATAATGTCCTCTCTTATACTATGGATGCTATTGAAAAAATAGGCGTAACTAAAGATGCGATTGATGGATTGATAAATGTATTAAAATTTAAAGAAGGAAATTACGGGATTTTTGAACAGGCTGAAAGGCTTCTTATAAAGATAGGGAAACCAGCGCTTCCATATTTGATCCAGGCAGGAGAAGATAAGGAGATAATAGCACCTAGTTATATTGAAAGAGCTGTAACCAGCATAGAAAATAATCCAGAAGAGATAATTGGCTATCTAGAATCTCAGCTTAAATCAGATGACAATAAAATGGTAAGAAATACCTTAAAGGCGCTTAAGATAATCTCACCTGACTCTAAAGCCGCGGCTAAATTCAAAAAAGAACGCACCAATATATTCCTAAAATGGCTGGGTATAGCAGTTATCGCAGGCGCAATACTTACTGTACTTACTGCTGCATGGAGGGCGTGGCGCCAGGTTATAAAGGAGAACAAGATCAGCGTATTTATTGGAGGAGCGCTATTAACAGTTTTTTACTATTACTTATCTAATGATATGTCATTACCCATGGTCTCCCAGGCCTTATTCTTAGGAGGAATTGTTTTAAAGAAAGATGAGTTCAAAGAATTAGACGCCTTATTAGAGTCAAAAGTGAAAAATAGCATGGTGTCTTTACATAGGAAGATAGTCAGTGATTCAAGGAATAAAATACTTGGAGAAGACAAGAGAGAGCTTTATGAATTCAGTCTCAGGGACATAAAGAAATGGGCAGAGTTCTTTAATAAATATAAAAGAGACTTAGGAGAGGCGGGAGCATTTATTAAAGGAGCGTATTATATATATTATGACAGGATGGAAAATGATCTTGATAGAGGTAGAGTATCTGGCCATATAGAAGATACGATATCAGGCTTGTTCCCGGAAGAAGAACTCCAGAAAAAGAGCTTAACGGACCTAGTAGATAATATAGGAAAACAAGATAAAAATGTCTCCCAGGTAGAAGATATAAGATTGACATATCTTGAGGAAAAAGACGATACTTACAAGATATTAGACATTGAACTCGATATAAATCATAGAGATGAAGATAAGACACATGTGCCTGATAGAAAATCTTCAGAGCTTGTGCCTATTTCCCACACCATAGAAGACCTTGAAAAGATAGCCCAGGCAACAGCTCTTAAAGAGCCGGTTCTGCTTGTAGGAGAGACTGGTGTGGGGAAGACTTCTCTAGTCAGGTATCTTGCATCAGTTACGAATAATAATTTCAGGAGGTTCAATCTCAACGGCCAGACTGATAAGACAGAGTTTATAGGAGGTTTTAAACCAAAAAATGAAGAAGGCAATACTGGATTTAAATGGAAAGACGGCATATTGATAGAGGCGATGAAGAAAGGACATTGGCTGCTTTTGGATGAGATAAATCTTGCTGAGCCTGAGATAGTGGAGCGCATAAGATATTTACTGGATAACAATGGATATCTTGTCGTAAGCGAACACGACGGAGAAAAATATATAAGCGCGGAAGAATATGACCAAAAGGTAATGGAACTTGTAAAAGGATACGAGGCTCAAGGCATAGAAAAGGCCAGAGAAGAGTTGATAAAGGACGCTATAGGCGAACTAAAATCAGGGCCTAGTCCTATATTCAGGATCCACCCTAATTTCAGGCTTTTTGCCACAATGAACCCTCCCGAATACGAGGGCAGGAAGGATATGTCGCCCGCGCTTATGAACAAATTCAGGGTCAAATGGATAAAAGACCTTACGGAAAACGATATAAGGACAATAATCCAGAAAAAATACAGATTCGATAAGGTTATAACTGATTCAATAATGGAGTTCCATAAAGCGCTCAAGAAACTTAACGGAAAAGACGGCTTGCTTGGAAGACAAGAAGGCCATACTTACTGCTTTACTATCAGGCATCTATTAAGGCTTGCAAATAGGCTTGATGACAGAAGAGAGAAAAACCTTTTAAATTCAACAGAAGATATTATAAGGGTATTATCTATAGAAATACAGGAAGTCTATAGAGAAGAAATAAAAGGCGATAGTGATATAAGATTATTTAATAACACGCTTGGTGCTATTTTTAAGGCAGGGGACTTGGATAAGGATATAGTTGTAGAGCAGAACAAGGAAGGCGGGATATGTGTAATAGGCCAAACAAGATTTCGCATAAAGAGCGAAAGAGGAAAGCTTGTACCAGGAGATGACGCTATCCTTAAACATGTTCCTACTACTAAAAAGTATCTTTCAAGTATAGCAAGAGCTGTAGACATGAAGGAAAAGGTGCTTCTTGTAGGGCCTACAGGTTCGTCAAAGACATCCCTTATAAAGTATCTAGCGCACCTCACAAATAATGAATTTACAAGAGTAAATCTTGATTCCCAGACTGACACGTCAGAACTTATAGGAAAACTTGTCCCGAAGAAAGAAGGGAACGGATTTCAGTGGACTGACGGTATCCTTGTAAAGGCCATGACAGAAGGCCAATGGATACTTTTGGATGAAATAAACCTTGCTGAGCCTGATATATTGGAAAGAGTGAATTCGCTTTTAGATGACGACGGCTATATAGTGCTTACAGAAGACAATAACAGGAAAGTAGAATGCCACCCTGATTTCAGGCTTTTTGCTGCTATGAACCCGGAAAGCTATTCGGGAAGAAATAGATTGTCCAGGGCTATGAGGAATAAATTTTCAGAAAAATGGATCTCAGGGGATATGCCGAAAGAAGAGATAGAAGAAGTAGTAAGATTTTATCTTACGGATAAAGATATTGCAAAGACTTTACCTATTGAAGAGGGCATAGCTGTATCAATATCCAAGGAAATAAGAAAAGCATATCTAACTATAAAAGATATGATTGATTCCGGCAGATTAGGCAAACAGAAATTAAGCGGAGGAGATATAGGTGATTATGAGTTTAGCATGAGGGACCTGAGAGATTGGGCAGAATTTGTAAGAAGGCTTTCAAGCGCATCTAACATGAGCCACACAGAAGCCATGATACAAGGCGCATTGTATATCTTTAGAGATAGGTTAGAGGGGTTTGAAGATAAAAAGATATTTGAAGAAGAAATACTTAATAAGATAGACCAGGGTTCGATCTCTGCTAAAGAAAAGATAAATATAAGTTCCTTGGATGTAACAGAAGAGGAAGGCAGGGGAGAAATAGAGATATTAAAGCAGAAAATGGAAGAGGGAAGGCTTGATGAAGGAAAAGATCCGCAGGTAGTAGTATTGAAAAAATTTAAAGACCTTACAAAAAATCTTCCGATTGAACTTAAAGGAGACCTTTATACAATAGAGAGTAAATTATCAGGTAATGATATGGCTCAGGGTATCCATGGATTTGCGATGTTGCCAGAGGGTATAGCTAAGGAATTAGTGGAATTTATACTTAATATGCCTGAGCTAACCCGCACTGATAATAAAAATATCGTTTGGAGCATGAAAAAAGCTGCTATAGATGTAATAAGTTATCTTGAGAATAGCGGTATAAATATAAAAGACGCAATGTTATATATTCGTTTGAAAGAGGCGCTTAATAGCCCTTCTCAGGAAGTGAGAATAGCTAGCGCCTTGGCGATAAATTTAGATAATAATAGGACAAAAAAGCTTATAAAAGACCTCAAAATAGAAAGGCCTGATAAATTACCCAAAAAGGATATAAGAGAAAAGCTAAGCAAGGATTATCTAGGTATAGATGATTTAACTAAAGATGGAAATTCTAATATCCTTCCGTCAATACTATTTGGTATTTTAGCTCAAATTGTAATAGGAACAGGTAATCTATTAGGTTTAGAAAATACTTTTCTAAAAGTCGTAGCTTTTATAGGATTCTCCCTGGTTCCTTACGGGGTTTTAGCCTTGGTAAAGCAAACTTTATCTTTTAGCTATAACCTTATTTTCTCAAGGCAATATAAGATATTAAATAATATATATAAAAAGATACCTTTAAAATTAGCCGATTTTTATGAATTAGTAAAAGATTTCTCTAAAAAACTTTTAGACACACGAACTTCAAATCTCAAAGCCGGTAAGGATAAAGAAAAAAATAGACTAACATTTTCGTCAGTAGTGGGAGGCCTTTTGATGGGCGTGACATTTGCTTTACGAGATGACTATATATTGCCATTTATTGCTGATTTTGTAAAGGATGCTTCAGGTTTGTGGGCTTCAGGAGGTGTATGGGCCCTACTTGGTTTAATGTGGTGGTCATTTTCATGGGTATTATATGCAGTACAGGATAAAGTCTTAACAGCTTTAAGGGAGATGATATACCAGCCTTTATCTCGTAAATACGATCCTAAGAAGAAGGCAAATGAAAATTTTGATGCTTCAAAGGATATCTTAAGAGCGTATAGCCCTGAAACAGTACAATCCTTCTCTCATCATAAAAAGCGTGATCCAGAAGAAAAGAACAGCTATTCAGAACTCTATACAAAGAAAGATCTAAATACAGTATTGAGGGAAGACGCTATAAGGCTGTATGAAGAGAACAACACTGTCAGTATAATGGATATAGCCTTGGAGATCAACAAAGACGAAGACATGCCTAAGAACCATGTGCCTGGCAAAAAGACAGCAGGACTCGTAAAGACAGTGTCTACTGTAAAGAATCTAAAGAAGATCGCGCTATCTATTGTAATGAATGATCCAGTGCTATTAGTAGGAGAATCCGGAGTTGGTAAGACCTCGCTCGTAAGATACCTTGCGTATCTGACAAACAATAATTACAGGAGATTTAACCTAAACGGCCAGACAGATAAGACAGAGTTTATAGGAGGGTGGAAGCCCAATAAAGAAGGCGGTTTTAAATGGGTGGATGGTATTTTAGTAAATGCCTTGAGGAGCGGTGACTGGCTGGTCTTGGATGAGATCAATCTTGCAGAGTCGCAGGTAATAGAGAGGATAAATTCACTACTTGATGATGACGGACAACTTAGGATCACTGAAGGTGAAAAAGAAAGAGTGTTTATTAAGTCAGCTGAATATAGAAAGAGATCGAAGGAGATAGAGAACAAGGAGAGCATTTTAGAAGAAGATGCTATGAAGAAATTGGAAGAAGAGGGGATATTTGAGATAAATCCGAATTTCAGGCTATTTGCTACTATGAACCCAACTGAGTATGCTGGAAGAAATATGCTTTCGCCTGCTCTTATGAACAGGTTCCGCGTGAAATGGATAGATGATCTATATACTAATGAGAAACAGGCGATCTTGAACTTAACATATGGCGATAAATATAATAACCCTGGGCTTAGCCAGAGACATATAGAATATCTCACTCTCTTACATGAGGGCTTGCAGGCGCTTAGCGCATCAAGAAAACTCGGAGAAGAAGAAAGAGACCCTTATTACTATAGCCTAAGGGACTTAAGGAAGGTCTGTGACAGGGCATTGAAGAGGATGAAAAGCGAAAGTAAACCAGGCGAAGAAGTATCCGATAAATTAATAAATAATATTTTATACCAGGAATTCTTGGAGGTTTATGGCGACAGGACAAGAGATGAGCATGACTATGAAATATTAAAGGATATTGTATTAGGTACGAGGTTTGCTGGTGCGTTAGAAGATAATAAGTTTGACATAGTAGATAATAAAAAGACAACTTCATTTGGTGGTATAGAGATTGATAGATGGGACAAAGGTGGAAAATACATTCCTAGTAATGAGGCAAAGCTTATAGAAAGCAAAACCACCAATAGGTACCTTAAAAAACTTGCTAAGAGCGTTTATATGAATGAAAAGACGCTTTTGGTAGGCCCTACAGGAAGCGCCAAGACGTCTTTAGTGAGGGGTTTAGCGTATCTTACAGGGAATAATTTTATGAGGATGAATCTTGATGCGCAGACTGATACAGGGGAGATAATAGGGCATTTTATCCCAGAGGAAGGTTCTAAAGATAGATTCAAGTGGGTAGACGGAGACCTTGTTACTGCAATGAAAGAAGGCTATTGGGTGCTCTTTGATGAGTTAAATCTTGCTGAGCCTGAGATACTAGAGAGGATAAATTCACTTCTCGATGAAGATGGTTCTTTAGTTATCACTGAAAACGAAGGAGAAAAATATATACCTAGCGAACAATTCCAAAAACTAAGAGAGGAATATATCAGTAAGGGCCTTATAGATAATAATAACGAAAAGAATGTAATAGTTGTAACTAACGATAAAGGCGAGACAATAGAGAAGATATACGAAATACACCCTAATTTCCGATTGTTCTGCGCTATGAACCCAGAAAAATATTCTGGCAGGAACAGGCTCTCTATCGCAATGCGCAATAAATTGACAGAGATATGGGTACCTGGCCTTACTGATAAGGAAGAGATAAAGCATATAGTAAAAGGCTTTTTAGGGATCCCTGAAGGTGTGTCCAAGGATGTTATCGCAAGCCAGATGGTGTTCCTAAATGGTGAATTAAATAACCTAAAAGAAGAAGATCCCGAAGGTATATTAGAGGAGTATGAATTTACTATACGCGATCTAAAGGCATGGAGTGGGTATATAAATGAGTTCCAAGGTAAATTGGGCCTGGAAAACGCTTTTATAAAAGGCGCAAGGTATATATATTATGACAGGTTCAAAACCGACAGCGAAAGAAAAGATTTTATAGAACTTATAAGAAAAGCTGTATCTAGGGAACCTCAAGAATATATAAATGAAGTCTTTAATGCGAAGAGTAGTGAAGACCTCAAGGAACTTACTCCTGACGAAAACAATAAACTGCATGTATTGGGCGTTACTCTTGATATCAATAGAGAAGGAGGAGAGTATGTACCTGATATAGATAGATCAAAGCTCGTAATAACAGATGAGACTCTAAAAAATCTTGAAAAAGCAGCAGAATCTGTAAAGCTAAATGATAATCTATTATTAGAAGGAGAGACGGGCGCAGGAAAGACTTCTTTAATAAGGTATCTTGCATCTATAACTAATAATAACTTTAGCAGGTTCAATCTTAGCGGCCAGACAGAAAAGACAGATTTTATAGGAGGTTTCAAGCCTAAGGATGGTACTTTCGAATGGCAGGATGGCATACTCATAAGGGCATTAAAAGAAGGCCATTGGCTTGTCTTGGATGAGATAAATCTTGCATCATCACAGGTAATAGAGAGGATAAATTCCCTATTAGATGATGATGGTTTTATAGTAGTTACGGAGAATAAAGGCGAGAAATATATAAAGAGTGAACAATATCAAGCACTTAAGAAGCAATATACGGATGGCGGATTAAGCGAAGGAGAGGCAAAGGAAAGGCTTAATAATGTAGACAGGATATTCGAGATAAACCTCAATTTCAGATTATTTGCCACTATGAACCCAGTAACATATGCCGGAAGAAAGAGATTTTCAAAAGCGCTTCTAAATAGATTTAGGGTAAAGTGGATAGATGAGCTCCCAAGAGAAGACCTTAAAGAGATATTAGTTGAAAAATATAACCATACTAATATATCCAGTAAGCCTATAGATAAGGCGCTGGATTTTTATTACAGCGCCAAGACCGCGGCAGATAAATACCCTCAGCTAAAATTGTGTTTTACAATAAGACATGTCTTAAGATGGTTCGATAGGATTAACTCTTATACCGGAAAAGATGTCGATAGTATGTTTGCTCTAGAGGCAGGGGAAGTATTTCTGGATGGTTTAGGAGAAGAGATTTCGGAACAAGAGATAAAAAGAGAGCTTGTAGAAAATATAAGAAATATCTTTGGCAGTCTGTACGAAGACAATGATATAGATATAGACAAACAAAAAGATACTATTAGCTTTGGAGAGATAAAGATAGCTGAGAAAAAAGGTAAGAGAGAACAATATATAGATAGAGAGCCTTTGTATGAGACAGATTCTACAAAAACGCTTTTAAAAAAGCTAGCAAAATGTGTAAATCAGAAAGAGCCGGTTCTTATGAAAGGCCTTACCGGAGGAGGAAAGACCTCTTTACCGAAATATTTATCTGATCTCACAAATAATGATTTTGTTACACTGGACTTGGATGGCCAGACTGATACTGCGCAACTTATAGGGCAATATATCCCTGATGAAAATACAAAAACTGGTTACAGGTGGCAGGATGGGCTTCTTATAAGGGCAATGGAAAATGGCTGGTGGATACTCTTGGATGAGATAAACCTTGCTGAGGCGGATATATTGGAGAGGATAAACTCGCTCTTAGACGATGATGGGTATATAGTCCTGACTGAAGACAACAATAGGAAGGTAAAATGTCATCCTGATTTCAGGCTTTTTGCTGCCATGAACCCAGAGACCTACGCAGGAAGGGCGAATCTTTCAATAGCGATGCTCAATAAATTTCACCAGATATGGGTTCCAAGGGATTTTACAGAAAAAGAAGATATAGAATTAGTCGGTCATTACTTAGAGACATATACAGCAATAGATAAGATGTCTTCCAGCGTACAGCATATAGAGTATAGAACTATGATAGAGAAAATGCCTTTTGATGTTATGTATAGCGTGGCTGATCCATTAGGATTGATATATATAGGTATTAAATCGTTAAAGTCACTGATATCAAGTAAAAGGCATGGGCTTGATCTAAGTGTAAAATATTATAATGAAAAAGGAGAAGAGATCACCGAGGACCTAAATAGAAAAGAAAAAAGAAACCTTAAAAAATTCAATCGCAGGCTTAAAGATATAGGTGTAGTAGCAAGTTATTTTGGAGGGGATTTTGAGGTAGATATACGCCCAGGGAAAAGATGGGCTATAGGATATCCTAAGGATCCGAATGAAAAACCAGTAATAACATTCCCTAAGAATGAGCTTCTGGAAAAAGATAAGGATGTTGTGATAGGCAGTGCTTTACATGAAGCAGGACACAGAGACATATCGTGGATGGATAGTTTCTTTACCGAAAAAGAATCAAGAAGGTTTTTACTTAATGCAGTCGAGGACCCTCGCGTAAATGAATGGACTACTCTAAAGACAGAAGGGACAAGGAAATTTACAGAAGCTACATACATAGACGCATACCCAAAAGAGGCTAAGAAGAGTTTTGATGAACGAGGTATTATGCCTCACATACAGTTTGGCCTTGGGCTTATACATTATTGGTATTATGGCGAAGAACACCCTGCGATAAAAAATACTAAAGTGTTAAAAGCTCTCCAGGATACAAGAGTGGATGCTGTAAAGGCATATAATATACACGCAGGCACTATTACTATAACAAGGGATAAAGATATAAAGGATGGATTTATATTATATTCGCCTACATATGGTGAGCAGAAAATAGACTTGAAACTTGGTGATAGGCGCGCCTTGAGGATGAAAGACGCAGGGATGGTAGAGAGAACAGGCAAAGAAGAAATAACGTTTTATACAGGAGACGGAGAGATCCCAGTCATTTTTAAAGAAGAAGATTTCAGCAAGAAGAGCCTTTTAAATATGCGCCCGAGCGCAAAGGATAAGGAAATAGCAGCGATTGAATCAGCAAGGATCATAAAAGAAAAGATATTGCCTGTATATGAGACACTTGTAAAAGAGTCTGTAGATAATAAAAAAGAGGAGTTGAAAAAAGATAGCCTTAGCGAAGATATACAAAGCCAGGCCGAAAAGGAAGTAGAAGAAGAATCAAAGAAAGCAGCTGATGCATTAGGCCCAAAGATCTCAGAAGATGATCTAGAGGCCTCGGAGGATAAAAAGACAAAAGCTAAAGAAGACAGACAGCCAACGCCTGAAGCTAAAGAAAAATCACAGCCAATGTCAGTTGACAGCAAGAATGCGGAAGATGAAGACAAGAGAGATGGCAGTGATATAAAGGAAAGCGCTGAAGACGTAAAAGATGAACCAGGCGAACGTGAAGAATCCGACAGTGATAAGGAAAATAGGGGAGGCCAGGTTGATGCAGAGAGCTTCTTTAAAGATATGGTAAGAAAGTTTGAAACAGAAGTACCACAAACTACATATGACAATTACTATAGAGGCATAAGCAGGATCATAGAAAAGCTCTTTGGTATCCTAGATAATGAGCTCCATAAAGATACAAAATTTAGATATAAAGGCTATTTTGCAACAGGACCTAAGCCTGATATGAGAAAAGCAATGACAATGAAAGAGACGGGAGATATGGATATATGGCTTAAACGTGTCAAGGCTATACAAAGAAGTTTTAAATTTAGCTTGGTTCTAGATGAAAGCGGATCTATGGGGCGCGGAGACAAGACAAACCCTGCTGTACAGGCCATGATAATATTTATGGAGGTTCTCTCCAGGTTGAACATAGATTTTTCTATAATAGGCTTTAGCGACTCGCCTTCTATTCACATGAACTTTGGTGAAAGCTTCAAGCATAGTAAGAATAAAGTAGTAAAAGAAGTTATCAGATACATGGGTAAAGGCGGGACGAATGACGCAAAGGCAGTAGAAAAGGCAACTGCCTTATTAGATAGGGAGATAAGTGATACAAAGATCATGATAGTGGTCAGTGACGGCTATGGAAATAGGGAGCTATTACGCAAGAATTTATTAAAGGCATATAAAAAAGGCATAGATGTAATAGGTCTAGGCATAGGATCTGGCATGGATTATGTTAAGGAGGTCTATGACTGCGCAAAGGTCATAGGGGACTTGAATGATCTGCCCAGGATAGTAGCCCAGGTGCTTATAGACATAATCGTAAAAGGAAAACACGTAAGGCGCAGTAATAGAGACAACGAGGTAGACATCTCTGGGGAAGTAACTAAGATAAATAAAACACAATCTGACGTCCCGGATAGCTTGACGCAATTAAACTCCATACCTATATATCAATATATCGGTGCAGGCATAAAAGCGCTGAAGGCAGGCAGGAAACATCTAAAAGATATTAAGAAAGAGAGAGAACTCAAGAAAAAAGAGGAAGAAGAGATCGCAGAACGCATGGAATTATCCAAGCCGACAGAGGAATATAAACCGACAATACATTCAGCCGGAGATCTAGCGATCCATGGAATAGACAATATGTCGTTAGAGATAGAACAGGGTAAAAACGCATATCTATACGGGACAATAAATCTTAATGTTGCAGCCAAGAATGTTACTGAGGCCTCAAAGGTAGTGCAGGATATAAAAGCCGGTTTGTTCACAGTTACTAAAAAAGATAAATTAAAATTAAAAGATATATTTGAAAAAATAGAAATAGTCAATGCATGGGATGAATCCGGCAAGGAGATCTTTGATGCTGGCAAAGAAGAAGAAGGCCAGGTCGGCACACTTTTAGGAGCAAGGTCTTTACGCTATAGGATAAAAGTTCCATGCGAAGAAACAGGCGAGTTCAAATATGCTTTAGGGTTTACATTCGATCCAAAGCTCAATGGAAAAAGCTGGAGTTATGTAAGAGATAATATTGGCATAAGTTCCTTTGCAGTAATAAATGTGATAGATAAGACCCAAGCTTTTGAAAACAAGATCTTAAATGTACTTAGCGGGATATCCTTTAGCAGTTTAGAAGAGTTGATGGATAGGTTTGATAACCCAGAGGAGAAAAAGAATATCTATGCCGCACTTAACAACCTATACAGCAAAAAGGCTATCAGTGTCATCTATGATAATATCGACCAGAAAGAGCTCCGTTATAGTTCGACTTCTTCCCTGGAAGAAGGCTTAAAGAACGGATCAATAATAGAGGCCAAGTCAGGCACAAAGATAAGGTTTTTTACAAAAGACGCGATAGAAAAATCCGGCAAAAACTTAGTAAGGTATAAAGAAGGGTTATTTGATGTCCTGGATAAAGCTACGCTGCAATCCAAGCTTGATAAAAATGAGATAAGGCCTGTTTATACCAAAGAAGGCACCCTGTTTTATGAGAGAGAGTTAGTGCACAGTATGATAAAAGAGGAAAAGATCATACTCAGTAATTTCATTAACTCCGGACAATTTTTTATATTGGCAAAAGACAAAGATGATTATTTAAGAAAAGAGTTAAATAACTGTAAGAGTATATTTGAAGAGAACTTTAAGGACGCATCAAAGAACATACATGAGGCCTATGGATCAGCCCGCGAGATCTTTAATACTCCACAAAGGATAAATAGCTTAAAGAGGGCAGTGGAGATGGCTGTAAGCTTAAAGAAATGGAACGCTGATGACTATACTATCGCAGCTGCATTTTTGGAGAACATAGACCTTGAGAATAAAGATCATATAAAAAGGATAAAACAATTTGACAAAAGGTCAAAGGTCTTGAATATCCTTAAGAATTTCAGGAATGTATCCAACCTTCCGCATATACTAGAGCTGAATCTGGAGAACCATCTTGATATCCAGTATAAGATGGACATGATCATAAAGACCTCGAGGACCCCGGAGGTAATGCTGCTTACATGGGCTGATATATTGAACAGGGTGAAGTCCGAGGAAAGAAAAGAAAACTTTAAATATATTGCTCAAGCAGCAAGGACGCTTTACGGCCCCTTAGCAGATAGATTAGGCAGGGAAGATGTTGCCAAGGAGATCTGGCATACTATCTTTGAAAAGCAAGACCCGGAATTATGCAAGAAGGTGACAGAGGCAATGGAAAAAAGAATAGGCATGACCCTTAGCGAAGGAGAAGTGTTTTTGCATGAAGCAAAACTCAAGATAGAGAAGTATTTAAGAGACAATGATCTTAAGGCAAAGGTATACATAAGGGTCAAGTCACCTGTCTCTATGTTCGACAGGGCAAGAAAAGGACAGACAAAATATTCTACAGAAGAGGTCTTGCGCATTATCGAGACATCAAAAATGCTCAGGGATACATTAGGTATCATGGTGGTATTTGATGAGGAAGAATACAAGATACACCAATCAGTATATTATATCGCAGCTGAGATAGCCAACATAGAAGAGGCATCGAAGTTCAGGAGAGAGGCGCTTTATGTCGACTATCCAAGGTATAGTTTCTACATAAAAGCAGAGAATGGCGCAGATATGAGCTTTATGGCTAAAGACAAAGATACCTATAAGACATATAGAGTAGGAGAATCTGCGCACTGGCATTTTAAATTAAAAGACAGGATACTGGAAGGAAAGAAGCAGAGTTTTGAGTATTGGCCGGATGGCCTGGAATATGCAGGAGATTTTGAAAAAGATTTTAATGCTCTAGTAATCGAACTGGATAAATATAGTTATGTGTATTATGCAGAACCTTCAAAGCAGTACACCTATCCCAAGATCATAAAACTTCCCTCAGGTTCTATTGCTGTAGACCTTGCGAGTGAAATGGGTGTATTGAACAGTGATTTTTCAGGAGTCACAGTAAAGAACCTTAAACATGACTATAATTATGGCAAAGAAATGGGAGGAACTATAAGATCAAGCCATCAACCATATGGCATTGACTATCTATTAAAGGATGGAGATATAGTCACTCCGTATAGCAGCAGAGAAGGATTTCCTGAAAATAAAAGACTAGCCTTGACAGAAGCAATGAATAGATCGAAAAATCAGGCTGCCAGGGATTTTATAAAAGGGAAATTAAATATGTCCAATCTAAGGATAGCTCAATGGGGAAAAGAGAGCTATCCTATACTGAATAAGATATGGCGTAGTATACTTATGGTGACAGGAGTTACACCTATACATGAACTTGGCCATATTTACGGAGCTCTTTTACAAGATGATGATAAAGTCATAAATAGCACTAAGACAATAGAAGAGTTTGAGATAAATACCAAAGGAGTATTCTTTGAAGGGAGGCTTAAGGGCCTGAAAGGGTCTTCTTTACTGTTAGGGGCTGCAGCAAATCTGATAGCTGTACCATTGGTAATATTTTCAAGTTTAGGAGCTGGATTTGATAGTGTGTTGACGTATGTAGCGGGACTTCATATTATAGCTGGCCTTGTAGAAGTATTTTCCAGTAAGGGTGATGTAAGAAAGTTTTTTGGAGAAAGGCCGCTAAAAAGCATCATAGAGGATATACGTAACGGCTTGAGATCCATAAAAGACGATATATTTAAAGATAAATATAATATAAATAATGATCCTATAGAGCTTACTACACGAAAGAACTTTGAGGAGATCACCGAGAGATTCGAAGGCATAATAAAACACGGCAAGGTCTCTTCATCTGAGAAATTGCGGGATAAGATAATACTTCTTACTATCAAGACGCCTCCTTTAAGGAATATGGCAGTATGGACGCTTAATAATATAAGTTCACGTCCAGCGCTGAGAGAAAGGCTTTCATTTATACTTCCCATGCTGAAGTGGCTTCAGTCAAAATTTATAATCCCTGTATCAAGTAACCTTGAAGAGGCGACATATGAAGCAGAAAAAGTGATCCTTGATAATAGGAAGAATGGCATTGGCCTTACACTTGACAGCGTCGGAGATGCTGTGCATTCAGAGGAAGAAGCAAAGCTGCATGTCGATCATTATCTCAGCATGATAAGGAATCTCGGGCCTAAAGCAAAGGACTGGGAGAAAAATGAATCTCTCGACAATGTAGAAAGGCTTCATTTTTCAGTAAAGCTTAGCGCTATTGTATATGACGCGTGGAAAAAGAAAGGAAGAGGGTTCGCTAATAAATCAAAGATAAAAGAGACACTTAAGACACTTATAAGAGAAGCTAGCATTTACAATGCCTTTATCCGCATTGACCTTGAAGAATACGGATACCGCGATACTACCATGGATATCTATAAGGAAGTCATTGAAGATCTTGCCAAGGAGGATGAGAATACCGTGGTAAGTGATGACAGGGGCACATTGAGGGTAGGGGTCGTAGTGCAGGCATATCTAAAAGATTCAGGAAAAGTCTTAAATGACTTATTGAACTGGGGAGAGACGTATCATTATCGCGTGCCAATAAGGCTAGTAAAAGGCGCGTATGACGACAAGGAAAAGAAATGGGCAAGAGGCGAGTATAAAGAGGGCGAAGATGTATTTAATGGAGGCAGGCCCTACCCAAGCCCTGTATTCAGGGAAAAGGAATCCACAGACGCTCATTATGAACTATTGAGTGAATATCTTATCATGAATAATGATAGGTTCCAGACAGCTATTGCATCGCACAATATCCGCTCTATATCACACGCAATGAGCCTTGCTGAAAATTATGAAGTTGATAAAAAGGATATTGAAATACAGATGCTTTATGGCATGGGAGACCCTGTGAAATATGCTATCAGAGATCTAGGTTATCGTATTCGCGCGTATGCTCCTATAGGCTCATTTATAGAAGGTATGAAATACTCGGGCCGACGCCTTAAAGAGCTTGCGAATAAGAGCAATGCGCTTACTAAGACCATGGCATGTGATTATAGATTCTTGAGAAGATTGAAAAAGGCCCCTAAATTCCAGTATGGCGACAGCCCTATTTATGTAGCAGAGGAATTTGTGGGAACACTTGAAGGGAGAAAAGAGGAGCTGCGCCTTAATAAAGCAAGAAGATGGTATGAGATATTCCCGTATAGTTTTATTATTGAGCATCCGTCTATCTTAGTATCGTGGCTCAATCATATACCTAACGCGGTCTTATATGGTTTTATAAAACAGTTATTCCAGCCTTTTAATTATAAGTCCAGGGAGTTGGTGGATGAGTTGAGGCACAGCCTAAGACAAGAAAGGACATACAGCGCATTTATACTGTTGGATAAGATAAAAAAGATCACAAATAGAAGGTCACTTAAGTACTTATTGAATATTCTGTTCGATAAAACCATAAACAGCGAAAAGTATGAAGAAGTAATATTAGAGATCAGAGACCATATCCAGCATATAAGGCATAAGCTTTATGCGTATAATGTAAAAAAAGATGCAAAGAACATGAAATACGATGAATACGACGATATAAAGAAAGATTATCCATTTTTCTTTGATGATAATCAAGGCACATACCAGCATTTACGAAAGATAGCAAGCTATAAAGTGAGAAAATATAGAAGCATGAAAGGCAGTATAAATATATGGATCCCCGGGGGAGTGTCATTCTTTGAAGACGGGCCCAAGATACCATCTGCGTATATGGCAGCTATAATATTCCTGGAAGAAGCAAGGAAACAGGGATTAAAAGGCGAAGAGTTGGAGGAATTTAAAAAGGACCTTAATATTACTGTTACAGATGGCAATAAAGACGCGCTTTTACATGGCGAGATAGGGTCTTTTAATATCAATGCATTTATAAAAGAAAGCAGGCCTCTTACAAAAGAGGATAAAGAGATAGTCGAGAGATATTTTGATATCACAAAAGCTAGCGGGAGGTTAAAGGTAAAGCAAGATATAAGAGATATAATAAAATGCAAGAATGAACTATCTGTAAATTATATAAGGCCAGGGTTTTTTGATATTATCATAGATCAGTTCGTTGAAACCAAGATAGAGATGCGCAATGAAGGGGACCGCTGGCCGATCCTAAATAACATACGTGTCGGAAACTTCATAGAAAGCCTTAAAATAGACGGAGATATCATCACTACGGGGGACAAGGGTTTTGAAGATAGTTCTTTTTTAAGAGGATATTCCAGTAAACTTCCTGTAAGCAGTTATTTCGGGGGAGAGAAATTGGAAGGATTTGCAAGGGTATACCAGAAGACATCACCTGCGTTTTACGATAACTGGCGGGACTTTGCTGCTGAGATCAATATGTTTAAAATTATTAAAAAGGATGGGATTAAATTAATGGATATCAGCCGGAAGATATTGGATACAGCATATGACTTGGCAGAGTTTGTTCATGGAGGACAGATAAGGACCAATAATAAAGAACCATATATGGAACATCTTGTAAGGACCACTATGATGCTCAGGGATGTATTCAATGTATTGGATAGATTCAAGGTCTCAGAACATACAAAAGTAGACCTATCAGGGTTATCCAATGATGAGATAAGACAGATAGATGACCTGTCAAGCGAGATAATATCTTCGATCGCGCTATTACATGATTCAGTAGAGGATTTTACAGGAGAAGGTGATATAAGAGAAGTAATAAAGGAAAGGTTCATAAATGCATTGAGAGGAAAGTGCATCAGCCGCAAGGTAGAAGACAAGATAGTAAATATAATATATGAAGGCATCGATATCCTGACCTGGAGGATAGGAGAAGGCGAGACCGACGAGGAATACCTAAAGAGGATACAGGATTGCGGTATAGATTATGTAAAAGCGATCAAGATATCAGATAGATTGCATAATCTTTCCACGCCGAAATACAAGTGGGACAAGGAAGACCTGGATGAGTACTTAGAGGAAGGTGTGGAGTTTGTGAATAACTTTAAAGGAGGGGTCTTACTGGAGACAGTGAAGAAGAGATTCTTTAAAGAGATAGCTAAGCGCTATACTATGGAGATAGATAAAGAAGAGCATAAGACAAAGACCGAAGAGATAGACGATAAAGCAGGGCATTCTGATATCCTGGGTAAACTAAAGACAATCATCTCAAATTTCATACCATTCGGGATGATGATAAGTTTTGACAGTAAAAGCTATCAAGACCCTTATCCTAAAAAATTACCGTATATAAATTTTAGCGAGACTCTAAAGGATATCAACAATGAAGATGTAAAGATAAACTTTGAGACTTTGACAAATAAGGATCTAAAAGAAGCGGTTTTCCTTAATAATAGCATCTGGAAGGATAGCTTTAATCTTACGGAAGAAGAGGCAAAAAAGTTATTCGATAACAATCCTGGAGGCCACTTGATCGCAAAAGATGAAGCTGGAAAGATCATAGGAGTTGTATGGTGCGCTTCCTTGAACAGTAAAAACATAAATGAATTCCCTGATTCACTCGAAGAAATAAAGTCAGTAGAGAGAAAGATAGATGATAATAGATGGCTGCATTATGCAGTAGCAGTAGATCCTCAGTATCAGAAAAAAGGGCTTGGCCCTAAGATAGCCCCAAGACTTTTAAGGGCTACGGAGGAGTTTACGGAAAATATGGGTAGATATACTTATAGCCCTATGAGCGGATATGGTAAGTACAAAGATAAAATGAGCCCGATGTCTTATCTATTGCTTTTAAAACCTCAAAAACATCTGAGAAAACTTGCAAAGGAAGATCCTGACAGTCGGGATGCGTGGTCCAGCAGGCATGATTACTTTGATTTTAGATATAAGGACGGCATGAGTTTCAGGAAATATCTGAATACCAAAAAATATAAGAGCGTATATGATGCAGGATGGAGTGATTACATGGATTTTATCGCAGAAGGAGGCTTGCCAATAGAAGACTTTATAAGGATATCTAATAGGAGCCTTGTGTGTACTGCTGCGAACATGCATGTAAAAGAAGGCGCTACTGTAATACGTATAATCCCTGGGGGAAGAGAAGGGGATCTATCAGCAGGAGAAGCGGCATTGATCACAGAGTATAGAGCGCTTCCCATAAAAGAGATGCTGCTTAGTGAAACAGGTTCAATATACGGATTTGACTATTTTGGGAATATAGTAACTGATATCATGGAAGAAAACATGGTATCTAGTAAGTTAAAAGATCTAAGAAAAGAATTTGAAGCAGAAAAAATATACAAGTAAGAACTTAAAAAAAGACTTTTAAAATGTGTATGGTTGTGGTATAATTACAATAATTACATTAAGTTAAGGAGGTGAATAAGATGAAGTCAGGAGATTTTAAGGAAAGACGGAAATTCAAAAGACTACAGATATCTGTTCCTGCGAAGATAAGGTATGGATCAGCAAGTGGAAAGGAAAAGGTATTGGAGGGTGTCACTCTTGACGTTAGTTTCAACGGGGCATATTTGGTAAATATCAATATTGACAAGATCAATCCGGAAGACAACGTAAATATGTCCCTTTCAGTGCCTCGCGACAATTCCAGGGATTTTCCTTTTTCTCGGATCGTAGGTAAAGCAAGGGTAGTAAGAGTCGAGAAAAATGCCTTGGCGCTTGAATTTAATAAGGATGTTTCTAGGTTTTTTATTGCAAATTAAAATTTTAATCCGTAATAAATATTAAAAGGATATGGAGGAATAATGGGGTGTCGGTGTAGCAGATCTATGCTTTTTTTTATGACGAGTTTGTTCACTGTTTTTTTAAGTATTTTCTTGATCAGCTGTTCTCCTACAGCAAAACCTCAGGATTCAAATACAATAACTATATGGCACTGGATGAGCGATAGAGAGGGAGCTTTTAAAGAACTTGCAAGGATATATGAAGAAGAAAAAGGAATAAAAGTAAATTTTGAGCTTTATGCCCCGTCAGAGGTTTATACACAGAAGATAAGGGCCGCGGCGCAGACTAATACCCTCCCAGATATATTCGGCATACTTGGTAAAAAAAGAGATCTTGCTAGTTTTATAAAAGCAGGGCATATATATAATCTTACAGAAGATATGAAAGCCAATAATAGCGAATGGGAGAACAGGCTTTTTAATAAGGCTCTCTCTGTGAATGAATTTAAATCAGAAAATAGTTTTGACATAGAGCCTGGCATATATGGAATACCTCTGGATGTAACTAATCTCCAGATGCTATATAATAAGGACCTGTTAAGGCGGGTAGGATGGCCTGAAGACAGCCCTCCTGAGACATGGGAGGAGTTTATAGAAGCCTCAAGGCTTCTTAATGAAAATAATATCCAGGGGTTTATAAGCGGCTGGGGAGAGATATGGATGATAGATTGCTTTGCTAGTAACTATGCATTCAATATAATGGGTGAGAAAAAAGTCCTTGATACCATAAAAGGCAAGGTGCCTTATACAGATCCTGATTGGATAAAGGTCTTTGGCCTATTTCGCCAGATGAGAGACGAAAAGATGCTGGCAAAGGGTGTTGTTACAATGGTCAATAAGACAGCAGAACAGCTTTTTGCAAATTCAAAGGCATGTTTTGCATTTAACGGATCTTGGTGTGTAAATGTCTATAGCGGCATGAACCCGGACCTAAATTACGGAGCAATGCTTCCTCCTAAAGTTCTTGACAAAAACCCGATGGTTATATGGGGAGGCGCTGGATCGAGCTTTATGGTCAATAACAGGGTCAGTGGCCCAAGGAAGGCGGTTGATTTTCTAAGATGGCTTACAGATACTCCGCAGCAAAGCTACCTTGCCGCAGCCACAAGAAACCTTCCTTCCAACAAAGAAAGCTTGAAAGATATCCCAGATATACTATTTCAATTCGCGGATGATATGGATAATACTACGCACCCAAACGTATGGGGCGTTTCTGAGTTCCCGGAAGTTATAGAGACGTTCAACAAGGGCATACAGTCGATCATTATAGGCGAAAAGACGCCAGAAGGATTAGCTGGCGAGGTACAGGCAGTTAAGATGCGGGAGATGGAGAAGGCAGGACAATAACGGGTTACGGGTTACGGGGTACGGGTATGAAGGTCCAAAAAAATATACTTGAAAATTACTTATTTATATTGCCAGCAGTACTGATATTTTCTCTATTTTATATATATCCTTTCTACAAGGTTTTTACGCTTTCTTTGTGTCAATGGGATGGCATAGCTGGTTTTAGTTTTGTAAAAAGCTTTGTAGGTTTAAGGAACTTTAAGGAACTTTTGTTTCAAGATAGAGTATGGTGGCAGGCTATGGGGCATGCAGGATATATCACACTTATTGCCCTGACATTTCAAAATGCATTAGCCTTGAGCCTGGCTTGGGCGTGCGACAGGGATATAAAAGGAGGCAATATATATAGGGTAATATTCTATCTTCCGCCTGTGTTATCAGAGATAGTAGTGGGGCTTGTGTGGCGCTGGATATATGACGGAAATTACGGCCTCCTGAATCACTGGCTTACTAATATGGGATTGCATCATTTGGTAAGAGATTGGCTTTCGGACCCAAAGACAGCTTTAACAGCAGTCGCTGCTATCCATTGCTGGAAGGGTTTTGGATGGGGATTTATTATATTTTTAGCAGGCTTACAGACTATACCTAGGCAGCTCTATGAAGCAGGAAGAGTAGATGGGGCGAATTCATGGCAGATGTTCAAGAGCATCACTTTACCTTTGATGGTCCCTGTATTTATATTGGTATCTGTACTTACGATATTAGGCACTATGCAGGTATTTGTATTGATACTTTCTATGACAAATGGCGGCCCGGGTTATCATACAGAGGTCCCCGTCACAAGGATCCTGACCACAATGGTAGGTTCTTCAAGGTTTGGTTATGCGTGCAGCCAGGGGATAGTATTTGGAGTTATATTATTAGCGATTTCATTTATACAGATAAAGCTCTCTAAACATACGTATAAAACATGAATAGTCATGATATCAAAAATCAAAGATTAAAATGCAAAATTATAGATTAAAATTCAAAAATAAAAAAGAGAGAAATTAATGGAAGAGACTGCTATATACAAACTAAGGCATTTTACTAAACACGCGCTTATGCATATATTTTTAGCAAGCGTAGCAGTCACATGCGTGTTCCCTCTTCTCTGGATGATAGGCTCAGCTCTCAAGACGCAGGAGACTATATTCAGCGATATGAGTATAATCCCCAGAAACCCTATGTGGAGCAATTTTGTCATGGCCTGGACCAAGGGAGGATTCGGGATGTATTTTTTTAATAGTGTTATTTATACAGTGACAGTCGTGACTGGCATTGTCATAATCGCATCTTTGGCTGCATTTGCATTTTCACGGCTTAAGTTTCCTGGTAAGAATATCTTGTTCTATATGTTTTTAGCGGCTATGATGATACCTCTTCCAGGCAGCTTTGTGCCCTTGTATGTACTTATGACAAAGCTCCATCTTGTAAATACAAGGATCGGTTATATACTATGCATGATAAACGTAGGGCTTTCTTTCAGCATATATTTACTTAAGACATTTTTTGACAAGATGCCTTCTGCGCTTGAAGATGCAGCTAGGATCGATGGATGCAATAAACTCGGCATCTGGTGGAATGTTGCCTTGCCGCTCGCAAGGCCTGCTATAGCAGTGATAGTGATATTCAATTCTTTAAATGTATGGAATGAATATATACTTGCGACACTTATATTCTCAAGCAAGTCTTTAATGCCTCTGCAAAGGGCTCTTATGATATTTCAGGGTACTCACATAACAGAGTATCCGCTTTTGATGGCAGGCATCACAATAACAGTTTTGCCTATAATATCAGTATATTTATTTATGCAGAAACATATTATAAAGGGTATAACAGCAGGGATTATTGTCGGGTAACGCCTGCCTGCCGCAGGCAGGGGGTACAGGGTACGGGAAATGGAGTAGAGATGGCTGATTACGGGTTACGGGTTACGGGGTACGGGGTACGGGTTTGCGCGGCAATACTATTGTTAACATCATGGGCTGGGCCTGTATCATGCGAAGAAGTCGATACTTTAGGATTAACTGTCTCTCAAGAAAAGCCCTTTTCTCCCAATGAGCTTATATTACGCGCATGGGAGGCATGGGGCGCAAAGGATTATGAGAAGACATTTGAATATACAACTAGATGTATCGAGCTTTATTCTGATGAGGCAAAAAAAGAGCAGGCCCTTCTAAAAGGTTTTCCCGCTATAGATGCAATAGAGCAATATGCGGCTTTAAATGCTGTCGGGACAAGTTTTTTTATACAGGGAGAGGCGTATCTATTGAATGGTAAAATAGATGAAGCCAGGAAGGCATTTAATACAGCTATAACAGAATATAGTTATTCTCAGAACTGGGATCCGAGGGGATGGTTCTGGAGCGTGAAAGAAAAGAGCATTGCCAGCCTTGAAAAGCTTGATAAAAAAGAGGAGATAGATGAAAAAAAGAAGATAGCTATAGCAATACCTAAGACAAAGGTCACTCTTTATGACGCTGGTAAAGAAGAGATGATCGATTATGAAAAATACGGGGAATTTAAGAATGTCGGTAAGTATAATTATAAATATGTGGTCAATGACCAAGAAGGCCTTTCTCAGGCAGCGGGGGAAGGGGTCTATCCTAACACCTCAAGCATCAATTGGGACCAGAATTATATAAGAGTAAAAAAAGAAGGAAAGCTCAAAGGCAATCATTGGGACTTTATAAATACAGATGACCTGGAAGCAAATTTTTACAAATGGAGCACTGCGCCAGAACCTACAGGTGTCAAGCTCTTTTATGCAGCTATAGCGCTTGAAAGATCAGGTTTATTAAAACATGCGATAAAGACCTATTATTCTATAGCGGTGCATTTTCCTAAATCAGTAGGATGGACTTATTTTCGCACGCCCTGGTATATCGCTCAGGTCGCGCTTGATAGGATAGATTATATATTAAGGAATAACCCAGAGCTTGGAATGGAGTTAAAAGATGCGGGTATATATATCGAGAATGGATTCGATAACAATATAGCAAATGACATATTCGTAGTAAATCCTGGAAAAATCGTAAAGCTTGGTATTGTAGATAGGATGAAGAATAAATTATCAGGCAAAAAGGGTGTTGAATTAGGGGGTGTGATAAAGCAAGTCGGCGACGGCAGGGTAGACCTTGTGAAGTTCAAGAATGGACACTGGCAGCTGAGGTTGGAAGGCAGGCCTTATCTGATAAAAGCCCTTGCGTATACGCCAAATAGAGTTGGGCAAAGTCCTGATGAAGGTACGTTGGAAGATTGGATGCAGGCAGACTATAATGGCAATGGAAAGTGTGACGCAGTGTACGACAGCTGGGTGGATAAGAATTATAACAATATAAAGGATAAAGACGAAGAAGTGGTAGGAGATTTTCAGTTATTGAAAGACATGAACTGTAATACTATCAGGCTATATCACCATGCATCCAATAAAGAGCTCTTGAGGGACCTGTATAATAATTACGGTATAATGGCGATAATGGGAGATCTTTTGGGGGCCTATACCGTAGGAAGCGGCGCTGGCTGGTACGAAGGGACTGATTATAAAAATGAGGAACATAGAAGAAACATGCTAGAGAGCGTACGTAAGATGGTAGAGGAGTTCAAGGATGAGCCTTATGTACTTTTCTGGATGCTTGGTAATGAAAATAATTATGGTGTTGCAAATAATGCCAAAAAAGACCCAGCGACTTACTATGAGTTTGTGAATGAAGCAAGCAGGATGATAAAGTCTATTGACAGGGACCATCCAGTTGCAGTGTGCAGCGGGGACTTATTGTTCCTCGACGAATTTAGTAAAAGCTGCCCGGACGTAGATATATACGGGGCAAATGCATATAGAGGTAAACACGGGTTTGGAAAGAGTTTTTGGAACAATGTAAAGATCGTGTGCGATAAGCCTGTAATAATAACAGAATACGGCTGTCCCAGCTATATGGAAGGCAGATCAAGGGAATTTAGCGAAGACAGGCAGGCAGAGTATCTCAAGGGCAATTGGGAAGATATAGCGTATAATACAGCAGGCAATAAAGGCGTTGGTAATGCGATAGGAGGAGTGCTTTTTGAATGGATTGATGAGTGGTGGAAGGCTTATGAACCGTCAGTACACGATGCTGCTAGAAATTGGTCTGGCCCGTTCCCCGATGGCTGGAACTATGAAGAATGGCTTGGGATAGTAAGCCAGGGGAATGGAGAGCATAGCCCTTTTCTAAGGCGGCTTAAAAAAGCTTATTTTGTTTATAAAGAACTTTGGATATAATGGAAGGAGGTGTGTTCTAAATATCAAAAATTAAATATAAAAATCAAAAATGAGAAAAGAAACATGAACCAGAAAGGAGTGGTAGTATGAAAAGAAGCATAACTTTAACATTGCTAGTTGTATCAGGCTTGATACTGTTTAGCATTGCGAGCTGCGGAGGGTCCAATGACAGGCAATATGCAGGATCTGACACCGTAGAGCTAAAGCAGTATGCTAAGCTGGATGCCAGTCAAGCAGCAGGAGGAGCTTTCAAGACATTCCCTATCTATACTGATGGGCGTTCGCCGGATAATCACTATATACCTTCTGGGTATATGGGAGATTTTTCAGATGTTCGGATCGACCAGTCGTGTTTTGATAACCCTTATGCCGGGTCTACTTGCATAAAGATAACTTACACCAATAAGGCTAGCCAAGGCGCAAGATGGGTGGGGACTTACTGGCAGAACCCTGCAAATAACTGGGGAGATAAGAAAGGCGGATTCGATCTTACAGGCGCTGCAAAACTATCATTTTACGCAAAAGGTGAAAAAGGCGGCGAAAGGATCGAAGAGTTCAAGATGGGAGGGCTCACTGGCCAATATCCTGATTCAGATGTTGCTGGTATAGGGCCGGTACTTCTTACAAAAGAGTGGAAAAAGTATGAGGTCGATCTAGGAGGCAAGGACCTTAGTTATATCAGTGGAGGTTTTTGCTGGGCAACAAATCTTGATGTAAATCCTAACGGCGCTGTTTTTTATTTAGATGATATAAGATACGAATGATTTAAAAGATGGGATTTTGGCATGGGTGACCCATGCCAAAATCCCATCACAACTTTATGGAAAGTGAGATATGAAAACAATAGGTCTTAAGATTTTATCAGTGCTTTTATTCGGCGGGTTAGTCTTCAGTGTTTTTGCGAACAGGGCTGCTAAGTCAGATCGTATCTATGTAAAGGATCTTGATAATGGAAGATCTCAATTAATAGTAAATAACAGGCCTTATATCATAAAGGGTGTAGTATATAGCCCTGCGCCCATAGGCATGACACATACATATAATTTTTGGTCAGATCCTAAAAAACCCTATATTGCAGACGCTAAACTTATGAAAAAGATGGGAGTCAATACTATAAGGGTATATAAATTAGAAGGAGACCCTGAAGAAATAAAAGAGGCTATAACGTTTTTATACGATAAATATAAAATACGCGTTGCAGTAGGCCATTGGCTGGGTTTTTGGGACAATCCAAATTATGCAGACCCGGCTTTTAGAGAAAAAGTAAAACAGGATGTAATAGAGATGGTCAATACTTATAAGGACACAAAAGGTATACTATGTTGGATCCTTGGGAATGAGAATAATTTTTCCTTTACGTATGGCCCTCAGGCCGTGAATATCTGGACCACCGACGATATAGAGGCATTAGGCGACCCGTATCTAAAAAGGCTTGAAAGGGCAAAGATATACTATTCGTTCGTGAATGAGATCTCAAGAGAGATCAAAAAGATAGACCCTGGCCATGTGACAGTCTTGGCTAATGCAGAGACCAATGATATCTGCAATATATCACCTGATATTACAAAAGATATAGACTTGTTAGGCGCCTCTGTCTATAGGGGCAAGAGTTTTGGGAGTTTCTTCAGGCATGTCCAGCTTAAATTTAGAAGGCCTGTCATGGTAACGGAATTCGGCTGTGATAGATATGATGCGTATCTTGATAAAGAAGATGAAAGCTCTCAGGCAGAGTTTATAAAAGCTGAATGGGAAGAGATAGAGAAAAATACTTACAAAGGCAGCGGTGTAGGGAATTGCGTAGGCGGGTTTGTATTTGAATGGACAGATGAGTGGTGGAAATACAATGAGTATTCTTCCAGCGGCTGGTATATACACGACATAGTGTCAAGCTGGTCTAACGGGGCATATTATTTTGACATAAAGGCCCCTAACAATTTTAATATAAATGAAGAGTGGTGGGGTATATGCAGTTTAGAAAAAAGAGAGGGAGCCCTTGACGAACGTAAGCCCACTAAGGCATACTTTGTGTTAAAGGAGTTGTGGAGATAAGATGAGAAGCCTTCTGAACAGGGTGTCATTGATTTTCATTACGTGTATATTCTTGGCAAATATATGCATAGGTATGTCCTATGCCCAAAAACAGGATATTGCTGAGAGTTTTGGCCTATGTAGTAAAGGCATAGATGCGTATTGTGATGGGAATCTGTATGAAGCTAAAAATATTTTAGAGCAGGCGGTTAAACTGGATCCGAGAAATAATGAGGCTCAAGGATATCTAGATCTTGTAAACGCAGAGATAAAGATGCGTTCAGAAGGAAAACTGGATTTTCATAATAGAGGATCTGATCTCGTAAGAGAAAGGGATCTTTTAAATGGCGAAGAGAAAAAAGACATAGTAGTAGAAGAAGCGCTTTATGAGGGTGAAGCAGAATGCTATGATGACTTTGATGAGACAGGATATACCGGGGAATATGAAGACGTCGAAGAGGAGGAGGATTTTGGCATATCTCAGGAAGATGATCTTGAAGACATGTATTATGATGGATACGAGCCTGAGACAAGGGCCTCCAGGAGACATCAGGGCCAGAAAAAAATAAGCGGAGAGCTGCAACTCGCGCTAGGCCTTACCTCGCAGGACGTCATATGGAAAGATGCTAACGGTGATAAAGTAGGAGTGCCTTTTGAGAAAAACTGGCGTTATCTTTGGGGCGATGAAAGGTACAATACATACGATAAAAAGATATACGATAGGTTAAAAATAGATATAGATACAAAAAAACAGACTGGTTTTAATCTTTATAGCCAGGTTGTAATAGACCCATGGACTTTTATAGGCACAAAGGACGTGAGTATCACTAATGCTGGAGCAGCAGATGATAGATTGGATCTAACATTGAAATACTGGTCCAATACAGGAAGCACTGTAAATGAGACTTATAGGACCGACCAGGGTCATATAGTGACAATAAGAGAAGGCAAGGTCATAGAGGGCGAGACATCAGAAACAAGGCCTTTGTGCTTGAATAGCCAGTCGAGAATATATAATGTTATTCCAGGCGGCCTGGATATAGAAGAGGGGTATATGCCCATAAGAAAATTTTGGGTGGATTATAATACTGAAGACAAGAGTTTTAATTCAAGGCTTTTTCTCATAGCAGACCAATATCAGGCGCTTACATCGGATGACCCCTTAAGGCTTTCCAATAACCATGTTTATTGGGAAGAAAGCCCTTGGCTTGACCAGTATGAGCCTAGCAGGATATTTAATAGGCCCTGGACAGATAGCCCGGTAAAGGAAGGGAAGTGGGTCAGAAGCCAGTCATACTTTACGAAAGACACTGACTATAATAGGCTTACTTTTTTAAGGGGCTTGTCTTTAAATGGGTTTCTTTCCGATAGCACATCTTATAAAATGACGTTGGCAACTCCTATGACCTTGTGGGATGATTATGAAAACAGCAATAGTATTCCCGCGGCTATCAGGCTTATGAGCACGGTCAGCTCTAAACTGACTGTTGGTTCGATCTATACGTTTAAAGGCGGGATGAATAGCGGGACTCTTGAAGCAATGAATCAAGCCTTGGGGTTTGACGGTATATATAAACTAACTAATAGCTGGGATGTTTTTGGAGAAGTGGCTGTAAGCAGTATGGATGTAGAGGAAGCAAATGGCATGCAAAGAAATTATGGAGGTTATGCTTATAGCACGGGCCTCAAGAGCAAACCTTTTAATACAGAATTTAAAATAGCCTATATGGATAAGGATTTTTTTCCAGCTCTCTCCAATTATAGATATACAAGGCGCGATGAATTTTACAGTAAACATGTGAGATTTTCAAAGATGCCGGATCAGGATGAAAAAATTGCCCTAGGCGATGGCATGGATAGGGGCAGGCTTGCATTTGGAGTCGAAAACTCCAAGGATTTTTTCAATAATAGCCTAAAAGCAAGATTTAATATGAGAAATGTCCGTAAGGATGATGGGAAACAGGTCGAGACCGTATCCAGGTTGGAGACAACGTATAATGTAGATCCTAAGACTACGCTAAAGGGCCTGGCTTATTACCAGCATCTTCCAAATACAGTTAAAGGGTATGATCCTTTG
Organism: Candidatus Omnitrophota bacterium; assembly: GCA_043814965.1. Taxonomy (GTDB): domain Bacteria; phylum Omnitrophota; class Gorgyraeia; order Gorgyraeales; family Gorgyraeaceae; genus JBDRCN01. The sequence continues at coordinate 73,556 of JBDRJN010000006.1, forward strand.
ATATACGCAAAGACTTCTTACGGGCTTACGGATTATTTTAGCGAAGAAGATGTTTTTATGAAAAACTCTGCCGTAGCTGACGGGGAAGACCCTTCTATAGGGAGCTTTGGCCTAGGCGTAAGGCGCGAGCTGACTGATAATTTAGCTTGGGAGGGTGTCTATGAAAGGACCAATGACCCTGGAGATACTCCTAGAGGGATTTTAAACGGGCAATCCTATACTACTGAGGTAAGAGATGGGATAATATTTGACAAGATAGTGCCTTACCTTTACAGTCAAGGCTTTTTTGAATTACCGCCATATGATTATTATGATATCTATAAGACAAAATTTATATATAAGCCTTTTACAAAACTTACAGGGATATTGAGCTATACCCGTAATATAAACAAACAAACTATAGGTATAGATGATAATGTCAATCATGTGGGCCTAGAGTTTGATTATAAGCATAACAAGAAACTTACGTTCGGTTTTAAATATATCTATTCAAGGATGATAGATGTCTATAGACAGGTCAAAGGAGAGGGAGTGAACTATGACGGACATCATAATATCTTTGCAGGGCTGGATTATAACATAGACAATGATCAGAAGCTTAGTATCTTGTTTGGAGAGTTTGTCGGCTATGCGCCCCTGGATGATATGTATGCTCTTCCTAAATGGTCACTTTCTAGCTTAGATACTCAGCATATAGTAAGGATGTTTTATAATAGAACATTTTAAATAAGGAGGAACAAATGTCCATAGTAAAGAACAGAGCTTTTGAAAGCCACTTGCTATCTGACCACGAGAGTAAGAACTTCTCTATGCTGGAACTTATAAGAAAAAATGGCCCTATCACAAGAGCTGATATATCAAAGATAACAGACCTTAATATTGTAACAGTATCAAACTATATAAATAATTTTATTAAAGCAGGGCTTGTAGTAGAAGGAGGCATGGAGGCATCTTCTGGCGGCAGGAAACCTACATTGGTAAAGCTTAATGAACGGCATGGTTTTGCCATAGGCATAGACCTGGGTAATATGGAGCTAGACCCCTCCAGGATGATAGGATTGGTCACTGATCTAGCTGGGCATGTGGTGATAAGGGTGGAAAAGACCAGGCCAAAAGACACTATGAGCAATGTAATAGAAAAATCCATTGATTTCATAGAAGAACTTATAAGCAGAAAAGAGGTAGACCGTGAAAAGGTTAAGGGCGTAGGTATCTGTATCGGGGGTGTTATAGATGAGAATATGGGCACAGTGAGAGATTCGACCAAGGATGGAGTGAGGACAAGCTATATGGCTATAAAAAATGCCATAGAACAAAAATATGGCATGCCGTCTTTTTTGGGTAATGATGCTACATTTGCAGCATTTGGAGAAAAGATGCATGCATTGCCCTTGGATACGGAGAATGTGATATATATGTACTCTGATGTAGGTACAGGCATTATTATAAAAGGCAATATTTATTGCGGTGCCAGCGGTTCTGCGGGAGAGATGAGCATAAATTGCCCTAGGCCGGATGATTATATCAATATAGCAAAAAATCTGTCGTTCCTGCTTCCTATGGGAGTCGATCTTGGCTTAATAAGGCAGGTCAAGAGGCTTATAGAAGAAGGTGTTGAATCAAAGATAAAAGATGACAAAGGTAAAATAGATAATATTACATTAGAGAATATCATAGAGGCAGCAAAGTCAGGAGATAGCTTTGCTATAGAATTACTTGAGGATGCAGCAGTCAATCTAGGCCTTAGGGTAGCGTATCTAGTCAATTTGTTCAACCCTGAGATAGTGATAATAGGCGGGGGTGTCGAAGCTGCCGGCAGTTTATTCCTGGAGCCTCTAAGAAAGACAGTTCGCAGATGGGCTTTCGAAGAACCCGCTAATGTAGTAAAGATAATACCAGCCCAGCTGGGGAAGGATGCTGTTTCTCTGGGTGGAGCAAGTGTTGTAATAAGGAACCTCTTTATAAGCGCATAATTCGTACGTGATGGAAGCCAGGCTTACGTTCGCTCACTTTGTTCGCTCCAATTGATCAACAGTTATATCCCTCGCAACACAGTATCAAATAATGGCCGCTCGGGATTAATTCGCACATTGGCTTACGTTCGCTCACTTTGTTCGCTCCGTAAGCCAAGTGCTCATTAACCGTATCAAAACCGTATCAATAAAGTTGTAACGCTATATTGACAAATAATTAGTAGTATGATATACTTCTCCATTAACTAGGAGAAAGTATGCAAAAAAAGCGTATCATACTACTAAACCTTATTGGAATTGCTGTTTTTATAGTAGCATTTCAAACCGTATCATTTCCTTATAATACTGATAATACCACAGAATCTTTAACCAAATATATAGTAAATATATCAAGGGATATATCTAACTCTATCTTTCCTTATCCAAAATCTTCCATAGTCACTGATTCTAAAGGCAGCCTAAAACTAAAGATGCTTATCTCTCCATGGGGAGAGCTCAAAGATGTATATATTTATGAGTCATCCGGAAGCGATGAACTTGATAGTATATGCCTGCAGGCTGTATGGTCCAATGATAGGTATGAGCCTTTCCCAGAAGCCCTTGGCGAGGAAGAGAGGTGGATAGATATCCCTGTATTATTTGAGAATATCAAAGAAACACCAGAGTATATTTTGGATGATACGGATATGGATGTTCATTTATCAAGCAGAGACCTATTGGGTATTGATAGGGATGTGCTGCCGGAAGGGAATGCGTCAGGCAGTACCCATGTCTTAGGAATAGAAGAAGCTATAGATATTGCGATGGAAAATCATACACCTGCCGAGATCGCAAGAGATGAGATAAGCCTTTCAAACCTTAAGATGAAGGAGGCCAAGAGAGCGCTTTTCCCTACAGGAAGCCTTAATATGCTTGAGACAATAGGAAGGACTACGGAGCGTACCCAGGATTTTACTGATAGGGAATATAAATTAAAATTTGAATACCCGCTCTTTTATGGCTGGAGATTGCGATACGCAGTTGAAAAGGCAAGGGCCAATATAAAGACATCAGAAGAGAATTATGATAAGGTATTGCAGGATCTCAGGGGAGAAGTAGAGGCGGCTTTTTATTCATACGTAGCAAAAAAGTCAAATCTAAAGCTGCAGCGTAACCTTCTAGAGAGCGTAAAAGGTGTCTTTGATATTGCAAAAAAAAGGCATGCGCTAGGGCTTAGCACCAACTCAGAGTTCTTACAGGTACAATCGCAGATGGAGCAGGTCAATTACCAAGTCGTCTCCAGCGAGAACGATCTTTCTATAGCAAAGCTTACTTTACAGCAGGCTGTAAACCTGGAGGATACTAAAGAACTTGAAAAATTGATAGATATGGATGTTGATATAGAGGATCTCAAGCCTTTGTCTATAGACGCTCCCCTTGAAAAATGCCTGGAGCTGGCATTTAAATACAGGCCTGATCTAAAGGCAAAAAAGCACAATATCGAGTTTAATGAATACGAGGATAGGATCCAGAAAAGCAAGGACCAGATAAAAGTAGACCTTACTGGTTCTTATGGCCGTTCAGGGGGTGCTTTTCAATCCGAAAGCTTGCTCCTTTCAAATGATTGGTATCTGGGATTAAAGGCATCCAAACCTCTTGGCGTAAATACACTCTCAACTGCTATGACAAAAGAGGAGACTACGGAAAAACACGGACAGACCTCCAGGACAGAATCAATGAGCCGTTCATTAGAATTGGGATTGATCGACAATCTGCAGTCCTTTTCCGAGAAGAAGACAAGCGAGATAGCCCTTAAGAAGGCAAAGGATGAATTAGACCAGATGAAAGATGCTATCATCAAAGAAATAAACGAGGCCTATTTAAGTTATAAAAAAGAGATAATGCAAGTAGCCTCCAGTTTAAATAAGATCAATTATAAGGAAGAAGAACTTAATATCGCAAAGGCTCGTTTAGACCTGAACGAGATACCGTATTCACAGCTTATACAGGCATATATGACTCTTAACGATGAAAAGACTTATTATGTCGAGGCAATAGGAAGTCTTTATCAGTCATTGTCCACTTTAAATAAGGCTACGGGGTATACATTATTTTTGGACAGTGAGAACTTTATGTTAGCAGATTCGAGGAAGAAATGATCAATACTAAAAAAATACTCATTGGTTTTATAGCGCTATGGGTATTGGGGTTTTTGATTATCTGGGGGATCACACTTTCCAAAAGAGGTTCCGCAAAGAAAAAACCTGTCTCTTCATTTGATATGGAGCAGCTCGAGAAAGAAGATATGAGTATAGAGGGAGAAGAGGGGCTTGAACTAGCTACCGATGAAGTTGGTATGATGGATGGACTTATTGATTCTCAGGGTATGCCTTCTCAATCCCCGGACATGCAGCAGCAAGGCACCCAGGGGACAGAGGCCTTGCCTGTCAGATGTTATAAGATCAGCCTTATGGATTTTAAAGATGACCTGCCTGTAATGGGTATTGTAAAGGGTTCTTCAGAGATAGAGCTTAAGTTTGAGATAAACGGCGTGATCGAATCTATAAATTTCAGAGAAGGGGATGTTGTCTATAAAGACGACAAGATAGCTAACCTTGACAAAAAAGACGCAAAACTTAAGGTAGAATATTCAAAGAGTAAACTCGATTCTTCTAAGGCGCAGGCCCTGGCAGCTAAGAAAAAATTAGAGATACATAAGGATCTTTATGATATAGGAGCTATTATAAAGGCAAAGCTGGAGGAAGTTGAACTTGAGGCAAGGGCAGCAGAGCTCCAGGCAAAGTCTGCAGAAGTGGAACTCAAGTCAGCGGAAGAAGAGTTAAATAAAACAGATATGTATGCGCCGAGAGATGGGGTGCTTGGTTCGCGTGATGCCGAGGTGGGAGAATTTGTAACTCCTCAAAATAAGATAGGGACTCTTTATGATACAGCCCAGGTATTCGTAGAATTGGGTATAGTGGAAAGAGACATAGACAAGATCGCATTGGCCCAGGATGTTGTAGTGACTGTTGATACTTATCCTGACATGGTATTTACAGGTACTGTTGACAATGTGTTTCCTATAGTTGAAGGCAAATCAAGGACCCTTACTGTCAGGGTAGGAATAGATAACGAGGATAACCTGCTTTTACCTGGCATGTTCGCAAGGGCAAAGATCACTATAGCTCAGTTCGAAGATGCGATAGTGATACCTAGCTTTGCATTGGATAAGACAGACGAAGGATACAAGGTCTTTGTAGTATCTCAAAGCAACATAGCGTCTCCCAGGGATATAGAAGTAGAATATGTGACTACGGATTATACAGTGATCCAGTCTGGTTTGAGCGAGGGAGAAGTAGTTGTTATAGATGCGCCTCAGGAATTAAAAGATGGCGTGCCTGTAAATATCATAGATCTGCAGGAAAGCAGCGCTAAAGAGTAAATATTGGATCACACAGATGGCTACAGATTAAAAAATACAAGATGGTCGCAGATGATAGGATCTCTGTGTTCATCTGTGACAACTTAAACTTAACGTGAAATCTGAGATTATCTGTGTATTATGAGCCTTCCACATTTTTCAGTAGATAAACCCGTAACAACATCCATGATATTCGTAGGCATACTGCTTTTGGGAGTCATATCCCTGACGCGCCTGCCTCAAGAGCTTTTTCCATCCGTAAATTTTCCTCAACTTACAATAGTCACGACTTATGAGAATGCTGCCCCTGAAGAAGTCGAGACATTGATAACAAAGATCATAGAAGAGACAGTAGGGACCGTAGGGAGCATCAAGAGGGTAAGCTCTATATCGAAAGAGGGAGTTTCTATAGTCACTGCTGAGTTCAATTGGGGCACCAATATGGATTTTGCCTCATTAGGCGTAAGGGAAAAGATAGACCTTGTAAAGGAACGCCTTCCCCTGGGATCAGCTGACCCGATAGTGATGAAGTTCAATCCATTTGAACTCCCGGTTGTTACCCTTAGTGTTACAGGAAAACATTCTCCAGCTGAGCTTCTGCGCCTTTCAAGAAAATTCATCAAGGATGAATTGGAAAAAGTCGAAGGAGTAGCTTCTTGCAGTGTGAACGGAGGCCTTGAAAGAGAGATACTTGTCTCAGTGGACGCGGGAAGGCTTTACGCGTCAAAAATAGCTATTACAAAGATCGTTGATGGCCTGCGTTCGTCAAACCTCAATTATCCTGCAGGCACAATAGAAGAACATTTTTATGAGTATCTTATCAGGACTATGGGAGAGTTCAAGCTGATACCAGAGATACAAGAGACGATTATAGGCAAGGACGAGGAAGAAGACAAAGGGTACATGAACCCGAATCGGGAGGAGGCAAAGACCGATATCAGGGCATCGCGTTTGATATTACTTAAAGATGTAGCAGAGATAAAAGACACATTTCAGGAAAAGACAAACATCTCCAGGTACAATGGCAAAGAAAATATCTCAGTTTCAGTGCAAAAACAAGCAAGCGCGAATACATTGCGTGTCGCTGATAAGGTAAGGGATAAATTAGAAGATATCAAAAGAGATCTCCCGAAGGGCATGGATGTCACGATAATATACGACCAGTCGATATTTATCAAAAAATCAATAAGCGGAGTGATGGACGCGGCTGTGCAGGGAGGCATGCTTGCATTTATAGTGCTTTTTGTGTTCTTAAGGAATGTCAAGGCGTCTTTCGTAGTAGCGTTTTCAATGCCTGTAAGTATCATGGTGGCGTTTACGCTTATGTATTTTAACGGTATCACATTGAATATGCTTTCCCTTGGAGGCCTCGCGCTCGGTATAGGTATGCTTGTCGATAATGCTATAGTCGTCATAGAGAATATCTATGTCCATTTTAATAGGACCAGGGATATGAAGGAATCCAGTAAGTTCGGGGCGAGCGAGATGTCAGCGAACCTGTTTTCATCCACGCTTACTACAGTAGCGGTATTTTTACCTATGGTGTTTGTCGTCGGAGTAGCCGGGCAGTTGTTCAAAGAACTCGCGTTTACTGTTATATTCTCACTGTTAGCGTCTTTATTGGTGGCATTGTCATTGATACCGCGCTTGGCAGCAATGGGGGGCAGTAATCCAAAAAAAGTAAAGGCTATATCCACGGCGAATTTTACATTTGGACTTGGACCTATATATAATAAATTTATACCTATAGTATTAAGGTTTAGATGGTTATTTTTACTTTTCGTGATGGGAATTTTTGTATTGAGTATAGGGCTATTTCCATTCATAGATAAAGAATTCATGCCAAAGGTAGACCAAAGAGAATTTATCATGAGAGTGAACATGCCGAACGGGACAAGGCTTAATATAACAGACAGGGTAGTGAAAAGAGTAGAAAATATACTCCTCGAGACCAAAGAATTAGAAGGTATAGCTGTTACTATAGGTTCCAGTAAAAGTAAGGGTGATTCACAGAGCCTGGAGATGATGAGCTCTTCGCAGTCACAGATCATAGTGGCATTAAAAAAGGACAGAAAACTGGCCCATACTTCTAAGGTCATAGAAAGGCTGAAAGACCAATTTGACAAGTTGAACCTGGAAGGCGCTGAAATAGAATATATACTCCAGGAGAGCTTTTTTAAATCAGCGATGCAGGGATCAGCCCCGATCGTAATAGAGATAAAAGGTAAAAACCTTGAAAATATAGAGGAGGTATCTAAATACATACAGGAAAACATTGCGAACATAGGAGGTATCTATGGCGTGCGTACAAGCCTTTCCGAGCCTTCTCCTGAGACAAAAGTAAATGTCATACAGGATAGGGCTGCGCTTTACAATCTTTCTACAGGAGTCATCTCCCAGGCAGCTCATGCTGCTATAAAGGGAGCCGTGGCTACTAAATTTAAGGAAGAGGGCAAGGAGATAGATATAAGGGTAAGGCTTAGGAATGAGGACCGTTCCAAGCTTTCTAACCTCAGAAATATTCTTATACATTCCCCGCTTGATATAGAAGTGCCCCTGTCGGAAGTAGCATATATCACGCAAGGCGTCGGGCCCAGCGAGATAAAACGCCTTGACCAGCAGAGGGTTATCCTCGTGACAGCTAATCTGTCCGAACGGCCTCTTAATAAAGTAATAAAAGATGTGGAGGTATTGATAAAAGAGACAGAAGAGACGATGGCTGAAAAGATAAATGCTTCTAAATCCGCAGAAAAGGATATTACAATAACGCTGTCTGGAGAAAGCCAGCAAATGGGGGAGAGCTTTAGTTCTTTGGCATTTGCTTTGATGCTTTCAATACTCCTGGTATACATGATAATGGCTTCGCAGTTTGAATCATTATGGCAGCCTTTTATAATAATGTTCACTATGCCTTTATCCCTTACAGGGGTTTTCGCGATTTTATTTATTACGCGTACTCCTATAAGCGTCGTTGTCATGCTCGGAGTCATAATCCTGGGAGGCATTGTCGTTAATAATGGTATTATTTTAATAGATTGCATCAATGCGCTTGTAAAAGAAGGCAAAACTATAATGGAGGCTGCTATAGAATCCGGCAGCGCAAGGCTCAGGCCTATAATAATGACCACTATGACTACAGTATTAGGGCTTTTTCCTCTGGCGCTTGGGATATCAGAAGGGTCAGAGCTTCAGAGCCCTATGGCTATAACGGTGATGGGAGGGCTTACTATATCGACTATACTTACACTTTTTGTCATACCCTGCATATATACACTTGTAGCAGACTTTATCTCATCAAGGGTCCTTAAAGTACAGCCAATAGCTGTGAGCGCAGTGGAAGAACCCGCAGTCTTAAGACCTGGTGAGATCAGGGCTATCATGATACCTCCGCCTAACTGGTTGGCAGCCAAACCCCCCAGAGAAGAAAAGATAGACGAGCCTATAGAGGAAAGAGAAGGACCTATGCAGGAAGAAGGGCCTGTTATCGGAGATGCAAAAGTCCCAAAAGAAATTATTGTAAAAGAAGGCTCTTTCCAATTGAATAGAAGGCAGAAAAAACTTCTGGAGCACCTGAAGACAGTGGATCATATTACACGTAAAGAATACGCGGTCCTTTTTAATATATCGATAGCAACTGCAGCGAGGGACCTGAAGGAATTGCTGGAGAATGGGTCTTTGACCGCGAGCGGCCCTCTTGGGCCTGGGCGCTGGTATGAATTAAAAATGGGTAACGGGTAACCCGAACTTATGAATCTATCAGAATTTTCAGTTAGAAGGCCAATAACTATTTTAATGCTTTTTGTTGCAGTAGTTCTCATAGGGGTAGTTTCTCTATCAAGGCTTCCTGTTGAACTTATGCCCAATATCTCCTATGGAGATATGAGTATTATTATAGCTGTCAGGGGCGGTATGCCGCCAGAAGAAGTCGAGACGCTTGTTACAAAGCCGGTTGAAGAGGCTGTAAGTACTGTTAATTATCTGCAGAATATATACTCTACTTCCAAGGCCGGAGAATCAAGGGTATCTCTGGAGTTCGAACCTGGCACTGATATGAATTTTGCAGCCCTTGAAGTAAGAGAAAAATTTTCAAAGGTAAGAGATAAGCTCCCCAAAGAGATACAAAAACCTATAATAGCTCAATACAAGGAATCCGACAGGCCTGTCTATCTCTTGGCAGTCATGGGGGAGGGGTATACTCCTGAGGCTATGCGAAAGATCGTGGATGAGCAGTTCAAAGAAAGCCTCTTGCGTATAGAAGGGGTCGCGAACGTAGAAGTATATGGAGGAAGAGAAAGAAAGATCCTGGTCGATATAAGGAAGAACAAGCTAAAACAATATAATATACCCATAGATCTTGTTGTCAATGCGCTTGGATCTAATAACTTGAATCTATTGGCAGGGGACATAGAGCAGGATTACAATAAATATCTGGTAAGGATAATAGGCGAATTTAAATCCTTGGATTATATAAAAAATATCGGTATCAGCGCTTCTCCGGAAGGCCATATTATAAAACTCGGTGAAGTCGCGGACGTAAAGGACTCTTTTTTAGAACCTACCAGTTATGCCAGGACGGATATAGAACCAGTGGTATCCGTAAGTATACAGAAAGAATCCACCGCTAACACTATAGATGTGGTAGCCAATATAGAAAAACAACTTGGCATATTAAAAAGAGGCATCGATAAAAAGATAGTCATAAAGACCACTCTTAATCAAGCTGTTACCATACAAGAGGCAATAAAATCAGTCCAGACATCTCTTTTGTACGGCGCTATGTTGGCAATAATGGTGCTTTTATTGTTTTTAAGGGACCCGCGCATTACTTCTATCATAGGGGTCACTATCCCCATATCAGTCATGGCTACTTTTATATTGATGTATTTCAACAAGATCACGATCAATGTCATGACGCTGAGCGGCCTTGCGCTCGGCATAGGTATGCTCGTGGATAATTCTATAGTAGTGCTTGATAATGTTGACAAAAAAAGGCAGGACGTGGATTTCTCCAAACAAAACTGGAAGGAAGTATATACTGACGCGGTCATAACAGGTTCTTCAGAAGTAGGGCTTGCGATACTTGCTTCTACCATTACGACAATAGTCGTGTTTTTGCCATTTATATTTGTCAATAAAGAGACACAGATGCTTTGGGGAGGGCTTGCCCTGACAGTGACATTTTCACTCCTTAGTTCATTGTTTGTGTCCTTGACTATAGTGCCTATGCTTTCTGATAAGATAAAACACCCGCCCAAAAAACCAAAGAAGCCCAAAAAGAGCTTTTTAAAAAGCAGCATTTTCTTAAAAATACCTGTGTATTATAGAAAGGCCCTGGAATTGGGATTAGTGTACAGATATTTTATGGTATTGGGCGCATTTATAGTGTTGCTCCTTATGCTGTTTTTGGGCGCAGGCATAGACAAGGAATTTATGGCAGGCTCTGAAGAGGGCAGGTTCACTATGTTTGTAGAGCTTGAGCCAGGCGCAAAACTCGACGTGACAGACGAGATGGTCAAGGAGATGGAACAGCTTATTACCAAGATACCCGAGATAAAGACATTTAGCGCAAGGATCGAACCTTGGTCCAGCAAGATATATGTCAAGCTTGTGCCTTTAGCCCAGAGGGAGCGCTCGACAAAGGTTGTTATCGATTATATAAGAGCTGAGGCAAAGGCAATAGAGCAAAAATATAAAGGAGGTTTCATATATTTTTCTGAGATAGAAGAGAAAGGTTTAAAGGAAATAGTGCTGGACTTATATGGTTATGAATATGAGCCTCTAAAGGAAACAGCTGTCTCTATCGCTACAAGGCTTGGGGCTGTCGAGGGATTTCAGGATATAAGGATGTCCAGGATAAGCGGCAGGCCTGAATGGGCGATAGAAGTTGACAGAGAAAAAGCAGCTATTTTTGGGCTTACTGTAAAAGATGTGGCGGATACTATCCACTCAGAGATGAGAGGGTTAAGGGCGACATTATTTCATACCGAGTCGAGAGAGATAGAGACAGTTTCTCGTTTGATAAAAGAAGACAGAGCGAGGTTAGATGACCTTAAAAAACTCCCTATTTTCGCGAAGAACGGAAACCCGATATTGCTGGAACAGGTAGCGAGCTTTACTCCGCAGATAGGTTCCAGCGAGATAGTAAGAAAAAACAAGATGAGAGTAGTGCATATAACTTCCATGATCACGAATATGTCACTTATCACAGCAGTTAGTAAGGTAAGAGAAGCCCTGAAGGACATGGAGTTCCCGACAGATTATTATTACAGGATAGGAGGGAGTTTTGAGAGGGACCAGAGGAATGAGAAAGAGTTGTGGGCTTTTCCGACCGGTGTATTATGGATAACTTTGTTTTTGGTCTATCTTGTCCTTGCCTCGCTTTTTGAATCTTATATCCAGCCTTTTATTATCATGATATCTGTACCGCTCGCTATTATAGGAATAATACTTGCATTGAAGATATCCCATAAGCCTATCAGCAGGGGTGTAATAATAGGCGCTATAATGCTGGCAGGTATTGTCGTCAATAATGCGATCGTCCTCGTGGACAGGATAAATTTTTTACGTAAACAAAAAGGATCTACGGAAGAAGATGAGGCAGAGGATCTATGGAATTCTCTTATTACTGCAGGAGAAGACCGATTAAGGCCGATAGCAATGACTACTGCTACTACTATATTGGGGCTTGTCCCAATGGCGCTTGATAAGAGTGAATCCGCAAATCTCTGGGCGCCGCTTGCGATCACTGTGATAGGGGGCATGACTTCTTCGACCTTGCTCACCTTGTTTGTAGTACCAGGTATATATCTTATATTCGAAGATGTGAAGAATATAGTACTTAAACCAAAAGAGTTAATATTATTTGTCCAAAATAAAATATATGGTATAATAAATAGAAAGACTACTTATGATACAGATAGATTATAGGGTGTCTTTCAAATGAGGTAAAATATGGATAAAAGCGTTCGTACGATCCTGACTATTCTTATAGTACTTGTGATCCTGAGCAGTTTTAGTACAGCATGGTTTTTTCTTGCCAAAGAGAGAATTTACACGGATTATCTCAGCCTGGAGAATCTTTTTAAGACGAGTGTGGAGAGGCTTAATAGAAAGCTTACTGCTTCAAACAGGAATAATAAATCTCTAGCTGCAAAATTGGAGATGGTCTCAAGAGAACTTGAATCCTTGGAGAGAAAAAACAATTCCATGGCCAGCCAATACGATAGCTTATTAAGAGAAAAAGATGAGCTAAAGAGGGAAGTCGCAAGGGTTCAAAAAGGCAAATTTTTCCTGGATAAGAGAGTAAGGAGTATGGAATCAGATGAATTTATGGCAAGGCTATTAAAAGATAAGGCTTCGCTGGAAGTCGAGGTGAATGGCTTGAAAAATATGGCCGGGCCAAAGGATATGGAGGTAGAGAAGCTCAGGGCACAGAATACTGATCTCGGGATGAAGATAGCCAGGCTTGAAAAAGAAGCGATTTTATTGGAGGGCAGGTTAAGGGATTCAGGAGAAGTCGCGGAGGCTTTAAGCAGGGACCTTTTAAAAGAAAAAGACAAGGCTAGTTCAAAGAATTTTGATATAGAAAATCTGATGAATGAAAACAGGTTATTGACGGCAAAGCTGGACCAGAATGAAAAGGTCTATGGAAAGGCCGGCAGGGCCATAGAAGAAAACGATGATCTAAGATTAAGGCTCGCAAAACTCAAAGAAGAGCTTGAGGATAAAGAAAGGGTCAGCGAACGCCTGTTGAGGTCTAAGGACGAGGAGCTAAAGAGGGTTTCAAAAGAACTTGATATCGTTGCCAGAGAGAAAGAAGATATCTCAATGACATTGTTTGCATTACAAAAAGACTTGAATACAAAAGATACAGAGATAGCTAAGTTGAATCGGTCGCTCTCAGATAAATTCGATACTAAAAAAGAACTCAAAGAGACATCCGAGAGGATAAACAGCCTCCTGTCAGAACGAGAAGATATGAGGCTTAGGATGTATGCGCTGGAGAAAGACCTGGAGACAAAGGACAAGGTAAAAAGCAGTTTATTGAAAGGCCAGGCCGCAGGTGTAAAGAATTTTGATAATATCATACAGGAAAATGAAAGTCTTAGGTCGCATATAGCAAAACTGGAAAAGGACCTTAAGGGCCAGGATAGGCTTAGAAAAAAACTGGTCAAGATGAAGGCGGAAGAGCTTGATGAGGTTTCGAGAAAATATAGCAGCCTCCTTAATGAGAGGGAAGATCTCAGGATAAAGCTCGTCAAGCTGGAAAAATATCTGAATTCCAAGAATATAGAGCTTGGCGGGTTGAGTTCTATGCTGGCAAGTAATACGGATCACAGCACACCTTATAGGGCAGAGGCATATCATACACTGAAAGAAGTCGATCTTCCTCCGATAGTATTACAGAGAGAAGGAGAGAGCAGCGCAACCAGTGGTATTACTGGTGCCAGGATAGCGTCGGGCTCTGAGAGCAGGGCAAGAGTAGTCACTATAAATAGAGAACATAAGTTTGTAGTCATAGATATAGGCCAGGAATACAATGTCGATGTAGGAGATAGATTCAGTGTTTATAGAGGGGATGATATAATAGGACTTGTAGAAGTGATACAAGCTAGAAAGAAGATAGCAGCTTGTGACATAAAAGATGAAAAGAGCGGATTCACCATAGAATCCGGAGATATCGTCAAAAAGAGATAGGACCTTTTCTAGATACTGCCATTCCTTTAAATAAAATAATCAATTCTAAAATTGTTTTTTACACTTAGAAGATTTTTTGCTACAATGTAAGCTATATGAGAATAGGCATAACTGGTTCGCCTCAAAGCGGAAAGACATCTATATTTAAAATATTATTAGGCAATCTGGATATATCCAGCAGTATAGGAGTGTTTAGGCCTACTGATAAGAGGATAGAAAGATTAGTAGAGATATACAATTCTAAGAAAAAGACATACCCTGAACTTACATTTATAGAAGTAGGATCCGCAGGAAACCTTACAAAGAAAGACCTATCCAATCTGGGAGACCTTGATTTATTTATATGTGTTGTAGGGAGTTTTTTTAGCCAGGACCCGAAGAAGGATTTTGATAGCATCTTGACGGATCTCATATTACATGACCTCGAGGTAATACAAAATAGACTGGCTAGATTAGAAAAAGAAAGGTCCAGAGTAAATGCTGACAAAGAAAAGGCATTGTTGGAGAAGTATCAATCCTGCCTGTCAGATGGCGATCTGATCAGCAGTGCAGCCTCTAGCGATACCGAGCCTACTTTGCTTTCAGGGCTTTCATTCTTGACCAGTATACCTATTATACTGGCTATAAACAGCCAGGAAGAAGAACTTGATATCTTAGACGAAAGATTAAAGCCCTTAAAAGAGCTTTCTTCTTCCAAGAATATACCGTGTGTTATTTTTTTCGGCAAAGAGGAATTGGACCTATTGGGTATAGAAGAAAAGGAAAGAGCAAGATTTTTAAAAGACCTGGGGAATAGCTATAATTTCAGGGAAGACATATCTAGGCTGATATTCGAGAAGATGGATCTGGTAACATTTTTTACAGCAGGAGAAAAAGAAGTAAGGGGTTGGCACCTTAGAAAAGGGCTGCCTATTATAGAGGCAGCCGGGAAAATACATTCTGATATCAAAAGAGGTTTTATACGCGCAGAGGTAATAAGTTTTGATGATTTTGTCGCGCATGGTTCTATGCATGCTGCCAAAGAAAAAGGGGTTCTGAGGTTAGAAGGCAAGGAATATATAGTAAAAGACGGGGATATCATAGATATTAGGTTTAATGTGTAAAATTAAAAATTAAACATTAAAATGTAAAAATAGGGGAGGGCAATATGCGGCAAGTAAAGAGGGCGCTTATCAGCGTATCTGACAAGACAGGGCTTGATGATTTTGTAAAAGGATTAGGTGAATTAGGAGTAGAGATACTTTCCACAGGCGGTACAGCAAAGCGCATAAAAGAACTTGGTATCAACGTAAAGTCTGTCTCGGATCATACTGGTTTTCCAGAGATGCTGGACGGCAGGGTAAAGACATTGCATCCAAAGATACATGGCGGGCTTCTGGCCTTGAGAGAAAAAAAAGACCACATGGAACAGGTCGCAAAACATGATATAGGCCTGATAGACATGGTGGTAGTAAATCTTTATCCATTCGAGAAGACCGTTGCCAAAGAAGGCGTGAAATTCGAAGAGGCTATTGAAAATATAGATATAGGCGGGCCGAGCATGCTTCGCTCAGCTGCAAAGAATTTTAAAGATGTAGCGGTGATATGCAATCCCTCCAGCTATAAAGAGGTATTGGATGAACTTAAGAAAAACGGCAGCTCTATCTCTAAAGAGCTTCATTCAAAATTGGCAGTTGAAGTATTTGAGAAGACCTCAAAGTATGATACAGCTATATATAATTACCTAAAAGAGAAATTAGGGCCTCAAGACACAAGTCGCGTGTCACAAGCGGCAGATTTTCCAGATAACATGGAATTGAAATTTGAGAAAGTGCAATCTTTGCGATATGGAGAGAACCCGCATCAAAAGGCCTGTTTTTATAAGGATAAGTCTATAAATGCTGTCGGTATAAGCAACGCAAAGCAGCTTCATGGAAAAGAGTTATCATTCAATAATATAATAGACCTTGATAGCGCGCTTGAGATAGTAAAGCCGTTCAAAGAACCTGCTGCAAGTGTGATAAAGCACACAAATCCCTGCGGCGCTGCTTCTGGAGAGACGCTCGCGAAGGCCTATATAGATGCGCTGGATTGCGATAGGGTCTCGGCTTTTGGAAGTATCGTAGGCTTAAATAAGATCGTAGACAAAGATACAGCAGAGGCTATTGCCTCAGCTGGTTTCACCGAATGCGTAATAGCGCCGGGTTATGACAAGGAAGCCCTCAGCATCTTAACTGCAAAAAAGAATCTGCGTCTTATAGAGGTGGGAGAGTTAAAAGGTATTGAGAAGGACTATGACCTCAAAAAAGTCGTAGGAGGGCTTTTGATCCAGGATAGGGATATACTGGGAATAGATGAAAAAGACCTAAAGGTTGTAACAAAGAAAAGCCCTACCAAGGAAGAACTTGCTTCTTTAATATTTGGATGGAAGGTCATAAAACATGTAAAGAGCAATGCTATTTTATTGAGCCAGGGCACAAAGGCTGTTGGTGTCGGCGCAGGACAGATGTCGAGGGTCGACTCAATGATCATAGCTATACGTAAGTCAGGCGCAAGGTGCAAAGGCTCGACTTGTGCGAGTGACGCATTTTTTCCAAAAGAAGATGCGATAATCGAGGCAAAAAAAGCAGGCATTACCAGCATTATACAACCGGGCGGTTCTATAAAGGATGAGGATGTAATAAAGGCATGCGATGATGCTGGCATAAGCATGGTATTTACAGGCAGACGACACTTCAAGCATTGATAATAGAAGGCGGGGTTACTCACTCATATGAAAATTTCCCCCGAAACTTCGGGGTTGCCTTTTATTCAGCATTTTTCGGGGCTTAAAAAACTAGGCACCGCAAAATCTGACGCGGTGCCGTCAAACAGTTTTAAGCCTTTTGGCCTCATAGAATGGGGCGTAGAAACCGAAAAATTCTTCATAAAAGTCTAAATTTTCAAATTCGTTCGTAATCCCCGCCTCCTATTATTATTTATGAATATGAACTATCAGGAAACAGTAGATTATATAGATTCCTTTATAAATTTCGAGAGGATACCGGAGTATGCGTATGAGTCTAGTTTTAGGCTTGATAGGATGCATGCTTTCTTGAATGAACTGGGAAACCCTCACAAAGATTTAAAAGCAATCCACATTGCTGGTTCCAAAGGAAAGGGCTCCACGTGCGCTATGATCAGCAATATTTTAAGGCATGCCGGATACAAGGTGGGGCTTTATACTTCTCCGCATCTATTGGATGTGAGAGAACGGATCAGGGTTTTAGGTCACAAGCCACAAGCCACAAGCCACAAGCCAGATGAATTCGAGGGAGTGATAGAAAAAGAAGAGTTTGTTGAATTAGTTGACAGAATAAAACCAAGCTGTGAAAGATTTAGAGACCATAAAGAATTAGGGAGATTGTCATTTTTTGAGATATTGACAGCTTTGGCTTTTTTATATTTTAAGGAAAAAAAAGTAGACTATGTTGTCTTAGAGACTGGGCTTGGGGGAAGGCTTGACGCGACTAATATCATAGTGCCTCTAGCCTCAGGGATCACTGCTATCAGCATGGAACACGCTGATAAATTAGGAGATTCTTTAAAAAAAATAGCGCAGGAAAAAGCCGGGATCGTGAAAGATAATGGGATATTATTTACTGTAAGGCAAAAAAAAGAAGTGGCCAATGTTTTAAAAGATAGTTGCAGCAAAAAGAAAGCCGCATATAATGAAGTCGGAAAAGATGCGGTCTTTAATATTATAGGTGTAGAAGGATCAGGGTGTTCTTTTGATATCAAGGGCCCTGGCTATCTATATAAAGGCCTTAGGATCAATCTGATAGGAAAGCATCAGGTTGAGAACGCAGCTCTAGCAGTAAGTATAGTAAAACATATAGATAAATACAATGCTATAAAAGAAGAGGCAATAAGAGAGGCTCTTTCCAATATATCATGGCCAGGAAGGATGCAGGTAATACAAAGGGGTCCTTTTGTGATACTGGATGGGGCGCAGGATGTCATGAGTATTAGGGCGCTTTTATCCTCTATAAAAGATATCTTTACTTATAAAAGACTGATCTGTGTATTTGGCGCGTCAAGCGACAAGGATGTTTCAGGGATAGCCAAGGCCCTGGAAAGAAAGATCGATATATTGTTTTTAACAAGGTCTAAAAACAAAAGAGCGTTCGACCCGCTCTATTTAAAAAGATATTTTAACATCAAGGATATTTATCTAAGCAATGACGTAGAAGAAGCCATAGATGGTTCTTTAGGGATCACGGACAAGAAAGACCTGGTGATCATAACAGGGTCTTTGTATGTAGTAGGAGAAGCGCTTGATTTTTTTAAAAGAGGCAAGGTGTATGAAACATGCGTTAGCTGATGATACAATTGTAGCTATCTCAACTCCTGTCGGAGAAGGCGGTATAGGAATAGTGCGCCTTAGCGGAGGAGATGCTATAGATATAGCCAAAAAGATCTTTATCTCTAAAACCAAAAAAGATATTTCTAGGTCCAAGACATATACTATACATTATGGGCATGCCGTCGATAATAAAAAAAAGATAATAGACGAAGTCATCTTAAGTGTGATGAAGTCACCCAAGAGCTATACAAGGGAAGATATAGTCGAGATAAACTGCCATAGCGGTATAGTACCTTTAAAAAAGATCCTGAACCTAGCGCTTATCAGCGGGGCGCGCCTTGCAGAGCCAGGTGAATTTACAAAAAGGGCATTTCTTAACGGCAGGGTCGACATATTACAGGCTGAATCCGTGCTTGATGTAATAAAGGCAAAGACAGAGCTTTCTCTGAAAGCAGCATTAAATAACCTGGAAGGCCATTTTTCTAAAAAAGTCAATGTCATAAGAGATGAGCTGTTGGATGCGCTGTCTGATCTGGAGGCGTGTATTGATTTTTCAGAAGAAGATATCTTGAGGAAAAATAAAAAGAATATCCTGGGGAGATTGAAGTCAACAGCCAGAGATATAAACAAGCTTATTAAAACAGGTGACCAGGGCAAGATACTTAGACAGGGCATACGTACAGTGATCTGCGGCAGTCCTAATGTCGGAAAATCAAGCCTCATGAACGCTCTTTTAAAAGAATCAAGGGCTATTGTGACTCATATACCAGGGACTACACGGGATACTATAGAGGAGTTTGTAAATATGAAAGGCCTTCCTATAGTCTTGATAGATACGGCAGGTATAAATAATACCAAATGTATTATAGAAAGAGAAGGGATCAAGAGAAGCCGGGTTTCAATAGAAAACGCAGACCTAATATTATTTTTGCTGGATCATTCGAGAAAGATCAAAAAGAGCGATCTAGATATCATGAAAAAAATAATCAATAAAGAAAACCTGATAGTGGTTATCAATAAGAAAGACCTTAAAAAAAAGATAGACCCAAGCAGAGTAAAAATAGTATTAAGAAACAAGAATACAGTTTATGTCTCAGCGCTTAATATGCAGGGCATAGATAAGCTGGAAAGAATGATCGAAGAGAAGGTCTTTCACGGCAAAGCTCCCAGCGCAGACTTTACCAGCGCTTCCAATGATAGGCAGTTATCTCTTTTGAGACATGGTTTGTCGGATATAGATGAAGCGATCGCGGCATTAAAAAAAGGTGTTTCTTTGGATTGTATTTCTATATATATAAGGTCAGCGATAGAAAAGATAGGAGAATTGACAGGGCATACTGTCACTGAAAGCGCTTTGGATAAGATATTTTCAAAATTTTGTATAGGCAAATAGGAGGAAAAATGGATAAGAGCAAGATAAAAAAAGCAGTGAGGATGATACTTGAAGCTATCGGTGATGATCCGGATAGGGATGACCTAAAAAAGACGCCTGAAAGAGTAGCAGATATGTATGAGGAGATATTCAGCGGTATATCTAAAAATCCTGAAAAGGAATTAGAGATACTGCTTTCAGAAAAGCATGAAGAGATAGTGCTTTTAAAAGGTATACCTCTTTATTCAGTATGCGAACATCATCTCTTGCCTTTTGTAGGCAAAGCTCATATAGCGTATATTCCCAAAAACAATAAGGTCACAGGCCTTAGTAAGCTTGCCAGGATCGTTGATATACTCTCAAAACGCCTTCAAGTACAGGAAAGGCTTACCACTGAAATAGCCGAAGTAGTCATGAAGAAATTGAAGCCGAGAGGGGTCATGGTAGTGCTGGAGGCAGAACATCTTTGCATGAGCATGCGGGGAGTAAAAACACCAGGAGTCACTACTACAACAAGCGCGGTAAGAGGGGTCTTTAAAGAAAGCTCCAAAACCCGCTCCGAAACCTTATCATTAATAAAGAGTTAATTATATAACTAATTGATATTAATAAAGTTACCATAGGGGACCCTTAAGGGTCCCCTATGGTATAACCTATGTAAAATTTTTATTGACATAACTACTGGTTTTTAGTACAATATATCTATAATTAAATATTCATAAAAACAGCATGGCGTCATGGGAAGATCCAGAAAGACGCCTTTTTTTGTCTAAAACTATAGTGTAGTTTTAAAAAGTATACTACAGAATAAAATAGGAGGGTAAAATGTCAATTTCTAGAAAAGATTTGTCAGCCAAAGTAGTAAGGTTTGTCGTATTAGGAATATTTATATTTAGTAATATTGCCTATGCTGATCTTATAGAAAGCCATTTAAGGCCTGAAATGGGAAAGGAAAATCTTAAGGAGGCCGCGGCACAGGTCATATTAAGAGATACTAAAAAACCGGACGCTGGCCATACAGAAGCAGTATTGGGTGCCTGGAATGCAGCTATGAAGGGTCGATATGACGAAGCCTATAGTTTGGTTTTTGAAGGTTTGTTAGGAGAGGATGCTGTGGTGAATATAGATACCGCTATAGGCATATTAAATGCTTTAATGGTTTATTATGGTATAAATACCGATAACGGATTAGAGCTTGAAGAAGTTGTAAGTGTTGTTGAAAAACACAAGGGTTCAAAAGACCAGACTTTAATGAAAGATGAGTTAAGGGCTCTTATTGGAGTATACCCTTCCGAAGACGGTGTAATTAATATGTTCAAGCAAAGGCTAAAGGAGAAAGGAACGCATATTATATACGGAGATGAATACCGTACAGGTAGATATGATGATGGTTGGTATTATCAGCCGGAAATAAAAGATTTCATAGATGAGAAATCTATCATAGGCGCTTCTAAAAAAGCTTTTGAAATATTAAAAGAATATGAGGATTTCGAATTTCAAATAACAAAAATACCACAAGTAGAGTATTATAAGGAAAAAGTAGGTGAGGACGAATATCATTTGGGAGGTTCTTCGCCTCTTCCTAATCCTATAATTGATATTTGTCAGGATGTCTACAAATTAAAAGAAAGAGGAGAAATAACTGTAAGGCCTAAAGGAGAAAAAAGAGATTTTAGTGTTGTTAGTATTCAGCCAAAATCAACGCCAGATAAGGGTATAATAGAGTCTGATTTTACAGGTATAACACTTACGAAAGACATATATATAGCCAAAAGCAAAGATTTTAAGCCTGAGTTTACATGGAGAGAAAGAGGAAGGTTGAAACGCAGGATAAAAACTCTTTTTAAAGGGGAAAATGCAAGACAAACAGCTTTAAATGCAGTATACGCATTAGCTCAAAATACAGGATATATTATTCCAGAACTGGTCTGGGAGTCTAGAGATATAGGGGAATTTCGGATGAAATGTGATACTATTTCTAAAATCGTAGGATATTTATCAAAAAAAATAGATATTTTTGGAGCAGTTAATAGTATTAAATCTGAAGACCTTTTTCAAGCAGAAGAATTTGAAAAAAAGTATGGATATTTTTCAGCTAAATATGAAAACGGGAAATTGACTATAATTTCTCCGCCTGAGAATGTTCCTTTAGCTCAGGACATGATTACTAAAGATAATCTTCTTGACGATTGGCAGAGAAAAAATAGAGATCATAGGATCAATAACAATTTTAATACGCCTAAGGATAAAACAATCGCTTATTCAGCTTATAAAAAGATAGCCGACTATTTAAATAGCCAAGGTAAGCTTGATTATATCAATAATGTAATAGATGTGAGTAAGCTTTCTAAAGCTGTCGAGTTTAAAAAAGATTACGGAGATTTTAAAGTAGTGTTCAATAAAAAAACTGATACAGAATCGTATATAGATACAGAAACAATATTTGTAGAAAAGTTTAATCGTAGTGATATGTATAAAGGTCTAGACGCATCTACTGCTCATTGGATAATGGATCAAGTAGAACAAATGGAAATACCGCTGGTAGAGAAACAAGTCCAGGTAATGAAAACAAGAGAATTTGACAAAAGCTACATCACTATTTCTCCTCTAACCAGATTAACTGACCTCAAACTTACACCCGTATTCTTCATGGATACTGATGTAGTCAATAACAAGGAAGGGTTTGAAAAGGCTTTAGCACAGTTAAGGAAGAACGAAGGCAATATACCTACAATAGTATTAAACAACGAGACCGAGGCAGATGTAAGAGAGAAACTAAAGGGCATTGATCTGGGCGGTGTGGTATTCCAGACTCAAGATGCGCTTGGCTTAAAAGACTTTGACCTAGCAAGTCTAAAAGCTTCTATAGAAGGCATAGATGATCTTATGGCTATACCTATAACAGAAGCTTTAAAGACAAAATACCCACCTTTAGCTCACGCAACCCAAGGCTAAATTCTTTAGATAATATAGATATAAACCGTAGGGGACCCTTAAGGGTCCCCTACATTGTGGATAAGGTTGTTATGGATAGGGTTATGGATAAACGTGAATAAGTGCGGTAGTGAATAACTTATATCCATATATTCCTATCAAGGCTTCTGTATTGGATCGCTTCTGATATATGAACTGATTCGATATCTTCTTTAGCATCCAGATCCGCGATAGTGCGCGAGACCTTTAAGATCTTGTCATAACATCTAGCGCTAAAGCCAAGCTCAGTTATAGCTGTTTTTAGCAGATCCTTGGATATTTCATCCAGCCTGCAGTATTTCCTGATAAGCTTATAATCCATCTCAGAATTCAAGGATATGTTCTCATCCTTAAATCTATCAAGCTGTATCTTTCTTGTCTTCTCAACCCTTTCCCTGATATCCCTGGATGGTTCCCCGCTTTTTTCATTTGAGAGGTCTTTATATTTTAAAGAAGGTACTTCTATATGGATATCTATCCTGTCTAAGAGCGGGCCGGAGATCTTGGAACGGTATTTATGGATCTGGTTCGGGGTGCACCTACAGATGGATCTTGATTCTCCAAATCCTCCGCACGGGCATGGATTCATGGCTCCTACGAGCATTATCCTGGCTGGAAATTCTATAGAGTCATTCATACGGGATATATTTATTGAACAGTCTTCCAGAGGCTGCCTCAAGGCCTCCAGGACATTCCTATTGAATTCAGGGAGCTCATCCATAAAGAGTACTCCATTTTGCGCAAGGCTTATTTCTCCTGGCCTTGGCGTGCTGCCTCCGCCTACTATTGATACGTGGCTGGCAGTATGGTGAGGGGACCTGAATGGCCTGGATGTGATCAAGCGGGATCTATTTGAACTTAGATGAGATACGCTGTAGATCTTACTTGTATCGATTATTTCTTCTATGGTCATGTCTGGCAAAATAGTAGGGAGTCTTTTTGCAAGCATGGTCTTTCCGCTTCCAGGAGGGCCCAGGAGTATTATATTGTGATTGCCAGAAGCAGCTATCTCAAGAGCCCTCTTAGCATAATACTGGCCTTTTACATCTGAGAAATCTATATCATAAGGTTTATTTTTTTCTACAGGTTGATCCGGGGAATCTTTAAGAGGCGCTATAGAGCTTATACCATTTACGATATTACATACATCTATCAACGTGTCTACAGCATATATCTCCATGTCTTTTACTACCTTTACTTCATGAGAATTGTTCTTAGGCAGTATAAGTTTTTTACTGCTATTCTTTAAAGACATTGCAATAGGCAGGGCGCCCTTGATAGGCCTAAGTTTTCCGTTCAAAGAGAGCTCTCCTAAAAATACAAAATCCTCAATATTTTTACGGTCTATCTGTTCAGAAGATGCAAGTATACCTATCGCAATTGGGAGATCAAAGCAAGGCCCTTCTTTTTTGAGGTCACAAGGCGCCAGGTTTATAGTGATCTTTTGAGTAGGGTAATGTAAGGAGCTATTCTTTATAGCTGTTTTCACCCTATCCCTGGATTCTTTTATTACTGCATCCGGAAGCCCGCCTATTACAATAGCTGGTAAGCCGTTTGTTATGTCTATCTCGATCTCTATGGGTTTTCCCTCGATCCCTATGGTGGCAGCTGAGTGTATTTTTGACAGCATAAGACCTCCTTTATGTAGGTTCGGACAATAAGCTCTATGGAGTTTCCATGACTTAGGCCCTCACTTATATATGACAAAAAATAAGGCTATTTTCTTTCAAGTGGGTTAAATTTTTTTTAAATAGGTCAGGGCTAACTTGACAATCTCAATATCATAATGTATACTTCATTATAAATTAGCATAATCTATTATATTGTTTTATAAGGAAAGGTTATATTTTATGAAGAAAGGTTATGGTGTCTATTTTTTATTATTAGCATCTATACTTATTTATCAAGGCGTTTCTTATGCAGCTACAGTTGGTAATCCGCTTGACCTGGATGTTCCAAGCAATTCTTCTATGTTACGCCAGAGAGTAATAGAAGGGACCATGGATGAGGCAGAGCAGATGATAAAGATAAAGACATCCCTTGATCTGGAGTTTGTTTTTGATAAAGATCTGGATAGTTCATCAGAAGTCGGCAGTCCTGAGATCAGCGGCCAGTGGCATATGGTCAAAATAGGCGCAACTGTACTCGATAGAGTAGAACCCTATATAAAGCTTGGTACTTCAGTATTGACAGCTGAATGGAAACAGAATAATCAGTCTAATATAGAGGTAGAGTCTGAGACAGGTTTTGCATGGGGAGCTGGATTAAAAGCGGTTTTGTGGGATTTTGATGATTGGGGAGTGCGCCTTACCGGAGACTTGCAATACAGGCACGCAGAGCCAGACGCGGCTGAGATCACAAAAAATGCTTCAACAGTGACTGATACTGGAGCGGATTTTGAAATAAGTGAATATCAATTATCATTTATTGCGAGTAAAAAATTTGAACTTCCATTGAAATGGCAAAGCCTTTTTATTGTGCCTTACGCAGGGTTTAGCCTTTCAGATTCAACTGTAGATGTAAGTTTTAAAGACCCGAATGCGCCAGGAGCGGCATATTCTCTTTTTAATGCAAGTAATGGCGAGAAACTCGGGCTTATTTTTGGGTGCGATATACTGCCGAGCCTAACGAGTTCTTTTATCTATAGCCTGGAGCTTAGGCTGATAAATGAGCTTGCTTTAAGCCTCGGGGGAACAGTGAAGTTTTAAAAAAATATTTAGGAGCTTAATATGAAAAATATCATATCAGTTTTAATTATATTAGCTTTTGCGAGCCCTAGTTTCGCAATGTCAATAGGCGGCCCAGACATGAGTATCCCTGAAAAGCCGCTCTACACTAAAGATAAAGCTGTCAACAGGGAATTGGATAAATATGAATTCAATACAAACTTGAGGGCTGGGGCGGAGATGGAGCTTATATTTGGAAGAGAGCTGGAAGGGGCAGAGGCAGATATCTCAAAGGCTGAGCTTAAAGGCCAGAACTATATGATCAAATTCTCTAATAATTTCAATAATATATTCGAGCCTTATATAAAAATAGGCACTTCTAATCTCAAAGCTGAATGGACCCAGTATGGTGAATCTATAGAGGTTACAGGGGACCCTGGTTTTATATGGTGCATGGGCGCAAAGGCTATCTTGGCAGATATAAAGGATTATGGGGTCAAAGTCTCTTTTGACATGCAGCATAGGAGCCTTGATACAAAGATAGATACAGCAAAGAGAGGCGGAACAACCATAGGTTCTATGAAAGATGAGGAATTTACATTAAAAGAGTGGCAATTCAGCTTGATGGCCAGCAAGAAATATATATTTCCCTTTAAACAAGAAGACTATTATGTGATCCCTTACGGGGGCATAACATATTCACTTACAGACGTTAATGTCAGATTTACTGAGCCTTCAGGCAGAGAGGTCTCCACTTATAACGCAGATGATAAGAATGACTTTGGTTTTGTATTGGGTTTTGATGTGATGCCTTCCCTTTCAAGCTGGTACCTGTTTAACTTCGAGATGAAACTCATAAATGAGTTTGCCATTACCATGGGCAGCACCATAAAGTTCTAAATAGTTTTTTATAATATTTTTATAGTCAAGTAGTAGTAGGGGAGCCTTAAGGCTCCCCTACGTTTTAGAAGGCTACGTTTTAGAAGGCAACCTCAGGTATTTTTCTTTTTACTTGCCATAGTACCTATCTGTTATATATAATACTATACTAGCCATAACTGATCGGGGTGTATTTAGAAATACGATCTTAAGGAGAGATAATGGATTTTTTTATTAGCCTTGGGAAAAACCAGGTCTTTTTATCCACGCTTCTGGCATGGCTTATAGCCCAGAGCGTAAAAGTGATAATCGGCGTAGTGCAGGAGAAGAGGTTTAATTTTAGATGGTTTGTAGGTACAGGGGGGATGCCTAGTTCTCATGCTTCTACAGTATCAGCCCTTGCTACTTCTATCGGGCTTATTTTTGGTTTTTCTTCACCATTTTTTGCAATAGCATTTTTCTTTGCCTTTATCATAATGTTTGACGCGCAGGGGGTAAGGAGACAAAGCGGACAACAGGCTGAGGCTTTGAATAAGATAATAGAGGATATATATCTACAAAAAGGCATAAAACAGGAACGCCTTATGGAATTTTTAGGGCATACGCCTATACAGGTATTCATAGGTTCTGCTATAGGGGTTATAATAGCCCTTATTTGCCATAAATAGAAAGAGAGGCTATCTTGAATAATAGATTATTAGGTGCTATCATCGGTCTAGGGCTTATAGGGGTAGTAGCGTTTATAGTGTTCAATGGCAAGGACGATAGCACCTCTCAACCCGTAATATCTCCAATAGAATCTCCAAAAACTACAAATGTAGATTTGAAGTCAATAAAGGCTCTTATCGCAGAAGATAAACTGGATGAAGCTAGTAACTTTATTTTAGAATTGCAGAGTAAAGATCCTGATATGGATGCTTTAGGGAATATGTGTTTTAGCTTGGCAGATGCTTTTGAAAAAAAGGGGTATCTTGTCAAAGCCAGGGATATGTATGAGGTCATATTAAATAAATATCAGAATGTAGATAATATATTGGAGATACAGAATAGATCTGGATATCTTAGCATGAAGATATTGTTCTCTTCTATCATCACAGAAGAAGATACCCGCTATGAAATAGTTCCAGGCGATACGCTGTCTGGGATCGCAAGGAAATTCAATACAACGGTCGACCTTATAAAGGCGTCCAACTCTCTTGCCAGCGATGTCATAAGGGCTGGAGCGGTTCTTAAGGTCTCAAATATAAAATATAAAATATTAGTGGATAAATCCCAAAACATATTAACGCTTTTCAAAGATGACGGAAGGCTTGTAAAGGTATACAAGGTCTCTACAGGTGAGAACAATTGCACGCCGGTCGGGACTTTTACTATAGTAAACAAGATAAAAGACCCTGTGTGGTATACTCAAGGCGCTATTGTGCCGCCTGAAAGCCCTGATAATATACTAGGTTCGCGCTGGCTTGGCTTATCTGAAAAAGGGTATGGGATACATGGCACTACAGAGCCAGCAAGCCTGGGCACCCAGGCTACAAAGGGCTGTATAAGGATGCTCAATTCCGAAGTAGAGGAACTCTATACCATTATACCTGTCAATACAGAGGTAACTATACTGGACTAGATATGATAAATGGATTGGATTTTGAAAAACCTATATTAGAACTCGAGCTCAAGATAGCTGAGCTTAAATCTCTCGCAGCTGATGGAAGCATTGATTTGTCCGAGGAGATAAAAAAACTTGAATCAAGGCTTGAGAAGGTACGTAAAGAAATATTCGAGTCCCTTACGCCGTGGCAGAAGATACAACTTGCCAGGCATCCGAAACGGCCTTACACATATGATTATATCAATATGATAATGGTGGATTTTGTCGAGATACATGGCGATAGGATGTTCCAGGATGATAAATCTATTGTCGGAGGATTTGCTAAGATCGACGGGGAAAAGGTGATGGTGATCGGGCATCAAAAGGGGAGAGATACAAAAGAGAACCTTATTAGGAATTTTGGCAGTGCCCATCCTGAAGGATACAGGAAGGCATTGAGGCTCATGAAGCTAGCTGAGAAATTTAGGGTACCGATCATCAGTTTTATAGATACCCCTGGCGCATATCCCGGGATAGGCGCTGAGGAGAGAGGACAGGCTGGAGCTATAGCCTATAACCTGAGAGAGATGATAGAGCTGAAGGTACCGGTAATAGTTATAGTAATAGGAGAAGGCGGCTCAGGCGGGGCGCTTGGAATAGGCATAGGTGATAGAGTGTATGTGATGGAAAATGCTTATTACTCTGTGATCTCTCCTGAAGGATGCGCAGCTATTCTTTGGAAAGACAGGCTTAAGGCGCCTGATGCAGCTGAGGTCTTAAAGCTTACTGCCAAGGACCTTATAAAACTCAATATAATAGATGGAGAGATCAAAGAGCCATTAGGCGGAGCGCATAGAGATCCCGAAGAAATATCCAATACTGTTAAAAAGTGCATCAAGAAGGCGTTAAAAGAACTATCCAGTCTATCCACGGATGATTTACTAGAACAAAGATACAAAAAATTCAGAAAAATGGGAGACATAGAATAAGGGCCGGAGTGGCGGAATTGGCTGACGCGCACGACTCAAAATCGTGTGAGGTAACCCCTCGTGTGGGTTCGACTCCCACCTCCGGCACCACATTACAGTATACAGTTTCTCTGGAAAATTTTAGAGATATAGATTTTTCTTGGAGAAGGAGTCGAATGGCAGGCCATTTTCTAATAGAGCTTTGCGCCGAGCAAAGCGAGAGATAGCTTTAGGCACCATTTACTGATTACTATTTACGGATTACTGATCACTAAAATAGTGGGGCAGTAGCGAAGCTGGGATCGCGCCACAATGGCATTGTGGAGACCACGGGTTCGACTCCCGTCTGCTCCACCAAATAATCAAATTTTCAACATATAGAATTTAAAAATATGGCTGATTTATTTAGAAAAAATAGGTTATTGTTTTTTATACTATTTTTAAGCTTAGCTATAAATATTATCGGTCTGACATGGGGCCTTCCGGAGAATTGGCATCCCGATAATAAGGTAAAACACATAGCATATTGTATAACCACAGAAGACCTAAATCCCCACCTTTTCATCAATCCGTCATTTTATATATATTATCTTTTGGCCTTCTGCAAGATATTCCTATTTTTTGTAAAAAACGCTTCTTATAGCAGCTTAATAATCCTTTGCAGGATCCTGACAGCTTTAATAGGAACGTGCACAGTTTTTATTACTTATTTATTGTCCAAGAATATTTTTGGCGTGAAATCCGGGCTATATTCTGCTTTATTCTTGGCATTAAGTGCCGGGATTTTGATGTATAGCCACTTTACTATACCGGAAATAATGGCCACATTCTTTATTGTATTGACGCTATACTACCTGAGTAGATATGTAGATGAGTCCAGGAATAGATATTTGTACTATTCAGCCATGACGCTAGGACTTGCTATCTCGACAAAATATACAGCTATTTTACTTTTTATCTTTATAATATTAGGCATGTTTTTTGTAAGCAAAAAACAAGATGACAGGAATATCCAAAAGCCCCCTCTATCTATCAATGCATTAAGCATAGGCTCTATTTTTATAGGTGTACTATCGTTTGTATTTATATTTTTTATCAATGACAAGGCATCAGCTGTTTATGTAGGGAAATTCCTTGATAGCGCCGGTAATATAAATTTTTGGAACGAACACAAGCCAGAATATATACCAATATTTATAGCAGATATCAAAAAGCTATTGATTTTTGTCGGGTTTATTTTTTTAGTGGTATTTCCCCTGGCGGTACGTATCAGATCTCTGAGAGATGTCCTATCAAAAGTCTTTATTAGGGGGGAATTTTTTCGTGTATGTTCATTGACAGTGATCTTTTTTTGTATAGGGACCCCTTTTGCAATCTTAGATTATAAGCAATTTTTACATGATATGTTTCTTAATTGGCAGGTACAGCGGTACTGTCTTGGTTTTACTTATGCAGGGATGCAATGGGGCTCATATTTTAAACATATTATAAATCTGCTGGGTATTCCTATATTCGCCTGCAGTGTCTTAGGCATGTTTTATGTTATAAGGTCAAAAGACATAAAACATAGGAAGATAATCATTTTATTTAGCTATGTATGCCTTACTTACATGGCATATGGCTCAAGGGCGTTATCGGTCCAGAGGTATATACTTCCAATAGTCCCTGGGATGGCGATCTTTGCGGGGGCTTTATTCGGCAAGTATCTTGATACTGAGAAAAAGGCAATGAGGCCTTTGAAGTCATCTGTATTGGGCATTGTAATAGCATATTCTTTCTTTTATTCATTAAGCGTCGACCTGATATTATTGAATGATTCGAGATATAAGGCAGGAAAATGGATAGAAGAAAATATAACAAAAGATTCTCCGATAGGGGTCTTTTCTTACAACAGGTATTTACCTAATTTTAAGGAAGGCTATAAGATATACTACATGTCAGCCATTCATGATAAAGACATAGATTTTGATGACTTTCTGGCGGGATTTAAAAAGCAGCGTTTCGACTATCTGGTCTTGTCGGATATGTTTTATGGGGTCTATATCGATTCCGATCAATATCCAGAAAGAAAGTTGTTTTATGAAGAGTTATTTCAGGGAAAATATGGGTATGAGATAATAGCGGATTTTAAATATAGGCCTATCTTAGAGCCCGTTGTTGATTTTGCCAATCCAAAAATAGTGATCTTGAAGAATACGTCGATACAACTTTAAGGTATTGACTTTTTAGTTGATTATTCTAAATATACCGCTTAAAATAGGTTCGACGGGTATTATAGCGACTTATTTTCGTACCATAACTTATGGCTGATGCATAGCCTGAAAGATCTTGTATTTATTATGAGCCAGGAATTTTACCCATTCAAGGATATTGAAAAAAAATGGCAGGATAGATGGAATAAAGAGGGCCTATCTAAAATGGACCCGAATTCCAAAAAAGAAAAATATTACTGCCTGATGATGTTTCCTTATCCTTCCTCATCTTTACATGTCGGCCATGGAAGGAACTACATCATAGGCGACGTAGTGGCTAGATATAAGATCATGAGAGGGCTGAATGTCCTGACCCCGATGGGCTGGGATGCGTTTGGCCTTCCCGCGGAAAATGCCGCGATAAAAAACGGCATACATCCAAAGATATCCACATTTAATAATATAAAGACAATGAAGGCTCAACTCAATGCGTGGGGCGTGGGGTATGATTGGGATAGAGAAGTGACTTCATGCAATCCCGAATACTATAAATGGACCCAGTGGATGTTTTTGCAGCTTTATAAAAAAGGGCTTGCGTATAAAAAGAAGGCATCTGTCAATTGGTGCTCTTCTTGCCAGACAGTCCTTGCCAATGAGCAGGTCATTGAAGGGAGATGTGAAAGATGTTCTACTGAAGTAGAATTGCGTAAGCTCGAACAGTGGTTTTTTAAGATCACTGATTATGCCCAGAGGCTGTTAGATGATCTGGAGTTACTTAAAGATTGGCCTGACAGGGTAAAGACTATGCAGAGGAACTGGATAGGGAGAAGCGAAGGCGTAGAGATAGACTTTAAAATAGCCGATAGCGATATGAAACTGACGTGTTTTACGACAAGGGCAGACACCATATATGGAGCTACATATATGGTGCTCGCATGTGAACACCCGTATATATTGGATATTATAAAAGGGCATAAAAATGAAAAGGAGATAAAGAAATTCATAGATGGAGTAAAAAAAGAAAGCGTGATAGACAGGGTCTCAGCAAATACAGAGAAAAAAGGTTTTTTCACGGATAGGTATGTCATAAATCCGGTCAACAATAGGAAGATACCTCTTTTTGTTGCAAATTATGTTGTGATGGAATACGGTTCTGGCGCTGTGATGGCAGTACCTGCGCATGACCAGAGGGATTTTGAATTTGCTAAAAAATACGATCTTGCGATAGAGGTGGTCATAGATAATCCTGCATCTCCGCTCGAAGCCGCAGCCATGAGAGAAGCGTATATTGAAGACGGGGTCATGGTAAACTCCGGTAAGTTTGACAATATTTCCAATAGAGAAGCTATGGAAAAGATAGCTTCTTATATGGAGGATAAGAAAATAGGCAGAAGAAAAGTAAATTATAAATTGAGAGATTGGCTTATCTCAAGGCAGCGTTACTGGGGCGCGCCCATACCTATAGTATATTGTAAAAAATGCGGTATACAGCCTGTCAAAGAAGAGGACTTGCCAGTGCTTTTAGCGGAACACGTTGAGTTTAAACCTCATGGAGAATCGCCTCTCAAGTCTTCTAAGGAATTTGTCAACACGGCTTGCCCTAATTGCAATGGCCATGCAGAGCGTGAAATAGACACCATGGATACATTTGTCGATTCCAGCTGGTATTTCCTTAGATATCTATCTCCGAATGATGATAAAAGGCCGTTCGATAAAGATATTGTAAATAAATGGCTTCCTGTTGACCAGTATATAGGAGGCGTAGAGCATGCCATCCTGCACCTTTTGTATTCTAGGTTTATAGTAAAGGTCCTGTCCGACATGTCATATATAAATTTTAAAGAGCCATTTTCAAATCTTTTTACACAGGGCATGATAGTAAAAGATGGGGCAAAGATGTCTAAGTCCAAAGGGAATGTAGTAAGCCCCGACGCCTTGATAGAAAAATATGGCGCAGATACAGTGCGTTTTTACACGCTTTTTATAGGGCCTCCTGAAAAGGACGCTGAATGGAACGATAGAGGAGTAGAAGGGGCCTGGAGATTTTTGAATAGGCTTTGGAGGCTTATCGAAAACCATAGAGAGATCATCTCTAGAGGAGATGCGCAGACTGATACTCACAACATATCCTCTCTTAAACGTAAGACCCATTTTACTATCAAAAAGGTCACAGAAGATATAGAAGGCGGTTTTCATTTTAATACTGCGTTAAGTTCTATTATGGAACTTGTCAATGAGATATATAACGCGATCAGTATGGATACGGATCACTGGTCACGCCTGCCAGGGGTCACGGGTAATGACATGAAAGAAGCCATGGAGGCCGCAGTAATACTCTTGGCTCCATTTGCGCCTCATGTCTCAGAAGAGATGTGGGGAAAACTGGGTAATAGGGAAAGCATATTCAAGGCTAGCTGGCCTGAGCATGATAAAGACGTTCTTATTGAAGATGAGATCAGCTTAGTGGTCCAGGTAAGCGGTAAGATGCGCTCCAAGATATCTGTCTCTAAAGATGCTAGTGAAGAAGAGATAATCGCTATTCTATTAAAGGACCCTGCTGTTATTAAATGGATAGAAGGAAAAGAGATAAAAAAGATCATTATTGTCAAAGGCAGGCTCGTGAATATAGTTGTTTGACATAGATATGAAAAGCATTGTATATATATTGTTAGTGGTCATTTTATCGGCAAGCCCTCTTAACGCAGAAGAAGATAAAGAGATCTCATATTTAAAAGAGATAGTTTCTATAATTACAGAAGCGGATGTCACAGTAAGAAGCATAAGTTTTGACCATATACTTATAAAAGATGGCGTCAAGAAGCTGGAGGGGTATGTAGAAAGATTAGATTCTCTAGAATGCCCTCCAAGTTTTTCAAGGCAATATAAGATGACATCGCTTTCGCTCAAGAAAATGAGAATGGCATTTTTGTTTTTTTCAGTAGAGAGAAGAGAGTATTGCAGGATGTTGGTTAAAAATGGGGCAATGCTTTTAAAGGAAGCGGCTATGGATATAAAAAATATTGCCAAAGAAAAAGGCCTTATAAATGAAGAAAGGGGTTCTCAATGAAAAAGATCTTTCTATGCATGGCATTGGCGCTATTTTTTTCTGATCTATACGTTTTTAATTCTATGGCTAGCGAAGAAGCGGCTAAAAAAAAATCAAAGGTCATTCTTCCTACGGGAGATATATCTTCCTCGATCCCTTCATTGTCCCCTGATGTAACTACGCCTTCCCTCAAAGATGATGCAGCTGGCATACAGGAAGAGGCGGCATTTACAAGTATCGATAATATCCCGGGCTCTCCAGTAGAGATCACCCTGCCTGTTACGGAAGTCCTGACAAATATGACAGAGGCGCCTGATTCTGGAAACCTGCTGGGAGAAGTCATCGATGTATATTTGGATAAAAATGACTATTCTATAGTCATAAAAGATGACAATTTTAAGGATCCAGTGAAATTACAAGGGTCATTAAACTCAAGCCTTGTGGTGAGAGAGGGTAGGACCGTGCCTTTTTCGGATATCAAGAAAGGTAATTGGTTAAGCGCCGTGTATACCAAAGAAGGAGAGATATCCAAGGTGCATTTTATAAGCATAATACCGGAAAAAAGCCTGCATACAATAAAGCGCAACCCCTAAAAAACTGATACTCCATGTTGATTTTTTCTAGATCTGACAGGCAAACTATTGTTTCTGTTCTATTGATAGGCGTCTTTATAATAAGCCTTTCCTATTATAAAAAAATAGACCACCAACCTGATAATATTACATTAGATATAAAAGAAGGCATAGGTTTAGTAAATATAAATACAGCTGCTTATCCTGAATTAGAAAGGCTTCCAGGCATAGGGCCTGCATTAGCCAGGGCTATTGTCCTTTATAGGCAGGATAGAGGAGCTTTTAAAGATAAGGAAGATATAAAAGATGTGAATGGTATAGGCCGGAAGAAATTCGATAAAATAAAAGAGCTCATAACTATAGATGAATAAAAGGCCTCTTTTTATAATAGCGCTATGTCTAGTAATAGGGATAATAATAGCCGGATTTTTGCCTAAAAAAGTCGATTTTATATGCATACTAATACCAGTCTGTGTATTTATTATATTGTCTTTATTGTCCTTTAAAAGCAAGGCCAGCTGCAATATTTTTATAAGCCTATCTATCATTGGTCTTGCCGTCCTTTTATATATAAATTCAAATACATTTCCGAATGATCATATCAGTGGTCTTTTAAGGGAGGGGTCTCAGCCTTCAGTATTGGTCGGGGCCATCAAGCAGCCTATATTGATGCGTAAGGCATATTTTGGTAAGGTCATCTCCAGATATTTATTTGAAGTCGAAGGAGTAAAGGTTAAAGATCATTGGGTTGGCATGAAAGGGTTGACTTATCTTGATGTACAGAAAGAAACGCTTTATGATTACGGAGACCGGCTGCTTGTAGAGGGAGTCATCAAAAGGCCTGTCAAGAAGACGGATTTTAATTATAGAGAATATCTCGAGAGAAAGAATATATTTTTACTTGTCTCTTCCAAAGAAAATAGCATAAGACTATTGTCAAAAGATCATAGATCCAGCTATGTACTAAAACTTGTTTATTATATCAGAGCAAGGCTGAGTTCAAAGATCATAGAATATATGCCTATTGAAAATGGGGCATTTTTTAGGGCTATTCTCCTGGGGGACAGGTCAGAGCTTTCTAGAGGGGTCAAAGATTCTTTCAAGGCTTCAGGTATCATGCATATACTGGCGATAAGCGGGCTGCATGTCGGGCTTGTCGCATTGGTTGTCATGATGTTATTGAAGGCTATTGGTATAAAGAGAGAATGGACTTATTTTATTACGATGATATTTTTAGCTTTTTTTGTAATACTGACGCTTTCCCCTGTATCTGTAGTAAGGGCTACTATAATGATATACGTCTTTCTTATGGGAATGATACTCGGAAGGAAGGTGGATATGTGCAATTCATTGGGCCTGGCAGCGATATTTGTATTGGCTAGGAATCCAAAAGAACTTTTCAACGCAGGTTTCCAGCTTTCTTTTTTGATAGTACTCTCCATAGCGTGCCTCGCCCCGTATTTTATGAAGCTGGCAGGGCATAGGGGCCATCCTTATATAAGGAAATATATATATGCGCCTTTTTCAGTGTCGTTGGCAGCATGGGTAGGGAGTTTCCCGCTGTTACTATATTATTTCAGGGTAATATGCCCTATTTCTATCGTCTCCAATCTTTTTATCATACCTATTGTTTTTGTCCTTTTATTGTCAGGGATTTTGTTTATAATATTAAGTTGGGCGCCTTTTGCGGGCGAGTATTTGATCTATGCCAGTAATTTTATTATAGATAAGATATTTTATCTAGCCAATTTTTTTAGTTCTTTAAGGTTTGGGCATTTTTATATTTGATATTAGTACTATTTATATATTAGGCTATGCTAATTGACATATATAGACAGCTATGATAATATGTAACGCATGGTACGCAAAATAATCATAATCTCAATAATATTTTTCACGTTCATGACAGGGCCTGCTTTTTCATTTTGGATATGGACCCCAGAGGGCGGTAAGTGGGAAAACCCCAAATATAAGGCCAAGGATACTCCAGAAGAACAGCTCGAGTACTCAATATCATTTTATAAGGAAAAGAATTACAAAGGCGCCTTAAGGGAATTCAAAAAACTATTGAAATACTACCCTCTATCCAAACAAGCGCCTACTGCTCAGTATTATCTTGGGCGCGTAATGCAGGATACCGGCAATGTGTACGATGCGTTTAAGGCCTACCAGAAGGTGATAGACTTGTACCCGCATACGGAATTTGTAGATGAGGTCATAGAAAGGCAATTTAATATAGGATTGGAGTTCTTCTCCGGCAGAAAGTACAATGTATTAGGACCGCTTAAAGTACCGGCAAAAGATAAGGCTATAGAGATATTCAAGATGGTCTTCGAGAATGCCCCTTATGGCAAATATGCTGATATATCTATATTTAATGCAGGCATTTCCTATAAAGACATAGAAGATTATCAAAATGCCATAATAATGTTCAAGGACCTTATAGATAAATATCCTAATTCGGAGTATGTTGACAAGGCAAGATACTATCTTGCTGAATCTTCCAGGCTTGTATCTTTGAACCCGGATTATGACCAGACCTCTACTGTAGTTGCCAGGGAGGAATTCAAGGATTTTATAAAGAAATATCCAGAAAGTCCCCTGTCCAAAGATGCTAAAAGCATAGTAAGTAAACTTGAAGATAAAGAAGCAGAGAGCATATATAATACTGCTAAGTTCTATGAGTCAAGGCATAAGCCCGAGAGCGCAATGATATATTACCAGGATCTAGCGCAAAACTATCCAAATACAAAATGGGCAGATCTTGCAAGAGAAAGGCTCCGTGAGATCGATAAATAATGCACTTATTTATTCTTTTATATTTATAATATGCGCTATGTACGGGTGTGGATATACTACTGCCACAGTCCCAAGGGGCGGTATCAAGACTATCCATATAGATATTTTTAAAAACAGTATTGATATAACAAAAGAGGTCAGCTCAAAGGATAAGTATGAAGTATATAGGCCAGATCTAGAAGTCGATATAAGGGATGCTATAGTGGAAAGAATATTTTTAGACGGCCATTTGAGAGTCTCCAGAGGTGAAGCCACTGATGCGGTATTGGAAGGGGAAGTAGTAGAATACCGTAAAGACCCTTTGAGATATCAGGATGAGAATGTGACAGAATACAGGATCAGCTTGGTATGTAATTTTGCATTGAGGAGATCTGGTGATCCCGAGGTATTGTTAGAAGAGACTAATCTTACAGGAGATAGCACGTATTTTACCACAGGTACTTTGAGTAAGACTGAAGATGAAGCCTTGAAAGACGCTACCAAAGACCTAGCCAGGCGTATTGTCAACAGGATAGTGGAAAACTGGTAAAAAAGTTTTATTATGCCCACCAAACAACTTTCCTCGTATCTATTTTTAGGAGAAGAAGATTTTTTAAAAGAAGAGGCCATCAATAATCTTGCCTCGAAGTTTCTTGATAAAGGCACAAAAGACCTTAACTGCATGGTATTCCGCGCTAAAGAAAAAGGTTTTGACGCAAAGGAGATGTTCAACTTTTTAAATACCCAGCCATTCTTATCAAAGAACAGGTTAGCTGTATTGAAAGACGCGGATTATCTCGATGCACCCACGAAGGAAGAGGTAATTTCTTATTTAAAGAGCCCCAGAGAGAGTTCTGTATTTGTCATAGAAAGCATATCGGTTTCTATCAAGGGCCCTTTTCTCCTGGAGTTATCCAAGCTGACCAATCTTTTCTATTATAGGAGGCTGAATGATGCAGAACTTGAGGCCTGGGTCGCAAAAAAGGCGCGTTTTTACAATAAAAAAATAGGCCCTGGAGCTGTCTCTATAATAAAGGATAGCCTTCCGAATGATATGAGAATACTTTCTTCAAATGTTGATAAACTTGTCTTATATGCGGGAACCAGGCAGTCGATCACAAGAGAAGATGTCATAAAAGTGATAGGCAGAAGCCCCAGCAGCACTGTTTTTGACCTGATAGACGCAGTAAGAAAAAAAGAGGCTGATAAGGCATTGGATATATTTTCTTCATTTAAGAAAGATAAAAAGAAGGAGATAGAGTTTATAGGGCTTTTGGCATGGAATATCAGGATGTTCCTGAGGATACAGGAACTTTTTAAATTAAGGACAAAAAGCGAGATATGTAAAGACCTTGACCTAAACCCAAGGGCCTTTGATGTTATGACATCCCAGGCTTCTAGATTTAAAAGTTCCGAACTTTTAAATCTGTTAAAAGAAGTCTTAGCCGCGGATCTTAAAATAAAGACAGGAAACCGCTCTACATCTTCTATCGAAGAGTTATTGGTAAAGGCCTGTTCTTCTTAGTTCTTTGCCTTAAATGATGAAAGTTTTTTCATCAGGCGGGATTTTTTGCGAGAGGCAGTATTTTTGTGTATTACACCCTTGGAACTTGCTTTATCTAGCTCTGATATAAGTAAGTTAAGTTGTTTTTTTGCTCCATCCAGGCTCTTTGATGAAAGTAGATCAATGAATTTTTTTGTCTCTGTCTTTAAACGTGAGTCTACGGACTGATTTCTTAAGGTCCTTCTTTTTGTTACTTTCATGCTTTTTAAAGCTGACTTTAATATAGGCATATATTACTCCTTTTAGTAGTTGTAAGATAACATAGTACATAGATTATGTCAAGAGGTAAAAATAAACACATATTGAAATCCGCGAGTATAATAGGCTTTGCCACTATTGTAAGCAGGCTTTTGGGTTTTTTAAGGGATATATTGATAGCAAGTTTTTTTGGTACTGCCAGTTATGCCCAGGCCTTTGTCGTAGCTTTCCGTATACCTAATATGCTCAGGGACCTTGTGGGCGAAGGGGCTACCAACGCTGCCTTCGTGCCAGTACTAAGTGAATATTCTGAGACAAAGGACAGATCCGACTATTGGAAGCTTGCGAATGTACTTTTATGCGTGCTTTTGATAGCACTTTCCTTGATAACTGTTCTTGGTATGATTTTTTCTCCTGTCATAGTACGCTTGATAGCCCCTGGATTTTTAAGAGAACCCGAGACCTTTAAGATAACAGTATATCTGACAAGGCTTATGTTCCCATATGTGCTTTTAGTGGGCCTACTGGCTTATAGTATGGGTGTCCTGAACTCTTTGAGGCATTTTTCAGCCCCTGCTTTTGCTTCTAGCGTATTAAACCTTTCTATTATAGTATGCGCTTTGTTAAAAAAGGGTAATGTAGCCGCGCTTGCGATAGGAGTTTTGATAGGAGGCATAATCCAGCTGGCAATGCAATTGCCTGTATTGTTTTCAAAAGGCTTTTCCTTCGATCCTAGGGCAGGATTGCATCACCCTGCAGTTAAAAAGATAGGCAGGTTATTGCTTCCCAGGATATTGGGCTCGTGCGTATATCAGATAAATATTTTTATAAATACTATGCTCGCGAGCTTATCTCATATAGTAGGCCAGGGAGGCGTCGCAGCTTTATACTATGCAAACAGGATCTTTCAATTTCCGCTGGCTATATTCGGTATCGCGATAGCCCAGGCAGCCTTGCCTACTATGTCCAGAGAAGCGCTGGAAGGTGACCTAAGTAAATTAAAAGAGACCCTTTCTTTTTCATTGAGATCTATCAATCTTATCATGATACCGTCTTCAGTAGGGCTTATGATCTTATCAAGGCCTATAACAAGGATATTGTTTGAAAGAGGCATGTTCGATAGTTACTCAACTTCTATTACTGCGAGCGCATTGATGTTTTATTCTATAGGGCTTTTTAGTTATTCAGGCATCAAGATATTGGTATCTTGTTTTTATTCTTTAAAAGATACAGCTACTCCTGTAAAGATAGCAAGCATATCCCTATTGATCAATATACTGCTGAATTTTATCTTTATGTTTTCGATGAAGATAAGCGGATTGGCATTTGCCACGTCCTGCTCGGGGATATTCAATTTCTTCGCGCTTTTTTATTTATTGAGAAAAAAGATCGGCAATCTTGATGGGTATAAAATCTTGGTCTCTTTTATCAAGATATCCATGGCTAGTATCGTAATGGCATTTTTTATTTACCTATTTTACTATAAAATAAACCTTGATCTCTTCATCGTGATCTTCGTAGGTATGGCCTCTTATTTAGCCAGTATATTTTTATTTGACCTAAGAGAGGCAAAAGATTTTACAAAATGGCTCTTAAAGAAAAAATAGCTTCTGTCCCGAGGTCCCCTGGCGTGTATCTGATGAAAGATGCCAAAGGGGATATCCTTTATATAGGCAAGGCAAAGGACCTATCAAAAAGAGTAGGAAGTTATTTCCAGGGATCAAGGCCGAAGAATATAAGGTTGATGACATTACTGGAAAAGATATGCGACCTGGATTATATAGTCACTACTTCCGAAGAAGAAGCGCTCCTTTATGAAGCAAACCTTATAAAAGAGAACAAGCCAAAATACAACATAGAGCTTAAAGATGATAAAAGCTTCCCTTTCTTAAAGTTGACCATCAATGAGAGATTCCCTAGATTGAGCATTACTAGAAAAAAGATCGATGATGGAGCTAAATATTTTGGGCCTTATACCAGAGTAAAGCTTCTAAGGAACGCATTGTCTATATTGAAAAGTATATTTCCACTAAGGACCTGTAAAAAGATGCCAAAACGCGTATGCCTATCCTATCATATAGGCCAGTGCCTTGGCCCTTGCGTGGACAAGATAAATAAGGATGGCTATAGGGAGATAGTTGGCCAGCTTATACTCTTTTTGGAGGGGAAGAAACCAAGGCTTATGAGAGAGTTGACAGAAAAAATGAATAGACTTTCCAGGGAGAAGAGATTCGAGGAGGCTACTGTGATCCGAAACAGGATCTCTGCTCTTTCAGAAGTGCCTGGAAAGAGGCTCAGGGAAAAAAGCAGTTGGGGCGATGTATCTATTAAGCTAAAGAAACTTATCAAGCTTCCCAGGCTTCCTATAAAGATCGAGGCTTTTGACGTATCCAACATACAGGGAAAAGATCCTACAGGCTCTATGGTGTATTTTTATAATGGCAGGCCGGATAAATCTAATTACAGGAGATTCAGGATAAAGGGTGTGACCTGTGTCGATGACTATAGTATGATAAGAGAGATCGTGAGGCGTAGATATACCAGGCTGAAAGATGAAAAACGGGATCTGCCTGACCTTGTGATCATAGATGGCGGAAAAGGACACTTAAAAGCTGGCTATGAAGAACTCTTAAGGCTTAATCTTACCCGTATACCTATCATAGCTATCGCAAAGAAAGAAGAGAAGATCTATACCCTGAACTCAAAGATACCTCTCGATATCAACAGGGATTCTCAGGTCCTTTATTTTATACAGGAGATCAGGGACGAGGCACACAGGTTCGCGATAAAGTATCACCATTCTCTCAGGAAGAAGAGCTCAGGTATATAATACTTACTAGCTTTGACAAGCCTAAAAAAAGTGTCGTCGGTTTTAAGCAGGCCCCGTACCAAATTTATTATACCTATGCAACTGGTATAAATTTTGATGTGGGGCAGGCGCGGCGTCTTTTCGCTAGCGAAAAGAAGAGCGGGAACCAGCACCGAGTGAAGAAGAGCTTCGATGGGACAATCAAGCGTCTTTTCGTAGGCTTACCAAAGCTGGTTATAAAATGCATTATTTAATTTCAGAATAAACTTATGAAAGCATTGACTTTGTTCGAGAAAAAGGTATATACTGTTGTAAAAACAATACCCCGAGGCGAGGTTAGGAGCTATAGATGGGTAGCTGAGATGATCGGTAACCCGAATGCTGTGAGAGCTGTTGGGAGCGCGCTTAATAAGAACCCGTTTCCATTGATAGTACCTTGTCATAGAGTGATGCATTCGGATGGCTGCTTAGGAGGATATGTGTTTGGAAAGAGTCTAAAGAAAAGGCTCCTTGAGATAGAAAAAGTTTGCGTAAAAGGCGGTGGCAGAGGTCATGCTGGAAGAAATAAAATTAAAACTAGAGGCCCTAGGTAAAAAACTTCAGGAGCTAAGGGCCTATCTAGCTATAGATAAGAACGAAGAGGAGCAAAGAGGCCTCGAAGAAAAGATGTCTGAAACCGGGTTTTGGGACAACCAGGAAAAGGCACAGATAGTCATAAAGAAATTAAAACACACAAAGGCTGTTACTACGCCATATTTTGAATGTATAAAGGAATTTGACGATATAAATGAACTGCTTATTATTATCGACGGGGATGATGAGCTTTCAGCAAAAGAATTAAAAGCGTCACTGCTCAAGCTGGAAAAAGACGTTGATTCTCTGGAGTTTAAAAGCCTTATGAATGGAAAGCTGGATAGGAATGATGCGATAATCAGTTTACATGCTGGAGCGGGCGGGACCGAGTCTTGTGATTGGACAAGTATGCTTTTAAGGATGTATTCGATGTGGGCGGAAAAGAATGGGTATAAGACGGAAATAATAGATGCATTGGCTGGGGAAGAGGCTGGAGTGAAAAGTGTTGTAATGATAGTGGAAGGGCCTTATGCGTATGGATATCTTAGATCGGAAAGGGGAGTCCATAGATTGGTAAGGATATCTCCTTTTGATTCAAATAAGAGAAGGCATACTTCTTTTGCATCTCTGGATGTGATAGCAGAGGTCGAGGATGATATAGATATTGATATAAAAGAGACAGAGCTTCGTATCGATACGTATCGATCAAGCGGAGCTGGCGGCCAGCATGTCAATGTCACGGATTCAGCTGTCAGGATAACGCATTTACCTACAGGTATAGTCGTGCAGTGTCAAAATGAAAGAAGCCAGCATAAAAATAAGGCTACGGCATTAAAAGTACTAAAGGCCAAATTATACGAAGCAAGATTAGAAGAAAAGAAGAAAGAGATGGAAAAAGAATATTCGGAGAAAAAAAAGATAGAATGGGGCAGTCAGATAAGGTCGTATGTCATGCACCCTTATTCTATGGTAAAGGACCATAGGACCGGATATGAGACCTCAAATGTCGGGCTGATCATGGATGGCGGCATAGATAAGTTCATAGAAGAATTTTTAAAATGGAATGCGAAAAATAGTAATCAGTAGACAGTAATCAGGAATGAAAAAAATCCTGGCTACCGATCATGGGTTACTGATACCTAGAATTATGTCTAATTGGATATTAAATAAGATCATCGGAACACAGAACCAGAGAGAACTCAAGAAGCTGCAGACTGTAGTGGATAGGATAAGCTCTTTGGAACTCAAGATCAGTAAATTGACTGACCATGAACTTCGTCAGAAGACAGATGTTTTCAGAAAACGCCTGTCGGACGGAGAGGTCTTGGATGATATATTGCCAGAGGCATTCAGCGTTGTAAGAGAGGTAAGTAAACGTACTGTAAAGATGAGGCATTTCGATGTTCAGCTTATAGGCGGTATAATTTTGCATAAAGGCAAGATCGCTGAGATGGTGACAGGCGAAGGAAAGACGCTTGTCGCTACGTTACCAGCTTATCTGAATGCATTGAGTGGAAAGGGGGTCCATATAGTGACTGTCAATGACTATCTGGCAAGGCGCGACAGGGACTGGATGGGGCCTATCTATGAATCCCTGGGACTTACAGTCGGCGTTATACAGCACGACATGACTCCTGAAGCCAGGAGAAATTCGTACGGAAGCGATATCACTTATGGGA
Organism: Candidatus Omnitrophota bacterium; assembly: GCA_043814965.1. Taxonomy (GTDB): domain Bacteria; phylum Omnitrophota; class Gorgyraeia; order Gorgyraeales; family Gorgyraeaceae; genus JBDRCN01. Next base: position 117,804 of record JBDRJN010000006.1, read on the forward strand.
CTAATAATGAGTTTGGATTTGACTACCTGAGAGACAATATGGTGGTAAATGTAAATCATATGGTCCAGAGGGCCTTGAACTATGCTATAGTTGACGAAGTCGATAGTATACTCATAGACGAAGCGCGTACGCCTCTCATCATATCAGGCCCTTCCGAAGAATCCACGGATAAATATTATGTATGCAATAAGATCCCTCCCAGGCTTCAGGGCAGGGTCATCTTGGAAAAAGATGAGATCGATGCGAAGTTCAAGGGTATTGATTTATCTATTGGCTATGATTATATAATCGATGAAAAAGCGCATACCGCGCATCTTACAGAACAGGGTGAACTAAAAGCAGCTGAGATCCTGGGGATAGACAACCTCCATGATATAACTACCATGGAATACCGCCATCATGTCATCCAGGCGCTCAAGGCGCATAATCTTTTTGAAAAAGATGTCGATTATGTTGTGAAAGACGGTGAAGTATTGATCGTGGATGAATTTACAGGTAGGCTTATGCCAGGCAGAAGATGGTCGGACGGCCTTCACCAGGCTGTAGAGGCAAAAGAGAACCTGAAGATAGAAAGAGAGAATCAGACGCTTGCCACTATTACTTTTCAGAATTATTTTAGGATGTATAAAAAAATAAGCGGTATGACCGGCACTGCCATGACTGAGGCCCAGGAGTTTAGCCACATCTATAAGCTGGACGTCGTATCTATACCGACAAATAAACCATTGATAAGGGCAAATTATCCGGACATCATATATAAGACAGAGAAGGAAAAATTCAATGCAGTATGCAATGAAATAGAGGACTGTTATAAAAAAGGCAGGCCGATCTTAGTAGGTACCATCTCTATTGAAAAATCCGAGCACTTAGGCGGTTTATTGAGAAAAAGAGGTGTTCCTCATAATGTACTGAATGCCAAATACCATGAGATGGAAGCGACTATCGTAGCTCAGGCTGGAAGGAAAGGCGCGGTTACAATAGCTACGAACATGGCTGGTAGAGGTACAGATATAGTCTTGGGAGGGAATCCTGAGCTTATGGTCAATGATTGGCTGAAGGCGAAAGGGCTGGGCCCAAAGAATGTAACTAAAGAAGAAGTAGAAGGCCTTACCAGAGAAGCGAACGAGTTGGTGGATAGGGAGCACAAAGAGGTTGTAGAGGTTGAGGGCCTGCATGTGATTGGTACAGAACGTCATGAGTCAAGGCGAATAGATAATCAGCTGAGAGGCCGTTCCGGCAGGCAGGGAGATCCAGGTTCGTCCAGGTTTTATATATCACTTGAGGACGACCTTATGAGGCTTTTTGGCTCAGGCAGGATAGTCTCTATATATGATAAATTAGGAATAGAGGAAGGACAAGATATACAACATCCTCTGGTGACGAGGGCGATAGAGATCGCGCAGAAAAGAGTAGAACAGCACAATTTTGATATCCGTAAACATGTCCTTGAGTACGATAATGTGATGAACAAGCAGAGAGAGGTCATATACGAAGAGAGAAAAAAGATATTATTGGATGATGATATAAAGTCCCATATCTATGAGATCATAGACGAGCTCATAGAGAATGCAATGGCCCTGTATTTAAATAAGGAATCGCATAAGGCTGACTGGAAATACCAGGAGTTCAATGAATGGTTTTGGTCAAAATTCAATATTCGGCTGAACGGCTTCGAAGACACAGTAGAAGGGAAGAACGAAGAAGAGATATTGAGCTTTCTTTCAGATATGGTAAGGAATAGTTATGAAGAAAAAGAAAAGAAGATGCTGCCGGAATTTTTAAGGCATATAGAGAAGATGATAATGCTGCAAGTCATCGATTCAAAATGGAAGGATCATTTACACGCGATGGATAATCTAAGAGAAGGGATAGGGCTTAGGGCATATGGACAGCGCGATCCATTGGTCGAGTATCAGCATGAAGGCTACAATATGTTCCGTTCGATGATAGATTCAATAAAGGACGAGACAATAGAATTTTTATTTAAGGTCCAGATAGCACAAGAAACCTCACAGGTAAAAAGTGTGTTTCAATCTCTTCCAAAACAATTTCTGCATACAGAGGCTACCCCTATGTCAAAGATGCCTAGCCCTCAAGATGAAGGCTTTGGATCAGAAGAAGATATAGTTCCAGAGCAGGGCCAGGTAAAAAGTACACATAGCCTGCATAAGAGAGAAGAACCTAAGGTAGGCAGGAATGACCCTTGCCCATGCGGAGCAGTTGATAAAGACGGCAGGCCTATTAAGTATAAAAAATGCTGCGGGAAATAAAGTCGCATTTTAAAGTAGTGGTGAGGCTCTGAAAAAAGCCTTTTTTGTTTTGCGTAATAGAATCTTAACACATTACAATTTAGTTAGCCTGTCAAAACAAAACGGAGCGAAGCCCACCTCTACAAATAACCAACTCTAGGCTGAGCGTCTTTTTGAAGAGCCTCACCACTACTTAGTATGTTTTTAATATTTTTTTCATCGATACTTTTAGCGCTTAGTTTTTTCAGTTATAAATGCAGCCTTTTTGTCTTTATAGGGTTTGTCCCGCTCTTTTTTGCACTTCAGTCTAGATCAAGGATAAAGTCATTCTTTATATCATATCTTGCAGGATTCTTATTTTATCTTGGAGGGCTTTACTGGCTTTATCATGTTACAGCCATTGGACTGATAATCATTTCTTTATATCTGGCGGTATATTTTGGTATATTCGGATTATTTTTTAATTATCTGGCCCGTACCCCGTACCCCGTATCCCGCTGCCCCTGCCTTGCCGGCAGGCAGGTGTTACCCGTTACCCTTAATGTAGTGTCTATTCCACTCATATGGATATTACTTGAATACATCCAGAGCCGTCTATTTACAGGATTTGGATGGCTTCTTTTGGGCTACTCACAGTATAAAAATCTGCACTTTATACAGATAGCTGATCTTTTGGGTGTATGCGGAGTTTCATTTGTGATCATGGCAGTCAATTTTGCAATATATCAGTTGTTCAAAAGATCACTTAAAGAAACTATTATCATTATCTTAGTAGTATTCAGCATAGTTAGTTATGGAAGGATAAGGCTTAATCAGGAATTCAAAAAAAAGGATATAGCTATCTCGGTCATACAGGGTAATATCCCGCAAGAACTAAAATGGGATCCTAAGGCGACAGAGAGTATTTTTGAAAAATATTCAACCCTGACCAAAATAGCTGCGCTGGATAATACCGATCTTGTTGTCTGGCCGGAGACGTCATTGCCAGGCTTTTTTAGGAAAAATAAAGATATCACAGACAAAGTGTTGGGCCTGGCAAAAAAGTCTAATACGCCTATTTTGATAGGAGCCAATACGATAAAAGGTAACTACGAGAATTTCAATAGTGCTATTCTTATATCAGAAAATGGTAAGGTCATCGGAGAGTATGACAAGGTCCATCTGGTGCCTTTTGGAGAATATGTGCCGTTTTCAAAAAAGATACCAGCATTGCATGATCTGGTGTTAGGGGCTTTAGGGGAGTTTACTCCAGGACTGAAATATGAGATATTTACTTTAGGAGTATCACCCGTCACCCGTACCCTGTCACCCGTACCCCGCAGCATCAAATTCGCTGTCTTAATATGCTTTGAAGACATATTTTCAGGGCTTGCAAGAAGGTTTGTTAAAGATGGAGCAGAATTTTTAATAGTCATTACAAATGATGGATGGTACGGTAATACCCCGGCTTCATTCCAGCATGCAGCATGTTCTGTATTTAGGGCAATTGAAAATAGGGTAAGCGTTGTCAGGTGCGCTAATACAGGATATTCATGTTTTATAGACCCGCACGGCCGTATATATAGTGACGTAAGAGATAAAAATACACCACTCTTTATAACAGGTCACAAGACCTCCATCGTAAAATACTAGAGACGTTTTCCAACCCAATAAGGAAACTGTTTCTGGGCTAATCAGGAAGCTGTCCCTTGGATTGCTAGAGCATTGATCAGTCTTCCATTAGAAGTTATTTTTAAGACCCTTTCTTTGTAACTACTCCATTTGTATTCATATGGAGTAGTTACAATATTTGCCCTTACAGGATTTAACTCAATATAAGTAAGACAATCTATCAAATACTTATCTTTAGTAATTATTTTGCTCTTGAATCTACCTTGCCAAAGATACCCAACTTTATTATATTTTTCATTAAAATAAGCTGTGTAGGAACGATTGAGTCCATGCATGAATTTTGATAAGTTTTTTTCTTTCTCTATTTGTCCGATCATGTGTATATGGTTAGGCATTAAGCAAAAGCTATATAGCTTGAATTGGTACTTTACCTTGTAATGACTTATTCGTTTCAAATATTCTTCATAATCCAGGTTGCTTTTGAATATTACCTGCTTTTGATTACCTCTTGCGATTATGTGATAGCAGGAATTTTTTATTAGTAGTCTTGGCCCATTAGGCATGTTGACCTCCTTTTTGGTTTAGTGGCCCTTTACTATTATAGACAAATAAAAGTCCGGTTTTCTTTCAAAAATTTTTCAATATGACAGTTTCCCGATTGGGAAAAGGGCAGGTTCCCTAAGGGGTTGGAAAACGTCTCTAATTCTATTGACACTATTATATATATAATATATAATTGACGAAATAAGGAGTATATATCTATGTTAGAGATGAATGAGTTTATTAAACAAAGACTTGATAAGTTAAGCGCTCTCAAGGAGATAGGTATCAATGCCTACGGAGAAAGGTTTGATAAGGCTTTGCCTATAGGAGAGCTGGCCAAGGATTTTGAAGAAGGAAAAGACATACAGACAGCTGGCAGGATCACCGCGCTCCGCGAACACGGCAAAAGCAGTTTTCTTGACTTAAAGGATTCAAGCGGCAGGATACAGATCTATATAAAAGCCAGTAAGATCGGAGAAGACGCCTTTAATAATATATTTAAAAGATTAGATATAGGGGATATATTAGGGGTAAAGGGCGGGCTATTCAAGACCAAGACAGGGGAGACCACAATATTTGCTGATGAGATAACTTTACTTAGTAAAGGCCTTAGGCCTCTTCCGGAAAAATGGCATGGTTTAAAAGATGTAGAGATAAGATATCGTCAAAGGTATGTTGACTTGATAGTAAATGAAGACGTAAGAGAGGTCTTTAAGCTTAGAAGCAGGATCATATCAAAGATAAGGAGTTATCTGGATAATAAAGGATTCCTGGAAGTAGAGACCCCTATGATGCAGTCTTTGTCTGGCGGAGCAGCAGGAGAGCCTTTTAAGACCCATCATAATGCCCTTGATGCAGATCTATACTTAAGGCTTGCGCCAGAACTTTATCTAAAAAGGCTTTTAGTAGGAGGATTGGACAAGGTATATGAACTAAATAGGAATTTCAGGAATGAGGGCATATCTGTCCGTCACAACCCTGAGTTTACAATGCTAGAAGTATATGAGGCCTATTCTGATTGTTCAGGCATGATGAAACTTACAGAGGACCTATTTAATCATATAGCAATGGATATACTGGGCACTTCGAAAATAAAGTTTAAAGACCAGGAGATAGACCTTACTCCGCCATGGCCAAGATGGTCTTTTAGGGATGAGATCAAGAAGAGATATGATATCAATCCGGATGATCCCGCAAAAGCATGGATCGAGAAATTAAAAGCAAAGGGCATGGATTTCAAGGGCAAGGATATAACAAGGTCCCAGATAGTCAATATAACAAGCGAGATGCTTGAACCTGAGATACAGGATAAGCCTATTTTCGTCACTGACTTATTCGCAGAACTATGCCCTCTGGCAAAAAGGAAAAAAGGCGACCCTCTTCTTACTGACAGGTTTGAACTTTTTGTAGGCGGGATGGAGATAGCAAATGCCTATTCAGAGCTCAATGACCCCATAGAGCAGAAAAAGAGGTTCGAAGATCAACTGATAGGGCAGGAATCTGTCAAGAAGATAGACGAAGATTTTGTCAGGGCCCTTGAATATGGCATGCCTCCTGCAGGAGGGCTTGGGATAGGCATAGATAGATTTGTGATGCTATTGACTAATCAGCCATCGATCAGGGATGTAATTTTATTCCCTCAACTAAAACCAGAACAGTGATGTTATACGAACTTTGGATAAGTTATAGGTACTTAAATTCGAAACGCAAAGAAAAATTTATTTCTATCATAAGCGTCATCTCTATACTTGGCATTGCAGTCGGAGTGATGGCATTGATAGTGGTCCTTGCAGTGATGAGCGGTTTTGATAAACAGCTTAAAGATAAGATCATCGGGACCAATTCGCACCTAATAGTTGAAAGAGAAGGCGGTATAGAGGATTATGATTTTTTAGTCGAAAGGCTCAATTCTCTTCCTGGGGTAGCGTCAAGTTCGCCGTTTGTAAATGGCCAGGCGCTTATAAGAGAACAGGATAAGGTGATCGGTGTTGTATTAAGGGGCATAGACCCTGAAAGAGAAAGACAGGTCACTAATATAGGAAAATATTTAGAAACAGGGTCTTTACCAAAAGACCCTGGGACAGTGCTGGTAGGAAGAGAGCTTGCCTGGAGGTTGAACTTAATAGTAGGCGGCAAGATTTCTTTGATATCAGCCGAGCACCCTAAGCCAAAAGAGTTTATAATATCAGGTATCTTTAATTCAGGGATGTTTGATTATGATATGAACCTTGTCTTTTCGAATCTGGCATCTTCTCAGGAATTTTACGGGGTAAATGGCCTGGCAGGCGGCATTGGAATAAGATTGCATGATGTAGATAGAGTAGATGAGGTAAAGAACATTATCCAGGAGACCATCGGCTATAGCTATTGGGTGTCAAGCTGGAAGGACCTAAACAAGAATTTATTCAGCGCGCTTCAACTTGAAAAGATAACTATGTTTATAATACTTGCTTTAATAGTATTGGTAGCCTGTTTCAATATAGTATCTACGCTTATAATGATGGTAATGGAAAAGACAAAAGATATAGGCATCTTGAAGGCCATAGGAAGCAAATCCTCTAGCATAAGAAAGATCTTTGTATTCAATGGATTTTTTATAGGTTTAGCAGGGACTGTCTTGGGAGGCTCTTGCGGAGTATTATTGTGCGTTCTCTTAGGGACTTACGGATTTGTAAAATTGCCGAGAGATATCTATTATATAGATAAGCTGCCTGTCAATTTGAACCCAATGGATATTTTTACAGTGGTATCCATAGCTATATTGATAAGTTTAGTCTCTACGCTGTATCCGGCTTATCAGGCTTCGAGGATGCAGCCTGTAGAGGCATTGAGATATGAATAAATATTATGCTGCGCGCTGATGAGATACGAAAGACATATAAAGAAGGTAAGATAGATATCCAGGTTTTAAGAGGAGTAAGCCTTGAAGTCAAAAAAGGAGAAAGACTTGCTATAGTAGGGCCTTCTGGGGCAGGGAAGTCAACGCTCTTACATATTTTAGGAGGTATAGACAAGCCAAGCTCTGGGAAAGTCTATCTATATGATTCGGATTTCTATTCACTGAGGGAACCTGAAAAGGCTAACCTCAGAAATAAAAAAATAGGTTTTGTATTCCAGTTCTACCACCTGCTGCATGAATTTACAGCGTTGGAAAATGTGATGTTATCAGGGTTGATAGGAAAAAGGAATAAAAACAGCTTGAAAAAAGAAGCATCTGGCATATTGAAAGAATTTGGCCTTGAGGAAAGGGCCCATCATAGGCCAAGTGAGCTTTCCGGAGGGGAACAGCAGAGAGTAGCGATCGCAAGGTCTATTATAAATAGGCCTGATATACTGTTGTGCGATGAGCCTACCGGGAACCTGGACTCTAAGATGGGAGAAGATATCCTAGGTATCTTATTTAGACTTAACGAGTCATATAAGACTAGCATTGTTATCGTGACTCATGATAAAGAGGTAGCTAAAAAGACAGAGAGAATATTAGAGATCAGGGACGGAATGTTGCTATAAAATAAACGGAGGGTCTTATGGGTTCAAAAGTGTATATTAATGGTGAATATTTTGACAAAGAAAATGCCAAGATATCTGTTTTTGACCATGGCTTATTATATGGAGATGGCGTATTCGAGGGTATCCGTTCATACAATAGATCAGTCTTTAAATTAAAGGAGCATATAGACAGGCTCTATGAATCTGCCCATGGCATTATGCTGAAGATAGAACTCTCCAAAGACGCTATGACAAAGGCTGTAGTAGATACCTTGAGATTGAATAAACTAGATGATGCTTATATCAGGCTTATTGTAACGCGCGGCATAGGAGACCTGGGCCTTGACCCTAGAAAGTGTGAAAGGCCCTCAATTATAATCATCACGGATAAGATCTCTCTATATCCTCAAAAACTATATAAAGAAGGCCTTAAGCTTATTACAGTGCCTACTCCCAGGAATATACCGGAGGCATTGAACCCTCAGATAAAATCCTTGAATTATCTTAATAACATCCTTGCTAAGATCGAGGGTATAAACAATGGTTATGAAGAAGCGCTTATGTTCACTGCATCTGGGTATGTGGCAGAGTGTACAGGGGATAATATCTTCATTATAAATGGGAAAACTTTGATAACTCCTCCCGCATATCTTGGTATCTTAAAGGGTATTACAAGGGGATGTGTTATGGATCTAGGCAGGAAGATGAAGCTTGATGTAAAGGAAGGGATCTTGACAAGGCACGATCTTTATATATCAGACGAGTGTTTTCTTACTGGCACTGCTGCTGAGATCATGCCGGTTGTGAGTATCGAAGAAAGAAAGATCGGCTCTGGAAAACCAGGAAAGATCACGCTGAGATTGATGGAAGAGTTCAAGGATCTGACAGGTACTACAGGAGTTAAATACTAGGAGGCGCCAATGGTTTGTGACATATGCGGACAAGATCAGGCAACAGTCCACTTGACAGAGATCGTAGACGAGAAGATGACAGAGCTTCATCTGTGTGAAGGATGCGCTCAGAAAAAAGGCGCTCAGATGGAGAGTCATTTTGGTTTGGCAGATCTATTGGCTGGACTTGCTGATTTTGGCGGGACTCAATTTACTGATACACAGAAAGAAGCAAAGATAAAGTGCGCCAAATGCGGGTTGACCTATGAAGATTTTAAAAAAGTAGGAAGGCTTGGGTGCGGGGAATGCTATTCAGCTTTTAAGGACGCTCTTGTGCCGCTTCTAAAGAGGATACATGGCTCAAGCCAGCATTATGGAAAGTCTCCCAAGAAGATATCAAAGGCTTTAAAGGTCAATGAGATCAAAAACCACGAGACCAAAAATGAATTAAAAGACCTAAAAGAAAAACTTAAAAAAGCAGTACAGCTGGAAGAATTTGAAGAAGCGGCAAAGGTAAGGGACAAGATCAAAGAGATAGAAAAAAATAAAAAATGACAGTTACGATCAAGACAAGAGGGCTTATTTATGAAATTAGACGATCTATTGCATAGTCAAGGTGAATGGCTTCGGTCTACAGGGCCTAATTCTGATATAGTTATATCTTCTAGGATAAGGCTTGCCAGGAACCTGGCGAAGTATCCCTTTAGCCATTGGGCCAGCAAGAAAGAACAGGAAGAAGTATTGAATATCTGTAAAGAGGCTATAAACTCTTCCAAGAAAATAAAGAATTCTTTGTACCTTGATATAGGCAAGCTTGATACAGTTGACAGGCAATTTTTGGTAGAGAGGCATCTTATGAGCAAAGAACACAGTGTAGATGCTGATAATAAAGGGCTTTGCATAGGAGACAGGGAAGTCGTAAGCATTATGATAAACGAAGAAGACCATATGCGCATACAGGTCATGAAGTCAGGATTTGACCTTAGAGACGCGCTTTATATTATAAATGATGTCGACGATGAGCTCAGCTCTATTATTGAATATGCTTTTTCAATAAACTTCGGATACCTTACAGCTTGCCCTACAAATACAGGGACAGGCATGAGGGCATCTGTTATGCTGCATTTACCAAGCCTGGTCATGACAAAACAGATCGGAAAAGTATTGCAGGCTATTACAAAGCTAAGCCTGACAGCGAGAGGTTTGTATGGCGAAGGCACAGAAGCAAGCGGCAATTTCTTCCAGATATCCAATCAGGTATCGCTGGGGCAGAAAGAAGAGGATATCATAGATAATATAGAACGTATTATAAAACAGATAGTCGACCATGAGCATAGCGCTAGAGAAGCGCTTCTCTCTCAAAATAGGGCTGTCCTTGAGGACAGGATCTTTAGGGCATATGGTACGCTGAAAAGCGCTTATATAATCACATCTAACGAGACGATAGACCTTCTTTCACTTGTGAGGTTAGGGGTGGACCTGAATCTTTTAAAAGAGGTGGACAGGGCCTTGATAAATGAACTTTTTATAGTCACTCAACCCGCGCATTTGCAGAAAAATGAAAAGAAAAAACTTTCTCCGAATCTAAGAGATGTCAAAAGGGCAGAACTTATCAGGGAAAAAATATCATAAGATTTACTAATATTATAGGAGGTTCAAGATGCTGAATCGTTTTACTGAACGCGCTAGGAAGGTAATATTACTTGCTAAGGAAGAGGCAAAGAGGTTTAACCATGATTATATAGGCACAGAGCATATCTTGCTTGGCCTGGTAAGAGAAGGAGAAGGGGTCGCGGCAGTAGTGCTCCAGAAAATAGGCCTTAGTTTGCAGCAGATAAGGCTCGAGGTAGAAAAGATCGTAAAACCAGGGCCATCGACTGTTATTTCCGGAGACATACCTTTTACACCAAAGGCAAAAAAAGCAATAGAGCTTTCAGGCGAAGAGGCAAGGTCTTTGGGCCATAATTATATAGGCACAGAGCATATATTGCTGGGCCTGATAAGAGAGGGGGATGGCGTTGCGTCCCAGGTCTTATTGAATCTCGGCTTAGACCTGGAAAAGGTCAGGAAAGAGATAATAGAGCTTTTGGGTTCAGCCACTCCAGGATTTGGTTCAGAGCCTCAGGAACAAGAAGGCCTTTCATCGCAACCGAGTACAAAGACTGCCTCAAAGACTCCGGCGCTTGATGCATTTGGCAGGAACCTTACACAGCTTGCCAAAGATAATAAACTGGACCCTGTAATAGGAAGGCATAATGAGATAGAAAGAGTCATACAGATATTGTCACGCCGTACAAAGAATAATCCAGTTCTATTGGGAGAAGCCGGCGTTGGTAAGACCGCGATAGTGGAAGGGTTAGCTCAGAATATAATAAAAGGAGATGTACCTGAGTTATTAAAGGACAAAAAAGTCATAATACTTGACTTGGCGCTAATGGTAGCAGGCACAAAATATAGAGGCCAGTTTGAAGAAAGAATAAAAGCAGTCATGGATGAGATGAAAAGATCCACGAATGTCATAATGTTCATAGATGAACTGCATACATTGGTAGGCGCGGGAGGCGCGGAAGGCGCGATAGATGCCTCTAATATCCTGAAGCCTGCTTTATCCAGAGGCGAGATACAGTGTATCGGGGCTACTACTTTGGATGAATACAGAAAACATATAGAAAAAGACGCAGCTTTAGAAAGGCGTTTTCAGACTATAATGGTAGATCCTCCGACAGTGAATGAGACCATAGAGATATTGAAAGGGCTTAGGGATAGGTACGAAGCGCACCATAAGGTAGAGATCACAGATGAGGCGATCGAAGCAGCTGCCAAGTTTTCTGATAGGTATATAGCTGGAAGGTTCCTTCCTGACAAGGCGATCGACTTGATAGATGAGGCAGGCGCTAAGGCAAGGATATCTATTATGACCGCTCCTCCTGAAGTCAAGAACATGGAGCAGGATATAGAAAAGATACGTAAAGATAAACATGATGCTATTAAAGACCAGGACTTTGAAAAAGCAGCCCACCTGAGAGACGTAGAAAGAGAGGCCCGCAAGAAACTGGACAAATTCAGGCAGGATTGGAAACGCGAAAGAATGGAAGCGCGTCCTACGGTAGACGAAGAGCTTATAGCAAATATAGTGTCAAAGTGGACAGGGATACCCATAGTGAGGCTTGAACAAAAAGAGTCAGAAAAACTTTTAAAGATGGAAGAAGAGCTTCACAAGAAGATCGCTGGCCAGGATGAAGCAGTCTCTGCTATTGCTCATGCTATCAGAAGGTCCAGGGCTGGTATAAAAAACCCAAAAAGGCCAATAGGTTCTTTTATATTTCTGGGGCCTACCGGCGTAGGGAAAACACATCTTGGAAGAGTGTTGGCTGAATTTATGTTCGGCGATGAAAACGCGCTTATTCAGATCGATATGTCAGAATATATGGAAAAGTTCAATGTCTCACGTCTGGTAGGAGCGCCCCCTGGATACGTAGGGTATGAAGAAGGCGGACAGCTTACAGAAAAGGTCAGGAGGCGCCCTTATTCAGTAGTCCTCCTCGATGAGATAGAAAAAGCCCATCCGGATGTGTTCAATATATTGCTCCAGGTATTAGAGGATGGACGGCTTACGGATAGTTTTGGCAGAAAAGTAGATTTTAGAAATGCAGTCCTTATCATGACATCCAATGTAGGCGCAGAGATATTCAGAAAACAGGGTTCCATCGGCTTTAAGTCGGAAAAAGAAGAGCTCACTTATAAGAACACGAAAGAAAAGCTGCTTGAAAAGGTCAAGAAGACTTTTAAGCCCGAGTTTTTAAACAGGATCGATGACACGATAGTCTTTCATGGCCTTACGAAAGAGCATCTTTACAAGATCGTGGAGATAGAGCTCAAAGATGTCATGGCTAGGCTAAAAGAACAGGGAGTAGAAATAGAGCTGGATAAGAAAGCAAAGGAACTTTTGATAGAGAAGGGTTTTGACCCTATATTTGGAGCAAGGCCTCTAAAGCGCACAATACAGAGGCTTCTGGAGGATCCCTTGGCAGAAGAGATCATAGGGAAAAAGTCAAAGAAAGAAAAACTGATAAAGATCTCGGCAAAGAACGGCACTATAATTTTTAAGTAGTCGTTTTTTTTAAAAGGAGCCATATAGGTGGGGCACCGGATAGTAATAGTCAAAAAGAGATTCTTGTTTTTTATCGGCTTACTGATAGCTGCGTTTTTATGGGTGCATTTTTTTCTACAAAGAGATTATTTTGTGATAAGTGAAGATACATCCTTGCGCTATGAGCCGAGAGAGTCAGCTGATAACCTAGAAGATGGGCCAGGCCATATAATGGACAAAGAGGTCTCTTTGGATATAAATTTTTTAAAAGGGGGTTATTTTTCTTCAAGGATAGCTTTAGAAAGGCTTAATCTAAAGAATATAGAGATCAGCGGAGATGTCTTTGCAAAAGGAAAGTTCTTAACAGACAAAAAAGACAATAATATAGGGTATACAGCAAAACTTTATTCTAAGAATATTACCCTGAACTCAGTCCCTTTTAGGTCTATAGCCATGTCTTTTACTGTTTTGGATGATGTACTTGAAATAGAGGATCTGAGGTTGGGCAAGTCTTATCAGCTTAAAGGGACCGCAGGCCTTATGTATCCTCATGAGATCAATGTGGAATTTACTATTGATAGGGCGGATATCAGGGACGCAGCGATATTGGCTAGATTAAAAGACCCTAATATCGCTATGGGCATTATAAGAGGAATCTTTAATATAAAAGGCCCATTAGCGAATCTGTCTACTAGCGGCATAATTGAATCACGAAACGGAAAAATAGGCCCTATAGAGTATAACTTGATAACGCTCAGGCTTGAAGGCCTGGGCCCTATAATAAGCATAGTAGATTCTACTATAAAGCAAAAAGACAGGGGGCTTCTCGTCATGGAGGGCTATGTTGATATGAGAAGTTTTTCCAGAGGTAACCTATTTGATAGTATCAGGATCAAATCTGATATGATGACTATAGTCTGGGATGGCTGGGATATCACTAAACAAAGCCAAAATGAGCTAAGTATGACCAAAGACATCAATGAAAATATGAAAGTAGGGTTCAAGACAAGCGCCAGCGATGGGTTAACGACTTATCAGGACAGGGAAAGGCCTGAAGAGATGAGCCTGGAGTATAAGATCGGCAAAGAAAACCTTAAGATGAAACTAAAAGAAGACGAAGAGTTTTTTGTCGTAGAGCACAATATAAGATTTTGATCAAGGAGAGGCTGGTATGAAGCATCTGATAAAGAGGCTCGGAGAAAATACATTAAACTTTTTTACTTATATAGGAGGGGTATTCAACTTATTTGTGCACACTATATTCCAGATATTTATACCTCCTTTTAGGAAAAAAGAATTTTTTGCGCAGATGTACAAAATTGGGGTCTTAAGTTTTCCTATCGTATTCTTGGTGTCTTTTTTTACTGGGATGGTCCTTGCGCTCCAAAGCGCTTATCAATTGACAAAGATGAACGCGCAGATCTATATAGCCAGCCTTGTCGCATTGTCCATGGTAAGAGAATTAGGACCAGTACTTACAGCGCTTGTAATAGCCGGCAGGGTAGGGGCTAGTATCACAGCTGAACTTGGGACCATGAAAGTCACAGAACAGATAGACGCGCTTCAGACCCTCGCGGCAAACCCCATAAAATATCTTGTTGTGCCTAGGTTCCTGGCGCTTTGTATAATGCTGCCGCTCCTTACCGTGTATGCGGATATGCTGGGTATAATAGGGGGGTATCTGATAGGGGTATATAAATTACTTATCGGACATACGATATATTGGGATATGACATTTGACCCGCTCATATTCAAGGATCTATTCACAGGGCTTTTTAAGTCACTTATATTTTCTATGATCATATGTATCATAGCTTGTTATGAGGGTTTTAGGACCGAGGGTGGAGCAGAAGGCGTAGGTAAGGCTACGACCCTTTCTGTGGTGACATCTTTTATTTTAATAATAGCTTCTGACTGTCTGATCACAGCGCTTTTTTATTTTATTTTTCCGTAAAGCTTATGATAGAGATAATAAATTTATTAAAATCGTTCGGAGATAAAAGAGTCTTGAATAACCTGAACCTCAATATTCAGTCTGGGGAGGTCATGGTCATAATAGGGCGTTCTGGATGCGGGAAGAGTGTCCTATTAAAACATATAGCAGGGCTCTTGAAGCCGGATCTGGGCCAGATAATCATAGATAACAAGGATATCAGTAAGATGGATGATAAAGAACTTGACCATTTAAGGCTTAGCTTTGGTATGCTTTTCCAGGGCGCAGCGCTTTTTGATTCTATGACCGTAGGAGAGAATGTTGGTTTCGCGTTGAGAGAGCATACTGATATGCGTGAAGATGATGTACAGAAAAAAGTAAGCCGTGCGTTGGAACTCGTAGGGTTAAGGAATATAGAAGACCTTATGCCAGCTGAATTGAGCGGTGGTATGAAGAAGAGAGTCGGCCTGGCCAGGGCAATATGCAATGACCCTAAAATAATTTTATATGACGAGCCTACTACTGGCGTAGACCCTATAGGGGCGGATTCCATAAATAACCTTATACTCGATCTGGATCGCAAGCTCAATATGACTTCTATCGTAGTTACCCATGATATGGTAAGCGCGTATAAGATAGCAGACAAGATAGCCATGCTATATAACGGCAAGATCATTGCGTGTGGCACACCGGATGAAATAAAGAATACAGAGGATCCGGTAGTCCATCAATTCATAACAGGCGCAGCTGTAGGCCCGATCACCGAAAACGGAGGATAAAATGTTCACAAGGTCAAATTTTGAACTTAAGGTAGGTATATTTATCTTTATAGGGCTGGTCATACTGTCAGTCATCATATTTTCTATAGGTAATTTCTATAGTATAAAAAGAGGATATACCTTGAATGTAGTGTTCAATTTTGCAAACGGCATCAATAAAGGCGCACCTGTCAGGTATGCAGGCGTGGAGGTCGGAGAGGTCCAGGATGTAGCGGTTTATTTTGACCAAGAAGAAGACAGGCCTATGGTGAATCTTCTTTTGTGGGTCTCTCAAAATACATTGGTAAACGAAGATGCTAAAGCTACCATAAATACATTGGGCTTATTGGGAGAAAAATACCTTGAGATAGTCCCAGGCACAAAAGAGTCCAAGCTTGTAGGCAGGAATGGGACCCTGAGAGGCCAGGACCCTATCTCTACAGAAGAATTGACGCGCGAGACAAAGAGTACGCTCGCGAAGATAGATAAGATACTGGGAGAGGTCAATGAGGTCGTAGGTAATGAAGAGACAAAGGCCTCTTTAAAAGAAATAGTGGCTAATATAGAGAAGATCACATTTGACCTTAGAGAGGTAGTTGCTCAGGCAAAAGAAGGCAGGGGGACTGTAGGCAGGTTTATGACAGATGATTCGCTATATAACCATATAGATGAGATGATACTTGATATCAAGAAGAATCCTTGGAAACTTCTAAATAAACCCAAGGATTGGAAAAAGAGAATGGAATAAAACATAGGAGGCATCATGACTTTAGTATTTATACGTGTATTTTTTATATTGCTTAGTATTGTGTTAGGTTTTCAGATAGGTTCTTTTATACAGGCTGATGGGGGAGGGGATTTCAGCATCTTAGGCGCAATTATAGGTTTTGTAGTGGCAATATCAATAAGCCTGTTTGAATTTACAATGAGAAAAGTTTCAGTAAGAGGGCTTTCTTCAGCGGTATTCGGCCTTATATTCGGGCTTATAATGGCAAAACTTATCTCAGACACTATCTCCTTGATACCCATGGATGAGACCTTTCTTTATTCATCAAAGGTAATACTCACGCTTATATTCTGTTATCTTGGCATGATAGTGGCTATACGCGGGAGAGATGAATTCAATATAATAGTCCCTTACGTAAAGTTCTCAAGGCAAGACCAGAAGGATGAGCTGATATTATTAGATACCAGTGTTATTATAGACGGCCGTATAGTAGATATATGCAATGTCAGGTTTTTAGAAGGCAAGTTTGTAGTACCTAGATTTGTGCTGAAAGAGCTCCAGCAGATAGCTGATTCCAGTGATTCCCTTAAAAGGGCGCGTGGTAGAAGAGGTATGGATATTTTGGGAAAACTGCAGAAAAATCAATCTGTGGACATAAAGATACACAACGAGGATTTTCATGACATACAAGAAGTCGATGCCAAGATCATCAAGCTTGCGAAAATCTTGGGCGCAAAGGTCTTTACCAATGACTATAACCTTAATAAGATCGCTGAGATCCAGGGGGTAAAGGTCTTGAATGTCAATGAACTTGCCAATGCCCTGAGGCCTGTCGTATTGCCAGGGGAGACATTGGAGATAAGGCTCATAAAAGAAGGCAAAGAATATAATCAGGGAGTCGGTTATCTCGAAGACGGCACTATGGTAGTGGTAGATAATGCAAGGCGTCTTATAGGGCAGAACGTAAAGTCTATCGTAGGAAGCGTGCTCCAGACTACAGCTGGCAGGATGATCTTTGGTAAATTGCCTGAAGATATAAAGAAGAACAACAAGCATTAATATTATGAAGGTCGCTGCTATTGTGCCTGCTGCTGGTAAAGGCAAGAGAATAAGATCCAGCATACCCAAACCTTATATAAGGATCAAAGATAAGCCGATACTCATACATACTCTATCCAGGCTTTCAAGATCTAAGAGTATATCAGAAGTAATAGTGGCCTGTGATAAAGAAAATATGGCCTTGGCAGAGCGTTTGATAAAAAGATTCTCTATTAAAAAGACCAAAGTCGTAGAAGGCGGGAAGGAAAGAAAAGATTCTGTTCTTAATGCATTAAAGAGCGTGTCAAAAGATGTAGATTATATCCTGGTCCATGACGCTGTAAGGCCTAATATATCTAATGAGATAATAGACTCATCTATAAAAGCAGCTAAGAAATATAAAGCTAGCTGCGTAGCTGTACCTGTAAAACCTACATTAAAATATGTAGAAAAAGATCTTATATCCTATACGCCTATCAGAAAGAGATTCTGGGAGGCGCAGACCCCGCAGGTAGTTAGAAAAGATCTGTTAGAAAAGGCCTATAAAAAAATAAGGCCAAAGTCTGTTATTACAGACGACTGTATGCTGGTAGAGTCTATAGGGGTGAGGCCTAAGGTAGTCATGGGGTCATATAGTAATATAAAGATCACTACCAAGGAAGATCTGGAAATAGCAAAGGTATTAATGAATAGACGGTTACGTTAAACGGTAACGAAGCCCGTATCGGTAAGGGTTATGGTAACCTGCCTACTGGCAGGCAGGCGTAGCCGTAGCCGATAGACATTTTTTTGGAGGTATTTATGCGCGTAGGTATAGGATACGACATACATAGATTTGTAGAAGACAGGCCTCTTATGTTAGGCGGCATAGAGATACCCCACATGAAAGGCCTGAAAGGGCATTCGGACGGAGATGCGCTTTTACATGCAGTATGCGACGCAATACTAGGAGCAGCAGGCCTTGATGATATTGGGGTACAGTTTCCTGATACCGATGATAGATATCTTGGCATAGAAAGCATAATACTATTAAAGCATGTCGTAGATAAGATCAGGGATAAGGGATTCAGGGTTGAATATATAGACTCTGTAATAATATTAGAAGAGCCTAAGATCGCGCCATTCAAGAAAGACATGAAAGAAAAGATAGCAGCCGCTATAGGCATTGATAAAGACAGCGTGAATATAAAAGCTACTACGCAGGAAGGCATAGGAGCTCTTGGCAGAGGCGAAGCATTAGCTGCGTATGCTGTCGCGTGCCTAGTAAAATGAAAGAAGAAATTCTAAATCTTAAACTTATATGTTTCGGATTTCGATATTCGGATTTCGGGTTTTATAATCAATATGGCTATTAAAATATTTAACACTTTAACTAGAAAGAAAGAAGAATTCAAGCCGCTAAATGACGGTAAGGTCGGCATGTATGTATGCGGGCCTACTGTCTATGATGAGCCTCATATAGGGCATGCAAGAAGCGCGTATGTATTTGACGTTATCTATAGATACTTTGAATATAAAGGCTGCAAAGTAAATTTTGTAAGGAATGTCACTGATGTCGACGATAAGATCATCAATAAGGCCCAGGAAGAATTTAAAGGTTTAGATATCAAAGAGGCTGTGAGCAAGGTAACGGACAAATATCTTGGTTCTTATCATGATTATATGGATAAGCTGGGGATCAAGCGTCCTACTGAAGAACCAAAAGCCACAGACTATATCGATAAGATGGTAGATTTTATAAATATCCTTATTGAAAATGGCAAGGCATATGTCTCGGAGGGGGATGTATATTTTGATATAAAAAAAGCCAAGGATTATGGAAAATTATCCAATCAGAGTTTAGGGGCCTTAGAATCCGGAGCGAGAGTATCTCCGGGAGATAATAAGAAAGATCCGCTGGATTTTGCTTTATGGAAAAAAGCTAAAGATGGCGAAGTATCCTGGCCCAGTCCGTGGGGTGATGGCAGGCCTGGCTGGCATATAGAGTGTTCAGTGATGAGTTCGGATATTTTGGGGGATGAGTTTGATATACATGGAGGGGGGATAGACCTGATATTCCCTCATCATGAGAATGAGATCGCGCAATCTGAAGGAGCTGGTAAAAAATTCGCTCGTGTCTGGATACATAATGGGCTTTTGACCATAAATAAGGAGAAGATGGCAAAATCCCTTGGAAATTTTATCACGATAGATGAGATCTTAAATAGATATTCTTCCGATGTACTAAAGATATTATTTTTACAGACCCATTATTCCCATCCAGTGGATTTTTCATGGGAAAGGATGGATGAGGCCAAGAATGCATATGATAGAATAATGATATTATTCAGTAAGGCCGCAGGTTGCAAGCCACAAGCCACAGGTAATGGAAAAAAATATGCACAGATCGAAGAATTTCGCAAGAGATTTGATGAGGCAATGGATGACGATTTCAATACTCCAAAGGCCTTGGCAGTTTTATTTGATATGGTTAGTATATGCAATAAACTGTTAGATAGCGAAGATGAGTTAAAAAGTTTTAAGTTACACTACGCCATGGACATAATAAAAGAAATGGCAGATGTTTTTGGTTTGAGTTTTCTTAAAAAACAGGTAAAGATCTCAGAAAAAGAGATAAGTATTTTGATAAAAGAAAGAACTGAAGCAAAAAAGAGCAAGGATTTCAAAAAGGCTGACAAAATAAGGAAAGATCTGGACAGGTTGGATATAGCACTCGAAGACACTAAAGACGGCACAACGTGGAGAGTAAAGTAAGGTATTTGGGGAATAGGCCTGGGATTGCGTTGAAAGGTAGGTGACCCTTAAGGGTCACCTACCTTGTGGATAACTGTAAAACTAACTGGATATTTGAAGCGGGTGGCTTCTGATTTGGGGGCCCCGACAGCGCGCAGTGTCAGCGAGCACTGACGGGGTAAATCAGAAGACATGACCCGCTCATGAAATTATATTATGCATAAAAAAAAAGGTATATTTATAACATTTGAAGGTTGTGAGGGGTGCGGCAAGACCACTCATTCTAAAAAATTAGCTGATACCTTAAAGAAAAAAGGCTATAGAGTGCTTCATACTAGAGAGCCGGGAGGGGTCAGGATAAGCGAAGAGATAAGAAAAGCGCTTTTAAGCACTAAGAATAAAGGCATGGACAGCCTGACAGAGATGCTCTTATATATGGCAGCAAGAGTAGAGATAATGAAGAAAAAGATCCTGCCTGCTTTAGCCAGCGGAAAAATAGTGATATGTGATAGGTTCATGGATGCGACTATCGCATATCAGGGTTATGCGGGAGGGATAGACGTAAGATTGATAAAAGATATAGGGAAACATGTTACGCAAGGCATAACTCCTGATGTGACATTTTTACTTGATCTGGATGCATCCTCAGGCCTTAGGCGGTCTACTGGGAAGAAAGACAGGATGGAATCAAAGTCGCTTAGCTATCACAAGAAGGTACGTAAAGGCTATCTAGCTATTGCCAGGAAAGAGCCGAAAAGGGTCAAAGTAATGTCAGCTCTTGGAGAAATAAAAAATACACAGGAGAAGATTAGAAAGATAGTATTAGAACATATACATTGAAAACTCGAAACTCGAAATACGAAATTCTAAACAAATTTTAATTATAAATCCTGATGTTCGGATTTCGATATTCTGATTTCGGATTTAACGAAGCGCATTTAATAATAAGTTAAATAATGTTATGTCATTTAATAATATAATAGAGCAGCCTACAGCTATAAAGACTATATTGAATATGATAGAGAAGGATGAGGCAGCAGGGTCTTATCTATTTTTGGGGCCTGACGGCACAGGCAAGAGGACTTTTGCGATGGAATTTGCAAAGGTATTGAATTGTGAGGATGTGAGCAAGGATGGCTCATGTGATGAATGTGTATCATGCAAAAAGATCATCAAAGGAAACCATCCTGATGTCTTTGATATAATCCCGGAAGGCCCGTCCCGTTCTATAAAAATAGATAAGGCGAGAGATATCATCTATCAGGCCAGCTTGAAGCCATACGAAGCTAAAAAAAGATTTTTTATTATAAATAATGCAGAGTCGCTTACTATAGAGGCTCAAAACGCGCTTTTAAAGATACTGGAAGAACCGCCCCTAAACCATATATTGATACTTACAGCCTCCAATGTCATGGGTATCCTGCCTACCGTAGTTTCAAGATGCAAGGTTATAAAGTTTAATTTGATAAAGAAAAACAGGATAAGGGAATTTCTGGTGGAGAGGGGCTTTGAAGAAAAGGAAGCTGTTTTATTCTCGCATATGTCTTTAGGCAGCCTGGGAAAAGCTGTTCTATTTAAAGACAAGGACCTGATATCAAAAAGAGACCAGGTCCTTAATGATTTTTTCTTTAAAAAGAGCGCGATATTAAAAGAGGCTTCTTTAAAGGCAATGGATAAGGAAGGTGTCGAAGAGGCGCTCTATATACTTTTGAGTTGGTATAGGGACCTTTTGGTGGCAAAGTTTACCAAGGACAAGGAAGGCCTGTTAAATATAGATAGATCTGAAGAGATAATCTCATACGCTGACAGGTTTAAAAAAGAGGCCCTTGAAAAGAACATCTCTAACATAGTAGATACAATAACTTTCATAAGGAAAAACGTAAATCCTAAGATTGCATTGTTCAATATGGCAATAGAATTAAAAAGAGGGTGATATGAGGGAAGCAATACAGGTAAGGTTAAGAGAAGCCGGGAACATAATGTATTATAATACCAATGATATAAAGCCCAAAGCGGGCGATTATGTGATAGTCGAGGTAGAACGAGGCCAGGATTATGGCCAGATCATAAGCGATATAGAACTGATATTGGAAGCGGACCTTGATAAGCCGTTAAAGAATATCGTCAGGATAGCGACAAAGGAGGACTTGCATAGGATATCAGATAATAAAAAGCGCATTAAGAGCGTATTCCAGACGTGTGTTAGGAAGATACAAGAACGCAAGCTCGACATGAAACTTATAGATTCGGAATATTCCTTTGACGGGACAAAGCTCGTATTTTATTTTACTTCAGAAGAGAGGATAGATTTCAGGGAGCTTGTCAAAGACCTTGCTCATATATTCAAGGCCAGGATAGAGCTTAGGCAGATCGGGGTCAGGGATGAGGCAAGGATGCTTGGCGGGTTTGGCCATTGCGGGAGGCCTTTGTGCTGCGCTAGTTTTTTAAAAAGCTTTGAGCCTGTTACAATAAGAATGGCCAAGGAACAGAACCTGCCTCTTAACCCTTCTAAGATATCGGGCTGCTGCGGGAGGCTTATGTGCTGTCTTGGTTATGAATACGAGAATTATAGAGGCTACCTGAAGCGCCTTCCTAAAGAAGGAGAGGTCATTAAGACCAAGGAAGGCAAAGGCAAGGTAGTAGCTATTAATCCGTTGAAGCAAAAAGTGACCGTGGAATTAGAAAGCGGAAAACAGGTAGAGGTAAATTATAATAAATAATAAAACTTGGCAACGGTTATGGCAACGAAGCCCGTATCAGTAATGGTTTAGGATAACCTGTCTACTGGCAGGCAGGCGTAGCCGATTAACGAAACGAGCCTGGCTTTGCCGAAAGCTATGCCGAGGCGAGCATCGTAACCCTAGCCCTAACCTTATGAGTAAATTTTACATTACTACACCTATTTATTATGTCAATGGAAACCCTCACATAGGGCATTCTTATACCAGCATCGCATGCGATGTGCTTTCGAGATTCAGGCGCCTTAGAGGAGAAAATGTCTTATTTTCTACTGGCACAGATGAACACGGCCAGAAGATAAAAGAGGCTTCAGAAAAGAACAAGATGAGCCCCAAGGAGTTCGTGGATTCTATCGTCCCCAGGTTCAAGGCCCTTTGGAGCAAGCTGAATATCTCTTATGATGATTTTATCCGTACGACGGATGAGAGACACATAAAGGTCGTAACCAGCATATTAGATATGCTATATAAAAAAGGGGATCTTTATGAAGGGGAGTATGCCGGATGGTACTGTACCCCATGCGAGAGTTTTTGGACAAAGCCGCAGCTTATAGACGATAAATGTCCGGATTGTCAAAGGGCTGTAGATCACATAAAAGAGAAGAACTATTTTTTCAGGCTTTCAAAATATCAAGATTGGCTTATAGGTCATATAAACAGCCACGAAGATTTTGTAAGGCCGGCCATAAGAAAGAATGAGATACTGAGTTTTTTGAAAAATCCATTAAATGACTTATGTATCTCCAGGCCCAAGTCAAGGCTTTCATGGGGCATCAGTATGCCTTTTAGCGAAGACCACGTTACCTATGTCTGGTTCGATGCCCTGATAAATTATATAAGCGTGTGCGGTTATGGGTATGATAATGAAAGATTTGATAGATTTTGGCCGGCGGATATACACATGATAGGGAAAGATATCTTAAGGCCTCATGTTGTCTATTGGCCGATCATGCTTTATGCGGCAGGTATCCCTCTTCCAAAGACCATATTCGCTCATGGGTGGTGGAAGATAGGCGAGGATAAGATGTCAAAATCAAAAGGCAATATGATAAATCCCATTGAGATGGTAGATAAATACGGCGTAGATGCCTATAGATTTTTTCTTTTAAGAGAGGTGCCTTTTGGGATGGATGGCTCTTTCTCGGAGGAAGCTATGGTAACAAGGATCAATAGTGACCTTGCCAATGACATGGGCAATCTACTCAATAGGACCCTTTCCATGATAGAGAAATATTTTGACGGTATATTGCCAGAAAGAAGAGATCGCGGTACATCCTGCGATATCACAAAGAACCTTCTAGGAAAAGCAGAAGTCATCGGTAAAGAGGTCAGCGATTCTCTGGAAAAAATAGACTTTGGAAAGGCCTTGAACTCTATCTGGGAGCTTATAGGCATGGCAAATAAATTTATCGAGGATAAAGCTCCTTGGAAACTCCGCAAAGAAAATAAATACGAAGAACTTAAGGACATGATGTATGATCTATACGAAGTGTTAAGGATAGTGAGTGTGGCTATTTCCAGTTTTATGCCGGATACATCTTTAAAAATGGCTGATCAGCTTGGTATAACAGAAAAATGCACGTTAAAGGATTTTTCATTAGGGCTTTCAAAGCCAGGAGTAAAGATCAATAAGGGAGATCCTCTATTCCCTAGGATAGAAGTAAAATAGAAAAATCAAAAATCAAATTGTAAAATTAGAAGCTGGCAGCCCGCCTTGCCGAGCAAGGCGAGGCAGGGACCCGCTACTAGGGAGATGATATATGAAAGAGATCTATTTAGACAATAATGCGACAACAGCTGTCAGAAAAGAGGTAATAGATGCAATGCTTCCTTATTTTGACAAAGAATACGGGAATTCTTCAAGCGTGCATGCCAAAGGCCGATCAGCCTATAAGGCAGTAGAGCATGCAAGAGAAGTGATAGGTGATTCTATAGGCACAGAGCCAGTGGATATATTCTTTACTTCAGGAGGCACAGAGTCGGATAATTTTGCCATAAAAGGAGTAGGCCTTGCAAATATAGATAAAGGAAAACATATAATAACAAGCCAGATCGAACACCTTGCGGTCTTGGAATCAGCGCGATTCATGGAAAAAGAGCTTGGCTTTGATGTAAGTATTGTAGGTGTTGATAAGAATGGCGTAGTGGACCTGGATGAATTGAGAGATTCCATAAGGAGCGATACTACCCTCGTATCTATCATGCTTGCAAATAACGAGACAGGCAGTATCCAGCCTATAAAAGAGATCTCCAAGATCACTAAAAAACATAATATCTATTTCCATGTGGATGGAGTGCAGGGGCTTGGCAAGGAAGATATGGATGTAGAGGACTTGGGCATAGACCTATGTTCTTTTTCTGCGCACAAGTTGAACGGGCCTAAGGGTATAGGGGTGCTTTATATCAGAAAAGGAGTAAAGATAGTCCCTTTTATGAGCGGCGGCCATCACGAAAAAAATAAACGCGCGGGAACGCTTAATGTATCTGGTATTGTTGGCTTTGGCAAGGCAGTCGAGATCGCTATGAAAGACATGGAAAAAGAAAAGGCACGCCTCAAAAGACTCGCATCAAAGCTATTGAATGGTTTAAGGAAGGAGCTCGATGAGATATATTTAAATGGCCACCCTGAAAAGCGGCTTTCCAATACGCTTAATATCAGTTTTAGGTTTATCGAGGGAGAATCCCTGATATTGAATTTTGATCTAAAGGGCATCTATGCGTCTACAGGCTCTGCCTGTACCTCAGGTTCTTTGGATCCTTCGCATGTATTGACTGCGATGAAGGTCCCGCCAGACACTTCACAGGGTTCTATAAGATTTTCTCTTGGATATGAGACTACGGAAGGCGATATAGATCATTGCCTGGCAGAGATCCCGCCTATAGTAAAAAGACTTCGAGAGATGTCGCCTCTATGTTGATAGATACTCATTGCCATCTGGATTTTAAAGATTTCAAGGACGATATGCCTTTGGTCATAGAACGCGCAAAAAAGGATGGCATTGAGGCTATTATCAATGTCGGATCAAGCGTGGCCGGCACAAAAAAGTCAATAGAGCTTGCCAGTGAATTTGATATTATATATGCCGCGGCCGGTATCCATCCTCATGACGCTGATATTACAAGCGAAAAGGATCTATCGGTCTTTAGGGATCACCTGGAAGAGGGGAAACGCAAGATAGTCGCGATCGGAGAGATAGGGCTTGATTATTATAAAAACAGGTCCAGAAAAGAGAATCAGAAAAGATTATTTATTGCTCTTTTGGAAGAAGCAAAAAAGAGGGATTTACCTATTATTATACACAATAGGGATGCTCATCAGGATACCATCAGTATCTTGAAAGGGGTATTAGGCTCGTCAATAAAAGGTGTCATGCACTGTTTTTCAGGGGATAAGGATTTTTTAAAAGTGTGCCTTGACCTTGGGATGTATATTTCATTTACATGTAATCTGACTTTTAAAAATGCGGAGATGTTAAGAGAGGTAGCAAAACTTGTTCCTATGGATAGATTGCTTCTCGAGACTGACTCGCCTTTTCTAGCGCCTCAAGTCTTTAGGGGCAAGAGGAACGAGCCGGCTTATATTGTTCATCTTGCTAGATTGATCGCAGAGATAAAAGGTATTGAGTTTGAAGAAACAGCCAGAGAGACCACTTATAACGCCAAGCGCCTATTTAAATTATAAGTTCAAATGTTCGATCTCATAAAAAGAGAAAAACTATATATCTTTCTTCTTATATTCGTGATCTTGGTGAATATATTGATTTTTTTACATAAAGACAAGAATATAGAAAAAGAGCATAGCGTATCCATAAAAGATCTTAATGAAATAGAGCTGAAAGAAGAAAACTTAAAAGAGTTTTTGAGCTTAAATACTTTACAGGCTATATTTTTTAGGTATTTTGTGTTCTTAGGCCTATTGTTCTTTTCATCCGGGGTGGTGTCAAATATAAGTTTTATATTCAAGAAGAAAGCGATACGCCTAAGTAGCCTTTTGGCCAAGGATGCCATAAGGTGGAATATCCTGGATATAGTAAGAGTGGTCATAAGCGTCGTATCCATCAGTTATGTGGTGTTATTTATAGAACTGTCTATCATCAAGGGGCTCCATTTGGATATAGGGGCGAACCTACGTATGATGCTTGATACGTTTTTTATAGATATGATAGTTCTTATTGTAGTAGTGTATTTTGTTGTCTTTAAATACAAAGATAATATATCATCTTTGGGTATAAGATATTCTGATCTTTCTAAAGATATCTTGACAGGAATAAAAGGATATATCTTTATAATACCAAGCCTGGCCTTGGTATTATTCTTTTCATTGTATATCATGGACCTGGTAGGTTATTCTCCTAAAGATCAGGCTGTATTCGAGATATTTATGCAGGAGGAAAGGACGAAGCTCCTTATATTTTTTACATTTTTTATAGGTATATTAGGGCCTTTTGTAGAAGAGATCTTTTTTAGAGGGTTTATGTATACTGCCTTAAAGAAAAAAATAGGCACGATCTGGGGGGCATTATTGACAGCCGGCGTATTTAGCCTCCTTCATACAAACTTGGCTGGATTTTTACCTATCCTGTTATTGGGCATGCTATTGGTCTATCTTTATGAGAAGACAGGCTCTTTAATACCTTCGATCACGGTCCATATAGTGCATAATACCGCAGTACTTATTCTCATGTTTTTCATGAAAAGCATGAAGGCCTGAATATGAAGAAAAAAGTCTCTATAGTAAGATGTAATAGCTATGAACCTCGAGAACTAGAGGCGTCTATCAATAAGGCATTTGATCTAGTAGGCGGGCTTGGCTTATTTATCAAAGAAGGTGACAGGGTACTGCTTAAGCCTAATATGCTTTCTGGATCTGGGCCGGAAGAAGGGAAAAATACCCATATAGAAGTGATAAGGGCGTGCGCAAAACTTGTCAGAAGACAAAAAGCAACACCTTTGATAGGAGATAATCCAGGAGGTTCTATAAGCGCAAAAGATGCATACGAGACTACCGGCATAGCAAATATAGCAAGAGAAGAAGATATCGAGCTATTAGAGCCGAAGAGCGCAAGGGTCATCTCAGGCATTCCCATATCAGAGTATTTTTTTGAATGCAATAAGATCATTAACATCCCTAAGATGAAGACGCATTCTTTGATGACGCTTACTGGAGCTATTAAAAATATGTATGGCGCAGTGTCAGGGCTCAATAAAAGCCAGTATCATAAAAGATTTCCAAGGCCGGAGGATTTTTGCGGTGTATTATTGGATATCTTCGAGATGGTCAAACCTACTTTGAATCTCATGGACGCGATAGTTATCATGGATGGCAATGGGCCTGCTGCCGGCAGATTAAAAAAAGGTAATATTTTGATAGCGAGCAGTGATGCAATAGCGCTGGACAGCGTATTCTCAAGTATTGTCGGGTTAGACCCTTTCAAGAATATTATCACAAGAGAGGCGCATAGAAGAGGGCTTGGAGAGATAGATCCAAAGAATATAGATGTGGTAGGAGAAAAGATAGAAAATGTCTTAATAAAGGATTTTGATCTTCCCACATCAAAGATATTTATGAACCTGCCTAAATTTTTACTGAAGATATTGACCGCGCTTATAAGATTCAGGCTTCATATAGATGAAAAGAACTGTAGGCGCTGTATGGTCTGTAAAGATAGCTGTCCAGTAAGTTGTATAACAATAGACAGCAAAAATGCCTTTATAGACCAGGCTAAGTGTATAACATGCATGTGTTGTCATGAGCTATGCCCTTATAAAGTTGTAGAGATAAGGCGCAATCTCTTGGCAAAGAGATTTGGATTGTAATAGTCCCTCGCAGCAGAAATGCAACACTAGGGCTGCTCGGGATTAATTCGTCCGCCTAAGGCGGACTCATTTAGAGGAGACAATATGTTACTAGAACCTATAAGATGGAGTAAGAATAAAATAGTTTTTATTGACCAGACTAAACTTCCAGTTACCTTGAGATATGTAAGGTGCAAGGACTTGGGCAGATTGTGTGACGCTATAAAGAGATTGGAGGTCAGGGGAGCGCCTCTCATAGGAGTAGCAGTTGCTTTGGGTTATGCGCTCGCGGCTTTAAATTCAAAGAAGGGTTCAATAGATGGTTTAGCTAAAGACCTAAAAAAGGCTTCTTTGGAACTTAAAAGTACAAGGCCTACAGCTGTAAATCTTTTTTGGGCTTTATCAAGGATGGAAAAGGCCTTTTCCAAGGCCTTGGGCCTTTATGAAGATATAGATAAGATAAAAAGATATTTAGTAAAAGAGGCGAAGGATATATTGAGCAAAGACAAGGATATGTGCCGCGCGATAGGTAGGCACGGAGCAAGGCTTATAAAAAATGGGGATATAGTGCTTACCCATTGCAATGCCGGGATGCTCGCAACAGCTGGATTTGGTACAGCGCTGTCTATTTTTTATGAAGCAAAAAAGCTTGGCAAGAGGTTCAAGGTCTATGCAGATGAGACCAGGCCTCTCATGCAGGGTTCCCGCCTTACAATGTGGGAACTTATGAAAAATGGCATAGATGCCACCCTCATATGCGATGATATGGCTTGCAGTACCATAAAAAATAAAGGCATTACAAAGATCATAACAGGGGCTGATAGGATCGCAAGGAACGGGGACAGCGCCAATAAGATCGGTACATATGGCCTGGCTGTATTTGCGAGACACCATAGTATCCCTTTTTATATAGCTGCGCCCAGCTCTACGATAGATAAAGATATAGAGACCGGAAAGAATATTCCTATAGAAGAAAGAAAAAAAGAAGAACTTATGTATATAGGTAAGATACAGACTGCTCCTAAGGGTGCAAAAGTCTATAACCCTGCATTTGACGTGACCCCGCATGAGCTTATCACTGCTATAATAACTGAAAAAGGCATATATGATATTAAAAGATTTAGGAGAGTTTAAACTGATAGAAAGAATAGCAAAGAATATGCCTCTTTCCTCTTCAGTAATAAAGGGGATAGGGGATGATACAGCTATCCTAAAATATAAAAAAGATAGATATCTTTTATTTACCACTGATATGCTCATCGAGAAAAAGCATTTTCACTCATCCCTAAGGCCATATTTGATAGGAAAAAAAGCCATATCTGTCAATGTCAGCGATATAGCAGCTATGGGCGGGATACCTAAATATGCGGCTATATCCCTAGGCATAGCGCCATCTAAGGATATCAAGTATGTAGACGAGTTATATAAAGGCATGAAAGACCAGTGTATAAAGTTCGGGATAGATCTAGTGGGAGGGGATACTATAAAGTCAGAAAGACTTATTATCAATATAGCCCTCATAGGCGAGGTTGAGAAAAGATATATTGTCGCTAGAAACGGGGCTAAAGATAAAGACCTGATCTTCGTGACAGGAGATATTGGCGGGTCCATAAAGAAAAAACACTTTGATTTTTCTCCTCGCTTAGAGGAAGCACGTTTTCTGGTAAAGAACTTCAACATACATTCCATGATAGATCTATCAGACGGGTTTCTTATAGACTTGTCTCATATACTGGAAGCAAGTGATCTAGGGGCGATGTTATATGCGAGCAATATACCTATCTCTAAGGATGCCTTGGGCTTTGAACCAGCCTTAAGCGATGGAGAGGATTTTGAGCTGCTTTTTAGTATGCCTAAAAAAAGTGCAGCCAGATTATTAAAAAAATGGCCTTTTAAGACTAAACTTTCAGAGGTAGGACAAATAAATAATTCTGGAAAGATAGAACTTATAAAAAAAGATGGTAAAATAAGAGAGATGAAGGCAAGGGGATACACACATTTTTAAGCATAAATATCGCTGGTTGTTTTGTTAGAAGTAAGATTGCGAGCTAATTGAAAATTTAATCTTTTATTCTGCATTTTAGATTTTTAAAAAAGGCTGAAAACTGTTTGAGGCCAATGTTTATTATAAACTGGCCGAGTTTTTTTCAGCTCTATATAAAATGCTTAGTAAAAGATGGTCTCGACCAGCGCTATTATAATACTATGCTGGGCGGGAAATTTTCATCTGAGCGAACAATTTACTTCTGACAAAAAACAGCTATGTTTATAGTGTATAGTCAAATATGATTACCATAACTAATAACGCGAAAGAGACGATCGGGCTAGGGGAGAAGCTGGCAGGGTCTTTATCAAAAGGCGATGTAGTTGCCTTGAGCGGAGATCTCGGGAGCGGAAAGACTACTTTTACGAAAGGCATAGGAAAAGGCCTTGGCGTAAAAGAGGATTCCAGGATCAATAGCCCGAGTTTTGTGCTTATAAAAGAATACGATGGGAGTATCCCTCTATATCATATGGACTTATATAGACTTGAAAATATGAAGGAGGCGGAAGATATCGGGCTTGATGAGTATATATATGGAGACGGGGTCACTGTCATAGAATGGGCTGAGAGGGTAAAAGCTCTTTTACCCAAAGAGACAGTCTTCGTAAGTTTCAAGATAAAAGACGATTTTAAAAGGGAGATACGCATTGAAGATCTTAGGGGTTGATACAAGTTCAAGTTTTTTGAGTATAGCGCTCTCTAAAGATAGAGATGTCATGATAGAGGAAAACACATTGCTCGACAAGAGGCATTCCAGCATGTTGGTGCCAAACATAAAAAGCATGTTAGAAAAGATAGGTCTTTCCATAAGCGATGTAGATGGTTATGTGGTAGGACTTGGACCTGGGTCCTTTACAGGGCTTCGTATAGGAGTAAGCACTATAAAGGGATTTTTGGTAGGCACTAAAAAAGTATGTTTAGGTATGCCGAGCATCGACGCTATAGCCATGAATGCGGATCATGGCTCATTGATCGTACCTATAATAGACGCAAAAAGGTCAAATGTATATAGCGCGATCTATGAAAGAAAAAAAGGCGGGATAATAAGAAAGTCCGGTTATCTTCTTTTGGGGATCGACGAATTGTCGAAGAAGGTAAAAAAAGATGCAGTGTTCCTGGGGGATGGAGTAAAGTTATATAAAGATAGGATACAGGAGCTAAATAAAAAAGCATTATTTCTCGGAGAAGAGTATTGGTATCCAAGGGCCAGTAACCTTATAAGGCTTGCTGTCAGTAAAAAGTCAAATTTTAAAAAGAAGAGCTTAGTTAATCTGGATCCTATATATCTATATCCGAGATATTGCCAGATTAAAAGATAGTAATCAGTAATTAGGAATGAGGCTATGATAAAGTATTATCGCCCTACAATTGCAGAGATAGATATTGGTGCTATAAGGCATAATCTTGGCCAAGTAAAAAAGATAGTAGCTGAAGATGTCTCTATATTGGGTGTTGTAAAGGCTGATGCCTATGGCCATGGCATGAGAGAGGTGTCGTTGGAGCTTGTCAGGAATGGAGTCAGTTATCTAGGCGTGGCATCCATTGATGAAGCAAGGGAACTCCGCAATATTGGAATCAAGAAAGATATAATCGTACTCGGTGCTGTATTACCGGAAGATATAGAAGGTGTTTTAAGATTCAATGTCATACAGACGATATCGGGCCTATCTATAGCAAAGCTGCTTTCAAGGCAGGCAAAGAAAAAAAACAAAAAAGCAAAAGTACATATAAAGATCGATACAGGTATGGGCAGGCTTGGTCTTTGGCACAAAGAAGCCCTTGCAATAATAAAGAAGATATATTTACTCGATAATATAGTAGTAGACGGGATATTCACTCATTTTCCAAGCGCAGAAGATGATATTGCCTTTACAAAGAAACAAATAGACTCTTTTAACTCACTCATAAAAGAATTGGAGTCATGCGGCATATATATACCTTTCAGGCATACGTCCAATAGCATGGCCCTGGTCAATTTTAAAGAATCGCATATGAATATGGTAAGGCCTGGGCTGATAATGTATGGCCTTTATCCAAAAGATGGCTTAAGAAATATATTAAAGTTAAGACAGGCTTTGACGCTGAAGACAAAGATAGTTTGCCTAAAAGAAGTTGAAAAGGGCAGGAGTATCAGTTATGGAAGAACACATATTACAAAACGCCCCACAAAGATCGCTACTTTGCCAATAGGCTATGGGGATGGCTATTCAAGACACTTGTCAAATAAAGGAGAAGTGCTCATCAGGGGAAAACGTTCACCAATTGTAGGCAGGGTCTGCATGGACATGATCATGTGCGATGTCGGCCATATAAAAGGAGTAAAAGTAGGAGATGAAGTAGTACTTATAGGAAGACAGGGCAAGGACATAATAAGAGCTGAAGACCTGGCTCACTTAAGCAGGACCATTTCGTATGAAGTGGTATGTAATATTGGAAGAAGAGTACCGAGGGTGTATAAAAATTAAAAATGAGCTAAAACTGGATAATTAAGTATGAGCGGGTGACTGCGGAGCCGAGGCCCCTGCCGCGCGCAGCTTTTTGCGAGCACGGCGGGGTGGCGCAGCAGGCAGGACCCGCTACTAATTAGGGGGTTATATGTCAGATGTAATTTATTTTACTCGAGGAGGCATTGAGAAAGTAAAAGAAGAATTAAAACTTCTTAAGGGAAAAAAGCGCAGGGAAATCGCTGAAGCCATTGATAAGGCAAGAGCCCTGGGAGATTTAAGCGAAAATGCAGAATATGAATCAGCCAAACTTTCCCAGTCTCTAAATGAAAAAAGGATCAATGAGCTTGAAGATAAGCTTGGCAGGGCCAAGATACTCGATAATGAAGCAATATCCTCTGACAAGGCCTATATAGGGGCTAAGCTAAAGCTCGAAGACCTTGATTCAAAAGAAGAGATAAATTATATGCTTGTCACAGAAGATGAGGCAGATTTTGATACAGGCAAGATCTCCATATCTTCCCCAGTCGGCAAAGCGCTTTTAGGCAATAAGATCGGTGATATAGTCAATATCAAAGTCCCATCAGGGTTTTTAAGGTATAAAATAACAGATATATCAAGGTAATCCAAGTAGAATTATTCTTAAAAGATACTTAAAAGATACTTGACTAATAATAAATATTGTTGTATAATTTACAACAAATGATGTAAATATAACATTATCTAAATTAAAAATATGACCATTCTTTTTACGACAAAATTAAGAAAGAACTTATTAACCTATTCTTTTACACATGCGGATGAACGTTTCTATGTCAGGGAATTAGCTAATCTTATAAATGAGGATGTTGGGAACCTTTCAAGAGAACTTAGAAAATTGGAGAAAGAAGGGCTTTATGTCTCTTTTTCCAAAGGCAATATAAAATTTTATTCTTTGAACAAGTCTTATCCTTTGTTTAAAGAATTAAAGCAGATAGTTTTTAAGACAGAAGGCGTAGAAGGAAGCCTAAGAGATCTGGTGCATAAATATAAGGCCATATCCCTTGCCTTTATTTATGGTTCATACGCTAAGAATAAAGAGAAAAAGACATCTGATATAGATATTGCTGTAGTAGGAGAATTCCCAAGAAATGAGTTTACGAGAGATATTAAAAACCTGGAATCAAAATTAAATAGAGATATCAATTTCTCGTCTTATAATAAAGAAGAATTTTTAAAGGAAAAGATGAAATTAGGCAGCTTTTTAAATCTTGTCTTAAAAGATAAGGTTATAATCCTTAAAGGCAGGGTGGATGTTGAATAAGCTTATTAAAAAACTTGTTGGAGAAGGTAAATTAAAAGAACAGACTGCAGGGATTGTTCAAGTAGAAGCTTTGCTTAAGCAAGCTATATTAGACCTGGAAGAAGCCAAGAAGATATCAAGCATCGCAGAAAGGGCTACTTATATCCTGGCATATATGGCGATGTTAAAAGGAGGCCGGGCGCTCTTGCTTATAAAAGGATATGTGCCTACTGATGGCGCTCAACACAAGACTGTTGTGGAGGTGACAAGTGCTATATTGGGCGATGCGTATAAAGATCTGACTGGCCAATTCGAGATTATGCGTAGAAAACGCAATGAAATGACTTATGAAGCAGAAGGGCTTCTTACGCTATCTGATGCTAAACATGCATTTCATGATGCTATTTCTTTAGTCAAGGGCATATTAAAAGAAGCCAAATCCCAAAATCCTCAGTTAGAGCTTGATTTTAAGCTGTAAAAAATTCCCGAAAAATCCCGGTAGATTGTAATTATAAGTGCGAAAAATAATGGAATAAAAATGCCCCATATCTCTTGAAATCTGTTATTTTGTAAGGTGACGAACCAACAAAATAAACAGAGGAGAGATTATGGAGCAGATAGATTATACCGCTAAAA
>JBDRJN010000007.1:0-47769 GCA_043814965.1 Candidatus Omnitrophota bacterium
AAGCGCCTATAATGTATCTTATGTTAACTTGGCTATAGAGAGAAATATAATGTAAATCGTTGAGCAACAACAAGTTACAAAAACTGTGGAAAACTTGTTCACAATCCTATTTGTCTTTAATAAGTGAGTTTTATTTGGCTAGATTATACTTCTTCTTTGCTTG
Organism: Candidatus Omnitrophota bacterium; assembly: GCA_043814965.1. Taxonomy (GTDB): domain Bacteria; phylum Omnitrophota; class Gorgyraeia; order Gorgyraeales; family Gorgyraeaceae; genus JBDRCN01. The sequence continues at coordinate 164 of JBDRJN010000007.1, forward strand.
ATGAGTTTCTTAACCTGTGAGAGGCTTTTTAGGCCTTTACTAGCACCTGATTCAGTACATACTAAGGCTGATACTATAGAGGCAAATTTTAGGGTGTTTTTTAGGTCTTCTTTTAGGGCCTTCTCCCCTGCCTTTAAATACCTAAAAAGCAGACCTGCTGTAAAGGCATCTCCAGCCCCAATAGTGTCCTTTGTTTTTACTTTAAAAATAGGAACTTTTATAAAATCATTTTCCCCATATAAACCCATTGACCCTTGCTTTCCAAGGGTCAATATAAACTGGCAATTCGGCCAAGAATCATGCGCTTTTTTTAGCGCGATCTTTGGCTCTTTTTTGCCAGTTAAAAACCTGATATCTTGGAGGCTTAATTTGGCTAGATCTACGAGCCTTAAAAGGCTAAAAATCCGCTGTCTGGTAGCTTCTTCATCATAGATCGAATAAGGCCTAAGATTTGGATCTAGGCTAATAAAAACGCCCTGTTTTTTAAGCCTTGTTATATATTTTAAGGATTCCTGGAAGGTCTCTAATTGATGCGAAAAACTAGAGCCAAAATGGAGCACTTTTACGCCATTTAAAAGCTTCTTTGGAACGCCTTTTAATGGTACCACAGAGTCTCTGGGATGGTTCTTATAAAACGTATATTTGGCGTTTCCGGACTGGTCTAGGCTAGCCACAGCTCGCGGGGTCTGGATCTTTGGATCCTGGATAATTCCGCTAATATTGACCTTTTGAGATCTCAGAAATTTGACCGCAAAATTACCCAAATTGTCCTTGCCAATCCGGCTAAGCATGGCTGTTTTTAGGCCTAATTTGGCACATATTATAGCTGTATTAGTAACTGAGCCCCCAACTGAGAAAGGCTTGAATTTAGGCCTTTTTTTGCTGGATCTTTGAGCCTTAGTTTGGGGGTCCTGGATAAGGTCTATTGATGTGCCTCCAAGGCACAGGATTTCGATTGGCATAGCTTATTATAGCTATTATCATGCTATTTTTCAAGCTAATATAGCTATTTTATTAATCGTAAAGAGTGAATATTTGATAGCGTAATGTAATTTTTTGCCTGGAAATATTAACTAGCGCCTTTTGTGATTGCGAACATGCTTTTTTGAGGATATTGATCTGGGCAACTGCATTACAATTGGTTTTGACATAGAAAGTTCGTGAATATTCTAATAATTAAGTGGCCAGGCGGTGCAGGACCTCTGATATGAAGGTCTGATATCTTATACCAAGTTTTTGTGCCTTGATCTTTATATTATTCAAATCACTACTATTTACTCTTATATGCAATATGGCATCTTTTTTCCGAGTTGCTACAGCTTCTGCGATCCGTGAGAATTCTGCATCGGATACCTCTGCGTATTCACCTTTTACCAAGGCGTCTTCTATGGCTTTTTCCTGTTTCGTCAGTCGTATTTTTCTCATTTTAACCTCTTTTTTTATAAATTTTAGTGTATTTTCTACTAGGATAAAGTGTTTTTAAGAAGACATGCGATTTATCCTCCACATAAGGTACTATCCATATATAATTTTTATATTCAAAAAGCATTATATTCTGGCCTTCTCTTTGGTTATGCCTTTTGATGGCAATAAGTTTTGCATTTATAATATCCTCAAAAGATGCGCCTCTCGTCTTCTTTAATCTTTCGTTCTTCAGCAAGTTCCATCGAATCTCTTTGGCGCTTCCTTTCTCTTGTATATACAAATGTATCACAAATAACCTCCCTTGTCAATAGGTTTATCCTACTATATTAGACACATTTGGAGGCCAAATTCTTTCAAAATATTTTAATTTTTTTGGATTTGAGCTTAAAACATAGATAAGATTACTTAAATCGAAGCTTTCCAAATTACGCTTTTAATAGCGAATGCTGCGCTACCTGCTCCTCATTCTTCTCGACAAGCTCGAAGAATAAGCCTCTCTCCATCGTCCGCCAAAAAGCTTGGCGGATCTTCGAAAGCCCTAAAACAAAACTGCCCTGCCTTTTTTGGCAGGGCTATAAAACTATCTGAAGCATAAGGACTATTAGGAGCGCTTATCTAAGATGATCTTACGATAATTTCCAGGTCTAATGCCTTTGTCAATTTTAACAGTGTTTCAAGAGAAAAATTCAAATACCCATTTTCCATAAAGGATATTAATTGTTGTGATGTCTTGGTTTTTTCTGCTAATTCTCTTTGCGTCCAACCTTTATTCTGTCTAGCGGTTTTTATTTTTTTTGCTATTTCTTTTATATCCTCACTTACTGCTTCCCTGGCCTTGGTAGTTCTTATAGGTATTTTTTTGCGCGCAACATCATAAATACTATCCCAATAGAGGATCCTTTCACTGTTCCACTTATTCTTTTTCATCCTGATCTTTATTCTGCGCCAATTTCTACAAAACACTTTAATATCTACAAAGGAACCGAATACTTTGCTAGTATCGTTGGTCCTAGAAAACAATAAAGACGCGAATTCCAAAAACCTGTCGTGTTTTTCATTGCTTAATATTTTCTTGATCTCTTTCGAGCTAAGATCTTTATCCCAAAAAATGCTTTTATCCATTTAGAATATTTCCTCCGCTATCATTGTATTTATCTCTTTCAGGAAATGCTTATCCATCTCTTGAAAAGAGTTCTTTTTATTCGTTATTATCTCTGAGATACCTATCTTCATTTCCTGTTTTTTGAAACTCCTGTACCATATAATCACACTTTCTTTTTCTGTAGGTGTGCAATTTTTACTTACGAATTTTGAAAGAGGCATAAAGGTGTATGATAAGAAATATAAGTCAAAAAGGTCCTTAGCCTCTTGCCTGCCTCCCAAGAATATCTTTTTGCCAGAGCTCATTTCTTGCGATAAAACACCGCAAGCAGCATATATTTTTCTTAAATAGATATTTTCTTTTGACATAACAGGCATTCCATTAAAAATATTATTTGAATTAATGTCTCTATATACATCTTCAATAAAGTCTATTTTTAGAGAATTATTTTTATCAATTCTTATATAATAAACCAGCATTCTGCCTTTGTCTTTAGTTAATTGCTCGCTAACAAGCTTGATGCCGCAGCCTGTGATTTTTTTTATTTCCGAGATTATTTTTTCACATTTTATTTTTGAAAAATCTTTAGTAAAAAAATCAAGGTCATAAGATTCTCTATGTCCCAAGTAAAATAAAGCTAGTGCTGTCCCTCCAGCCAAATAGAAACCTTCTAGCTTATTACCCATATTGTCTAGTATTTGTTTTTGTGTCTTTAATAGCTTATTCATTATGTTATAAGTATACACAATAAAACAAATCTTGTCAACTATATATTTATTTTATTATGTATTTATACGTTTTATTAATATAACTTTTTATGAATAAAGGAGTTACAATTAAAAAATTAACGTTTAATTTGGTAATGCTCAACAAACGACTTTTTAATAGCCTTTGCCCTCGCCATCTTAGTCTTCAGTCGTGAGTCCTGAGTCTTCAGTAATAGCCTCTGCTTCATTGAAGCCCTAAAAAAACAACGCCCTGCCATTTTTGGCAGGGCTACAAAGCTTAATAAGTCTAAAAATCTTCTAAAGAAAACTATAGTATTTGGGGGTCTTGGATAAGGTCTATTGAAGTGCCTCCAAGGCACAGGATTTCGATTGGCATATTATTTAATTATAAGCATCTTTTCTATGACTAATACGTAGTATAGTGATTAGAATCTCACGTTCTGCTATGCGGTATATAACCCTATAATCTCCCCAGCGATAACGCCAATATCCTTGAAAATCCCCCTTTAAGGGTTTTCCTAGTTTTTTTGGATCTTTAGCTAAGTAAGAGTCAATTCTATGTAGAATTTTCTTAATTATAGATTTATCTAGACCTTTAAGATCATCTTTAACTGAATCAAGATAGACTACTTTATACACCGAGCTCTCTCCTTAATTCATCACCAGATATAAGCTTAGAATTAGGATCATTGAAGCGGTCTTTTGCGATCTGCGCATCAGCGTAGTCGTTTAAATAGTGCATTAGAGCCTCTTCAACGTAGAATTTTTCACTACGGTGAGTAGTCTTGGCCAATTTTGACAGCCTATTAACTAAGTTACTAGATAAACGAAAAGCTTTTAATATAGTCATTTTTATCCCCTTTCTAATACAAGTATAACATATGTATACATGTATTACAAGGGTAATTTTGAAATAAATTTCCTACTATGCTTTAAAGTATCCTCTTCGCCAATTTCTCACCAAATTACTTCTTTAACCACCTCTGCCCTCGCCTCTCCCCTTCTCAATCTCCTAAAACGCCCTCATAATAGCTATATTTACATAGATAGCTATTATGCTATTAAGAACTGTGGATAGCATGGCTGGTTTCTTTCAAACCCGCCACATAATTTTTAGTTTTATGTGTGGCGAAGGCGGACAATTATTTTAGATTTTTTGGTTTTTGTTATAAGAGAGGATAAGGATGCGGAACGTTCCTAAGCTATGTTCTCTTTTACGCAAGGAGGTATTTTGCCCTTTATATTCATCAGCTTATCCAGAATTTCTCTAATGTCTATCTTGACATGTATAAGCGGATTCTTTAGCTTTTTCTCATCTTCATTGTTAAAAAATGCAATGACATTGTTATCATGAGATTCTAACATATCGCACAGTTTTTCAACGTCCAATAGAATGTTTTTAATAATACCGATGTCTTTATCCGATATTGTAGGTTCCTTGTTCATTTCCTGAGGGTTAAAAGGTGTAACATTTTTTTTAGGTCGGACCTTAGCTAAGACATATCTAGGATCGTATCTTTCATAGGAACATTCTAGTACCTCGAAGGAATGGCTAAGTTCATTAGATAAGGATTCTGCGGTATAATTTCTGTAATATAACCCACACAGAAGCGTTTCTTCAGAAGAGTCTTTTTCAGAATATAAAAAATCTAGTTTTTCCTGAGATGAAAGCCATTCAGTAAGAGATGAAGGGTGGGTATCCCTGGCATAAAAATATGACCAGTATTTTTTACGAGCAGCGGACAAAAATCCTATCCCAGTATCTTTAAGGATACTGGCCAGATTTCTCTGTAGGGTTATCCTGCTATTTAGTGAGGGTAGGGATCCGTAACACTCGATCGCAAGGCCGTCGAATGATTTTGGTTTAAAACCTATATTGTTAAAATTCATATGAATGGCCTTAAAAGGAAGGTCTAGATGCCTAGCGTATTTATTGCCTATGTCCACTAATTCTTTGTAAGTGTCTATACCAGTTACATCGAGGCCCTTATAGGCTAGTTGTAAACATTGAGTCCCTGACCCGCAGCCAATATAAAGAAAACTACTCCCTTTTTTTAAATTATCGAGGAGGATCTTATTTCTTCCTTGGATATGAAATGGATAGCTCGCCTTTCCTTCCAGTAATTTTTTAAAACCCATCTCTCTGCTCTTACAGAATTGAGACAGATTAACCTTCCATTGTTCGATAGAAAGTCTATTTATCTCGTCCGCTGTCAGTATGGATCTAAGAAAGCGCGAAAGAATATTTAAAAGAAAATAATCAAAATCCCATATAAAGTCAGGGATTTTTTTGTCTTTAAAGTAATGCCTCATCTCTTCTGAGAGCCTGATAAAAGGCTTCATGGAGAGAGCGCACTTACTTATTCTGATCGATGAAGATATGATTTGTTTTTGGATTCTTTTTATTTCTGAAGTAGTTGTTGTATAATGTTGCATGAGTCTAATAATAACTCTTATGGGGGCATTTTTCAAGCTAATATATATGAAATCCTATCTGGCGTTTTGGTTTTTCAGGTTTTCTCATAAATTCACGAATAACTTTAAATATAGCTCTTATTTCATTATCATGTTCCCCTAGTTTTTCTTATAAATCCTTCAGTTTATATACCAACCTCTTGTTTGTAGCCAAAATAGACCTTATTTTTACAAAAACTCTCATAATAGCTATATTAATATGGATGGCTTGCTTACTGCGCAAGACACTGGACAGCATAGCAGCATCTTCTGCCTTCTAATCAAGAATATCCTATTATTTTTAATTTTTTGGATTTTGTTAATAAGAAAGGATGAGGTGTGTATCCTTTTGTTCCTTATTACCACCTAATTCCAATACCAGTAAGCATGGTCAACTCTTTCCCGTCTTTTTGGGCTTGGATAAAGGCTTGGCCCTGATCTTTAAGGATTTTGCGGGATAATGCCAGCCTTATTTGAGGTTCTTTCCTAAGAAAAGTTTTTATGCCAAAAGTAAGTGTATTGTGTTTAGTTTGGAGCAGTTTCCAACTGCCTGAAATATTATAAAATTCGGCTGGGGTAATACCAATGCTTATTTTGTATTTTAGGCCTGTTTTCGTAGGTTTTAATAAACCGACCTCAAAGTCAAATTTGGAATCAATATCCTTGTTTAAAACATATGATATTTGATGCTTTTTTGATACATCCCAGTAGCCTTTAAATGTGAGTTTTTTACGATTTCCATAAGCGTAAATTACCTCATTGTTTTTACCTATTTTCCAGGCGCTTTTAAGGGTCAAAATATCATTAGAACCCTGGTCGTTGGCAACACTAAAACTAAGGCGGTTTGAGCTGTCAGCCTGCCAAGCTCCAAAAAGAATTAATGTATAAATACGCCTATTTTTCTTAATAGGATCCCTGGTAGATACTGTGAAGGAAAGTTCATTATCTTTAGCTCCCAGAAATTCGGTTTTAAGCACTAATCTATTGCCTTCTATCTGGTTATTCCATTTATTTAGGGTAAAAACTAGATTCTGATCTTTATCTAATAAATAATTCCCGGAAAGCTTGATCTGCTGGGGTGTGTAGGAATTTGAGGATTTTTTGATATGGTATGTAAGGGTATTTTTGGAGTCTATTTTGAACCTGCCGTCTAGTACATGCCTATAGCCCTTAACACCTGAGGTCTTGCCAGATCGCTTGGCTATAAGCCTATTGTGAGGGTCAATTTCATAGGCTACTCTTCCCTTATCGCTCAATTTATACCTCCCTCAAGCTTGATCTTGCTGCTTTTAATCCCATATTTTAAGGTGTATGGTATTGAGGGTATTATACCAATAGGATGTTATTTAATCAAGGGAGAGCTGTTTAGCGGAAGACCATGATATTCAAAAAGCGTTGTAAAGATATTTTTTTATGATATAGTTATCTTTAAGGTTTTATTTTAGGCTACAGGATAGAAAAAGGAGGATATAATGTTATTTTTTAAGAGATGTTTTGTTGCAGCGCTTAGTGTTGGGGTCATCCTCACTTCTACGCCTAGCTTATATGCAGACGAGACAAGCGAAGTTATTCTAAAATTACTTATTAAAAAAGGCATAGTCACTCAAGAAGAGATAGATGAGATAAAAAAAGAAGTAGCCAAAGAAGGGCCAGTAGCGCCTAAGGGATTAGAAGAAAGAGTAACAAAATTAGAGAAAGATAGCCCTAGCTGGCTTAGGAACTTTGAATTAAAGGGCGACCTGAGGCTAAGAAACGATCATGAGATGAGCGAACCCGGAAAAGATGATAACCAGCAAAGGCTTAGGTTTAGAGTAGGCGCTACAACAGAAGTTAATGACAAGATAGCTCTGGGTTTTGGTTTAGCTACAGGAGACAGCGCCGCAACATCTACTAATCAGACGATGGATGATTCTTTTACATCCAAAGAGATAGATCTGGATTATGCATACGCAAAGTATAAACCATATAGCTGGATGTATTTGATTGGAGGTAAATTTACATCACCATTTTTCCATACTGATATGCTCTGGGATAGCGATGTTACATTCGAAGGTTTTGCAGGAGAATTATCGCATAAACTTGATCTTGATGAATATCCTACCAAGGTTTCTTTGAGGGGCGGTTATTTTCCTCTGGAAGATACTGTTGGTCCAAGAGATATTGTACTTTCAGTTTATCAAGCAGGGACTTCAACTGATTTTGGCGATAGCGGAATCGAATTAAAGACCGGAATAGCATATTATAATTTTCATTCTATAGAAGGCGCTGCCACAGCTACCCTTACAGGTGAAAGAACTACTAATACCTATATTGGCACATCATTAGCCGAGGATTATAGAGTTATAAGTCCTACAGTAAAACTATCCTTGGGGAAGATAGGCGGCTTGCTTGGTGAATATGCTGAAAACACTGCTCTATCTACTGCAAATGAAGCATGGAGACTTGGCGCATGGTTAGGGAAAGCCAAGGTTAAGAAAAAAGGTCAGTGGAGACTGCTTGGTCAATATTCTGAAATAGAAGCAGATTCTTTTGTAGATATTTTCCCAGATGGTGATTTTAATGATGCTGGTACAAATGCAAAAGGCTGGGAAGCTATCCTTGATTATGGCATAAGCGATAATGTTGTACTTATCCTCGATTACTATAATACTGAGGTTATTACAGGTGCTCAGTCTGACGATCAAAAGATCCAGGCTGATGTGATATTTAAATTTTAAACCAGATGCGAAATATTCTTCTATGATATGTTGAGGAAAATTTGAAGCTTGAAGTTATGCGGAGGCAGGGATTATTTTACTATAACTGAGGCTTTGGAATCAAAAGGGTTGGTCCTTATGGCAAGAGAAAATAGATAGGGGTAACTGCTCTTTAAATGGCTTAAATAATCCAGCCATTCTGAAATAAGGCGTGTATGCGCTCTTTCCATCAGGCTTTTAGGAGTCCTGTTCCTACCTCACTGAAAAACACACCTATCACCATGTTCAGCTTCTTGAGCATGGATTTTTTTCATTGTTCAGTAGTCCCCAGTTTATTTTATCTTTTCCATGGGTTGGCCGCAGCAGACCAGCTCTCCGCCCCCGACCTTTGTCACTGTTACTTCATTCCCGCAGACATTACACCTATATTTTTCCCCTACACTTCTTACAGCCATAAGATACCTCCTCAAGTAGCTTTTAACTTAATATACTATCGCCTTATAATATTCTCTTAGTGAATCGAACGCATCTATAAAGGCGACCCATGACCAATAGCTTATTAGGATAATTATAATGGTGATTATGGCTTTCCTTTTTATGCTGAGGCCAGGATTAAACCACGCAAGAGGCATGGCAAGCGGTCCGACACATAAAAATGCCAAGATAAGCGTAGATGTCCTGAAATACCATTTAGCCTTGGGTTTTTTATCCCTGTTAAGGAATTCCCCGCAATATCTGCATTTTAGGGCCTCATCCTGTATTTCCTCGGCACAATAGGGGCATTTTTTCATTATTATCCTTTCCCGCGCTATTTTCTAATAAAATGAACAAGGCGCTGGATATCCAACGCCTTGTTAGTCCTTATTTTTATAGTTTTTTAAGGCTATTTCTTTTCAAATAGTTTTGCTGCGATCGCAAGTAAGAGTATGGTATTGGAGACTGCGATCATGCTTACTATCTTATAATGCAGCACTCTCACTGGATTGCCTGTAAATTTGCCTACTATTGCTAGCGCAAACAATATTATTCCTATTGCCAAGAGAATGTTGGGTAGTTTTTTCATTTTACCCCTCCTTTTTGTAAATGTAGTTAGCGCTTAAATGCCTTCCGTGTCCTTTGTAACATATGCTAGCACTTCGCTAGGGTTAAGTAAAGCTAAATTATGCTGTCAGGCTTTCCAGGTCTTTAAATGTATTATCCCTTAACAATGTGTAATCGCCGAGCTTGAGGTCCTTTGTTTCGATAGGGGGAAGTACAGTTAGTCTGCCGTTCACCCTTGTCTTAAAGCGCCAGCTGCCTTTTGGGATAGCATCTTTAGTGCCGTTTATAGAGATCGGAAGTATAGGTTTTTTCTCCTGTATAGCGAGCTTGAACGCGCCATTCTGGAATTTGTTCATCTTTCCGGTGTCGCTTCTTGTGCCTTCGGGAAAAAATAATACTGACATGTCATTTTTTAGCCAATAGGAAGCTTTTCTGTAGACTTTTTTGATACTCCCGTGGTTTCCTCGAGATAGCCCTATATGCTTGGTTAACCAGAGGCACCACCCTATAAATGGGACCTTGAACAGGCTTTCTTTGGCAACCCATTTAAACTGCATATAGGTCTTATACATCAGGACTATATCTGCGAAGCTCTGATGATTGGCAACTACTACGTATGCCTTGTTTTTATCTATATTGTCTAACCCCTCGACCTTTATGTTCCAGTAAGGGTTAAGCCCTATCACTGCATTTGCCCACCAAAAACACTGTGAATGAAGTAGCTTTCTTTTTTTGTCAAATGGGAAAATAAGCAGTAACAGCAGGGCCTCTACGATGAAGAGTATGACAGTAAGGCTTCCTGTGGCTATCCAGAAGATCAATGAGGATACAAATGCCAGTTTATTTTTTAGGGTTTTAAAGATATTCAATTTTTATCCTTGGATTAAGCCTTATCGTTCTACTGCAATTTGGCCATCATAGGCACGAAAGTATCTTTTGGAATAATAGGCTGTTGGTGGATGTAGCAGAAGGAGTCCTGGTTGTAAACGCTCAAAACCTGCCTGCAGCCCTTGAACTTACATACCCTCCCTCTTCTGTAAGTCTTGACTTTTTTGACCATTATAGCACCCCTTTACTGTGGACTATGACAATGAAAAACAAATAATATAGGTATGATTATATAGTAGTTTAGCGGGAAAGTCAATACATTCTTCGAAGACAGATATTGTTATAGATGGATATTATTCGTATCGTAAAGCCTCTATTGGGTTTAGTTCTGAGGCTTTTTTAGCTGGCCATAGCCCGAAGCCTATGCCTACAGCTATGGAAAACGTAGTGGCGAGTATTATACTTAAAAACGATACCTTGGTGGACCATCCGGCAAAGATCGATAATAAAAACGCAGAAGTACTTCCCAGGGCTATGCCCATAAGCCCCCCGCTAAATGTCATGATGATAGATTCTATCAAGAATTGGGTCATTATGTCCATTTTTCTAGCTCCGATAGCCTTTCTAAGGCCTATCTCCCTGGTCCTTTCTGTCACGGATACCAGCATTATATTCATTATACCTATACCGCCCACTAAAAGAGATATTGTGGCTATGCAGCCTAGTAGTAGGCTCATGGTCTTAGTGGTACTTGAAAGCATTTCCTGTATCTCGCTCATATCATGTATATGGAAAAAATCATCAGGATTTTTGTATATACGATGGCGTTTAATGATGAACTGTTCTATCTCATCTTGCGCTTCTACCATCGATCCAAAATCCCCTACCTCAGCATAGATACCATCCAGATAATCTTTGCCAAGCACCCTATACATTGCTGTAGTCAAAGGTATATAGACAATATCGTTTTGGTCGCGCCAGCCGCCTGAGCCTTTTTCAGGCGCAATGCCTATGACCTTAAAATTTATACGGTTGATCTTGATAGTGTCTCCGATAGGGTTTTTGTTCTTAAAGAGTTTCTCAACTACTGTAAGGCCTAGTATGGCTACCTTATCGCGCTGCAGGATCTCTTCTTGATCGAACCACCTGCCTACCTCAGGCACAGTCGCTCTCATCTCAGCATAATCGTATTCAACACCTTCTACGCTTGAAGACCAGTTTTCATTTTGATATACGAGCTGCCCGCTTCCATTTACGTAACCACTAGCCCTTTTTATGATAGGGAGGCTATTTATGGCTTTGACATCTTCTTGCGTGAATCGTGTCACAGAGCCTGCGGAACGAGCTACTCCTCTGACCTTTGATGAGCCTCCTTGTATTGACAGAAGATTTGAGCCAAGGCTTTTTATCCTTTCTTCCATGGATTCTTGGGCACCAGCGCCTAATGCAAGCATGGCTATTACAGCAGCTACACCGAACAGTATGCCAAGCATTGAGAGAAAAGACCTGGTCTTATTGGCCAGGATAGCCCTGATAGATTGATGGGCGTGTTCACTGAATTCAATACCTTTTAGAAAGGCCTTGCTTTCAGAGACTATATCTTTTATGGATATATCACTGGAAGATGTATGTTCTTTTGTATCTTTTCTTTCATCAGAGATGATATTGCCGTCCCGCATGGTTATTATTCTTTTTGCGTAGTCTGCTATTTCTTTTTCGTGAGTGACCATGATGATGGTCTTGCCTTCTTCATTGAGCCCTCTAATGATATTCATTATTTCTTCTTTGCTTTTTGTATCGAGGTTTCCAGTTGGCTCATCAGCGAGGATTATCATGGGTTCATTGACCAGGGACCGTGCTATAGCGACCCTTTGCTGTTCTCCTCCTGAAAGTTCATTGGGTTTATGTTGTTTGCGGGCTTCCAGGCCTACTGCTTTAAGCTGTCGGAGCGCGTTATCAGCCATGCTTTTTTTCCCAGCATATATCAATGGCAACTCGACATTTTCAAGCGCGGTTGTCCTCTGAAGAAGATGAAATTGCTGAAATACAAACCCTACAAGATGATTGCGGAGGTTTGAGAGCTCATCATCAGCAAGGCTTGAGACCTCTGTATTGAATATTTTATAAGAACCCTTGTCAGGACGGTCTAAAAAACCCAAGAGATGCAAAAGCGTGGATTTGCCTGAACCTGAGGCCCCTATAATAGCGACAAATTCCCCTTTTCCTATCTTAAGTGAGGTATCTTTTAACGCAGGGACGGATATCTTGCCGATCTTATAGGTCTTACTGATGTTATTTAGTTCTATCATCTTTTTTGTTTCTGTCCCGAGAAGGCATGAATGGATTAGAACCTGTATTTTTCTTTTTAGGTAGATAAGAACTATCTTTGACGACGATCTTATCTTCTTTAGCAAGGCCTGAGAGGACTTCGGCAACAATATCGTTGTTCAAGCCTATCTTGACAGCGCGTTCTACTACTTTATTGCGTTTGATCTCGACTGACACAAATGGCTGGCCTTTATTGTATTGTATGGCGCTTGAAGGTATGGTCAATGCATCCACAGCTTTTTTTTCTACTACGCTGACATTGACGCTCATACCTGAACGCAGCATCTCGGGTACGTCTTTTGGAAGTATGTCCACGTTGTATATGGTCACGTTGTTCACTACCTCTGATTCATAGGCTATGTGGTCTACTATGCCATTAAGCTTTATATCAGGATACGCATCTAAAGTTATAAAAGATTCCTGGCCTACCTTGATCTTGCCTATATCAGTCTCATCAAATTGCGCGTTCACTACCAGCCTATCCGAGATAACCAATACTGCATCGGATGTTGTGATGGTCTGTCCTGGCTCAAAGGAACGTACTATCACTTCCCCGCTTATTGGAGATGCTATTGGCGTCTTTTTATAGACTTCTTCCCAATAATTTAATATTTCTTCTCCTTGCAGCCTTGCGGCATCGATAAGAGCTGCTCTTTCAGTAGAGCTCATCCAGGCAAGTGTCTCGCCTTCTTTTACTAAGTCACCTTCTTTGACCAATATCTTTTCTAACCTGCCATTGATAGACGGCTTGATCTCAAGGCGGTTCTGCGGCTCAACTATACCGGTTGTAGCTACCATGATCAAAACATCACCTAACGCAGGTTGTAAAATGCTTGTCTTTACCTGTTTATTGCTAGAGGCATCTTTATTCATACACCTACTGATAAATAATATAGCTAAGAGAATAGCTAGAACAGCGATTATCCTATTCTTTGTCATAATCCAAAGTCCCTCCTATTGCCTGGATCCAGTATGATTCAGTAAGCAGTAGATCAGCTTTTGCGTTTAGATAAGCTTTTTTGGCATTTACAAGATTGTCTTCTATTATTATCCAGTCATCAAATGATAAAAGGCCTGTCTCGTATTGGCTGGACGCTATCTTTGCTCTTTCTGCAGCTGCCTCAAGGAATTTTTCTTTTACAGAGACAGTTGCTATAGCATCTTTTAGGTCTTTCCATGTGCTTTCCAGGGTAAATAGCACACTGTCCCTTCCGCTTTTCTCATCTGCTTCAGCCTGGCGTAATTTAGATTTTGCCTTACTGACCTCTAAAAAACGGCTTCCTCCTTCAAATATAGGCAGGCTCACTGACATACCATATGACCATACGTCATTTTCAGGAGGCCATGTGGCGCTGGTCTTTCCCAGAGAGCCATCAAGGTATACTTCTGGGAAGAACTCAGCATTAGCTGAGCTAAGGTCATGGCGCGATGCTTCTTTTTTGGATATCAATTCCTTCAGAAAAGGGGTATAGTCAGCTAATAGTTCTACATTTGGCTTTACATCATAGCCTGTTTCAGCGGCAAATTCACCAGTTACACTTAGGGATCGCATAGTTCCGAGGCCAAGCTCTTTTGATAATTTACGCTGGTAGAGCGTTATGCTTCTTTCCGCTTGATTTACTTCAAAATCAGCTTGAGAAAGGTCTGCCTCAGCTGTCAAAAGAGAGCCTCTATGTTCTCTGCCTGCTTCGTATCTCAATTTGACAAGTTTTAAGTTCTGTTTTCTTCTTTCAAGTATATCTTTGGTGAGAAGTATAAGTTCCTGGGACTTTAAAAGCCCTACAAAGGCGCTCTTTAAATTCAGCCTTATGTTGGAAGAAGTCACCATATAGTTATATTCTTCAGCTTCAAAGGCCTTGAAAGAACTTGATATATTATTGAGTGTTTTAAATCCGTCAAAGATAAGCTGTTGGCCTGTAATACTGTATGAATAAGTGTCAGCAGTAGTATTGGTAGAGGCTTTGGCGCTTTTGCCTGTAAGTGTACTATCGACCTGCGGCAATATGGAAGTTATCTCTATGTTCTTATCAGATCTGGCCTGTTTTACTTTTTCAGATGCTGAGATAAGTTCAGGATTAGACTTTTTTGCTTTTTCTATGCAGTCCTTCCAGGTAAGGGTATCCTGGGAATAGGAGTACCTCGAAAAAAATAGCGCTATTATTATAAATACAATAACCTTTTTCATAATCGTATAGTAAGTATAGCAGTTATATATAATTTAGACAAGTTTTTTAAGCAGAATCACGAGTTGCTACTAGATCTATGTCTAGGCCCATAAAGCCTTTTACTATTATATCACCGCAGGAAAGAGGTGTTTTTATAACTATCTTTTTTATTTCTTTCATTGCTTCCATTAATTTTGCCTTAGGTATGGGCTTATCTGTCCTTACCGGCATCATCTTTATGGAAAGGCCTTTTGCTCTTACACTTGTTGTAAGTATGCGGACAGGGGCTTCTATCTCAGATATTGCATAGGGCTCACCCTTGGGGCATTTATTACCTTCGACCTTTACGACCTTACAGTTTTCTATGCCGACTTTAAGGCTGCACCCTATAGGGCACTCTATACATGTAAGGTTTTTTATCATACCAGACCCCTTATGAATCTTGCAGCCATCCTGCCTGCGATGAAACTATCTTTTGTTACAGAATCCACTATGTCATATACCTTAAAAGAGTTTCCACACGCAAATATCCCTGGAATAGAGGTCTTATTGACCTCATCTGATATTGGGGAATTAGTCTTTTTATCAAGGCCTACTCCTGCCATCTCCAAAAGCTCGTTCTCAGGTATAAGGCCTGCTGATATGAGTATAGTATCGCAGGCTATCTCAAACTCTGTACCTTTTATCTCATCAAAACTTTCATCTATTTTAGCCACGCTTACTTTTTCGGCCCTGTCTTTTCCGTATATCTTTAGTATCTTGTGCCTAAGATATATAGGGATCTCAAAATCTTCAACGCATTGGACCACATTTCTCACGAGGCCGCTTGTTTTTTCCTGTATCTCTACAATAGCTTTTACCCTGGCTCCTTCCAGCGTAAAACGCCTTGCCATTATGAGGCCTATATCCCCAGAGCCTACTATCACGATCTCTTTTCCAGGCAAAAAACCTTCTATGTTTATCAGTTTTTGGGCAAGGCCAGCTGAAAATATCCCTGAAGGCCTTGTGCCTGGTATGTGGATCATTTCCCTGGTCCTTTCTCTACAGCCAGTTGCCATGATAACAGCTTTTGCTTTGACTTTTGTAAGAGAGCCGGGTTTTAAGTATGTAAGGACTTTATCTTTTGTGAGTTCTACGACAAAGGATCTCAGAGATATCTCTATTCCCGGGATATCTTTTACCTTCTTTATGAAGCGTTCAGCGTATTCCGGGCCAGTAAGGGTTTCTTTGAAATATTCTATACCAAATCCTGTGTGCACGCATTGATTAAGTATGCCTCCAAGATATTGGTCGCGCTCAAGGAGGAGTATGTCTCTTATGCCCTCTTCGTGCGCTGCCAATAATGCAGCCATGCCAGCAGGGCCGCCCCCCACTATCACAAGTTCCTTTTTTTTCAATCGCACCTCTCTATTTATACATCAGGCCTTTTGTCTAATATTACTTCAGAACCTTTGCCTCTTTTTGTGATATCCATTGCGTCTTTGCCGGTTTCCTGAGACAGTATCTTTATAAGCCTTGTAGTGCAGAAAGAGCCATGGCACCTTCCTGCCTGCGCGCGGGTCCTGAATTTGATGCCGTCAAGCGTAGCAGCGCCTCTTTTGATAGAATCCGTCACTTCTTTTTTTGACACCATCTCGCACCTGCATACTATGTCTCCGTAAGAAGGGTCTTTTTTGATAAGCGCTTTTGTCTTTTTTAGGGGTATCTCAAAAAGGTGTATGGTCTTTTTGCGGTGTTGATGAAAAAACAATTTCTTTTTTAATGTAAGCCCGCTTAATTTTAAAAGATCTATAGCTAAAAGCGCTATTGCCGGAGCTGCGGTAAGGCCAGGGGATTGTATGCCAGCTATGTTTATAAAATTAGGCGCGTTTTTTTCCAGCCTTATGATAAAATCTTTTCCAGCAGCAGGCCTTAAGCCCGCGAAGTACGCTATAATATCATTTTCGCTTATTGACGGGATCATGCGTCGCGCGCCCTCAAGGACTTTTAAAAACCCATTATCAGAAGTAGATAGGTCAGATTTGTCCTCCACGTCTTCCGCTGTAGGCCCTATCATGGGATTTCCATCAGCAGTTTTTATTACCAGAATGCCTTTTGACTTTTCAGAAGGAAGAGGGAATAAAAGATGGTTCGCGATGTGCTCTCTTTTTTTATCCAGGAGAAATTCTTCGCCTTTACGCGGGGTTATTGTAAAGTCACCCACTCCTACCATACGCGATATAGAGTCAGCATAAAGCCCTGCTGAATTTATGATATACCTAGCATGAAATGCGCTAGTCAGCGTGAGAATATCAAATTCATTGCCCGGCCTTTTTATTTCTTTCACATATTCTTTAGTAAATATTTCTACGCCATTATGTTTTGCGTTTTCGCTAAGGTCGTATGTCAATCTATATGGGCTTATGATCCCTGCTGTGGGCGCGAAAAGCGCTAACAAGGCGTTTTCACTCAGGTTCGGCTCGTTTTTTCTTAACCAAGCCTTATCTACTATAGAAAGTCTTTTTACGCCAAGCGTCTCAGCGTCTTTTTTTAATCTTAATAATTTTGGTATATCCTCTTCGCTGAAAGCGACTATTAATTCACCAACTTCTTTAAAGTCTACACCAAGTTCCCCGGCGATCTTACGCATTAGGGTGTTTCCCTGGACGCAGAGGCGTCCTTTGAGTGAATCCGGTGGATTCTGAGTGCCCGGGTGTATGATACCGCTATTGGATTTAGATACTCCGAAAGAAAGCTCTTCTTCTTTTTCTAGGAGAGCTATCTTTATATTATAGCGCGAGAGTTCTCTCGCTATAGAAGTGCCTATTACCCCACCGCCTATGATCAAGACATCGTAGATCTTTTTCATGTAAGTGTGCGTTTTATTGCCTTAAGCCAGCCATCGTAGAGAGTCTTTCTTTTTTTAGAAGATAGCCCGGGTCTAAATATCTTATCTTTTTTCCATATCTTTTTTATATCCTGCAAATTTTTCCAGTAGCCGATATACAGCCCTGCCAGGAATGCTGCGCCCTGAGAAGTGGTCTCAGTGACGCGCGGCCTTACAACGCTTATTCCCAGTATATCTGATTGAAACTGGCACAGGAAATCATTGGCTGAAGCCCCTCCGTCTATCTTGATATTTTTTATCTTTAGGCCAGAGTCTTTTTCCATTGCCAAAAGCACATCTTTTGTCTGGTAACACATTGCTTCAAGCGCAGCCCTGACCAGGTGTTCCTTGGCCACACCTCTAGTAAGGCCAAAAATAGCTCCTCTAGCATCCTGGTCCCAATAAGGAGCTCCTAATCCCACAAAAGCAGGTACGAAGTATACTCCCTTATTGTCACTTATTGATAGGGCCATTTTTTCTGATTCATAGCTCTTTTTTAATATTCCTAAGCCGTCTCTCAGCCATTGTATTACTGCGCCTCCTATAAATATCGAGCCTTCCAGCACGTATACAGGTTTTTCTTTACCTGAACAGCCAAGTGTTGTTATGAGCCCATGTTTTGAAAAAGGCCTTTTCTTTCCAGTGTTTAACAAGAGGAAACAGCCCGTGCCGTAAGTATTTTTTATCTCACCTGGCAAAAAACATGCTTGGCCGAAAAGCGCTGCCTGCTGGTCTCCAGCGATACCTGTTATGGGTATATTCTTTGGAAGAAGCCCTATTTTTTTAGTGTACCCAAATAAAGACGATGAATTTTTGACCTTGGGCAGTATTGTTTTAGGTATGTTGAATTTTTTTAAAGCTTCTTTATCCCAGGCTAGCTTTTCAATGTTGAAAATCATTGTCCTAGAAGCGTTTGTATGGTCAGTAGCGTGAGAACTGCCTCCAGTGAGGTTCCACAATACCCAGGAGTCAGTGGTCCCGAAAAGAAGCCTTCCTTTTTTTGCTTTTTCCATCGCGCCTTTTACGTTTTTGAGTAGCCACTCTATCTTTGTAGCTGAAAAATACGCATCTATCGGAAGGCCGGTATGTTTTTTAAAGAACGTTATTTCTTTTTTGTTCTTTTTGAGGGTATCACATCTCGAGGAGGTCCTTCTACATTGCCAGACTATAGCATTGTATATGGGTTTTCCGGTTTGTCTATCCCAGATCACGGTTGTCTCCCTCTGGTTTGTTATCCCTATAGCTGCTATCTTACATCTAGAGCCGCCTTTAAGGACATCTTGTATTGAGTCCTTCACGCTTTTCCATATTTCAAGCGGGTCGTGCTCTACCCAACCTGGCTTTGGAAAATATTGCGGAAATTCATGATATGAGCTTTTATATATCTTACCTGATTTATCATAAAGTATAGCTCTACTGCCTGTAGTGCCTTGATCTATGGATAGGATGTATTTCATGAGAGCTCCTTTTTACAGTCTTTCTTTTATCCAATTCAACGTATCATTAAATACAGACTCTTTTCCTATGTCTATCGAAAGCGCGTGGTACATCTCAGGGTAAAGGATTATTTTTTTATCATCCAGCTTTATTTTATTGAAGAATCTTTTTGAGGATCCAGGATCTACTATCTTGTCTTCACCAGCTATGAGGAACAATAAAGGTGTCTTTATCTTGTTTTTTAACGCGCCTATTTTTAACTGCGCTACCGCAAGGTTTACAAGCAGCCTTAACGTAGCTAGCCTATGTTCCCTGGGGTCGCTATCCATTATCTTCCGGTATTCCTTATCACGCGTACACATAAGAGAGTCAAACCTCATCATTACTTGTTCTTTTGGATGCCGCACAAAGCTTGAAAATATGTGTATATATTCAGCCAGGCTGAACTTTATCCTGCTTTTAAGCGCGGGAGATACGCATACTACTCCGTCAAATAACCTTTTTTCTTCTCCCGCGATCAGGAGAGCCAGTAACGCGCCCATGCTCTCACCTATGAGAAATATCTTTTTATCAGGATTTTCTTTTATTATTTTGTCACGGAGTGTTTTTATATCATCAAGATATGTGCCCAGGGAATCAATATAGCCCCTTAATTCTTTTGTCTCTCCAAAGCCTCTAAGCTCTATCGCATAGGAAGAAAGGTCTTCTCTAAGGAAAAATTCTCCCAGAAAATCCCATCTTTTACTATGAGCGCCAAGGCCGTGGACAAGCAGTAATATTGCTTTAGGATCTTTAGCGGCCCATTCTCTATAAAAGACGCCAGAAAATTCTTTCATTCTATACCCCTTTTGTTATAAGAAGTATACTACATAAAAATAAAAAAACAAAAGTATAATACTGGCTATTTTTGTTTATGTATTATCCAGGTGGGATCTTAAAGTACTTAGGAATTCTGGATCGTAATTAGCCTTGTCGAAGAGCGTGCCGTCCTGGTGTCTTTCAAAAAACTCGTCGAAATACATATAAGTTTCAAGAGTCTTGTCTTCGGCCAGATCATGTATGTTTACAATGAAGGCCTTGTAATCGAAATATTCCTTTAACTTTGCCAGGCATTCCTTATTAGTTATATCTACCAGGACTACGGGTATTCTGTCCAACAGCACCCTGTCTATTATTCTTTCATAATAGAAGCTGTTCACATCTTCTATTATGAAAGGGTTATTTTCAGAAAACGAGGACCGCCCATCAAATATGACAGGAAATAGGTTTCTATGGTTAGAAAAAGGGGTCTTATTGTCTGTGGAAGATAGTATTTTTATAGTTTCTTTGTTCTTTTCAACGAGCACGTCTTTCGCCTTATTTATAGTGTCTATCTGTTGCAATACCATAGTACCTTTGGATAGTATGTTCTTTTTGATATTGTCTATAAGCTCAGGGCCCCTGGACATTATATCGTCTTCTATCCTAGAATCTTTTCCCCATACTTCATCTTCTCTCATATCAGGGAAGGCATAATCTGGCATACGAGCTATTATAGGCACTAGTCTTTTGTCCGTGACGTTTAGCATATAGTTTCTTATAGTCTCTTTCATGGTTTCGATGTCATGCATGATATTATTTAGTGCTGTAAGTTTTTCGTCAGGGTCACCTATCTCCATGTAATGCATTGTGTTATGCATTATTCTTTTATTTTCACTGCGGACAGTATGTTCGAATATGCTAGTTACTACCTCATCTATATTGTTTTCAATATCTTCTATTGTGTTATACTGGATCTTGCCGTGTTTTAATTCAGGTGCTATTAAATTTAAGCCTTTGACTATATCAGCTATATCATTAAACCGCCCTTTGTGATATTTTCTGTTCACTTCTTCTATGGATATTATTCTGCGGGGGCTTATTTTTTTTGAAACTTTCAAGCCTTCCACCCCCATGTCTATTAACATGTCTTTAGTCAAACCTGCGGAATCTGCAGAAATTACAAAACTAACCGGAGTCTTATAGTTTAGTGCTTCAGCTAGCTTATCTACATGCATCTTTTCACCTTCTTTTAAGCCGAGCTTGTCAAATTCTGATCTTATCTTATTGATAAAGTTTTTTCTTTTTTCTTCAGCTGTAAGAATTTTTTGTTCCGAGAAAATGACCCCTATTTTTTGTAGGTCATGTTTACCTAATCCTGCATAGTGCGCTACGGACATAAAGCTATTTTTATCGACATAGCCCATGCTTAAGGCTAGTGTATCTACATGCGCAGCTTTAATGTTGTTTATAGAGTTCTTTTTTATAGTTGTTTGTATTTTTTCTATGAAATCTGCTTTTCTTTTTTCAAGAACAGGGTCTTGGCCGCTATGGGGATCTTTTTTAGGCTGTACTGTCTTTTCTACAGTCTTATTTGCGAGCAGGGCAGTTTTATTTGATTTTTTAAGAGATCTTTGAGGTTTTTCCCAGACATATTGTCCTGACATTGGTTTAAACCTGAGTTCTTTAAGGGTCTTTTCGAGTTTTTGTTTTATCATATCTTCATCAGGGGATTCATCAGGAGATATGAAATAACTTATCTTGTCGAATCTATTCATCGAGCCCTCTATTAATAAGCGGAACATTCCTTGTCGCCTATAACCTTCAGAGACAAACACTCTTTCTATATCTATCTCGTTATCGTTTTTGGTGTTATATAGCAAGTACCCCATTATCTCTGATGAAGCTAGATCTGATACATATAGTATTTTCTTTTCTCCTTTTATTATCTCTTCATAAGTAGTCTTTTCTTCGAAAGGCGACATATAATCTATCCCAGAAGTTATTTTAGGGTCTATAGACAGTATTTTTTCTATTAATCCCTCTTCATCTTTGTCTACCTTGTCTATTTTAATAGAAACATCCGATGGCAATTGCATGGATTGGTTTGGATTGCGCCAGACAAATTCTTTAGAATCCTCATGATATTTTATAAAACCAGCTTCTGTAAACATTTGTTGTAGGTTTTCTTCAATATTGTCATCATCCGGACTTACCCAGGCTTTTATGGTATCAAAAATATCTTGAAGATCATTTATTGCTGAATGGCATATGCTGTTTCTGCGGTATTCCGGGGCTATGAATGCCCTATCTAGATAGATACTATTTTTATCTTCAGGTGTATACAAGATGTATCCCATAGCATCTTTTGTGTTTTTATCATTAATGGAGAGCAATATCTTTGAGCCCTCTATTATATCGTTTATATCCGATGTATAATTTTTGTCTTTCCATGCATATGTTTGTGCCTCGTAATCAGGAGATAGCAGTTCTCTGATTAATTTTATATTACCTGGATCTACCGCGCTCATTGTATATTTATCTGATTTGCGATTTTCTATATTTATTGTAGTTTTGGCAAAAGTGCTTTTTTTGGCTCCGGCAGATGAGGACACGTAGGTTGTTTTTTGGTTTTTTATACCAAGCCATTCTTTAGTTTCAGGAGACAGGAATTCTACGATCTTCGGGGTTTCCGTAGTTATATCCAGATAGAGATCTCTTTTGTCCTCTATGAAAGAGTCACTTTCATATCCTTCCCCAGAGGCCCAATATGAAAACAGATTATCAATGATAAAGGCAGTGCTTTCAGGTAAAAGGTTCTTCAGTAGAGTACCCTCGTTCTGTTTATTTAGACTAAGCTCGTTATAAGTATATATAAACGAACGATCGTTCACGTCTATTAGGTAGTCATTTTTCAGGCATCTCACCTTTGTTTTAGGGTGCTTCATTGTTGTTATGGCCTTATTTATTACATCCCATAGATAAGGCTCGTTGTAGTCAGATCTTATTATTCTTTCAAAAGAAGAGGTCATATTACTGTATCCAAGCGATGCAAGTATAGCTCCTGCAAGGTTCGGATTTTTATTATATATCTCGAGATAAAACTCTTTTTCTTTTTTTGCAGGATATTGTAATATTTTTTGTTCAAAAAGTATGCCCGGAGTTATCTTGTCTCCTGGGCCTTCCAGGTCTATTTCTTCAAAGAACTCTTCAGCCAGAAAAGACGCAGCCTTTTCGCGAAGCCCTTTTGTCATTATATAAGTTTTATAAAATGGATCTGTATGTGCCTGGACAGCCCTTATATGAAAATATTTATTGAATAATTCAACAGTGCTTGGGTATTGAAAATAGAAAATAAATGTGGTGTTCTCGGAAGCCTCTGTCCCTATAAGATCTATGAAATCTTTTTGGTGTGTTTCATCAAGCTGATACAGGACGAGATTACATGTTATAAAATCCTGGTTATCTTTTAATATATCCCTTAATACGGCCTTATTTGCAATGGAACCTGACTTAAAATCTATTATTTCTTTTAATAGGGTTTTATATTTCTCTATAGCCTTAAAGTTTTCATGGTTTTCAACTGTTTCTTTTATCCCTAGCATAATAGGAGCAAAGTCAGGGGAACTGTTGAGCCATTTTTTTGTCATGTCTTGTATCTTAGGGTTCAATTCGAGGTCAGTTATCTCGACAAATACGTTTTTATTGAGCTTCAGGCCCGGGTAATCCTCTAACCCTTCTTCTACGGCTTCCAGAAGAGTAGCGCCCAAAGATACAGGGTCATGCCCTCCTCCAAGTGTAGTGAGTTTTATCCTGATAGGGGCATCTATTGAGGCACGTTCTTCAATTTTTTTCTTTATCAAACCAGGGATAATTTTTCTTATGTAAATATGCTGGCCAGGCAGTCTGTATATACTGGACTGGTAAAAAGGTTTTAAATAATCTATAAGGAGCTGGTAAGCTTTTGAAGTTGTATCGGAGCTAAGATCTTTTGTGAATTTTTGCCAATCGCTATTATACTCTAATTTAAATGTGTCAAGGTTTTCAATAAACTTTATGAATTTATCTATGTCGAAAGGTTTTGCTTGATGTACGTCGTAGCCGTTAAAAACAAAGTTTCCTATTGACCCTGCTATTTGTTGTATTTTTTCTTTTATGCTAGATAGTTCAAAAATATCAGATTCAGGGGCCGCTTTTTCTGCTGTAATAGCCTTAGGTTCTTTGGTCAAATAGTCTTCGATGTCTACTGATTTCCTGGGACTGGCTTTTTTGGGAGGGTCATACGGAACTGTCAATATTTCTTTGTCTTTTCTGGAGAGATTTTTGCGTATTACTTTATTTACTTCTTTACATAGATTTCCAGCTCTTTCCTTTTCTTCTGTGCCATCGTCTTTTGTAACCAGATTGCCGTTCTCATTAGATATGGTCTTTTTATCAAAAAGAGAACCGCCTCTTAAATAGGATCTATGGGGTAGACCTATAGCATATACTATATTATTAAGCATAAATATAGATGCTATTATTAAACTAAGTATTCGAGTCGTGTAAGAGCGCCTAACCATAGTTTCGGGTACCCCCTGCCTTGCCGGCAAGGCAGGGGGTATGGATCACGGGTTATGGGGAACGGGGTACGGGTCATTCGTAATATATTCTTAAATAACTGTATCCCGTAACCCATACACCGTAACCCTTTTATAATGTTTGACACAATGAAGGCAAAAAAATAGCCTTCCTACTGTTTTCCCATGACGAAGGCTATATTAATCAATATTCAATTATTATAATTATAACAGAATAGACAAGTTGTGTCAATAAAAATTGCTTTGTCTATTGTTGTTCGAAACTTAACTTAACATCTCCAGTAGTGTTGAAAGTTTCATGGTAGCGACTCCAATTACTGAGTCTGCCCCCCCATAATAGTGGTATAAAGTATCTTTTCTTAAGACATGGCCGCATGGAAATACGACATTCGGGACCTGGCCTTCTCTTTCGTATCGCTTTTCAGGTTCAAGGATGGCTTCATTGGTACGCGCAAGGACCTTTAAAGGGTTTTTAAGGTCAAGGAGCGCTGCGCCCAGTCTATAATGATGGTCTTCACCAACGCCATGATAAAGAAAAAGCCAGCCAGCCTTTGTCTTGATAGGTACACCCGCGAGGCCTATTTTTTTACTATCCCACATCCCGTACCTGGGGCCCATGAGCCAGATGCCTTTTGTGACTTCTTCGAGGGCCTTGTCCAGTGAATTTACAAAGTCGACACAGATCTGGTTTTTTATGCGATGGATCACCATGTATTGGCCGTTTATCTTTTCTGGCATAATACAGGCGTCCTTGTCGTCTATGCCAGGGGGTGTGAGCAATACAGGTTTTGACCAATTCCAATTGTGTCTCAGGAAATCCTTTACTGAAATAGAAGACATGCCTACTCTGGGGGCTTCTATACCGTTGTAAGCAGTGTAACACATGTACAATCTATTGCCTATTTTGGTTATTCTCGGGTCTTCACAGCCTGAATTGCCGTTGGGGACCTTTTTGCTTTCAAATTCTTCCCTGGAGGTATATATAGGCTCAGGCAGTCTTTTATGGATATTCAAGCCGTCTATGCTTACAGCATAACCCATGGTGGATGTATTGTCCTCAGACATTGCCCTATAGACGATATGTATTTTACCTTCGAGATCAACGGATGCTGGATTAAATATAGCCTTGTTTTCCCATGGGTGCTCGGGTATTGGTGTTAAGATAGGATTTTTCTTGAACCTGACAATATGGTCATATTGTTTCATCGGCTTCATGCTCCTGAGTAGATTTTTTAATTTTACCTCAGCCATGCAGCAAGTAGTGTCAGTTCCTCCATAGAGTATCTGTAGGTTTTCACCTTTTATCACTGCTCCCGAGGGGAATATGACGTTTGGTATCTGGCCGTATTTTTCATAACTTTCCTCAGGGATAAGTATTGGGTTTCTGGTCCTTCCGATGACTTTTTTGGGATTGTTTGGATCAAGGAGCAATGCCTCTATACCAAAGATCCTCTCATCGCTATGGTAATTCTGGATATGAGAATATATAAGAAGCCAGCCTTCTTTTGTCTTTAATGGCGCTGCGCCAACCTCTACATGGTCTGTAATGGTCCTGCGTACCCTGAGGATGTTTTTATTGAGGTTCTTATACCATTCTTTCCAGTAGAGCGGATTCCAGATATCCTCTTCTTTTTCAAACTCAGCAATGGCTATCTTGGCCATACGGTTTGGATTATCCGTATTGACAGTGAGTATTGCCATCAATTTTCCATTTACTTTTGAAGGAAATAGCGCCATTGCCTTTGCGTTAAAAGGAGTGACCTGGTGTTTTGCCTCGATAGTCTTAAAATCTTTAGTAATAGCGCAGGCTACTTTAATGCCATCGTGCCTGAAAGGATACAAAGACAATGCTGTATAAAAAATATAGTATTTCCCATTAAATTCTGTTATCCTGGGGTCTTCACAGCCATATTTTTCCCATTCAAACTCAGGCTTTATAAGCTGGGTCCTTTTTGTATAGTTGATGCCGTCCTTACTGGTTGCATACCCTACGGATGAAGTATAGATGTTCTCTATTGGTATGAGATCCGGCTGGGCTATGGCCCTATATACACAGTGGATGGTCTTATGATCACTTTTACTTATTACAGAAGACCAGTTGAAAGCAGCAAAACTCTCCCATGGGTTCTGCTTTGATGGCGAAATTATCGGGTTGTGGATAGACCTTTTGACAGTGTACATGCCTGGCTTACCTTTCTATTGTAGTTGATGGTGTATTGGTAATACGATATTACTAATAGACTACTTCTTTAAAAGAATAAGTTACTTGCCTATCTTTTTTGATATCTTCTATGAATTTGTCGATCTGCGCGGTAGCGCAGCACACAAACTTGTCCCCGCCCCCGTAATATACAAAAAGTTCTTTTTCTATTACAACAGCTCCGCAAGGATATACTATGCCTGGTTTCCAGTCGTTCTCATAATGTTCTTCAGGCTCAAGTATCGGCTGGTTCGTACGGAAAAGAACTTTTGACGGGTCTTCCAGGTCTAGTATCATGGCCCCTATCTTGTATTTTGTATCATCTCTATCATCGACAGCATGATATATCACAAGCCAGCCTTCATCGGTTTTGATAGGAGTTGCGCCTACGCTTACTTTTCTACTGTCCCACATATTAGGCCTGGTCTTTATCATCTTTTTTGTCTCAAGCCATGAATTGTTCTCAAACTTCAGGTCGTCTTTATAATCTATTAGTATGTGCGGGAAGACCCTGTGGAAGATGACGTATTTGCCCTGTATCTTCTCTGGTAATATGCAGCCGCTTTTATTGACTTCACCTGGCCTGGATATAAGTATCGGTGTTTCCCAGTTCCAGTTCTTGTTTAAGAAGTCAGCGCGTTTTATAGAGCTTAGCGCGACCCTTGGCTCGGAATATCCAGAAAACGCTACATATGTAAGATATATTTTGTCATCTATAGCTGTGAGTTTAGGGTCTTCACAGCCTCCCCATCCGCCGCCTGACCTGTAGAGGTCAACACGTTGAGACGGCCTTGTGCGGGCGCCTTCAAATTGTTCGCGTGGAATATAAGCTGGTTCTGGGAGAGTCTCATCAATATGAAGACCATCTTTTGTCGAGGCATACCCAAAACAGGACATACCGCCTCTTCCGATAGCTCTATAGAGAAGATGTACCTTACCATCATCGTATAATGCCGCAGGGTTGAATGTGCCTTCAGTCTCCCATTCATTGATCGAATTTGGCACTATAATAGGGTTTTTATTGAATCTCTTTAAGCTGACTATAGCCTTTTCAGGTACAGGCGGAAACGGCTGAGCTATAGAGACCATCTTTAGTTTTAAAGTCTTCGAAGCAAAGTATAAGAATATCTTCTTATTGTAAAATGCTGCTCCGATGGATGTGATCTCTTCTTTTCCAGCTTCTAGTGTTTCTTCCCATAAAGGGGATTCTGAACGCCATATCATGTCCTCAGGATTTTTAAGAGAGAACAATGCCCCTCCTACCTGAAGGACTTGAGCGCTATTTTTCTTGTAAGAAGCGTCATATACTACTAATATCCCGTGCTGTGTGAGCGATACTGCCAGGACTGTCAATGGGGCATAATCAAAGAAACTGCTTCTAGGAGTAAGGCACGATAAGTCTGAGATCTTCCATTTTTTCAGGTCTTTGGAGGTAGCTATGGATATAGAGCCCTTGCCAAGGTATAAGACATATAAACCGTCAAATTTATAATTGGGTACAAGCACTCCCTGGTCCTGGGCCTTGGAGATCTTGCCTATAGTTTTAAAGCTTTTTAGATCCTCGGATATAGCCCCTACAAGGTTATTCCTGATCAGGCCTCTTTCAATAAATGTCATGAAGTAGCCTTTGTCACACGGAGAGACACTTATATGTCCACGCTTATCTATATTTTCTTCTTTTCCTGTCGGAGAAAGTATAGTTGTCTTTATTTTAGATGTTGCAAAGCGAAGACCGGTCTGGCCTCTCGTAAGATATAGGCCTACTTTTCCTAGCTGCGTCGTCTTAAAGAAAAGCGTTATCTTTCCTTTTGCTGAGGCAACGCCTATAGGATGGTATGGTTTTTGCGTAGCTGGTTTTGTGTCTCCGCTGGCTTTAGATGATTTTTTAGCATTGGTTTTTGAAGGTTTTTTGTTTCTCATGATAATTCTCCTGGGGCGGAAGGTGTTTAGCCCCTTTTATATTTATCTTTCAACCGCACAATATCATCTTCGTCAAAACAGCCAAACGAGATCTCCAGCACTTTTATTGTAGACTTACTGGTCTGGATCTGGTGTTTTTGGCGCTGTGCGATAAAGAATTCGTCTCCTTTTCGAGCTTGGCGGGTTGTATCTCCTACAGTGATCCTGGCTTTTCCGGAAATGACTTTCCAGAACTCTTGCCTGCGACGATGGTATTGAAGACTTAAGGCTTCACGAGGATTGACGGTCAATATCTTGACCGTGGTAGGTTCGCCATGGGTAAATTGCTCAAATTTTCCCCAAGGCCTGATTTCTATATATTTTTTTTCAAGACATATCTTTTTTACCATATTTTTAGAGATACCTTTTTATCATAGAATAAAAAAGAGCGGTAAAGATAAAATCTTTCCACCACCCTATTTAGACTTATAATGTATGTATGCTAAATAAATCTATTGCGGTTATGACATATTCTATTATAAGTCATATGTCTTTGTCAAGATAAATATTTTTAGCTTATTTATGGCTAGTTTGCAAGGGAGAGCTCATGCAGGACGTGTATATTGTTGATTATGTTGGAGGGCTGGGTAAAAGCCATACTAAAATCATAATATTTTTCATCAGCTAACAATAGCCCTAGTTCCTCATATACTTTGTTATTATCGCTTACTTTTAGTATGAATATCTTATCATTAAGTTGGCTGGCTATATTGTCCATGCTTTCTAAATAGGCTTTTTGTTCAGCGTTTTTAGGTATTATGACAGCTTTTTTATTAAGCCCTATCTTAGCCACATCTTCTAAGAACTTGTCAGGATAGTTTTCAGCATAATCCGCATCAAAAAGCACTATATCGATACTTTCAGGGTCCAGTTCAAAATCGTATGTATTTCCATAAGAACTGCCCTTCTTGACAATGGTTATCTGATCTTTTAGCCATCCTAATCTGTCCAATGCTGTCAGAATATTTTTTGATACGCTTTTTCCGTTTAGCTTTAACGTATTATTCTTGTTTTTCAGTATATCTTTAAAGCCTTCTTTGTAAGAAGAGATCGTCCTTGAATCCGTTAGAGGAGTTGTCCAAGAAAACGATCCTTCTTCCACAATAGGAAAGTTTTCCACGTTATTAAACCTACTGATTTCTATTAGGGGAAGTTCAAAAATAAGATCATCTGAATTTTGTTTAATATAACTGTCCAGCTCTAGTAGATAGTTTTTAAATAGGCCTAGATCTTCATCACTGGGAATGTTTGTAAAATAACCTATTGTGATGTGGGCTTTGTACGTTCCTCCTCGCGTAGGATTTAATAGTATGCCAGTTTTTTCTCTTATGGCTTCCTGGACCTTTGTTACTATAGCCAGGTCCTCCGCTGTTTTAGGCGCGAGGTCTACGACTAGCGTTGTAGTATTTTCTCCTTTTAGGGGAAAACTGGCTATGCCGATCGGCTTGAACTTAGGTGCTTTAGTAGCACTGAAGCCTTGCAGAGCGTTTTTTATTCGTCTTTCCAAGACATTATAAGTAGCCTGTTCTACGGATAGAGATTTTTCTTCAGCCTCTTTTTCTATGTCATTTTTTGTTTCCATATTAAATTCTCCAGCATACTTTAATGATAGATCTCTTTGAGTTGAGCCGTCGTATAGAGTCATGTGTTCTTTTCCTATAGGCGCTATGCTGATAATGTCTTTTGCCAGGTTTTCTTTTTGCCAGCGGCTGATCCCGGGTATTTCAGAGACACCTTCCTCACTCTTTATATTTTGCACGAATTTTGTGAACAAATCATCTTGTCGTAGTTTTGAGATAGTTGTTATCCCGCGGAACTCTACGGGATTTCCATCTTTGTCGTATTGAGAATATGAAGGCCTGATAGAGCTCAGGAGGTCTATCCCGACAAAGCTATGTTCATAAAGATACATGTCCATGATCTCTTGACCGAGCGCAATAGGGATGTTTTTTCCTGAATCCATGAGGCTATTTAGATAGACGCTTGCTTCGTAAGAATCTTTTGTTTTTATGGCGTAGTCCCTGTTCCACATCGAAAGCTGTCCATCGAATTTAAGTCTTGAAACTTCCTGCAGTAGGTTTTGATCTTTTATATAGCCATTTCGCTTTATATCTTCTTCTATGGCGGTATTCATGCTTTCAAATTCGTATTCCAAGGCCTTTAACCTGGATTCCGCGGTTTCCCATGAGGCAAGGTTATTCCAATCTACGTTGTCGAACCACTCTCTTGCTTTTGTTGAACGCGCCCTTATCTCGTGAAAAAGCCTGGCAAGTATATTTTTTCTTGTTTCCTGCGTGCCTAGCTCATCTTTTTTGACAAATACAGTTATATATTTACTAGAGGCGTGCCCCCATACTTTTTTACCTTCAAAAACAGGGAGGTCATTTTCATTATCTATATAGATGAACTGGATCCTGCCATCATTACTTCCGAGTGTATTAGTTAATCTCTCCGACATACTTTTAAGGAGCCAGCTTTTATTTATTGCATCCATGAATTCCAACCTGACGATCTTGAATTCATCGCTATCCAGGCTAAAGACGTTTTTTTCTTTTTCAGGCCTGGATCTATCGCTTTCTATGTAGTTTTTTATTTTAATATCTATAGCGCTTGGGTCAACTACAGTGAACTGGTCAGAGGAAAACCCGCTATGGAGGGCATATTTTTCGTTTTTAAGATGCTCCAGATCTTCTTTTTGGCTTGATAGTAGGCGGACAATGTTGTTTTTGTAGTCTTTTCTATCTCTATAATAGTGAACTGTTTTTTCTATTCCGGCCTCTTCTCTAGCTTGCTTGATATTGTTATATGAATCATCGACAAATAACACGTTTTCTGGATAGATAGCTCCTTCTTTATTGGATATATATTCGTTCCTAGTATTTAAAATAGCATTAAATACACCGCTATCAGCGCCTCTTAGCTTACCCATGGTGTGAGAGGAGAAGAAATCCTTGTCGTTAAAATCAATATGCCGTCCTCTCAATAAAGAGAGTGCCCTTTCTCTATGGAGGGCATTGCTATTGGCGATCACCTTTACTTTATAGCCTTTATCAATAAGTTCTTTCATTAAAGAGAAATTCTCTTCTATGGGGGCTATGTATGCCGCGTTCCATGCCCTGACAAGCTGTTCTTTTTCAAGAAGACCAAGCCCAGTTTTTAGTTCGGGGAATTTGGTCTTTAATCTACTTACAAGGTATACGTAGAATTTATCAAAAGGTATTGTTCCTGAATCGAGACGATAGCCTAAAGAAGGCGATTTATTATAGTAGCTGCTAGATCTGCTTGTGAGTAACCTATATAAATAATTATCGATCTTTTCCTGTTTTTCCCCTCCCTGTTTTAGGGCTGGGCATGAGTTCTTTAGGCTCTCAACGGTCTTATGAAAATCAACATCAAATAAGACATTCTCCGCGCTAAATAACACTAACTTGACAGGTGAATCTACGGCCAGCGGTATCGATATATTGGCTGGCATGGTATAGTCTCTTCTTGAGTAAGGGCCTATGCCTGTTTCAGGGTCATAAGGCGCTGTTTCTTGCTTTGAAAGATAGCTTAAAAACGTGTTTTTGCCGTTTTCTTTCTCAAATAGAGCTTTTTCCGCCAAAGAACCTTCGATATTTTTTGTTAGATATGGGTTTTCTTTTGATTTTGATATAAGTATGGCCGGGTCTTTTCTCCATTTTTTAAATTCTTCAGTAAAGGCCTCCGCCATAAAATGAGGCAGTCCTATGTAAGCTGCCAGGGCATGTGCATAACTAACCGCGATATCCGCCCCTTCAAAATCCGTTATGTATATACCCCTGTCACTTGCGTGTTCAGCTGGAAGCGCTTCGCCATCTTTAGGCGTAATAAGCCAGATGCCGCTACTCTTACCGTGTTTTTCTGTCAGATCGTAAAGATCCAATATAATATCAGATATATCGTTGTCTTTTAAAAAATTATGGACAAGCTCCATCTCTTTGGAATATTTGCCGGAAAGGTTCTTGGCCCTGCCTTCCTTAAAGGCGTTTTCTAAAGATAGATCTATGCCTGCTGTTTCATGTTCTTCATGGCTTCTTATGACATCAGTTATGCGGTTGTAGGTAGTAACTGTGATAGGAGCTCTTAAGTGCGATTTGGATATCGGCCCTAGGGCATATACTGTATTATTAAGTAGAAATATAGACGCTATTAAGACGCTAAGTATTCGAGTTGTGTAAGAGTGCCTGGCCATAGTTTCGGGTAACGCTTGCCTGCCGGCAAGGCAGGGGATATGGATCACGGGTTTCGGGCTATGGGGAACGGGGTACGGGTCACTGGCAATATATTTCTAAATAACCGTAACTCTTTAACCGTAACCCGTACACCGCAACCCTTTTATAATGTTCAACATAATAAGGCTAAAAAAATAGCGTTGATAAAAAACGCGCTTTTTATCTTTCATTATATTATTTTATCTAACCTCTTATTATATATAAGTATACCATAGATATGGTTTGTAAGCAAATCAATTTTTTCTCTTAAGCACTTCTTCGATCTTTAATTTTAGCTCTTGGAATTCCACAGGCTTTGTCGAGTACCCCTATTCTTTTTTATTCAAGTCCTTCAGTATAAAAAGCCAAAATATAGCAGCCCATAATAGCAGGATCACGATAAAGGTATTTGTCGTATAGCATTGCGTTGTAGAGCAGGATGTTTTTATATAGAATATATTTGCTATTGTAAGGACCACGACTAGCATAATGACAGTATATTTTAGGGATCTATTTAAGAAAGGTTTATTTATCATATCATTTTTACACATTTTGAAGAAGAAGTGGCTATCTTTTTTCCTGAAGTGTCCTTGCATTCACCATTTATATTGAGGATCCTATTTTTCTCCGATATTATTTTAGCGCTGAACAATAGTTTTTTGTCTATAGGCGCAGGCCGCAATAATCTCACCGTAAATTCTGCGCTGACAGCTGGTATGCCTAGTTTCCAGGCCAGGTTTACCATGCATTCATCCAGTACCAGCCCTATGACCCCTCCATGGACTATATCTTTAAAGCCCTGGTGTATTTTTTGAGGCGTGAATTCAGTAAAGATGGCCCTGGAGCCTTTATCCAGGACGAACTTTAATCTTAGGCCATGGCTATTAAGCTCGCCACAACCTATACAGTATTTATCATCTTCCAGCTTCATTTTTTAGAACAATTTTTTCTTGGGCAATTTTACGCCTATTTCATAGATTGTTTTTTCTGCATTGTCTTCTGCCGCAAATTCCTCTACCCAGACTACCTTTGCAGGAGAAGAGATGAACTTGCTGGTGTTAGGGTCCTCTATCTTCAGTTTTAACGAGGCACCTTTTGGTATTTTTTTGATGACAGGGAACCTCAGGCCAGTCCTTGAGATATTTTTTGTCATGCTTTCTCCTGTAAGATCGTTCTCCGGGTCTTTATAGGTAAGCTTTAGAGGGATCTCGTATCTTTTTGTGTCTCTTCTGTCATTTGCAAAGGCCTTCAATTCTTTCTGTTGTAAATTGAATATCCTTGAGATTATCTTCATTGTCCACCCCTAATGTTATTTATTATATCTTCTACGCAAGAGAGCCTTTTATCTATGAATTGGATACCTGCTTCAAAAAAACCATTGTTTTTCGTATCGAGATCTCCGTTTGATATCCATATTATTTTTCCCCTGCATCTGGCTTTAGCTTCATTGTTGTATTTAAAGATCTCGAGGTCCAGCATTGTCCCGGGATTTAATTTTTTTAATAGCGTCATCCTGATGCCTCCCCGGCTTATATCAGTACTTGTAGAGCAGAATTCCTTATCGCTTCCCTGGGGGCTGTATCTAACAGCAAGATCTGTTTTGATGCGCTCCAATAGACGGTTTCCTTTGTCAATATACATATCTCTCTCCTTATCTTTAACGAATATTTTGTTTACATTAAACTGGTTGGATATCCTGAACAAGAGAAAGTAGCTAAGATGCGATACCGAGTTTGTCATCTGATCTATAAAAAGATGGAGCATGAGCCCTGTAGCGGCATATCTCCATACGATATTGAGGTTAAATACTGATATCGCAAGACATAATAATATCAATATTTCATAAGAATGGAATATCAGTGTTATTTTTTTAAAATTCTTAAAAGGACTGTTCGTAAACGACCTATATATTTTTTTGGGATCAATGGAAAGCCCGTATTCTCGGATATAATCTATGTAATGGTCTATATCTATCAGTATGCTTGTAGCCAAAAACGATAATACTGCCCCCAAAGAATGGCTTATATTGTATAAGATACTGCCTACGACCAATGAAATCGCTACATGGCCTTGAATTCTCATCTTAATCTTACTCCACAATAAGGACAATACACTGTTTTACTGTCGAATATCCTTCTGCATTTATTGCACATCACTTTTTTGTAAGGTGTATTCTTATTTGCAGTGTTTTTGGCCTCGATAGTTTTGTCTATAGGCAAAAGGCTTTTTTTGCCAGCATCTTTAGCTTCTATTTTTTCTATTATCCCGGGGATCTCTTTTTTTAATAGCTCTATCCTTTGTGACGTGTAAGGATGGCTTCTTAGAAAGACTATGCCCAGGTTATCCTTGTCTTCTTTTTGTAGTTTTTCTAAAAAAGAGATCATGGCATAAGGGTCATAACCGGTCTTATAGGCATATTTGACCCCAATCTTATCGGAGAGTGTCTCGTCCTCTCTTGAATAGCCGAGAGACATAAGGTTATAGCTTATGGATACAGCATTTTGGAATTCAGCTAATCTTGCTTTTCTTGAGGCGATATTCATAAGGATATCATATCCGATCTGGGCCTGGAGCTTTTTAGCTATGTGGCGCGCAGCGACATGTCCTGCTTCATGAGCTATCACACATGCAAGTTCGTCGTCAGTGGCTTCTTTAAGCACGCCCGAGTGTACATATATATAACCCCCTGGCGTTGTAAAGGCATTCAATTCCTCGTTGTCTATTACAAAGAATTTATATGTCAGGTCCTTGCGGTCCGAGACGCTTACTATTTTTTCCCCTATTCTTTTCAGTCGCGCATTGTTGTCAGTGTCTTTGGATATAGGGTAATCCTTTGATATCTTTCCGGACAAGGCCTTGCCTAAAGATACTTCAGCAGGCGTTGTTATGAGTATAAATTCATTCCGTTCCGTAGCAGGGTTGTAGATAGTCGCGCACCCGCATAGGAAACATAAGGATGTCAATGCTAAGACACATCTTGACATAGTTTATCCCGAAAGAAGGCCTTGAGCAATTTTACTTACTATCTTTCCATCGGTCTGAGAGCCTAATCGTTGCATACATTCTTTCATTACCTTTCCGAAATCCGCCTTGGAGCTTGCCCCTATATCGCTTATTGCTTTCTGGACAACGGTCTTTATCTCTTCCTCGGATAGTTCTTCAGGCATGTATGACTTTAATATCTCAAGTTCTTTTTCTTCTTTTTCTACCAGGTCAGGCCTGTTGCCTTTTTTAAAAGATTCTATCGAGTCCTGGTGCTGCTTGAGTTGTCTTGAGATGATCTTTAATATGTCAGGATCATCCAGGCCTTTTTGTTTTTCTATGGATAGATTTTTCATAGCCGCGTTTAGCATCCTGAGGGTCGAAGTACGCAAAACGTCCTTGCTTTTCATGGATTGTATGATGTCGTTTTTTATTTTTTCTTCGAGGCTAGATGCAAATAGCATGCCTTCCCTCCTTTTTTATTTTTTTTGTGTCGTCAATTCACAAAGGAATTTTAAAAATGTATTTTTATTGTCTTCTTCGATCTCATTGAACTCTATTCCAGCAGCATAGGCCTTCCCTTTCTGAGGATCGATATCGCTTGACCAGAGTATTTTTCCCTTTATGTGGGCTGGATTGAGCGCGCCAGGTATAAAAAGCTTGAGCTCTATCTTCTTGTTAGGCTCTAATTTTTCATCTGTCAGGAGCTGGATGCCTCCCGTATTTATGTTCTTCGTAGTACATGTTTTTTCAATGCGAGGGTCTCTTTCAATGATGTAGTTTACTTTTATGGAAGTCTCGAATCGTATAAATCTTCTTTTTTCTTTCATATATAGGCCTCTTACTCTATTTTGGATATGGTTAACTTGGGTACTTTTATTGCCTTATACAAGACCCCAGCTTCTTTAAATAGTTCTTTAAAACTAGGGTCGCTGTAGCTGGTGCATGTTATGAATTGCTTTATCTTGGCATTGACTATCATCTTCGCGCACAATATACACGGCGAGTGAGTGCAATAGATCGTGCTATTCGAGACGTTTATACCATGCAATCCTGCTTGTATTATCGCATTTTGCTCGGCATGTATCGCGCGGCATATCTCATGCCTTTCCCCTGATGGTATGCCTTTTTCATTTCTAAGGCAGCCTAACAAGATACAATCTTTTACTCCACTTGCCGCGCCATTATAACCCGTAGTTAAGATGCGCCTGTCTCTTACTATGACAGCTCCTACGTGGTGCCTTAGGCAGGTAGAGCGTTCTGCTACCAAGAAAGCCATCTTTAAGAAATACTCGTCCCAGTCAGGTCTTTTTATCTTCGCTGATCGCTTCATCTATTTTTCTATGAAAAACTTCTATTGTTGAATCGTTTATCAATACTATGTCAGCTAGCTCAAGGCACTTATCTAGCTGCTGGTTGCAAGAGTTGTCTATATTTTCTTTTTGTTCTTTTTCTACAAGGTCTTCCAGTGTCTCGGGATCGCCAGGCCTGTTTCTTTTGGCCAGCCTTTCAAACCTTAACTCTATAGGGGCATCTATGCCTATAAGTATAAAGTCGTCAAGTCTTCTTAAAGACTCTATCTCGAACGGATTCCTGATAGAGTCTATTATATAATCCTTTCCCTCTTTTATATTTTTTATTATTCTTTCAGCCAGGATTGACGGCCCGTTTTTAGTCCTTAATTCATTGCCCAGCAGTATAAGATTCTCCCGTGATTCTTTAAGGCCTTTCTTTTTACACTCATCCCTTAATATATCAGAAAGAGAATATAGTATAAACCCTTTTGATCTTATATAATCAGCCGCTTCTCCTTTTCCAGAAGCATTTGCTCCAGTGAGGCCTATGACCATTTTGTTATTTTACAGTAGCTCCTAGAGCTACTTCTTTCTCAGGGGAGATGACAGCCAATCTTTCTCCGTCCTGAGCTGCTAGTATCATGCCATTGGATTCGATACCCCTGATCATGGCTGGTTCCAGGTTTTCCACAAAAGCTACTAATTTATCCTTTAGCTCTTCTTCTTTATAGTAGTTTTTTATACCAGCTACGACCTGTCTTTTTCCTTCGCCTGTATCTAGGGTCACTATATACAACCTATCTGCATTAGGGTGGGGTTGTACATCCTCTATCCTGCCGATTTTAATAGATAGTTTTTTGAAATCTTCGATAGAAGCCATATTAAGTCCTTTCTAAGCATTTTACCAGTTTTGTGTTGATATGTCTATATAATGTATAAGATAGATGTAAGATGTTTAATAACATGGTAGGGGACCCTTAAGGGTCCCCTACCATCTAGGCTATGACGAAACTTGGCGTATTACTTTATCTCAAGCTGCATCAGATCCTCTCCCACTATGATCTCTCCATCAAATTCTTTTCTGCAAGAGGCTATAAGGTCATATTTGTCGCATATTGGATACATATGTACTAAGATCAGCTTCTTTGCTTTGGACATCTTTGCTATCTTTCCGGCTAGGGCCGGAGTAAGGTGGCCATCCATCTTCAGCTCATCAGGAAAAGAACATTCCAATATCAATACATCAGCGTCTTTCGAGAGATCCACTATTTCTTGGCAATAATCAACATCTCCGCTATATATCAAGGACTTGCCATTAGGGGTTAATACCCTGTAACCCATGCCTCCTCCATGATGCCTTATAGGTTTTGCGGATACCTTGAAATCGTTTATAACTAGTTCTTTAAGGCCTATTTCGACGATCTGGAGTTCATATGAATCTGTGAGTAAGGTCTCCTGATACAGCTTTACTAATTTATCATAGTAGTCTTTGATGCCCTTGGGGCCATAAATATATAGTGGTTTTTTTCTTATATCAGGCGGGATCTTCGCAGCAAATAATATCGCTGATAGTTCAGATATATGATCCAGGTGGAGATGTGTATAAAAAAGGAGATCCAGGTTTAGCTGGTCTACTCCAAGAGAGAGCAATGTTTTTAAGGCGCCGGGGCCGCTGTCAAACACTGCTTTTTTACCACCCATGTCCATCAAAAGGCACGGCGGGTTTCTTTTTAAAGAAGGCACTCCTGTTCCCGTGCCACACAGGGTCAAGATCATTCTTGCACCTTTTCTTCAGGGGAAAGTGTGCTTAGGTGCACCAGTAAAACCTGCTTGTTTTTAGGATTTACCTTATAAAATTTTATTCCAGCATAAAAAAGACGCCTTCCTTCTTTATCGTGTGACTGGAGCGTCCTTGTCCACATGACCTGGCCTTTTACTATCAGGGGTTTTGCTTGTCCTGGGACGTCTAGTTCAAGCTGCAGGCTGGATCTTTCCCTTAATTTTTCATAAGTAAGGAGACACAACCCTCCCTGGGATATGTCTATGCTCTTTGAGGGAGAAGTGTTGCTTTTTTTAGGCAGGACGTTATACCTTATATTTATGTCATCCTTGAACCTTATAAATCTTCTTCGTTCTTTTAGTGACCAGTATTTACTGGCGCTGCCTCTAGAGATATTTTTATAAGACAGTCTCTCCTCTTTTTTTAAGAGAAGGAGTATCGTAAGCAATATTACCAGTAGTAGCAAGTAGACAAGCAGCATCTTTCTTATAATTCCTCTATTTCGTACTGAGTAGAACCTAACTTTATCTTTTCAGCGTGCTCAAATTGCGTCTTTAGGTCTATATCGTTAAAAGATCCTTTCGCGGGGTTATTCTGTATTATATCTATAGAAGCCTTATCTACGCTTACAGGGTCATTGCCTGCTACAAGTCCCAGGTTATCAGGCAATATATTGATAAACAGGGCCCTTGACTTAAAATAGCTTTTGACTCCCAAGGCATATTCTACCATCTTTTCCTGGAATTTTACAGGATTTTCATCGTACATTATCTTTATAGCTGATACCTTGCAAGATACAGCGCATTCTGCGCAGGCAATGCATCTTTCCTTTACAAGAATAGCTTTTTTCTTTTTTAGCCCTATGGCGTTTGCAGGGCATACCTTTATGCATGTGCCGCACGCGACACATTTTTCTATGTCTACTTCGGGAAGGCTCCTGGATAGCTGTATCAGCTTTCCTGAAAGAGACGCAGTATCCATACCCAGGCCTTTTATCGCCCCGCTGAAGTACTTGCCTTTGTAAGTTGTGAGGGTATTTATCAGGATGATCGCCTCACTTTCTGTAATAGTCTTTGCTATCTTTGCGCTATCAAGGTGATCTCCTCTGACTTGCAGGGCTTGAG
Organism: Candidatus Omnitrophota bacterium; assembly: GCA_043814965.1. Taxonomy (GTDB): domain Bacteria; phylum Omnitrophota; class Gorgyraeia; order Gorgyraeales; family Gorgyraeaceae; genus JBDRCN01. The sequence goes on from JBDRJN010000007.1 coordinate 40,184, forward strand.
AATCCTGGCCTATGAGCCCATCTCCTATTATGACCGGTATACCCAACCTCTCGGTATTATACCCGTAAGAATCCAAAAGCATTAATAGCTCTATCGCATTGCTTTTATTGTCCTCCGTCAATAGATTGTTCTGTACTATAAAAAGCGGTACGATATCTTTTTTGATATCATCTATTATGGGCTTGATCCAGTCAGGCCTTATGTATTTATCATATTCAAGGGAAAGTTTTAGCGCGGTTAGCTTGTTTTGCAGCTTGAGGGTTTCTTTTGATCTATGCCATAGAGACAGAAGGCCTTCTTTTATGTTTTCCTCCGTGATATTTTCTTCGAACCTTTTAAAGTAGACTTTACTTTTCTTTGTAGGATTCTCCAAGTTCTATTCTCCTCTTTATAGGCGGATGCGAGTAAAACATTACCCTGTAAAACAGATTAGGATCAGGGTCCGCCAGGTTGAATTGGGCTAATTTTTTCATCATCGATATAAAGGGTTCTTTTTTATTCGTAGTTTGTAAGGCAAAGACATCAGCTTCTTTTTCAAGTTTTCTCGAAAGCGCATTTTGTAAGGGCAGCATAAAAATACCCATCAGGGAATACGCAGCGTATATTACCATCAAAGATTCAAAATCGTATAGTTTGTTACCGCTAAGAGAGACATAGTTTTTAAGGAATAAGCTGTTTATGATAAAAAATGTTAAAAATATCGAAAAGCCGCTGGATATTATTAGTTTTACGCCATGGAGCATCTTGTGATGCCCCAGCTCATGGGACATCACGGATACTATCTCATCTTCGCTGAAATTTTCTATCAGCGTATCGCATAGGACTATCCTTTTTTGCTTGCCCAGGCCTATTACTGCCGCGTTTGCTTTTTTGGTGTCTTTGCTGAAGTCTATCTCATATATGTTATCTACCTTAAAGCCTATTTTTTTAGCTAGATCAGTGATGATGCTTTTTAGTCTTTGATTTCTTATAGGAGAATACTTATAAAATACTGGCAATATGATGATAGAGGCGAATTTGCTTATCAATATGGATACAGTAAACCACAGCAGGGATACATATACCCACCAGTATAACGGAAAAAGCTTGAGGAATATATATAGAGATAAGACAAAAGGAAGGCTTATCACAAAAGAGAGTATGTTTTTTTTAGACTCCTTTTTTATCCATGCAGCAAGGCTTTGATTTGAGAGAGAGAACCTGCGCTCGACTATAAAACTTGAATAAAAGTCTATAGGAAGGAATATCATATATAATATTGTATTTATGGATATAGTAAATATTATAAGGCTTATATAATTGTTAAGCTTCATGGAAGATAAGATGTCTTTTATATAGCCTGATATACCAAAACGTAGTATAAAAAATATGAAAACAGGCATCAAGAACGTATTCAGCGCTATGAGGGCATGTTTTTTATTCGAATATTGTTTTGCTTTATCCATCAGGCCTCGCGGTCTTTCATATACATCTCTCTCATCAGGTTTAATATGTCTATATATTCCTTTGAGCGATAATCAGGGTAAGTCCATTCCATGGGTACGAAACTATTTTTTTTCCACGCAAGGGTTATTTCCGCATATATTCCTTTATTTAGGTATATCCTGTGAGAAAAGTCTTTCGTGGTCAGTAAGACCAGTTTTGAGTCTGTGATATACCCCGGGTCTATATTTACCTGTCTTTTTAAGAGGCCATCTTTATCTAGGGCTAGTTTTTTTTCAATATCGTTGGTCTTGATCTTTATCTTAGGCATGTTTTCTAGGCTTACAAGTTTCTTAAAGCACAGGAATCTTTTTAATAAAGGATTTCCCATTTCTTCTTTATAGTAGTCTGTAAAATTGAACTGTAAGAGAGCACTCTTATAACCTATTTCTCCAAACTCTTTATTAAGGAGCTCCTCAGCCTTACCTAAGATAGCCAGGTCTTTTGCTAATATTCCTACGATTAATTTTGCGCCGGGTGGTATTCTGGATATCCCCATATAGAGCTATGATTTATAACCGATCTTCCTCAGGAATTCTTTTCTCTTTTTGATATCATCTTCGTTTTCTATTCCTTGCGGTTTCGACCCATCTATCACTCCAAGGATAGCTTTTCCTCTGTCAGTCTCAGCTATAATAAGCTCTAGTTCATTCGCGCTGGCGCAGTAGATATTGCATATTTCAGGGACATCTTTTATGGCCTTTAATACATTGATGGGAAATGCGTTCTTCAAAATCACTATAAAGGAATGCCCTGCGCCTATCAAAAGGGCATTGTCCGAGGCTGACCTTTCTAGTTCTTTGTCTGTCCCTGCGTATCTGACAAGGCATGGCCCCGAGGCTTCACAAAAAGCCGCCCCGAATTTTATATCTGGCACAGCGTTAACCAGCGCCTCGTAAACGTCTTCTATTGTCTTGATGAAGTGCGACTGGCCTATTATAACATTACATCCTGGAGGGGTATTGATCTTGACGGAGTCTATTTTCATTTAACCTGTTATTTCAATATTGGCTTCATTTATATTGGCAGCCCCGGATTCTACATAAGCCTCTATGGCCTTCTGGTCTTTTTTTGACAGGTCCATAAAAAAGATAGCTATGTTGTAGTGAGCCTTTTCAGCATCCCTTAGTATTACTGGTTCGGATCTTACAACTACACCCTTGCATCTTATCTTTTTTGCATTTTTTTCACTATTGTTTTTTGCCGGCAGGAGCAGCATAACATCTATCTTTGCCATGACAGGAAGAAGCCTTGTCACCCTGCAGTAGATACCTGATGGAGAGATATCCACGGTTTCAGTGATTATGTCGAAACCCTTATCCGCTATTTTTAACGGTATCTGTCTTTTTCTCCGGGCATGTTTACGTCGTTCTTTTATCATGGTCTTTAGTTGTCCTTTTTATCTTCCGGCGTTATGTTTGCATTCCCTTCTTTGACCTCAGATTTGGCCTCGGCTTCTTTTGCCTGGACATCCTGTTGAGCTTTAATTTCGGTTTCTTTCTTTTTTGCTTCTTCCTCTTCTTTTTTCTTTGCCTCAAGGGCTTTTTCGCGGTCTTCTTTTATCTTGGCCTTGTCTGTTTCCCAGCACCCTTTACCGCAATAGTATTTACCGTTCCTGTAGTACCATGTTTTTTTCTGCAAATGCTTATTGCATTTCATGCAATTAGCAGGTTTTTCTAGTATCTCTTTTTTTTCATCAGCCATTCTTAACCTCCGTTATAGGACAAATGCTGCACAATGGTTTTTTTGACTTACATATGTTCTTGCCTAGTTCTACTATCAATGCATGATATTCATTGAATAGCGAAACGTTCTTCGGCAAGTTTTTCAAAAAAAATTCTTGCACCTCACTGTACTCTGAATCGTTATCTATGAACCCGTGTCTTAAAAAGACCCTTTTTGTATAGTTGTCCACTACAAATACTGCCTTTTCCCCGGCATACAATAGGATGCTGTCCGCTGTCTCAGGTCCTATGCCGTTTATCTCCAAAAGCCTCTTTCTTAATTGCCCAGGGTCTTCGGAAAGCATTTTTTTCAAGGAGCCTTTATAGCCACAGTTTAAAAAATCTACAAAATTTTTTAAACGCCCTGCTTTTATGTTAAAATACCCTGCCGGCCTTATTAAGCTAGCTAGACTTTTTTTTGAAAGAACTGTCAAGGCTTTTACATTCAAGGCCTTGGCTTTTTTTAGGTTCTTTATAGCTTTTTCTACATTACCCCAATTAGTGTTTTGGGTAAGTATGGCGCCTACTATGATCTCGAATCTTGTATCGCCTGGCCACCAGCGTTGAGGCCCGAACCTTTTATATAATAACCTGTATATCTTTAATAACTTTTTTCTGTTTTCTTGTCTCAAAGCTCTGAACGTTCTTTTATGATAGAGATCACAGAAACCAACTCATTGTAATATTTAGAATTTTTTGCAATGCCCCTTTTTAGGTACTTGTTCTTTTGAGTATGTTCCTTGAAGGACATGGCAGTTAGAGTTGACGAGGCATTATTTTGCTTTATTTCTATAGAAAACACTACATTATGCCCTATCTCTGATTTTATATCAGACCATAGCTCTTTAATAAGTGATAATTCTATGGGTTTTGATGCGATTATCAGGCCGCTTGTCCTGCTGGAAGATTCTATTGTATAGCCATTTTCTCTAAGGACCAGCCTGGCATAAGAAAATACTATCTTAGGGTCTCTGTTGATATTGATAAAAACAGATTCTCCTTTTTCTGATAGCTGAGGTTGTATCAATCGAGATTGAGCAGCCGGTAAAGTGCCTCTAGAGACTGAAGTAAGGCTTGTAACTTGTCCTTGCTGAGTGCCTGAATTGTCAGCTCCCAGCAGTGTCGCCCATTGCGATTTTTTTGGCTTTACTGCAAGGCTTTTTTCTTGGGCTGTAGGGGTTGTTGTAATATTGGTTTCCTCGCTTTTACCTATTAATGATGCCCATTTGGATCTTTTGGCAGGAGGTTGTGATTTTTTCTGAGATTTATCTTTAGAGGCTGCTATGTCTTTTACGATCAAAGTCCCGTCGCCTTCTTCTACTGTCTCATCTTCTAATATATCCAGTATCTCTACAGCGGACACGGTAGGCCTTACTTCTACTACGTAGCCTTCACCTATCTTTTCACCGTCCCTGTGTATTACTACGCCATCTCCTATCTCCACAAACTTGTCTTCCCCGGAGTCTATAATAAAAAACTCCGAGTCAAGGTCTATGCTTATGATCTCCGAGTCTATCTCTATCTCTTCAGAGAACCCGTATCCTGCGATAAATATGCAAAAAAAAGTTAGAATAAAAAAATATTTTTTCATATCACTGTAATTATATTACAATTACTATCGTAACACAAGAAAAATATTGTTAATTTTATAGTATTTTTATAAACACGCATGACTTACTGTTTTCAAGGACATGCAGCTCTATTATTTTACCAACCACAACCATAATAAGTCTTCCCTATAAGCTCAAGGTGAAATTTTTCCCTCGCAACATAGTATAATAAGAGTGTTACTCGGGATCGTCTTTTAAGAGAGCATTTTGTATAGGACTAAAAAAACTCATCCGCCATATATATTGGCGGACTCAAATAGTTTTTAGCCTGCAAGTCGGTAGGGGAGCCTTAAGGCTCCCCTACTACTGTATTTAAAAGCTAAAATTTCAATCCTTACAAATCACTGATCCTGGCTGAGTGTCTTTTTGAAGACCTTCCCTGGCTAAGGATATATAAGAACAGCTTGTGAATATTAATAAGTGCAAAAAATATTTTTTATAGAAAGATTTTAAGGAAGAGCGATATTTAAAGCAGGATTCTAGTGCAAAGTATAGTTACAGCCCTTATCAAAGGCTTCTTTGAAGTCGTATTTGCACTCAAAATCTTTTTTGGAGTCTTTTTCGGTCATACCAAGGATACCAGCATCTATCATATTGAATACTATCTCTCCAAAATCATCAGTTTTTGTTATCCCCCAGCATTCCAGCACAAGCCTGGCCATCGGGCCAAACTGCTCAAGGGAATACTCTTTAAGCCCATCAAGGAGCTCCCCGCCCGTAATATGTCCTTTTTTTTCAAGCTTTTTGACAGTGTAATCCAACGCGGACATGACAAAAGAATATGATTCAGGATTGTATCTCTTGTCTTTATCGAGCACTTTCAATAGAGCAAATATCTTATTTATATTGTACTTAACGTCCCTTTTTGCCATAGTGTTAAAAAGTATACCTACTAATATGGGATTTGTCAAGATGGCCTCTCTTTATGGATCAGGAGATAGCCAGGAAGGCTTTTACCACTATAGGGTCAAATTGAGTGCCTTGGTTATTTACGAGCTCCTTCACGGCCTCTAGCTTGCTCATTCTTTTTCGATAAGGCCTGTCAGAGGTCATGGCATCGAACGCATCCGCAACGCCAAATATCCTTGCTAATACGGGTATGTCACAGTTTTTTAATTTATCAGGGTATCCTGTGCCATCGTAGCGTTCATGATGGTTGCGCACAATAGCAGAATCATTTTGCCTGAAACCAAGATTGTTAAGCATCATAGCTCCGATAAGAGGATGCAAGTTTATCTGCTGCCTTTCAGAAGGAGTAAGCTTACCTTTTTTGTTCAATAGCACATCCGAAAGCGCGATCTTGCCCAGGTCGTGTATCTTGCCGACAGATGCGACTATCTTTAGGGTGTCTTCACAAAGCCCGAGCTTTCTTGCAAGTAATAACGCATACCTCGTTACTCTTTCGCTATGGCCTTTTAAATAAGGGGCCCTCACTTCAATAGCCAACATCAAAGCCCTGACGACATGGTAATAGTCTTTTATGCTCATAATAACTCCTTCTTTTATAAGGATTATTTTTTTTATTAGGGGGGTTGAGGATTTTCACCCTCATTATAATTATACACTACGAAAGATTAAAAATCAAGACACGGACAGGCAGATGTAGATGTCTATTTTATCCTACTCGTACTAACCTACTAATAGATAGATGTGTTTTTGAACCTAGCGCCTACATGGAATCTTTCGGAATGCGGTTCTTTGGATATCCAGACTATCTCTCCCAATCTCATTTCTATCTCGTTGATTGGAGGGGTTGGGAATTCAAAAAACAGCTCGCTATTGACGGGCATGAATTCATTTGATATAAAACCTATACCTGTATCGCTCAGGTCTCTGGCGATCGTGTCTCCGAATCTGTGGGTACCTTTTCTCTGGTATCTAATGGGACTGGTCAATGAGATTCTTTTAGAAGATCTTTTTTCTTCGTTCATAGTATCAAGACATGTTTTTTATGACAAGTTCTACAATAGTGTTTATTCTTTCCTGGTCATCTTTAGCTATATTAGTAAATTCTACTCCAGTATCAAAGTCTTTTTCCGGAGAACCCTTTTTTTCTATTATCCAGACTATATTTCCATCACAGCGTATGACAGGCCTGTTGTCCAGTAGATCCAGCTGTATCTCTACAGGTGAAAATATCCCTAAGTCTTTGGGCAGGAGCGCGCATATGCCGCCTATGCCTATGTTTTCGGTCTGTGATGAGACACTGTCCATCTGATCTTTTCTTCTAACAGTGATCTTGCATGGGTAATTGGCCCTAGGAAAACGTCTCTTATCTATACCATTCCACATTATACCTACCTCGCTTTCAAGGTTGTTATATATTAGTATAGATTAAAAAGTGAGATTTTTCAAGAAAATTTACTATATATATTATATAAGCCATAGCAAGACTTTCTTATAAGCTCAAGGTGAAATTTTTCCCTCGCAACATAGTATAATAAGAGTGTTACTCGGGATCGTCTTTTAAGAGAGCATTTTGTATAGGGCTAAAAAAACTCGTCCGCCAATATATATGGCGGACTCAGTAGTAGGGGAGCCTTAAGGCTCCCCTACTACTAATGTATTTAAAAGACTAATTTCAATTTGCTTATTAGGAAGGCCTTACTATGGTTATACTGGAATATAGCCGGTAGATTGTAATTATAAGTGCGAAAAATAATGGAATAAAAATGCCCCATATCTCTTGAAATCTGTTATTTTGTAAGGTGACGAACCAACAAAATAAACAGAGGAGAGATTATGGAGCAGATAGATTATACCGCTAAAA
>JBDRJN010000008.1:0-2039 GCA_043814965.1 Candidatus Omnitrophota bacterium
TTCGGTGTATGTTGGCCCTCATATAACTGGGGGAGCGCCTTATACCGGAGAAATTTATAATCCGCCACCGGTAAAGTTTGATATACCGCCGGTATATAATCCGCCAACGGTATATTTTCCACCGACACCGAGGATTCCACCACCAGTATATATACCGCCGCCGCCAAGGATACGTTATTAGTATGGAAGCAAAAATGGGAGAGCAAGAAATGATTAAACAATTATCAAGAAATGACAAAAATAAAAAGTTTTTAGTAAGTTATTTAATATTTTTCCTGTTATTTTACGGTTGTTCAGAAAAGCCAATTTCAGAGAAACAGCGAGCCATAGATGTTTATAAGGAAAAACAAAATAGGCAATATGTACGTGATTCTGAAGAAAGCCTTATCTGCGTTGCGAGCGACACAACACCAGAAATATTTCATAGAACCTTAAAAGTAAGTCCTGATGGCAAAAAGATTGCATATTTGGGGCAAAACTCTAAGCAAAACTATTTTTTTCTAAAAGCCAACAATCAAAGGCATAGATCATATTATGATATAGGGCCGGATTCTATTTTGTTTAGCCCTGATAGTAGGCATATAGCTTATATAGCAATAGAAAAAAATAATTCTGTAAAAAAACACCTTATTGTCAAGGATAATGTAGAGATATCTGAGCGTTATGATGATACCCTTGAAAACGGAATTATCTTTAGCCCAGATAGTCAGAAATTAGCCTACGCAGCTAAAAAGAATGGAGTATGGTACGTTAAAATATGTGGTAGCGAAATTGAATATCTTGCTTATGATGGAGTTTTAGGGAAAACCCTTATGCTTACTCCCGATAGCCAACATTTAATATATGGAACAGGCATTGAAGCAGAAAATAAGTATTTTATCGTAATAGATGGCATTCTTCAAAAAGCTTATTCAGGGATGGGAGATGTTATTGTGGCCAGCAAGCATATAGCATATTTAGTGGGAGACAAAAAAGATAATAAAGCTCAAATGGTAGTGTTAGATGGAGCAGAGCATAAAAGATATGATTCTATATTAGAGCTGGAGTTAGTATTTAGTCAAAATGGCAAGCATTTAGCATATGCCGCACAAAAAGACGATAAACAATTTTTGGTTATAGATGGAGTTGAACAAAAGGAATATGACAAAATGGGGCCTTTTCTTTTCAGCCCTGACGAAAAACGTTTAGCATACGTAGCTATACAGGGAGAAGATACTTTTGTAGTTTTAGACGGAGAAGAACTTAAACATTATCCAGCCAAGCTTTTTGTTGATGAAGATGGCCGTTTAAGAAGTAGCCTGCTAGACAAAACTTTTGTTTTCAGCCCGGACAGTCAACACTTTGCTTATGGAGTAAATACTAAGTTAAGCCATTTTATGGTATTGGATGGCCTTGAGCAGAAAAGATATAAACAGGTTAGTCAATATATAGCATTTAGCCCTGACAGCAAGCACTTTGGATATTTAGCAGTGGGTTATGATGATAAGCTATTAGCTGTTGTTGACGGAATAGAATATCCCATAGATGAAGGAGGGGCAGCAAAACTTTGCTTCAGCCCTGACAGCAAACATTTTGCCTATATAGTAAGTGATGAGGGCAGATGGTCTGTAATAATAGATGGAGAAGCAGGTAAATACTACCCAAATCTTTTAGTAGATGAGCGAAAAACTCTTTTCAATGAAGACGGCTCATTCCATTACTTAGTAATGTGTGATAGTAAGGTTTTTTTGGTAGAAGAGAAAATAGTGCCGACAAGCCAACGATAATAGTTAGAAGGGTCAGTTTAGGCTAATCCTCAACCAAAAATGCACACCCCCGAGGTGGGCAAAAGAGCGGTTGAGGCTTAGCCTCAACCGGGCACAAAGAGGTGAAGGAGATGGAAGAGACAAAAGAAAAAGCAAGTAGGAAGACCAGGATGGGATATCGCTGGAAGGTGGATATGACTTTAAGGTATGGTTTGCTTGAGTCTGATCAGTTTCAGGAAGCACAATTATCGGATTTAAGCTTAAGAGGAGTTAAATTCAGCCCTTTAAATCCGC
>JBDRJN010000009.1:0-48136 GCA_043814965.1 Candidatus Omnitrophota bacterium
GAATAGAAGAATGGATGAATAACTATCCCCGTAAAATACTGGGATACAAGACAGCAAACGAGTTGGTGTCGGAAGTTACGAATAACAGATCAGGGGTTTTGAATTGAAAATTTTCGCAATATGAGTTACAATGCACCTAAAAGAGATATTTTTAAAAAATACTTGACAAATAAAATAATTAGGGTATAATCTCTACTAACCAAATCATAATTATAGAGATTAGGAGGTTATGATGAAAATAAGCTATAAAGGCGATTATGCGCTGAAGACTCTTTTAGAATTAGCTCTTAATTATAATAAAGGAGTATTGTCCATACAAGACCTTGCTAAAAAAGGAGATATACCTAATAAATTTTTAGAACAAGTGCTATTGATGTTAAAAAAAGGCGGTTATGTAGATAGTAAACGCGGTATCAATGGCGGGTATTATTTAGCAAGGCTTCCTCAAGATATAACAGTTGGGGAGGTGATACGATTTGTAGAAGGCCCTATCGAAGCAGTCTCTTGTGTAGGCAAGGAAGATTATAAATCATGTAAGGACTTTTCAGGTTGTGTATTAAAGGACCTGTGGACCCAGGTCTACCAGGCAACCTCTTTAGTGGTAGATACTATCACATTTGCAGAGCTTGTAAGAAGATCAAGAGCCAGAAGAGAGGTCCAACCAGGCTATTTATATAATATTTGATATAGCTATATGTAACAAAAAAATAGATTATTTATTATAATTTGTTAAAATATATATGGAGGTAGAAGATGGCTAAGACTATAAAAGAGATAAACGAAAAGATAAAAAAAGGCCAGGCAGTCGTAGTGACCGCTGAAGAGATAATAGACCTTGTTAATAAAGATGGTTTAAAGGCCACTGCAGAAAAAGTCGATGTAGTCACGACCGGTACATTTGGCCCGATGTGTTCATCAGGAGTGTATTTCAATATAGGGCACTCAAAACCAAGGATTAAGTTGGGAGGGGGTAAAGCCACTCTTAATGATGTACCTTTATATGCTGGCTTTGCAGCAGTTGATGTATTTTTGGGCGCGGCCGCTCTACCAGAAGAGGACCCTTTAAATAAAGTATACCCTGGTGAATTTAAGTATGGAGGAGCGCATGTAATACAGGAGCTTGTCGCAGGAAAAGATGTCAGGCTTACAGCTAATGCGTATGGAACAGATTGTTATCCCAGGAGACGGCTGGATACCCTTATAAATATAAAAGACCTTAATGAAACAGTGCTTTTTAATATGAGGAACGCCTATCAGAACTATAATTGCGCAGTGAATCTTTCAAACAAGATGATATATACTTACATGGGAAGCTTAAAGCCTGATCTTGGCAATGCATATTATTGCAGCGCAGGGCAACTCTCACCTCTTTTAAATGATCCTTATTATAAGACTATAGGAATAGGGACAAAGATATTTCTTGGAGGAGGAGTAGGTTATGTGGCATGGCAAGGTACCCAGCATGCGCCAACTATAAAACGTAAGGCAAATGGCATACCTCAGGCGCCAGCTGGCACACTTGCTGTAATAGGAGACCTAAAAGGCATGTCTCCGGATTATATAGTAGGTACTACGTTTCAAGGCTATGGAGTTACGCTTACAGTAGGCATAGGAGTACCGATCCCGATACTAAATGAAGAGATATGTAAATATGTGTCAGTTAAAGATGAAGATATCTGGACCCAGATAGTAGATTATAGCGATAGTTACCCGAATTGTAAACCAGGAAGCCTAGGGGAAGTGAATTACGCTCAGTTAAAGACTGGAAAGATACAGGTAAAAGGAAAAGAAGTTCCCGTAGGGGCTTTGTCCAGTTATTCAAAGGCCGTTAAGATAGCTGAAACACTCAAAAACCAGATCAAGCAAGGAAAGTTCCTGCTTACAGAACCAGTTGCTCCTATACCAGGTCCGGAATCAGGCATTACTTTTAAGGCCTTGAAAGAAAGGCCTATAAAATAATAGTAAGTGTTGATAACGTGTTGATAAGTGTAAGGTACATAAGTTACAATAAAATTTATTTTTTGTACCCTATGCGCCAGACAAAAGGGGGAAGTTATGAAGGAAAAAGTCCAGGCAGCAATTAATAAAATAAGGCCATTCTTGCAAAGGGACGGCGGAGATGTAGAGTTGGTGGGTGTAAAAGATGGAGTTGTGCAGGTAAAGTTAAAGGGCGCTTGCAGCGGATGTCCTATGGCGCATATTACTCTTAAAGAAGGTGTAGAGAAGGCCATAAAAGAAGAAGTGCCAGAGGTAAAAAAAGTAGAATCTGTGTAATGAAGATACCTTCCTCAAGTATATCCAGACTTTCGCTTTATTACAGGTCTCTTGTGTCAATAAAGGAGGCCTCAGTGATATCTTCGGAAGAACTATCAAGCTTTACGGGGTGCAGCGCTTCTCAGATAAGAAAGGACCTTGCTTATTTCGGCCAGTTTGGAAAAAGAGGGCTTGGGTATAGTATCCCTGTGCTTAAGGAAAAATTAAGTAATATATTAGGCATAGATAGAATTTGGAATGTTGCTTTGATAGGAGTCGGCAACCTTGGTTCAGCGCTCCTTTCTTATAAAGGTTTTAAAGAGCAGGGCTTTAATATAGTATGTGCTTTTGACAATGACAAGAAAAAACTAGGGCATGTAAAAGGCGGCATGAAGATAGAGGATATAAAAGACCTGAAGAAGATCGCAAGGTCAAAGAATGTAAGCATGGCTATCATAGCTGTCTCAGGTTACTCAGCAAAAGATATCATAGATAAGATCATCTCATCCGGTATAAAAGCAATACTTAATTTTGCGCCTATCATATGCAAGGCCCCAAGCCATATAAAACTTTTAAATATCGACCTTTCCATGGAACTTGAAAAGCTGACTTATTTTTTAAAGAGGAGCAAGAATTGAAGCTGCTTGTACTGGCTGTATTCCTGATCACATATCTACTGATAGTGTTGTTTAATCGCAAGATCAATCCTCTTATATTACTTTTTAGCGGGGTCTCGATAATATTGTTATCAGGCGCTATTGATCTAAAAGATGCTTTAGCGAGTATCAATTTTAATGTCCTCGGGGTATTCTTAGGGACAATGGCGCTTTCAATCCTTTTTATACATTCCCAAGCGCCTGCCGCGCTTTCAGCGTACCTCGTATCAAAGTCGAAGAATGTAGGGATAGCATTGATATTGATATGCTTGGTAGCAGGTTTTATATCGAGCTTTACTGAAAACGTTGCGACAGTCCTGATAGTAGCTCCTATTGCTTTTGAGATAGCAAAGAGATTAAAAGCAAATCCAATACCATTTTTAATAGGTATAACCATAAGCTCGAATCTGCAGGGTTCAGCTACCATGATAGGAGATTCACCGAGTATAATCTTAGCGATGTCCCATAAGATGAATTTTTTGGATTTTTTCTGGATGAAAGGCCGGCCTGGTATAGCATTTGCAGTAGAAATAGGCGCGGTGTTTTCTTTTTTGGTGCTTTATCTTATCTTTAGGAGGTTTAAAGACAAAGTAGAGGCCATAGAAAAGGTAAATGTCAAGACATGGGTCCCGGCCGTCTTGATGGTGCTCATGATATTGTCTTTAGCATTGTCCAGTTTTATAAAGAATAAGCCCTATTATATATTTGCGTTTATCTGTCTTGGTTTTGGAGGTGTAGGCGTCTTGTGGCATAGTATCGTAAAAAAGGAGAGTTTTTCTTTGGTAAAAGACATAGACTGGAAGACGTTTTTCTTTTTGATAGGGGTGTTTGTCCTTATAGGGAGCCTTTCCAGGGTAGGGCTTATATCTGACGCAGCTATTTTTATTTCCAATACAATAGGGAATAATATATTTTTGACATTTAGCCTTATAGTGTGGGCATCGGTTTTATTGTCAGCCTTTATAGATAACATACCGTACGTAACAGCTATGATACCTGTTGTGAAGATATTGTCTTTAAACATGAATATAAATCCAGAGTTGCTTCTCTTTGGGCTTTTGATAGGCGCAACATTGGGAGGCAACATTACCCCGATAGGCGCTTCAGCTAACATAGTAGCAGTAGGTATGCTTCGAGAAAGGGGATACAAGGTAAGTTTTGGAGGGTTTCTTAAAATAGGGCTTCCTTTTACTTTGGCTGCAGTATCAGCAGCGTATGTTTTTTTATGGTTTGTATGGAGATAAGGAGAATTTATTGTGGCTCAGACAAAGATAAAATATGTAGATGGCAAAAAATTTATAGCAGAAAATAGAACTCATAGAACAATAATAGACCTGCCAAAAGAATCGGGCGGGATTGACCAGGGCCTGACTCCTCAGGAGGCATTTATCTCATCTTTAGGGAGTTGTGTAGGAGTGTATGTAATAGGATATTGCGATAAAGTAGGATTGAATACACAAGGTTTGAACATAGTCGTTGATTGGGAAAAAGAGGCTCAGGCCAAACCTTATTATATTAACAAGATAAGTATTAGAATAGAACTTCCTAATGCAGATGTCGGGCCTAGAAAACCAGCGCTTTTAAAGATAGCTGAATCCTGCCTGATACACGAGACTATCAAAAACGATCCAGACATCTCAATAGAGCTAGTTTAGAAGTATTTTAGGACCCCAGGCTCTACTCTTTCAATAATAGGTATGTCTTTATCTTCAAAATATCCCAGTGCGATAGGTGCTATGATCTTATAAGTATCGGGCAAGTCAAATCTCTGCCTAAACCATTCGTCTTTATCCAATACACTCATCATGCCTATCCAGCAGCTTCCTATATCAAGTGAATAAGCTTTTAACATGAGGTTCTGCGCAGCCATCGCGCAGTCCTGGTCACATGAGAAGCTATCTATCTTCCCCACTATGATGATCACGCATGCTGCGTGATAGAAGATGCTGAAATTATCTACAGCCATCCTTCTTTTGTATCTCCTGAGCTTCGGGTTTGTCTCTATGAGTTTTTTAATATGAGGGATAGAGTGATCGGATAGTTCCTTGATAAGTGTCTTATCCTGGACCACTATAAAACCCCATGGCTGATGGTTCATGCCTGATGGCGCCCATTTGGCAGCCTCTATCAATTGGTCGACAGCTTCTTTTGGTATCGGCTTATCGAGAAATTTCCTGATACTTCTACGGCCTTTGATTATCTCAGTCAGATTGTCCATGAGGCTATTTTTCCATAATGTGCCGCCTATGTCAATAAGGAATTGCATAAGCTAAATTTTCAATTCGCTCTTAGAGTCATTTAGCGTTACGCAACTCTAACTACGATATAATTTTTTCTAGTATTCTACCGTTAGCCTACGCGGTTAACGTTAGGTTAGCCTTGTTTGCCTGCGGGTGCTGTTAGAGAGGCCTTTTTCTTTTGAGCGGGCACGGTTCGCCCTCGCATATACTAATAGGGGAGCTTTAAAGCTCCCCTATTAAGGAAAAGGTTCAGGCGAGAGAGAGAAAGAAAACGGAGTAAAATTTCCACGCTGGGGAAATTTTACGTCCTCGAAAACAGCACCCGCAGGCAGGCAAGGCTAACTATAAGCTTACTCCTTAGAATTATCTCTTGATTATAGCCGGCAAACACTTTATACTAAAAATCTATGAAGAATAGTAAATATAAGGCAATATTAAGCGATCTTGGTAATGTACTGGTAAACTTTGACCACAAGATAGCTGTCAGAAAGATATTACAGTATACCGCGAAGAACGAAGAGGATATATATAATCTCTTTTTTGATTCAGGCCTTACCTCGCTCTACGAGAGAGGTAAGCTTTCACCGGAAGAATTTTTTGATAGAGTAAAAGACGACCTCGGACTTGATATCAGGCAGGAAGATTTTTTTGATATATGGAACAATATATTTTTTGAAGTGCCTTTAAATATCAAAATACACACTCTTTTAAGAAAAGTAAAAGGCGAGTGTAAACTTATAATGTTATCCAATATCAATAAGACACATTTTGAGTTTTTAAAGGATAGATACAGCATATTCAAGGATTTTGATAAGCTGGTGCTTTCATACGAGGTAGGCTTTAGAAAACCAGCTCCTGAGATCTATGATGCTGCAGTAGAGAAAGCGGGTGTCCCTAGGGATAAGGTATTTTATATAGACGATAGAAGGGATCTAGTAGAGGCTGCAGCAAAGCTCGGTATAAAAGGAGTAGCGTTTACAGGCGAAGAGGCTTTTTTGGAAGCAGAAAGAGAGATCTTAGGATGATCCTGGTGAGTGCTTGCCTTGCAGGGATAAAGTGCGCGTGGGATGGTAAAGGCAGGGAAAAGGAAAATATAAAAGCCCTAGTAGCGCAGGGCAAAGCCATACCAGTGTGTCCAGAAGTATTGGCTGGCAGGGCTATACCAAGAGAGCGGACAGAGATAGAAGACGGCGATGGAGAGGGTGTGATAAAAGGCGCCAAAAAAGTCTATGAAGAGACCGGGAAAGACGTGACAGGTGAATTTTTAAAAGGAGCATATCTTACGCTCGATATCATAAAGACATATAAGATAAAAGAGGCTATTTTAAAATCAAAAAGCCCGTCGTGCGGGGTCGGCAGGGTGTATGATGGGTCCTTTAAAGGCGGTCTAGTAAAAGGCGATGGAGTGACAACAGCGCTTTTAAAAAAAGAGGGTGTGCTTTGCCGAGATATCTAGTAATAGACGGCTATAATGCTATCAACAAGATAACCTTCCTTAAGGCAAAAAGAGAATCAAGCCTTGAATGTTCCAGAAACGAATTTATCAGGATATTACAGAATTTTCTATACCAGAAAAAGACATTTAGTAAAGTATTCCTTGTCTTTGATAGCAAAGAAGAGGCATTAGGCGTGTGCAGGCACAAATATGGCAATGTAGAGGTATTGTTTGCCAATTCTTACAAGGATGCGGATAAAGTGATAGTAGACATACTGAGAAAAGTGGATAAGAAAGATAGTGTCACTGTAGCGTCGGATGATAATTTTGTGAGGAATCATGCAAAAGTGTTCATATGTGATACGATCACCATAAAGGAGTTAGAGAACATAATTATGTTGAAGAAGGACACGCTTAGGAGTAAAATAAATCTAAAAGAAAAATCCATGGATAATGATCATATCAAAGATATAAATGAAGAATTAAAAAAGCACTGGAGGCTCATCTGATGGAAAGAAAAGAATTAAAACCTGTCTATATAGAAGCATTTGATCTGGATGACGCATGGTTCCAGACACTTTCAAAGATATTAGACAATGGGCACGTTTATCAGATAACACGCGGAAGTTATAAAGACCAGAAAAGACTGGAATTCGATTATGTTACTATCAGGATAAAAAACCCGGCACACCAGATCATACCAATAATACCTGAAGGAAGCGGCATACCAGCGCCTACCAGCATGGAATATATCAATGGCTACCTGTCCTATCTATTGACAGGGCAGAAGACAGAGACAGAGGATTATACATACGGCGAGAGGCTTGTAGATGCAAAGGTCCGCATAAAAGAAGAACATAACGGGAAAGAGATGACAAGAGAGATGCCTCTGGATGTAAACCAGGTTGAAGAGGTAATAAAGATGTATAAGACACATGGGCATGGCACGAACCAGGCAGTAATGGAGATAGGTATGCCATCGGATATCAAGCTGAACGATCCGCCTTGCCTTAGGCTTATAGATACCAGGATCAGGTATGGGAAGCTTCATTTTTTTCCATATTTCAGATCTTGGGATTTATGGGGGGGGTTTCCGTCCAATCTCGGAGGCATAGAACTCGTAAAGCAATATATGGCAGAAGAGATAGGTGTTGAAAATGGCGAGATCATAGCATCAAGCAAAGGCCTCCATCTCTATGACTACAGTTGGGAGCTTGCAAAGCAAAGAACAGGCAAGCTTAATTTAGAGCTTGAATAAAAAACCAAGAGTTATTGTCTGCCAAGCATCGTATTCCTAATATATAAGCCTTATTGGATATATAGAATAATAAAAGTGTATAGACCTTCCAAAAAAAATACTTTTAATCTTTCATTAATTTTATCGCTGATAATCGTCTTTTTGTTCGTATGTTATAGTAAAGACATGGCGTTTGGGTTTTTACTGGACAAAGACGCCGGGTCTCTAATAGACGGGGATTCTTTTGTTCAAAAAGAGTCCCCGTGCGTATATTACGAAGCCTATAAAGATAAAATACTAATAGGGTATGTATTTGATACAAAATACCTTATACCTGATAAATCAGGCTATGGAGGGGAGATAGAGATGCTTTTGGCAGTAGATAGCGGCTGTAAAATAAAAAATATAAAGATCCTTAGCCACAATGAAACGCCTCAGTATGCATCAAAGATAATAGAGCGCGGATTCCTGGACCAGTTTAATGAGAAAAGCTATCTTGATAAATTTATTGTAGGAGATGATATTGACGGCATTACTCAAGCGACTATCTCTTCTCAGAGCGTATCGGATATTATAAGGCAAAGCCTGGAAAAGATACAAGAGATCATCAAAAAAGACGTTGAGGCCAAAGAGATACCCATCTCGAACGTAGAAACGGACTTAAGGAAGCTAGGCCTTGACCCTAAAGAAGCAAAATACTATAAGGTGCTGGATGAATAGAGTAAAGTGTCTACTTTGCCCGAGAGGTTGTGAACTTAAAGAAGGGCAAAGAGGGGATTGTAAAGCAAGGATGAATATATCTGGAAAACTTAAAAGCCTTGTCTACGGCTCTCCCTGTGCAGTGCATGTAGACCCTATTGAAAAAAAACCGCTTTTTCATTATCTACCAGGGTCAAAGTCTTTTTCTATTGCGACTGCTGGATGCAACTTGCATTGTATGTATTGCCAGAACTGGGAGATATCCCAGAGAAACCCGGAGGATACGCGCAATATCAAGCTTTCTCCTGAAGATGTTGTAAAAGAGGCAGTCAACGCAGATTGTAAGACAATAGCCTATACTTATTCAGAGCCGATAATATTTTTTGAATATAGTATTGATACTGCAAAGTTGGCGCATAAAAAAGATATAAGAAATATCTGGGTGACAGCCGGGTATATCAACGAGGAGCCTCTTAATGAAGCTGTACAATATATCGATGCATCCAATGTAGATATAAAGGGTATAACCGATAAGTTTTACCGCACTATGTCAAACGCTACATTAGACCCGGTATTAAATACAGTAAAGACCATGAGAGAAAAAGGCGTTTGGGTAGAGATAACGAATCTAGTGGTACCGACATACAATGATACTAAGGAAGATTTTTCGAAGTTAAGTGAATGGATATTAAAGAATGTCGGGGAGGATGTGCCTTTACACTTTTCAAGGTTTTGGCCCATGCATAAACTTAAAAATCTTCCGCCTACGCCAGAGGAGGTACTCACTAATGCTAGAAACATAGCTATGTCAGAAGGCCTTAACTATGTATATGTCGGCAATGTCCCTGGACATCCTGGCAACGATACCTATTGCCCAAAATGCAAAAAGACTGTTATTAAAAGGCGCGGATATATGATATTGGAGTATAATATAGAAGGAGTAAGCTGTAAGTTCTGCGGCAATGGTATAGAAGGAGTATGGAGTTGATCTTTGCAACTTAACCGGAAAGTTCTGTGACACAGCATATAGGTCTTTATAGAAACTTAATAGGAGGATATATGAGTTATAAAAAGATCACACGTAAAGATTTTATGAAAACAGGTATTTTAGGGATCATAGCTTTTATAATCGCTCCTATCGTAAAGACATTCAGCGCTAAAAAGGATTCATATAAAGACGCAAGGCATTATAAAAACCTAGCGGGGTAAACTATGAGAAAAATATCTATTTTAATAATAATTATACTGGTTTCATTGTGTTCAGTTTCCTCTGGAGAAGAGATACGCGGGCCTGCTGTAGCAGGCGCATTTTATCCAGCTGACAAAAACGAACTTAAAAACAATATAGAAACCTTCCTTAATAAAGCAAAAGATGCTGGTATCAAGGGAAGGATAATAGGTATTATGGTACCTCATGCTGGCTATGTATATTCAGCTCAGGTCGCATCCGAGGCTTATAAACAACTGGAAGGAAGGACTATCAAAAGAGCTATTATCATGTGTAATTCCCATACATCTTATTTTGAAGGCATAGCAATAGATGATACTGATAAATGGAGTACTCCTTTAGGGGAACTCGAAGTAGATAAAACTTTTGGATCAAGCCTTGTTGAGAAAAGCAGCTTAGTCAAATTTAATGATAAAGTACATATAAGGGATCATACTATAGAGGTGCAGCTTCCATTTTTACAGGTTTTATTCGGTAATAATATAAAGATAGTGCCGATACTCTTTGGTAATAATAGAGAGTCTTCTTATAAGGAACTTGCGATGAGCTTCTCAGGCATGCTAAAAGAAGGGGATATACTTATTGCATCAACCGACATGTCTCATTACCCAGCCTATTCTGATGCAAACGATATAGATACCGCGACACTTGATCTCATCTCCAAAAAGGATATCACGGGCCTAGAAAGGCACATCTCTTCAATAAAAAATAAAAATATCCCGGAAGAGCAGACCATTTGCTGCGGTATAGACGGGGTCAAGACATTGATGGAAACCGCAAATCTATTAGAAGCTGATGGCATGGCCTTAAAATATGCAAATAGCGGGGATACTCCTTTTGGAGACAAGAAAAAAGTAGTAGGTTATGGGAGTGTTGTTTTTTATAAAAATATGGCACAAGAAGAGCCGGAGGGTAAAAATATGGAAGAAGGATATTTAAGTAAAGAAGAAAAGACAAAACTTATGAAGATCGCGAAGTCTTCTATCACGGAAGCTGTATCAGGCAAAAAAGGAGAAGGCATTAAAATAGATGAAGAAAAGCTCCTTGAAAAAAGCGGGGCGTTTGTCACTATAAAAAAGCACGGCCAACTGCGAGGGTGTATCGGATATATCGTTGCTATAAAACCTCTAAATGAGACAGTAAGAGATGTTGCTAGGTCCGCAGCTCTCAATGACTATCGTTTTAGTCCTTTAAAAGAAAGCGAGCTAAAGGATATAGAGCTAGAGATATCAGTGCTTACTCCTCTCGAGAAGATATCTTCCATAGATGAGATAGTCGTGGGAAAACATGGCCTTGTGATGAAAAAAGGCATGCGCTCTGGGCTTTTGCTTCCTCAGGTACCAACCGAATACAACTGGGATAAGGAGACTTTCTTAGAGCATACCTGCCTTAAGGCAGGCCTACCCAAAGATGCCTGGAAAGACCCAGCTACCGAGATATATGCGTTTAGCGCAGAAGTGTTCAATGAAAGTGAGTTAAAATAAAAAAAGCCCCAAATTTTAGGGCTTTTTTTATAGGCTATAAGCCTGAGTGCTCTCGCTATCTTTGCACCTCCAGGTTATTTCTCTATAAAAAAGTATACCACAGAATTACCAAAAAACAAGATAGGTTATGTAGATTTTCTGGATTTTTCCTGCGCTCCCGCTTAAACCTTTTCTTCGGTAGGGGAGCTTTAAAGCTCCCCTACCAGTATATGCGAGGGCAAACCCTACTGTGTAGAAAAAAGATAATCTAACACATGCTTTTTAAGTAAGTCACAGTGTTTTTTTGTTAGTTGTTATTAATAAGAAGAGTATCCCTAAGTTGATCATAGAAAGCAGGACCAGGCTTTCTATGATACCTATTATAGGGATAAATATGAGGCTTATTAGTAGCGCTCCTACAGAAGACCCAAAGAGATCTATTCCGTACAAGGCTCCAGCCAGGTTACCAGCGTTTTCAGGGTCTTTCAGGCATATCTTATTTGCAAGAGGCCACTGAAACCCTCCGATAAACCCGGCTATTATAGGTAAAAATGCAAAGCTAAGGCTAAACTTTTCTAGCGCCATGGGGTTTTCGAGAGATATGTTTTTGATGAATAATAGCAGGCCTATAAGCATGAATGGGTATATACATATAGCTATTTGGGTTTTTAGATAAAGAGACCGTTCATTTTTTATCCTATGAATATTATTCATTATAATTTTTGTCCCTAGAAGGAGCCCTATCATAAAAGAGGTAAGTATAAGGCCTATCTTATAGTACATATACCCGTATAAAGATTGAAAGGATAGTATTACTATTATCTGGAATGCTATTTCGCTCATGCCGGTTGTACCGATAGAGATCATAGCTGGGATTTTAAAGGAGCTCTTTTTTATTTTTAGTATCAAAAGTATGAGTAAGAACAAAAAAGCTATTGATATACTGGATGTCGCGAGATTTATTCTTTCTATATAACTTAAAATAGTCTTTCCAGAATGGAATTTACTCATCCATAGCGCAGTGTGATATAGATATCCTATGGGCCTGAGGTCCTTATTTATTTTAGAAGCACTGGATCCCAGGATAGATCCATTTATATACTTTATCCTCGACTCATCAAGCCTGAAAGGTATATAGTGTTCGCTTACAAATTGTGTAGAGATAGATCTTTCTTTTAATCTATCGATCAATATGTCCGGTCTATATGTTAAGAGGCCTGGGCTGTTAGATGCTATGAATATCGCATTATCTCCAGGTATGACTATTATGTCCGAAAATCCTTCCTTGAGCGTATTATAAAGACTTGCTAGATAAAACGCTTGTTCAGTATTGATATAGTTCTCACTGGATGATGCTGCAAATGAAAACACCCCTTCTTTTTTAAGGATAGACCCCGCTTCTTTAAAAAATTCCTGAGAATAAAATCTATTGATCAGGGCTGTGTGCGGATCGGGTAAGTTTACGATAATTACATCATAAGAATTGGTAGTATGTTTTACAAATAACCTGCCGTCAGTATTGATGATATTTACGCGGTTATCCTCTAAGGAAGGGAGATATTTTTTTGAAAGCTCTATTACAAGCGGGTCGAGCTCGACGTAATCTATAGACCCTACATTATGTTTTAGGGTCTCTTTTAAAGAACCCCCCAGCCCTCCGCCTATTAAAAGTATTTTCTTTGGGTCCTTGTGTTCCAGGAGCGTGTAGTGTACTGATTCTTCTGAAGTAAGGTTATCAGGATATGTGAACATCAAGACCCCGTTTTCATAAAAACTGGTCTGGAGCTCATTTTTAGTGACGCTGATATTCCCATATATAGAATCCTTGCTTATAGTTAGATTCAGCGGCTTAAATTGAAGGGCGCGCGTGTTTTCCTCAAATGTACTTGGCATATTAAAGGCAAAGATGAAAGAGAACATGATCAAATATAGCACCTGTACAAGATTTTTACTGAACATGAGAGACGAGATTATGTTCAAGGTGCTTATTATAAATATAACCTCAAAAGGAGAAAGTATCCTGACCAGGAAAAAACTGAACAATAGCCCGCCGATCGATGCGCCAAAGGCTTCTTGTAGATATATACCGGCTGCTTCTTTAGAAGGAGAGTCTGATCTTTTTGAGGCTATCTTTGATATAAGCGTAAATGAAAACCCGAATACAACGCAGGATAAGCTTAGCGATAAAAAGCATGCTGTAAATGTAGGAGCAATGCCCACGATCTCTCCCAAGGGTATATTTAAAAATAACTTTATATTTCGTATGAAGAGTATGTTGAGAGGAAGGATCGCTGCGGTTATAAGCTGGATGATAGATAATGTTTTTTCTTTAGCTTCTATCTTACCAACCAGTTTTCCCAGGGCACTGCTTCCAAACGCTACCCAAAAAAGCCAGCTTGCCAGGATCACACCCAAAAAAAGCTCATTTCCATAAAAGACTACCAAAAGCTCCCTAATGAGCACTATTTGGGTTATCATTGTGGATAACCCTAAAATAAAAGCGCTTATCTTGATCTTTTTATTCATGCCTAAATTCTACCACACCTTAGAGACGTTTTCCAACCCTATAAGGAAACTGTCCCTGGCCCGAGAAGGAAGCTGTCTCCTTCTCGGGCTAAAGACAACTTCCCTTGCAGCTAGGAAAACGTCTCTAGATCTTGTAAACGTTTTCTTAACTTGTTTAAATTAAATGAGTTATATTTGTTCTCGGTGTTGAATATTATATATAATATGGTATAATTATTATATAAGTAGGGGACACTTAAGTGTCCCCTACAGCTACCTGTTTAAAAAAACAGTATTTTTTTGCCCGACTTATTATCGTATTTTAAAAAGTTAAATGAAAAGGAGATAAACCATGAAGACATTAAAAAACAAAAAGCTGTTAGTAGTATCTATCCTATCCATTGTATTTTCCTTAATACTATCCAACAATTTTGCAAGGGCAGAAAAATCAGAGTGGAAGGAAAGGCAAAAGATTTTTGCAAGCGATGACGCTACTGGACAATACTTTGGTGAACATCTTTGTATCTCAGGAGATGTAGCTATTCTAGGGGCTAGGCCAGATTACTATGACACTGATCATGCTAGTCCAGGCGCTGCCTATATCTTTAGACGTGTTGGAAATGCATGGGTACAGGAACAAAAATTATTGGCAAGTGATGGAAAAATAAATGACGAGTTTGGCCATTCCGTCTCTATATCAGGAGACAGAGCTATTGTAGGGGCACACTGGGGTAATAAAGACCCGGGCTGGGCAAGTGATGAGTATGATGATCAGCCTTACGGTGATAAATTCAACGGTGCTGCCTATATCTTTGAATATGATAAATCTACATCCCAATGGATAGAGAAACAAAAGTTATTAGCAAGTGATGGGAAAATATTGGAGTGTTTTGGCTATTCCGTCTCTATCTCAGGAGATACAGCTATTGTAGGAGCTCTCAATGCAATAAAACGTTTAGGATCAGCCTATATCTTTGAATATGATAAATCTACATCCCAATGGATAGAGAAACAAAAGCTATTAGCAAGTAATAGACAGTCATTTTTTGGCAGCGAAGTCTCTATCTCAGGAGACAGAGCTATTGTAGGGGCTACGCGAGGTTACCATGACAGAAGTCCAGACGCTGCTTATATCTTTAGACGTGTTGGAAATACCTGGGTAGAAGAACAAGAATTATTAGCAAGTGGTGGTGGATTTGGCCAGTCTGTCTCTATATCAGGGGACAGGGTTATTGTAGGAGCTCCGTGGACTGACTACGTGGAAGGCAAAAGTTCTGGGTCAGCCTATATCTTTGAATACGATAAAGTTACATCTAAATGGGTACAACAAAAATTATCAGCTAGCAATAGAGAGCAGGCTTATACCTTTGGCCAGTCTGTCTCTATATCAGGGGACAGGGCTATCGTAAGTGCTCATCATAGTGATGATAAAGGAAAGTATTCTGGGCCAGGCTATATCTTTAGACGTGTTGGAAATACCTGGGTAGAAGAACAAAAATTATTAGCAAGTGATATTGCTCATAGATGGCCTGAGATGGTTGAAAGAGCTTCAATTTCAGGAGATACTGTTATTGTAAGCGCTCATCATGATAATGTTAGAGGAGATCGCTCCGGCTCAGCCTTTATCTATGAATTTAAAGAGACTAAGCCAACTGGTTATTCCCCTGAACTTCTTGATGCGGATCTTGATAGAAACAACACAAAAGAAATTCTCTACGCAGAACCAATAGATGGCCTAGGTAGCATTTTCATACATGCATTAGTCTCAGAAGATAAGGAATTAGAAGGTTGGCCTGTAATTATCGGAGGTAAAGACACTAAAGAATATGTAGCTATAGCCGCAGGTAACCTGGATGATGAACCGGACTTAGAAGTAGTTGTGGCCGTAGATGGCTCAGTGCATGCATATCATTATTTTGACGATCCTAATGACGGAGATACTTTAATAGACACAGTAAAAGGATTTCCTGTTGAGGAACCACTGGAAGGAACAATTACTTCTTTGACATTATGTGATATTGATAATGATGGTGATTTGGATATTATAGTAGCTGATAGCACTAACACCTTATATATCATAGATAATAAAGGGAATGTTTCAAAGAGTGTAAAATTAGATGCAGGTATCTACCAGGTTGCTATCGGCAGGATGGACTTAGAAGAAGATGCTTATACAATAGCTGTTAAGCTGACTGAGGACGCAGATAATACAGTAAAATTATTAGATAAGGACCTAAAAACAACAGCTGAATGGAGCATTGGTACATCGGATAATATGGGGTCAGGTTTTCCAATACTTGCAGATCTAACTGGTGATCGTAATCTAGAAATAATCCTCCCTACAGATAAAATGTTATATGTATTTGATAAAGAGGGAAATGTACTCTGTAAAGATGAGGGCGGCAAGTGGCCGGTAGATATAACTCCTTGTGTCAAAGATATAAAACACCGTACTGCAGTAGGGGACTTAAATGATGATGGTATCCCGGAGATAATATCCAGTAGGCCAAACTTACATGTGCTTAATTATGATGGGACTGTATTTCAGAACTGGCCATCTTCATTGGATTCTTCAATAGGTTGGACTGACGGCCCTCCTATAATATTAGATGTAAATGGCGATCTATCAAATGATGTTATTACTGCAAGGACGGATAAATTGCTGCATGCCTATGATGATGGGGCAGATATTATCAATGGATGGCCAAAACCCAAAAAATTCGAAGTACAAACAGAATATGGCGGTATAGCAGATGATATAAATGATGATAGATATGTAGAAGTAGTAACCATGTTGTCTGAGGGAAAGATACATATAGACTCTTTAGACCAGGCCTATCTAGGTGATGAAGGAAAATGGCCTTTAGCGCATCATGATATCCATCGTACAAGATGTTATAATTTCCAATTAGAAAAAAATAAAGAGAACAATCCTCCAGTCTTTTCTGGTGAAGACTATTCGATACCCGAAGGAAAGCTCTTAGAGTTTGATATGATAGCAGAAGATCCTGATGGAGATACTCTTACATATTCAGTAAAAGATCTTCCAAGAGGTGCAGACTTTGATAATATTTTTAGACCTTCACATTTTAGCTGGATACCAGATTATACTCAAGGTAGAGATGAACCATATTATGTGACATTTATGGTTTTTGACGGTATAGAGACAGCTACTGTAACTATACCTATATTAGTAATAGACATTTACGGTTTTATAGACCTAAAAGACACTTATTATGTAAATGAGATGGAAGAGTTAAGGTTTTCAGCATTGGCTATAATTCCTGATGGGGAAAAACTAGATTATTTAGTAGAACCTTTACCTAGAGGATCTATCTTTGATAAGAATCTAGCAGAATTCAACTGGACCCCAGATTATGAACAAGCTGGAATATATAAAGTGATGTTTACAATAAATTGTGAAAGCTTCTCTTGTACTAAGAAAGTGACAATAATAGTAAAAGATACTAATAGACCTCCTGAGATAAAACATATAGAAAGTAAAACTGTTAACGAAGGAGAGCTTTTAGAATTCAATATAACTGCACATGATCCAGATGGAGATATTCTTACTTACAGTATAGATAATCTTCCGGAAGGAGCCAAATTTGCTGACAAACAAGGTATTTTTAGTTGGACTCCTGGGTATTATCAAGGAGATAGGTTTCCAGGTAAACCATATCCGATTGCAGTAACTGCATCTGACGGAAAAGGTGGTAAAGGTCGTATGGATGTAATCATAAATGTAGTAGATGTAGAAAATAATGAATTAGGAGCTTTTATAGTTACTGTAACACAGCTAGGTTATGAGGATAGATTTATAGAGAATGCAACTGTAATCATATATGACAATGATGAAATAACAAAAAACAATAGAATAGGTAAGACTAATGCATTAGGAGTATGTGAATTTTATAATGTTCCATGGGGGCCTTATTTCATAGAAGCTTCAGCACCAGGCTATAAGACTTGGGGTGGCAGTGTGTTTCGTAGTGATCGAGGCAGTGTTATACCTGTAGAGGCGGAATTAGCGAAGATCAGACTAAAAGGGGAGGATTTGACTAGTGCCATAAATCTACATATTTACGACGATGAAACTAAGTTTCCAATATCTAAAGCACTAGTTAAAGTAAAAGGAACGAATAAAAGTGTTATTAGTAATAACAAAGGTAATTGCACAATTAAAAAAATAGATTATGGATATTATGTTTTTACAGTTCAGGCTGAGGGCTACTGGACCGAATCTTTTAATGTATGCATATCGACATGGAATATCTGG
Organism: Candidatus Omnitrophota bacterium; assembly: GCA_043814965.1. Taxonomy (GTDB): domain Bacteria; phylum Omnitrophota; class Gorgyraeia; order Gorgyraeales; family Gorgyraeaceae; genus JBDRCN01. The sequence goes on from JBDRJN010000009.1 coordinate 17,996, forward strand.
AATAGAAATGTCGCCCTTACCAAAATCTCTGAAGTGCCTGGGATCCCTCCTCCTCCAGGAACCGACACTATAACTGGAAGATTCACCAGCATGCAGAATATACCAATACCTAATGAAAAGGTCTATATAGTGGTAGATGGCAAAGAAGTAGCTTCTACTGTAACAGATAGCAGCGGTAGATTTGAATTTAAAGAGAATGTGCCAGCAGGAAAGGATAAGCGCGTAGTGATAGCTTATCAGCATCATGGCGATTACGACCCTTTACCAGCTACAAGATCGCAACCACAAGTAACTTTATCAGGAGATAACTTTAATGTATGGTTGGTTGCAGGGGAGTATATTGAGAACGACTTACCGTCTGACTGGAGAGATAAATAATAAACTGAATATAAATATTATGTAGGGGACACTTAAGTGTCCCCTACGATGTGGATAAGTAGTAGTAAGGGAGCCTTACCTGTCCTCCGTAGCTTTAGCGGAGGAGGAAGGCTCCCTTACGCTTTCCACCCCCATTAAATTCCTTTCTTTAACTTTTTATCCCCAGATGATATAATAACCTTACTATGAAGATGGTCTCTGTACAAGAGATGCAGGAGATGGATCGTAAGACTATCGAAGATATAGGCATGCCTTCGATAATGCTTATGGAGAATGCCGGGAGATGCGTGGCTCATGTAGCATTAGATATGCTAGGCGGCCCATCCAATAAAGAAGTAGCAATATTCTCAGGCATAGGCAATAATGGAGGAGATGGGTTTGTTGCTGCAAGGTATCTCACAGCAAGAGGTATAAAGGCCAAGGTATTCATAGTGGGTGATAAGAAGAAAATAAAAAACGACCCATTGGTAAATTTGCATCTTTTGGAGAAATTAAATATAAATATAGAAGAGGCCTATTCACCTATAAAAGTAACACCTGATCTAATAATAGACAGTATATTTGGCATAGGTTTAAAAGGAGAAGTAAAAGAGCCAACTAGGTCAATAATATCTAGTATAAATAAGCTAAAGATACCCATTGTCTCAGTGGATGTGCCGTCAGGCCTTGATGCAGATACTGGAGAAGTTCTTGGAGAAGCGATAATAGCTCAAAAGACAGTTACAATGCAGTTTGCAAAAAAAGGATTTTATACAAATAAAGGCATGGAATATACGGGTGAAGTAATAGTGGTTGATATAGGGATAAAGGAGTAGAGTATGTGCGGGATCGTCGGATATATTGGTAAAAATGATGTTTTACCTATTCTTATAGAAGGGCTCAAGCAGCTTGAATACCGTGGTTATGACTCTGCCGGCATAGCTGTAATAAAAGACGATACAATAAGGCTTTCAAAAAGAGCTGGCAAAATAAAAGACCTCATACATTCCATAAAAGGCGCTAAAGACTTAGAAGGTTCCAATATAGGCATAGGCCATTCCAGATGGGCTACTCATGGAGCCCCTACCAATATCAATGCCCATCCTCATATGGATTCCGAGGCTAATTTTTCCATTGTGCATAATGGCATCATAGAAAACTTTAACGATATAAAAGAAGGCCTTATAAAAGAGGGATATGAATTCCGTTCAGATACTGATACAGAAGTAATAGTCCATCTTGTGTCAAAATATTACAAGGGCGACCTCGAAAAAGCAGTTTTAAATGTAGTAAAGGCCCTGAAGGGGTCTTTTGCGATAGGCATTGTATCAAGATTTGAACCTGATAAATTAATAGGCGTGAGAAAAGAAAGCCCTTTGATAGTCGGAGTGGGTAAGGGTGAAAATTTTATCGCCTCAGACATCCCGGCTATCCTCAAATATACAAAGAAGGTTATTTATATAGATGATTGTGAGATAGCTGTATTGACCAAAAATAGAGTAAGGATAATGGATTTCAAGGGAAGGGAAAAGGTAAAAGACGTCAATTCTATAAAATGGACCATAAAAAGCGCTCAAAAAGCAGGTTTTCCGCATTTTATGCTCAAAGAGATCCATGAGCAACCCAGGGTCTTAAAGCAGATCATCTCTACACATATAAAGAGTGATTCAAAGATATCCCTAGACGAGATAGGAGGCCTGGACACTGCTATAAAAAATATATCCAATATAATTATCCTTGCTTGCGGGACAGCATATCACGCAGGGCTTGTGGGTAAATACTTGATCGAAAGATTTACGAATATTCCTGTGACAGCTGATGTATCCAGTGAATTCAGATATAGAGACCCTATTGTAAATAAAAATACACTGGTCATAGCAATAAGCCAGTCCGGAGAGACAGCAGATACATTGGCAGCTGTAAAAGAAGCAAAGAGAAAAAAGGCTAAAATCCTTTCCATCTGCAATGTAGTAGGTTCAAGTTTGGTCAGGATATCGGACGGGGTTTTCTATACCTACGCAGGGCCTGAGATAAGCGTAGCTTCGACAAAGGCATATACTGCGCAACTAGGGGCATTGTATTTATTGGCGCTATATATAGCAGATAGAAAGTCATTGCTTAATAAAGCAAAAAGGAAGTTTCTGATAAGAGAGTTTAAAAAGATACCGGATCTATTGGAAGATATCTTAAATAATAAAAATCACATACAGCGTATCGCGGCAAAGCATCTAAATTTTGGGTCATTCTTATATTTAGGCAGGAATCTAAATTATCCCACAGCGCTCGAAGGCGCGTTAAAACTAAAAGAGATATCTTATATCCCGGCAGAGGGATATCCTGCGGGCGAGATGAAGCATGGCCCGATCGCCTTGATCGATGAGTATAGGGCTATCGTGTGCATAGCGCCGAAAAGCAGTATATATGAGAAGATGGTCTCCAACATACAGGAGATATGCGCAAGAAAAGGACGGGTTATAATCATAGCGACAAAGGGTGATAGCGATATAAAGATGCTTACGGATGAGATCATCTATGTTCCTAAGATAGATGACTTATTTTCTCCTATCATCGCTGTGCTTCCACTTCAACTTTTAGCTTATTACATCGCGGTCAAGCGCGGGTGTGATGTAGACCAGCCCAGGAATCTTGCCAAAAGCGTGACAGTAGAATAATCAATGACAGGTACATTATATATAGTAGCTACCCCAATAGGAAATCTTAAAGATACTACGTTCAGGGCAATAGAGACCTTGAAGTCTGTTGATATGATAGCCTGTGAAGATACCAGGCACACTAAAAAACTCCTGGTCCATTATAATATTTCAAAGCCTTTGACCAGCTATTTTGAGTACAATAAGGTTAAAAAAGGAGAATATCTGGCAGGCCTTTTGAAGGAAGGCAAAAATATCGCCCTTGTTTCAGATAGCGGCACTCCTGGCATAAGCGACCCAGGTTTCAAGATAATAAACCTAGCAATAAAGGAAAATATACCAGTAAATATTATCCCAGGGCCATGCGCATTTATATCAGCTTTGGTTGTATCAGGCATGCCCACGGATAGTTTTGTATTCCACGGATTTTTGTCCAATAAAGGCGCAAAAAGAAAGAATCAACTTAGCTCGCTTAAGGAAGAAAAAAAGACCATAATACTTTATGAATCTCCTCATAGGCTTTTGAAGCTTCTGGAAGATATATTAGGTGTATTAGGAGATAGGGAATTAGCTATCTCAAGAGAGCTTACCAAGATCTACGAAGAGACCATCCGCTTAACAACCAGCCAGGCCATAAAGCACTTTACAGCCAAACTTCCCAAAGGTGAGTTCGTAGTGATAATACGTGGTAGCCTAACCTAATAAATTAGTTGTTTTCTAAACACCGGCCTTGGCAAGCTTAAAAAAGCGTTGCTGGTTCGAGCGGGCACGGTGTCTTTCTGGCATTGATACATATAAAAAAACATTTAGCCATGCTTAGTTCTTATAAGTTTGTGGATGCTATTTTCGAGGACATAAAATTTCCCCAGCGTGGAAATTTTACTCCGTTTTCTTTCTCACTCTCGCCTGATATGTACTAGTGCGAACCATGCCCGCTCAAAAGAAAAAGGCCTCTCAAACAGCATCCACAAACTTATAGGCTTAACCCTGGACCTTACTTTGCTAGAAAGACGAGCGAGAAAGCAGCGCCGAGCGAAGGTTGCCGCGCTGGGGCAATCGAGCGTCTTTTTATAAGCTTGCCAAGGCCGGTGTTACCCAAACAATGGAAATAGCGTTAGATATTTTACTTGACAAATTATCCCAACTCATTTAAAATGAGTATATTATGAACGAAATTACCTTATTTGGCATCAAGATACCAGTCTTTATATATGCCCCAGTAGTGTATTTTCTGTGGGTAAGCCTACTGCTCTTAATAAAAAAGGTAGTGTTTGGAAAGATCGAAGGTTTCGCAAAAAAGACCAAGTCCAACCTGGATGACATCCTGATAGGCGCCTTAAATTTTCCTTTGGTGCTTCTTATATTTGTAAGCGGCGCTTTTATAGTAGAAAGACTTTCTCCTTTAGCATTAGACAACGACCTTACAAGATATTTTGTGGTAGCTATCAAGACTACTACCGTAGTTGCTATAGTCATATTCTTGGATAAATTATCCAATAACTTTATACAGAATTATTCTGGCAAGGTCGATATATTAAGGACTTCCGGAGGAGTTGCTAGGGGGTTTGTAAGGATCATAGTAATAGGCTTGGGCCTATTGATACTTTTAGATAGCTTTGGGGTATCTATCACGCCTCTACTTGCTTCGCTGGGAATAGGGTCTTTGGCAGTCGCATTAGCGCTCCAGCCTACCTTAGAGAATTTATTCGCGGGCATACAACTTATAATAGACAAACCTATCAAGGTAGGGCAGTTTATTAAAATTGATTCCGGGGAAGAAGGGTATGTGCATAAAGTCGGATGGCGCTCTACCTGGATCAGGATGCTTCCTAATAATGTAGTTGTCATACCTAATAAGCAATTGGTAAGCTCCAAGATACTTAATTATTATTACCCTGAGACAGAGATGGCAGTATTAGTGCAGGTGGGTGTGCATTATAGCTCTGATCTAGAACACGTTGAAAAGGTCACGATCGAGGTCGCGAAAGAGACTTTGAAGGAAACGCAGGGCGGGGTCCCGAGCTTCGAGCCATTTATAAGGTATCATACGTTCAATGATTTTAGTATAGATTTTACAGTGATATTGAGGGCAAAAGAGTTTGTGGATAATTATCTTATTAAACACGAATTTATAAAAAGGCTTCACGAAAGATATAAAAAGGAGGCCATCGTGATACCTTATCCTATAAGGGCCATTAATTACGGCCAGGAGAAAGCAAGATAATGTTTTTACTAGGAAATCTTATCCAGGCAATAGCAGTTATTTTGAATATGGTCTTGACTTTAGTATACTGGCTGATATTGATAAGAGCGGTTTTAAGCTGGGTAAACCCAGATCCTTATAATCCAATAGTCCAGATCTTGTATAAGACTACAGAGCCCCTTCTCTATCTTATAAGACGCGCGCTCCCTTTAAATCTTAATGTCGGGATCGACCTTTCACCATTGGTAGCATTTTTATTTATTATATTTTTAAAGAGTTTTCTAGTGAGGACGCTTCTTGATATAAGCCTCAGGTTAAGATAAAAGCAGGTTATTATGTGGAATAAAGACGCTTTAAAAAAAGTTATTGAAGAGCGCCTCGGCGATTATCTATTGATAGTCGCTTCAAACAGAGAGCCCTATATCCATATCCATAAAAAATCAAAGATCATCAGCCAGCGTTCAGCTGGAGGAGTGGTAACAGCGCTTGACCCTGTCTTAAAGGCCTGCAGCGGCCTCTGGATTGCTCATGGCGGTGGAGATGCTGACAGGAAAACAGTCGATAAATTTGACAATGTCCAGGTCCCCCCGGATGATCCTAAGTACACTTTACACAGGGTATGGCTTACAAAAGAAGAAGAAGACGGCTATTATTATGGATTTTCCAATGAAGCGCTCTGGCCTCTTTCGCATATATCCTATACCAGGCCTCAATTCGAAGAGAACGACTGGAAGATGTATGAAAAGGTGAACAGGAAATTCGCGGACGCTATCCTTAAAGAAGTAAAGGGTAGGAAGGCATTTGTATGGATACAGGATTACCATATGGCGCTGCTCCCGAAATTTTTAAAAGAGGCTGCGGGAAACAATATAATGACAGCGCATTTCTGGCACATACCATGGCCCAATCCTGAGGTATTCAGGATCTGTCCAAAAAGGATAGAGATACTCGAAGGGCTTTTAGCAAATGACCTTTTAGGTTTTCACATAAGGTATCATTGCGAGAATTTTATTTCTACAGTAGAAAAGGAAATGGAAGCCAGGGTCGATAGAGAAAGGCTTTCTGTTACAAAAGGCGGACATGAGACGATCATCAGGCCTTTTCCTATAAGTGTTGATTTTGATTATGTAGAGAAGGTCTCAAAGACCGAAGAGATAAAGAACTATATGCAGAACCTAAAGGAAGAGTTTCTTTTGGATTATGAGTATATAATGTTAGGCCTGGATAGGATAGATTATACAAAGGGCATAGTCGAGAGGCTCAGGGCCCTGGACCGCTTTATAGAGAAATACCCGGAGTATAAAGGAAAATTCGTATTCATACAGATGGGCCGCCTTTCAAGGCTTCATATACCTGCGTATAAAAACTTGAATGATGAGATCAATACCTTGGTCGAAGAGATCAATTGGAAGCATTCTCAGGAAGGGTGGGCGCCGATCTTATTTGTAAGACGGCACCTGGATTACCCGGAGGTAATAGCCTTTTATAAACTTGCGAATGTATGCATAGTAAGCCCTCTTCACGATGGCATGAATCTAGTTGCAAAAGAATATGTGGCTACACGGTCTGATGGCTCGGGGGCTTTGATATTGAGTCAATTTACAGGATCCGCGAGAGAGCTTGAAATTGGCGCTACCATGATAAACCCTTACCATACAGAAGATTTTGCAGACAAGATAAAAGAAGCTATTACCATGGATAAGAGAGAAGCCAAGAGGCGGATGGCAAAGATGAGAGAGCAGGTAAGTAGAAACAATATCTATAAGTGGGCTGGAAAGGTCCTCTCGGAACTCCTAAATTTTGAATTCAAGGAATAAATGAAATATCTTTTCCAATATTGGGGCAGTATATACTCCAGGATAGAAAGATCAAGGCATATATTTCTATTTCTAGATTATGACGGGACTCTTACTCCTATAGTCTCAAGGCCCCAAGATGCGCTGCTACGGCCTGGCGTAAAAAGCTTATTAAAGGCCTTACGTAAAAGACCAAATATCTCTTTAGCTATTATAAGCGGGAGGTCTTTAAAAGATGTAAAGAGCATGGTAGGTATAAAAGGCCTTATTTATGCCGGTAATCATGGTTTCGAGATAGATAATTTTAAGACCAAGATCTCTGCGCCAAAGACAGCATCAATAAAGCTATTGTTTAAAAAACTAGAGGCTATTCTGAAACAACGTTTAAAAAATATAGAAGGCGTAAAGATAGAGAACAAGATCTATACATTAAGCATACATTTTAGATTAGTAAGTCCTAAAGAAAGAAAGATAGTAAAAGACATATTTTTTAATGTCATAGGCCCTTTTTTAAGGTCAAAGGATATAAGGGCCACTTCCGGTAAAATGGTCTTTGAGCTTAGGCCTCCGGTAGAGTGGCATAAAGGGAAAACAGTAGAAGCTATTTTAAAGTCAAATAGAACATCTCTCCCCATATATATAGGAGATGATACGACGGATGAAGACGCGTTTAAGGTAGTAGAGGGTAAAGGCATATCCATCTTTGTCGGCCCTAAAAAATCCAGGTCAAAAGCAGAGTATTTTTTGAGAGATACCGATGATGTGGGAGTATTCTTGGCTAGGTTGGCTGAACAAAGCTAGAAAGACGGCCTGGTTAGAAATAAATTGACTTAGAAAAGATATCATAATAATATAAATTAAGATATGGCAAGAAAGATAAAGACCAGTAAAAAGATAGATAAGTCCTTTAGGTTTTGTACAAGGCTTCATCTAAAAGTCCTGACAGGCCTAAAGGCTAATAATATACAGGAACTTTTGAATATCCTGAAAAGAGTCCCTGGCTCTTCGATCTATTACCATACACATCATTATCTGCAGCAGCATGAGTATCTCTCGCCTGAACCACCCAATGATTTTGCGCATTGGATAACCAATAGCCTGAATGACAAGGTATTAGGTGAAAAGATAGCTAGTATCGATACAATAGAGCATTCCAGCATCCGTTCTTTAAGGGAAGACATCATCAATATTATAAAGGCCTATATAAGAGAGCATAAAGAGATAATCCGCAGGTTTGTCTCTCCTGAAGAGGCATTTCACTTTATGAAATGCGTAAGTTTTGTAATACCTACCCCATATATTGCAAAAGACCTTGAAAGTTTTGCAGGGATACTTGGTAAAGTCACGCTTGATTCATTGTATTTTCATCTTTTTGAGGCAAGGCTCAGGCTCAATAAAGGCGGGAATGATTTTTCATGGTGGCTTGAGTCATCTCTCCTCGAAGGAGAACTGGCGGATAAACTAAGGTCTTTAGACCCGTATACTTATGCCATGGAAGACTTGAGGAGAAAGATCATAGATCTAGTAAGAGAAAGACTTAAAAAATGACAAGACTAGACAGATACGAAGAAGTAGTCGGCAAGAACAAGATAGATGAGTTAAAGCTTATAGCCGGCTATTTAAAAAATAAGTCCATACAGCATATCAATTCTACTGCGAAAGGCGGAGGCGTAGCTGAGATACTCCAGAGGATAGTGCCTCTTTTCCAGGAACTAGGCATAAATATGCAGTGGGATGTCATAAAGGGAAAGAGCGCTTTTTATGATGTCACAAAGAGCTTCCACAATGCCCTGCATGGAAAAAAGGTGAATATCACCAAGAAGATGTGGGGTATCTTTAATGAAGTAAGCGTAGAAAACATAAGAGATATGAATCTCTACGGCGACATCATGTTTATCCATGACCCGCAGCCGATAGCCCTCATAAAAAGAAAAAAGGGTATGAAAGACAGTAAATGGATATGGAGATGCCATGTCGATGTCTCAAAACCCGACAAGACTGTCTGGGGATTTTTGGAGAGATTTATAGATCAGTATGACTCAGCAGTGTTTTCCAGCTCCAAGTTTTCTCATAGCATGAAGGCAAGGCAGGTCTTGATATGCCCGTCGATAGACCCTTTCAGCGATAAAAATAGGGAACTTACCAAAAAAGAGATAGATGCGGTCTTAAATAAATATAAGATAGACCCAGGCGCAAAGCCTATTGTATGCCAGATCTCCCGTTATGACGCATTAAAAGACCCTGTCGGAGTAATAAAGGCGTATAAAATTGTTAAAAAATATGTAGACTGCCAGCTTCTTTTAGTAGGCAATAGGGCTGCGGATGACCCTGAGACCGATAAGATCTATAAAGACGTCCTTCAGGAAGCCGGCAATGACCCTGATATACATGCGCTTTTAGTAGAGGACATACCCAGCGAGATAAATACCTTTCAGAGGGTGTCAAGTGTAGTGGTGCAAAAATCGATCAGGGAGGGTTTTGCGCTTACTGTGAGTGAGGCATTGTGGAAGGGTGCTCCAGTAGTCGCATCAGCTGTTGGAGGGATCCCTTTACAGATAAAACATAAGTATGGAGGCCTTCTCTGTAATAGCATAGAAGGATGCGCATTTTCTATAAAGCAGTTATTAAATGCTCCGGAATATGCTAAAAAATTAGGTGAAAACGGCAAAGAACATGTAAGGCAGAATTTTATCCTGACCCGTCATCTAAGAGAATATATGCTGTTATTTTTATCGTTGTACAACAAGAACGACGTTGTAAGTCTGTAGAAAATGAGAGTCTGTCCCCTTTTTTAATTGACAAAAGAGATGGTTTGTGTATAATATATTCAATAATATTAACCCTTTAAAGCAGCCCTGAGAGGCTGAAAAGGAGCAAAGATGACTATAAATATTCAAATAATTTCAAACCTTCTTGCCGTGAATAGGCGGGAAGGTATTTTTTTTGGAGGTAAAAGGTGAGCCTTAAAAAGAAATCTCCTGTCCTTACAAAGGAAGATATAGCTAGATCCATTAAACGCATAAGCCATGAGATACTTGAGCGCAATAAAGGCCCAAAAGACCTTGTAATAATAGGCATTAGGACAAGAGGTTATATACTCGCAGAGAGGGTCAGGGAAGAGATAAAACGTATTGATGGGGCTACTATACCTGTGGGCGCGCTTGATATCACATTGTACAGGGATGATCTGAGCGTGATATCAGAGCAGCCCGTAATACATAATACAGAGATAGATTTTAATATAGAGGGGTGCGATGTAGTGCTGGTAGACGATGTTTTATATACAGGGAGGACAGTAAGATGCGCCTTGGATGCTCTGATAGATTTTGGAAGGCCTAAGACCATACAGCTTGCAGTGCTTGTAGACAGGGGCCATCGCGAGCTTCCAATAAGGGCAGATTATGTCGGCAAAAATATACCTACGTCGCAGAAAGAACTTGTGCAAGTCAGCTTAGAGGAGCTGGACAAGGAAGACAGCGTCATTTTAGAGGAAAAACAGGATGACTAAGAAAAAACAAGTAAAATGGGCCCATAAAGACCTTCTTGGCCTTGAATATCTTTCAAAAGAAGACATAGACCTCCTTTTAGATACAGCAGGGTCCTTTAGGGAAATACTTGATAGAAAAATAAAGAAAGTCCCGGCGCTCCGCGGTAAGACCGTAGTAAATCTTTTTTATGAACCTTCTACTAGGACCAGGGTTTCTTTTGAAGTAGCTGCCAAAAGGCTTTCAGCGGATGTTATCAATATAGCGGTGGAATCCTCAAGCGTCAAAAAAGGCGAGACCCTGACCGACACAGGCAAGAACATAGAAGCGCTAAAAGCAGATATCATTGTCTTAAGGCATAATTCTTCAGGCGCAGCTGATATGCTGGCCAGGAATTTGAATATAAGCGTAATAAACGGAGGGGACGGCTGGCACGAACATCCTACGCAGGCGCTTTTAGATATGTTTACATTGAGAAAAAAGCTCGGGAGACTGGAAGGCCTTAATGTAAGTATAGTCGGAGATATTGCTCATTCAAGGGTCGCACGTTCCAATATATGGGGCCTGACAAAATACGGGGCCAAGATCACTGTATGCGCGCCAAAGATATTAATACCGCATGGGATAGAAAAGATGAATGTCAGGGTCACAAATGATATAGAAGAAGCCTTAAGCGAGGCTGATGCTATAAATGTATTAAGGATGCAGTTTGAGCGGGATGACTCAAATGCGTTTCCGAGCCATTTGGAATATTTTAAGGATTTCGGCATCACAAAAGAAAGATTGCTAAAAGCAAAAAAAGATATAGTAATAATGCACCCAGGGCCTATCAATAGGGGTGTCGAGATCTCAAGCGAAGTCGCTGATGGCGCGAATTCTGTAATATTGGAGCAGGTCACAAATGGCATCGCTGTAAGGATGGCGGTATTATTCTGGGTGTCCCAGGTTCCGTCCGCCGGACGGAATAGAAAGGCAGCTAGTGAAAATACTTATTAAAAATGGGCGTGTGGTGGATCCGGCCAATAAAATAGATGAAATCCTGGACGTATTTATAGAAGGAGAAAAAATATCCAAAATAGGTAAAGCTCTTAATGTAAACGCAGACACTGTTATTGACGCTACTGGTAAAGTTGTCATGCCTGGGGTAGTTGATATGCATGTGCATCTAAGGGAGCCAGGCAGAGAAGACAAGGAGACTGTTCTAAGCGGCACAACAGCTGCTATTAAAGGAGGGGTCACTAGCGTTCTTTGCATGCCCAATACCTTGCCTAGCCTTGATTCAGTAGACATCATAAAGACATTAAAAGATATTATTAAAAAAACCTCTAAGATAGATGTATTCATATGCGGGGCTATTACTATAGGAAGGGCTGGCAGGGAACCGACGGACCTAGCAGCATTAAAAAAAGAAGGAATTATCGCTGTCTCGGATGATGGCGCGTCAGTTGATAGCGAGAAAATAATGCTAAAGGTGTTTCAGGAAGCTAAAAAGGAAAGACTCCTTGTAATATGCCACTCGGAAGATAAAGCGCTCTCCAACAAGGGAGTGATGAATCTTGGGTTTACATCCACAAAGCTTGGCCTTAAAGGCATCTCAAAAGATTCTGAATATAAAAGAGTAGGCCGCGATATTATGCTTGCTGAAAAAGCCGGGATAAGTGTTCATATCGCGCATGTAAGCTGCAGCGAAACAGTAGAACTTATAAGAAAGGTAAAGTTAAAGGGCGCTAAGATCACTTGCGAGACAGCGCCTCATTATTTTAGCTTAAGTGAAGAAGACCTATTTAACTATAATACGAATATGAAAGTAAACCCTCCTTTAAGATCAAAGGATGATCTCCTGGCTATAAAAGAGGGCCTAAGGGACGGCACTATAGATATTATTGCCTCTGACCATGCTCCTCATGCTGAGAATGAAAAAGATATTGAGTTCGAGCATGCTGAATTCGGAAGTATTGGCCTTGAGACAGAGCTCGGCGTTAGCATAACTGAGCTTTTACAAAAGGGGTTATTGGATCTGCCCGAACTAGTAAAAAAACTTTGCCTTAATCCAGCAAAGGCTCTTGGAATAGATAAGGGTACATTGTCTATCAATAAAGACGCTGACATAGCTATTGTATCACTGGATAAAGAAAGGATTATTAAGAAAGAAGATTTTGCCTCAAAGTCAAAAAATTCAGCTTTTATAGGCAGGGCCTTAAAAGGCGTAGTCGAATATACGATACATAAAGGAAAGGTAGTTTATAAAGCATGAAATTTGCAGCTGATCTTCATATACATTCCAAATATTCTAGGGCTACTAGCCCGCAGATGGAGATAAAGACACTTTCTGAGTATGCAAAGTTAAAAGGCATATCTCTTCTGGGGACAGGCGACTTTACGCATCACTTGTGGCTTGAAGAACTGAAATCCACTCTCAAGGATTCCGGAAACGGGCTTTTTGAATATAATGGCATCAATTTTATGCTTACAGGCGAGTTATCCAGCGTCTATTCTAAGAATGGAAAGACCAGAAAGATACATAATGTTATATTTGTCCCAAGCTTTGATATAGCGGACAAGGTAAATAACAAACTTTCTAATATAGGTAATATTGCGTATGACGGAAGGCCGATACTCGGGCTTGATGCAAAGGACCTGGCTGAGATACTTTTTGGGATCAGCAAGGATATATGCCTAGTACCTGCCCATATCTGGACACCGCATTTTTCTTTGTTTGGCTCAAAATCAGGATTTGACATCATAGAGGAATGCTTCGAGGAATACTCAAAAGATATATATGCCCTTGAGACAGGCCTTTCATCAGACCCTGCGATGAACTGGAGGCTGAGTAAACTGGATAGATTTTCTCTTATCTCAAACTCTGATTCACACAGCCCCAAGAAGATCGGGAGAGAGGCGAATGTATTTGATGCGGATATGAGTTATAATTCTATAATGGATACCCTGAAGAAAAAAGATAAAAATAGGTTTTTATATACAGTAGAGTTTTTTCCAGAAGAAGGTAAATATCATTATGATGGCCACAGGAACTGTAATGTCAGGTTCAGTCCGCTAGAGACCAAAAAAAATAACAAGGCCTGTCCAGTATGCGGAAAAGAAGTTATAATAGGTGTTATGAACAGGGTCGAGGAGCTTGCTGACAGGCCCGAGGGATTTGAACCTAAAGATAGGATACCTTTTAAGAAAATGATCCCTCTGGGCGAGATCATCGCAGATGTATTGGATGTGGGTGAATCCTCAAAAAAAGTAGAGTCAGCTTATAACTCGATAATCCCTAGCGTAGGGACTGAATTCGAGGTATTGTTCGAGATGAAAGACAGCCAGCTATTAAAAAAGATACCTCAAAAAATAGCCAAAGCCATTATCAATGTAAGAAAAGGCAATGTGAACATACTACCTGGCTTTGACGGAGAATACGGAAAGATAGAAGTATTGAACGAAAAGGCTGCTTACAAAGAAGAACAGATGTCTTTGTTTTGACACAGGAAGACATATCATGAAAGATACTACAGCAAAGATAATAAGCAATAAAGAAATAGCCCCGGGTTATTTCAAAATGGCCATAGACGCTCTTTATATAGCAGAGAACGTATTGCCCGGCCAATTCGTCGAGATAAGATGCAGCGATGGCCTTGACCCTTTTTTGAGAAGGCCATTTAGTATACATCGGGTTACGCCTGCCTACCGGCAAGGCAGAGGTAACGGGCTAAGGGTAACGGGGATAGAGATATTATATGAGGTGATCGGTAAAGGTACACAAATATTGTCTCAAAAGAAAAAAGGGGATCTCTTGAATGTCCTTGGCCCTCTTGGCAATGGTTTTACTTTACCCGATCCCCGTAACCCATTACACGTAACCCCTATACTAATTGCAGGCGGCATAGGTGTCGCACCTATTATGTATCTAGCTGAAATTCTAATCAGCAGGAAGATAAAACCAATAGTTATATTGGGTGCAAGGTCTAGGGAGTTTGTTCTATGTGATAAAGATCTTAAAAAACTCGGAGCCAAAGTGCATATTGCTACAGACGATGGAACAATGGGTTTTAAAGGATTTGTCACTGAGTTATTCAAAGATTTTTTACTTGCAACTTGCAGCTTGCAACTTGCAACTGTATATAGCTGCGGCCCGAACCCTATGCTTAAGGTCATCGTAGATATATGTAAAAAACATGATATAGAATCTCAAGTATCTCTTGAAGAAAAGATGGCATGCGGGATCGGGGCGTGTTTGGGCTGCGCTGTTAAAATAAAAGAGAATAGAAAAATAGTTTATAAGCTTACATGTAAAGACGGCCCTGTTTTTTGCGGAAATAATATAGTATGGGAAGAACAGTATTAATATATCGAAATAACGTAGGGGAGGTTTAAACCTCCCCTACGTTGTGGGTATGGTTTTTAATGAATAAAATGCAGATCAAGATAGGTAATCTTATATTAAAAAATCCAGTGATGTCTGCTTCAGGGACATTTGGATACGCTGAAGAGTTCAAGGACTTTATGGACCTAAAAATGCTTGGCGCAGTGATATCAAAGACCATCACTCTTAAGCCAAGAACAGGAAACCCTATGCCTCGTATATGCGAGACAGCAGGAGGTATGTTAAATTCAATAGGCCTGGAAAATAAAGGAGTGGATGATTTTCTGGATACAAAATTGCCATATCTAGTGAGACTAGGCATACCTATAATCGTCAGTATCTCAGGGGATTCTATAGATGAATTTATAGAGCTATTAAAGATATTGGATAAGGAAAAGGATGTTGATGCTGTAGAACTCAATATATCCTGCCCCAACATCAAAGGCAAAGGCCTTATTGCTCAAGATAAAGATTCTACATATACACTGCTTAAGAGGATAAGGAAATTTACAAATAAGGCCCTTATAACAAAGCTCTCCCCGAATGTCACGGATATATCTCGGATAGCAAAGGCAGCTGAAGCAGGCGGCAGTGATGCATTAAGCCTGATCAATACTGTGCTAGGCATGTCCATAGATATCAATACCAAAAGGCCTATGCTTGGTAATATTGTAGGAGGATTGAGCGGGCCATGCATAAAACCAATAGCGCTCAGGATGGTATATGAAGTATCAAAGAACACCAGGCTTCCTATAATAGGGATCGGTGGTATAATGGACTGGAAAGATGCTATAGAGTTTTTTATTGCAGGCGCAACTAGCATACAAGTAGGCACAGCTAATTTTATAGACCCAGCCACAGCAGAAAAGGTGATCCTTGGGATAGAGGAGTACTTAAAGAAGAACAAAATAAAGGATATCAAAGATATAGTAGGAAGCATGAGTATTTAAAAACCGTTACGGCAATATTGCAAGGCACACTTCAGTGCGCCAAAGATATATGAAAGACAAGATCATTGTAGCGCTCGACGTAAATAGCATAAAAGAAGTAGAGCATCTTGTAGATATCCTTAGTCCTTATGTAAATATCTTTAAGGTAGGGATGCAGCTTTTTTACTCATGCGGGCCAAAGGTAATAGATGTAATAAAAAAGTATGACAAGGATATATTTTTGGACCTCAAGCTCTATGACATACCGAATACAGTAAAGAACGCATCTTGCGCGCTTACCAGGCTTGGCGTATATATGTTCAATGTGCATTCATCAGGCGGCAGTGATATGATGAAAGCAGCATTGGACGGGGCAGAAGAAGAATCTGGGAGGCTTGGGGTAGATAGGCCCAGGATCCTGGGAGTTACAGTGCTTACAAGTATGGACAAACATACTTTAAAAGAGATCGGTATTGATAAGTCCCCTGAGGAAACAGTACTGTCTTTAGCCAGGCTTACAAAAAGATCCGGCCTTGATGGAGTGGTATCTTCTCCGAAAGAGATAGCTGGGATAAAAAGTGACCTTGGCAGAGATTTTTTAGTAATTACTCCCGGGGTAAGGCCTGAAGATTCATCCAAAGACGACCAAAAAAGAGTCACTACCCCAAAAGAAGCCTTTAGCAGCGGAGCGGATTATATAGTGATAGGCCGTCCTATAACAAAGGCAAAAGACCCTGTAAGCGTGATAAGAAATATAAAGCTTTGAAAGGAATGCCAGATGTAGGGGAGGCTTAAGCCTCCCCTACAATACAATAGGAATGAAAATGGAAAAAGGAGAGATATTAAAGATATTTGAAGAAAAAAACGCGCTTTTAAGCGGACACTTCAAGCTTTCAGGCGGGCTTCACAGTAAAAACTATCTTCAATGCGCGCTTGTCCTGCAGTATTCTGACATAGCAGGCCTTTTGTGTAAAAAGATAGCTGATTTTTTCAAAAAAGATAATATAGACTATGTTGTCGCGCCTGCGATAGGCGGGATAGTGGTCTCTTATGAAGTAGCAAGAGCATTAGGCGTAAGAAGCATTTTTACAGAACGTAAAGACAGCAAGATGACCCTAAGAAGAGGATTTAGCCTTACAAAAGATGATAGGGTCTTAGTCGTAGAAGATGTCATCACTACAGGCCTTTCCACAAAAGAAGTGATAGATGTCGTAAATTCTTTTGGGTCAAAGGTCGTGGGTGTAGCCAGCATTGTAGATAGGAGTGGAAAAACCATAGATTTTGGTGTAAAATCTATGAGTCTGCTAAAACTTGATATACCGGTATATCAAGAGGAGAATTGTCCTTTGTGTAAAGAAGGCCTTCCTATAACAAAACCAGGAAGCAGGTGAGGCATATGTCAGAGAAACTTAAAGAACTACTTGATAAAATAAATCGTGAAGGTATTGAAAAAGGCGAGGAAAACGCAAGGTCTATTGAAGAAAAAGCCAAGAAAGAAGCTAGTAAGTTGATACAGGATGCAAAGCTCAAGGCTAAAAATATAATAGAAGAAGCAGAAAGCACGGCTAAAAAGACAGTGGAATCAGGCGAACTTACGCTAAAGCAGGCTTATAGAGACCTTGTACTTTCCCTGAAAGAAGAGATCAGGAATATACTTAATAAGGTCATATCAGTAGAAGCCTCCAGGTCCCTTTCAAAGGACAAGCTGGTAAATATAATCGAAAGCCTGATAGAGAACTTTATAAAAGAAAAAAAAAGATATAAGCGATATCAAGGTGCTTCTCAAAAAAGATGACCTCGAAGCGCTAAAAGACATCTTTAGCTCAAAGCTAAAGGAAAAAATAAAAGACGGCATAGAGTTTAAACCTTCCTCAAGTATCAATGCCGGGTTTTCTATAAGTTTTGACAAGGGAAGGTCTTTTTTTGATTTCACGGATGAAGGGCTAAAAGAAGCCCTCTCAGCTTATCTTAGCAAGGAACTTTCAAATATATTAAAATGAATGAAAATTATTACTATCTAGTATCGAGCCTGCCCTATATTGAATTTGGCATAAAAAGCCCTATTTCGTACGAAGCTTTTTTGAGTATATGCAGGAGCTCTCTTTCTCCAAGAGATATGGAGAGCATAGGTTCATTAAATAAGGATATATTTTCTTATAAAGAAGAGCCTCAGGCCCTAAGAGAATGGAAGGCATTTGAGATAAGCCTCAGGAACGAGCTTGCAAGGAGCCGCGCGGCAAAAAGATCGCATGACCCAGAAAAGCATATAAAAGGCGAACACTATTTTGATCCTTTTACTGCGCATTTTGCGCAATGGGCTGTCAATCAGGATGATGCAAGGGATACAGAACTTTCTATAGACCGCTTTAGATGGGAAAAGCTGGAGGATCTTGAAAAGTGCCATTATTTTGACATAGACCGTATCGTGGTATACGCATTGAAACTAAAAATAATAGAACGATGGCACGTTATAGGCTCGACAGATGGCATGGAGATCTTAAAAGAACTAGTAGATAAGGGATCTAGATGAACAATAAAAGAATAGGCCGTATATCCGGCATAAACGGCAATATGATAATAGCGGAGTTCTCTGATTATGTCATACAGAATGAAGTAGCCTATATCATACACAAAGAAGAAAGATTAAAAGCAGAAGTCATCAGGGTCAAAGGGAATCTCGCGGAACTTCAGGTGTATGAAGATACAAAGGGTCTAAAGATAGGCGAAGAGGTCGAATTTACAGGAGAGCTTCTCTCAGTTGAATTAGGGCCAGGACTTTTGGGCCAGATATTCGATGGCTTGCAGAATCCTTTGCCTCAGCTTGCTGAAAAATGCGGGTTCTTCCTTAAAAGAGGTGTGTATCTAGAGGCTTTGCCGGATGAGGCAAAGTGGGAGTTCACCCCTTTATCAAAAAAAGGGGACAAGGTAAAAGCTGGGATGAAGCTAGGGTCTGTGGAAGAAGGTATATTCAAGCACTGGATCATGGCGCCTTTTGTGCTTAAAGGAGAGATCGAGGTAGAAAATATTATAGGCAAAGGAACTTATGACCTGAAACATGTTGTCGCAGCTCTTCGCGATGAATTTGGAAATATACACGAGGCCAGGATGCAGCAGATATGGCCTGTAAAAGTCCCCATAACAAGTTACGCTGAGAAACTCAAGCCGGAAAAAAGCCTTACCACTAAGATAAGGATCATAGATACTCTGATGCCTGTAGCGCTTGGCGGCACATATTGCGTGCCGGGGCCGTTTGGGTCAGGAAAGACTGTTTTACAGCAGCTCATAAGTAAGCATGCCGAGATCGATATAGTTATTGTAGCTGCTTGCGGAGAAAGAGCAGGAGAGGTGGTAGAGACATTAAAGACTTTCCCGGAGCTAATGGACCCGAGGACAGGAAGGCCTCTCATGGAAAGGACTGTAATAATCTGTAATACCAGTTCCATGCCTGTAGCAGCAAGGGAGTCAAGCGTGTATACAGCTGTCACAATAGCTGAATATTATAGGCAGATGGGGTTACATGTACTGCTCTTAGCTGATTCTACATCTCGCTGGGCGCAGGCAATGAGAGAGATGTCAGGAAGATTAGAGGAGATACCAGGCGAAGAGGCGTTCCCAGCGTATCTAGAGACCAGGATCGCTTCTTTTTATGAACGTTCAGGTATAGTCAGGCTCTACGACGGTAGTATAGGCAGTGTGACTATAGGCGGCACTGTCAGCCCTGCTGGAGGGAACTTCGAGGAACCAGTGACCCAGGCAACGCTTAAAGTGGTCGGCGCTTTCCATGGTTTATCAAGGGATCGCTCAAATGCAAGGAAATATCCTGCAATAGATCCGCTAGATAGCTGGAGTAAATATAGTAGTTTTATTGACGTTAAAGAGACTGACAAGGCAAAAGAAGTCCTTAAAAAAGGCCATGATGTAAACCAGATGATGAAAGTGGTGGGAGAAGAAGGCACGGCGCTTTCAGATTTTATAATATATCTAAAAGGTGAGCTTCTGGATTCAGTGTATTTGCAGCAAAACGCATTTGACGAGGTGGACGCAGCTACTGTAAAGGAAAGGCAGATACATGTTTTTCATTTGATATATGAGATATTGGAAAAAGAATTTGATCTTAGCGATAAAGATATTGCTAGGAAGTTTTTCCAGGATCTCCGGCAGAGATTTATAGAGTGGAACTCATCAGCGCAGGATACAGAGAAGTTCCTGGCAATAGAAAAAGAGATAAAAGATATTATAACGACAAAAGATAAATGATATAATAATAGATTACATTTTGATAATAAGACCGTAGGGCACGCTTTAGTGTGCCAAAGTGAAGGTAATAAATGCAAAAAATATACAATCGTATAATCCAGATAGCAGGGAATGTCGTGACAGTAGAAGCCAAGGATGTCGGATATAAAGACTTAGCCGAGATCTCGTCCAGGAGCGGAAAGTCCCTCGCGCAGGTCATAAGGATAGATAAAGAAAAAGTATATTTACAGGTCTTTTCAGGAAGCCAGGGCGTATCTACAGGGGACAAGATAAGATTCTTGAACCATCCTATGAGGGTATCTTTCAGCGAGAATCTTTTGGGCAGGATATTTAACGGCGCTGGCCTTCCCAGGGATAACGGCGCGAAATTAGAAGAGAATATGGTGGAGATAGGAGGCCCTTCTGTAAATCCCGCAAAAAGGATCATACCGCGCAATATGATAAGGACTAATATTCCTATGATAGATATATTTAATTCCCTGGTGGAATCACAGAAACTCCCTATATTTTCCATACCGGGAGAACCTTACAATGAATTGCTTGCCAGGATAGCTATGCAGGCAGAAGTGGATATTATAATATTGGGCGGCATGGGGCTGAAATACGACGATTACCTGTTTTTTAAAGATACTTTGGAAAAACACGGTTCACTGTCTAGGTCAGTATTTTTTGTACATACTGCGTCTGATCCTACAGTAGAATGTCTTCTGGTGCCTGACATAAGTTTAGCTGTAGCAGAACAATTTGCATTGGAAGGCAAGAAAGTCCTGGCGTTACTTACTGATATGACTAATTTTTCAGACGCGTTAAAAGAGATAGCTATTACTATGGAACAGATCCCTTCAAATAGAGGCTATCCAGGTGACCTATATAGCCAGCTGGCATCTAGGTATGAAAAAGCAGTAGATTTTGATACAGCTGGTTCTATAACAATACTTGCAGTCACTACTATGCCTGGAGATGATGTCACTCATCCTGTACCTGATAATACAGGGTATATAACAGAAGGCCAGTTCTATCTAAGGAATAAATCAATAGAGCCTTTCGGCTCTCTCAGCCGACTTAAACAGCAAGTAAATGATAAGACCAGAGTTGACCATAGGACCATTATGGACAGGATGATACAGCTATTCGCAGATTATCGCTCGACGCTGGAAAAGCAGGCAATGGGTTTTAAGATGAGTAATTGGGATAAAAAGCTCCTTGGTTACGGCAAAGACTTTGAGAAGGAGATGATGAACCTCTCGGTTAATATATCAATAGAAAAAGCCTTGGACTTAGGATGGGAGATATTGTCAAAGCACTTTGAACCAGTCGAGATAGGTATAAAGTCGGATCTTATAAAGCAATTCTGGCCAAAGAAAGACCATGCCAAAAGTTAAGCTTACAAAAGGCGAACTTAAACGACAACGCGATTCACTAAAACAATTCGAGCATTACTTACCATTTTTACAGCTCAAAAAACAACAGATACAATTGGAAATACAAAGACTGCATGCAAATCTCAGAATAAAAGCCCAGGAGATAGATACGCTAGAGGGCGAGATAGCTGAGTGGTCAGGACTCTTGAACGAGAAAGATATAGATATATCCGGCTTCATAGGTAAAAAAGAAACGAGATTAAGCAGCCTCAATGTAGCTGGAGTCGATATACCAGTACTTGAAAAAGTAGGGTTCGAAGAAATCAGCTATGACCTATTTTTTATGCCTTTATGGGTGGATATGGCTATAGATAGGATAAGGGCATTGACAGTGCTTCTCGAAGAAGAAAAGGTCTTTCTCAAGCAGCTAGATATTTTGGAACATGAACTACGCATAACTACGCAGAGAGTGAACCTGTTTGAGAAGATAAAGATACCTGAATGCAGAGAAAATGTACGCTTGATCAGAATTTATCTGGGCGACCAGCAGGCAAACGCTGTCGGTAGGTCAAAGATCGCAAAGAGTAAAATAGCAAGGCTTGCCCTGGAAGAGGTATTGCTATGATAGTAAAGATGAAAAAACTCACAATAATAGTACAGTCAAAAGATATGGAACGAACTATTGATGAATTAGGGAAGACAGGGCTTTTACATATAGAACACGAGAATGCTCCTTTGAGCGATAGCGTATTAGAGCTCGAAGAAAGATCCAGGTCTATTGATAAAGTCATAGAGTTTCTTCCCGAAGAAAAGCATTCTAGGGAAGCTGGTGTTGATCTGGACAGCCTTGTAAAGGAATGTATCTATCTTTTTGAAGAAAAAGAGATGCTGGAAGAGAGCCTAAGAAAGTTAAAAAAAGAAGCCGGAGAATGGAGGGACTGGGGAGACTTTGACCCTGATATAATGTATTACCTCCAGGAAAAAAATATAAATGTAAGATTGTATAAGATACCCAAAAAAGCCATGAAGCTTCTTCCTGGAGGGACAATAGTAGAAGAGATATTCAGGAAAGGAGATCTGATATATTCCGTAGTTATATCTAAAGGGGAAATAGATATACCATTTGAGGCTATCACTCTTCCGGAAAAAAGCCTAAAAGACATGGATCTAGATATCAGCGCTATGGAAGACAGGGTACAGTCTATAGACAAAAGGTTCCAGGAAGCCAGCGCGTATAAAGGCAGTTTACATTTGTATGCAAAAAAGATATCCTCCTTGCTTGAATACCACAAGATAAACGCAGGAAAAGGTAGTTTTGAAAGATTGTCGTATATAAAAGGTTATCTGCCTTTCGATAAATTAGATATTATAGATAATACTGCTTCAAAAGAAAAATGGGCTGTTATCACAGAAGACCCAACCGAGAATGACCTTGTGCCTACACTTATAAAAAACCCGGGATGGGTCGATATCATAAAGCCAGTATTTGATGTCATAAAGACAATACCAGGTTATAAGGAAGTTGATATAAGTTTGTGGTTTCTGGTATTTTTTTCAGTATTTTTTGGCATCCTGATAGGGGATGCCGGGTATGGGGCTGTATTTTTTCTAATTAACCTTATAAGCCATTTAAAGTTCAATAAAAAAGTCAAAGATAAAAGCATTTTTTACCTTATGTATGTATTGAGCGCTTGCGCGATAACGTGGGGTGTCCTTACGGGTACATTCTTTGGCCAGGCTTATTTAGCCGGCAGGATAAAACCTCTCATGCCTTCTTTAAATGATAATTCTACTATACAGTCGATGTGTTTTTTTATAGGGGCTCTGCATCTAAGTATCGCGCATCTCTGGAAATTCTTAAGAAAAGCGCCGTCTATCAAGGCATTATCCGAGATAGGCTGGATACTCATGCTCTGGGCGTCTTATTTTATAGCCAAAGCATTTATATTGGACCAGGCGTTCCCTGGTTTTGGAAAACATCTTTTAGTAACAGGCGCATCCCTGATAGTATTTTTTACAAATCCTAAAAAGAATATCTTTAAAGGAGTTGCAAATGGCGTGGGAAGTTTTCTCATGAACGTCATAAATAGTTTTACCGATGTCGTATCGTATATAAGGCTTTTTGCTGTAGGCGCTGCGACTGTGGCAGTAGCTGACGCATTTAACCAGATGTCGCTCAGCATAGGATTTAATAATATATTTGCAGGATTTTTAACAGCGCTTGTACTTGTATTTGGGCATGCGCTAAATATTATCTTGGGCGCGATGGCGATACTGGTACACGGCGTAAGGCTTAATGTGCTGGAATTTTCAAGTCATCTGGATATGGAATGGTCAGGGACTGAATATAGGCCATTCAAAAAGGAGGCATAAAATGGAGATGAACGTTGTTTCGCAATTAAAAGATCTAGGTATAGCAGGGTCTTTGGCTTTTTCAGCCATAGGTTCAGCGCTTGGAGCAGGCGTGGCTGGTATGTCCGCGGTAGGCTCATGGAAAAAATGCTTCGCGCAAAATAAAAACGCGCCTTTTATCCTTACTGTATTTGTAGGCGCGCCTCTTTCCCAGACCATATACGGCATGATAGTCATGAACGCGCTTATTGAGCTGGCAAATAAAGGCCAGTTCATGTGGGCAGCAGGGATCTTTGGAGGCTTGGCAATGGGTATGTCAGCCTGGATGCAGGGCAAGGCAGGCGCTTCAGCAGCTGATGCAATGGCTGAGACAGGTAAAGGATTTGGAAATTATCTGATGGTATTAGGTATCATAGAGACAGTTGCTTTATTTGTGATGGTATTTATATTAATGGCTGTGGGCAAGATAGGGTAGTTTTTTATATAGGAAGAAAAGTTACGAAGAAAAGAGCTTGCAATATAAATCCTAGTATTGTATAGTAGAAAGTCTAAAAAACGGGCGGTTAGCTCAGCTGGAAGAGCACTTCGTTTACACCGAAGGGGTCGCGGGTCCGAGCCCTGCACCGCCCACCGAATTTTTGTGGAACAAAAATTCGTCCCGAGTCGTCTTAGGTCTGAATGTATACGACGAAGGACAAATATTATGTCCCAATGGGTTTTATATATATTAAAGTGTTCCGATAGTTCTTTGTACACAGGTATTACTACTGATTTAGATAAACGGTTAAGTAGGCATAATCAAGGCAGGGCTTGTAAATATACTAGGTCGAGAAAACCTGTTAGACTAGTATATAATGAAATTTTTGACAATGAATCTTCAGCGAGAAAAAGAGAGATAGAAATTAAAAAATTATCTCGTCTGAATAAGTTGCGATTGATAAAGCATTTTCTCTCGTCTCGCCCGCCAAGCAAAGCTTGGCGAGGCGGACTCGGGATGAAATTTTCTGACAGAAAGATTTAGCGGGAAAAATTCAGGGGACGTAGTTCAGCTTGGATAGAACGCAAGATTGTCGATCTTGAGGTCGCGGGTTCGAGCCCCGTCGTCCCCGCCATATAGAATCGTAGGGGAGGCTTCAGCCTCCCCTTTTATTATAGAAACCCTATTTATCGTCGCTAATATGACAGTAGATAGGGTTTCTTGTTTTTATGGGACTTATAAAAGTATTAAAATTTTGGCACAAACTGACACATAACCGCCATACTTATTTAAACTCTTGCCCTTAGTCTATTAAAGTATTATCATATTTAATAGGGCCTAGAGATGGTAAATAAGCATAAAATATTTATATATATTTTTTTAATATCTCTTATAGCGCGACTAGTTACGGCTATTGTTTATCTTAATTTTGATTCGCAGGCGCTATCTATGGATAGACAGCCCTTTTTATCTTTTACAGGAAAAAATTCTACTAATATTTGGGAAGTGGTAGGAGACCGTGATGGCTACAATACACTGGCAAGTAATATTATTACTTATGGCGGGATAGGGGATGTGTCATGGAGAGGCCCTTCGATTCCACCGCCTTTATATCCTATTTTCCTTGCTGTTTGCTATTTTGTTTTTGGTTTCAATGCCCTAGCATTTTTTATTCCTCATATTATCCTTGATTCGATCAATGCTATACTTGTACTTTTCCTAAGCCAACGAATATTTAGTAGTAAAATAGGAATAATAGCAAGTCTATTTTATGCCTTAAACCCTCATTTTATAGTTTCTTCTATCCAGCTATATTCAGAGACGTTATATTTCTTTTTGGTGTTGTTAGTATTTTTGTTTTGTCAAAAATTAGTTTCAGGGACATCCTCGAAATATGTAGCAGTCAATATAGGTATTTTTATGGCTCTGGCGGCATTATGCAGGTCAGTTTTTCTTGTATTTATACCATTTATATTTTTTTGGTTGGTTAAAATGTTTTATCAAGAAAAGTGTAGAATCATAGTCCTAACAGCCACTATTTTTTTATCTTTCTCGCTGGTTTATGGTGTATGGGTTATAAGAGACCATAGAGTTTTATTTGCTGAAGTCTCAAGGGCTGCTTGCTGGCATACGAATTGGTCATTATTTGATACGAATAACTTTGGAACGTACAATATTAAGTATAAGGATCAAGGAGATGCTTTTATCAATTGGGTCAAAGAAAATCCAAGACAATGTATCGATATTTCTTTAAAACGGTTAAAAATCCTCCTATTTCAACCTTGTGTTAACGTGGTAAGCTTTAGGCATAAGGTAGTATCCAGATTTATATTTTTTACAATATATCCATTGGGTTACCTGGGCATTGCCAAGGCAATTAGAAAAAAGAATAAAATAGCTATTCTTATTCTATTGTTCATCAGTTCAACGATTATCCTTCATGCTTTAATAAGTATAGAGGGAGAGTTGCGGTATAGATTACCAGTAGAACTTTTTATTAGTATTTTTGCAGCTTATGGATTGAATGCTGTATTTGGAACATTACAATGCGCTTGGTATAATTTCCGAAGACGATAAACATTCTTTTAAAATATCTAGAATAGCACACTTTTAGCACACTAATAATATTGACTTACCTAACCTCTTTATTTATAATGCACTAGGGATTCGGGTAGCAGTTCCCCGTCGCCCCCGCTATTCTACTTCGCCGTGCTACTTTCGTGCACGGCTACGTAACAATAGGCGGCCTTACCAGTATGCATATCGTTATATCCTCAAAAGTCATAAAGATTCTACAAAGAGTTATATAGGAATTACCGAGAGCCTAGAAAAGCGGTTAAAAGAACATAACGCTGGCAAGGTTTATTACACAAAACGATATACTCCATGGTATGTTGAGACATACATAGTGTTTGGTGATAAGGATCTTGCAGAGTCTTTTGAAAGATATCTGAAAGAAGGGGCAGGCCAGGCATTTATGACCAAGAGGTTATTGCCTTCTGGGGCGAAGTAGACCCAAGATATACAAATTCTGTATATCTTGGGTATCATTTATGTTTTTTGTTTAATACCCGTTTTCTGATTTTTAAATAGATGGTTTTAAAATCATCTTTTAATATATACAATATCCAAGGGTTCCTCGAAACAAGACCTCCAGCCCCTAACATCTTCCCTAGAATAATAGATCTAAGATTTAAGTAGTTTAAGCATAATTTAGAACTTAATGAATCACCGAATATGGAGAATTTTACAATCTTGCCTTTTATGCGGTTATTTGTAATCAGCCAAATGATATTTTGAAATATTTGTTTCTTGGTATATGGCAACAGCCTGGGGACGTAACTCCAATTCTCTGGCGTTCTTTTCATAAGGCTGTCAACCCTAGCTTCTTCCGGCTTTATATGCTTGTCCTCTATCGCCATTTTAGTTAAAGGGTAATTAGGAAAATATTGAAGTGAAGTCAAGTGAAAGTTCAAAGGAAGGGGCAGTTTTAGCAATAATTCGATAGTGTCTTTTAAAGATTGTCCGGTCTCATACGGATTATCTAATATCAGATCATATTTTATTTTTACATTATGCTCGCTTATTTTTTTTGCGAGATCAATAAGCTCATTATTTTTCCCTGGTCTATGAAATATCTGGTTTCTGATATGGTCCGATCCTGTCTGGATGCCTATATTTACTGTATCAAGCCCAGCGCTGACTAATTTACCAAGGAGGGTAGATCGTATATTTTTTGGATTATACTCTACAAAAAATGGCATTCCAACTTCTTTTTTATATCGTAGTTCAAATTCATCGAGCCAGGACTCTTCGGTTCCAAAACCCTCATCGCTGAAATTAATATAACTTGTCCTACTTCTTGGTATACATAAATGTTCTTTGATCTCTGTTATAACACTATTCACAGACCTTCTTCGTATATAAGGGCCGATATCCTTAAATAGCGGATGCAAGAGGCTATTAACACAATACGAACAAGAATGGGGGCATCCGCGGGAAGATTGGACCCAAAATTCGCCATATGAAGGCAGCGGATCGGTTTTTGTAATTTTGCCAGAATCAATAAAATAATATGCGCTATCTCCATAGGATGGGAAAGGTATGGAGTCTAAATTTTGTATTAGCAGTCTCATTGGGTTCTTGATGATATTATCTTTGTTTTTTACCCATAAATTATTAATAGATCCATAAGATTTTCCGTCCCTTAAGCATTTTACAAGGTCGGTAATCGCTCCCTCGCCTTCTCCCACACAGAGTATATCAGTTTCATTAATACAGTCTTCCGGAAATATTGTGGGGTGGATTCCGCCCCACAGGACTAAAGAGGAAGAATTATCTTTAACAAGTTTGGTCAATCGCTTTGCTATAGGCGCATAGGGTGAAAGTACGCTAAAGCCAACGAGTTTTGGATTTAATCTAGTTATAAGATCAACAAATAACTTTTCTTCTCGATAT
Source organism: Candidatus Omnitrophota bacterium (assembly GCA_043814965.1). Classification (GTDB taxonomy): domain Bacteria; phylum Omnitrophota; class Gorgyraeia; order Gorgyraeales; family Gorgyraeaceae; genus JBDRCN01. Next base: position 46,185 of record JBDRJN010000009.1, read on the forward strand.
GTCGGAAGATCAAATATATTCCCATAAGAGTCCTTAAAAAAAATAGTGTGTATTTCAATGCCGTCAATTTTTTTAAGTAATGGATGCATGATCCGAACAGGGAAATTTTGATACCTGTACAAAGCAACTAATATAATAATTATCTTATCCATACATGATCCTCAAAAATAATCTTTTTGGACAGTCAAACACTACAAAATTTAGCGGTTAGTACTTATTACCACTCCTTAATAGCTTATGGATAGATAATACAACTATAGTGCTATTTAGTCAATATTAGGATAATATATGTTTGATATAGACAATTTAGTTTTTGATTTCTGTAACTAACTGGCATATAATATGGATTCAGGGAGTTATTTTCCGTAGTATATAGCATTTACTTGTTTAGGATATTTAGCCTCCATAAGGGCGAAAGGACTTTAAGGCATGGGTAGTTCTCAAAATATAAAAAAAGAACAAAGGTTCGAGTTTGGAAAGAACTGGAAAAGCTTTCTTTCAGTATTAAATGAAGAAAGGGTCTTGGAAGCAGAGAGATCCTTGTGCGATTTCTTAGGAGTAAAAGAGTTAAAGGGAAAGAGTTTCCTTGACGTTGGGTCAGGTTCCGGGCTATTCAGCCTTGCTGCAAGAAGGCTTGGGGCAAATGTCCATTCATTTGACTATGATATTGAGTCGGTTGAGTGTACAGAAGAGCTAAAAAGACGATATTTTCCAAACGACCCAAGCTGGGATATCGAATCAGGTTCTATCCTAGACAGGCAATATATAGAAAAGCTAGGTAAATTTGATATTTGCTACTCATGGGGGGTCTTACATCATACAGGTAATTTGTGGAAGGCGCTGGATAATGCTCAATTAGCAGTTAAAGAAAAAGGTTTTTTATTTATAGGTATCTATAATGACCAGGGAGTAATTTCTTTAATATGGAAATCGGTAAAAAAGATGTATTGTTCTAATAGATATGCCAGCATATTGATTAGAACAATCTTTTTCCCTATATTCTTCTTTAGCGGCATATTAATAGATATTGTAAAGCTGCAGGATCCTGTAAAGCGGTATAGGGAGCACAAAAAATATCGCGGTATGTCTCTTATCCATGACTGGCAAGATTGGCTCGGGGGTTTTCCGTATGAGCCGGCAAAACCAGAAAAGATCATATCATTCCTGGAAGGCCTAAACTATAAACTATGCAATTTTAAACCTACTGAGCATGGTTTTGGCAATAATCAATTTTTATTTCAAAAGATATAAGATGTAGGGGACACTTTCCCGATTGGGCTGAAGACAGGTTCCTTATAGGGCTGGAAAACGTCTCTATTATTTTATAAAGGTTTCTATATTTTTTATATCGTTTAACAGGGTGTCGTTCTTTTTTACGAATGCTACTCCAACACCGCATGTGCCATCGTCGTTTTCTTCTATCCTTACTACCCTACCTATGATCTTATTGTTCAGTATCAATGCCTCATTCTCTATTTCCTGGCATACATTGGTCATGCTATAATCCAGTTCTAGCGCCAGGACAGTTGATATCCCGGGCAGCTTTGAGATGTTAGATGTAAATAATATACCTGCCGCGCTTAGATTTTGCGATATGCCTATTAATAATTTTGAGATAATGCCCTTGTCTTGGCCTGTATTTATTATGTTGTATTTTATCGGGCTACTGTAATCATACCTCAAGAACTCTCTTTTTTCTTTACCAGCTAGCTGACCGCTCATTTTTGCCTCCCTTAGGTTGTGTATCTTATAGATACATTATAACTCAAAAACGTGTTTTTGGAAATGTTTTTTTAATTGACACCCCGAGACGGTGCATTGTAACTCATATTGCGAAAATTTTCAATTCAAAACCCCTGATCTGTTATTCGTAACTTCCGACACCAACTCGTTTGCTGTCTTGTATCCCAGTATTTTACGGGGATAGTTATTCATCCATTCTTCTATTCTTT
>JBDRJN010000010.1:0-11518 GCA_043814965.1 Candidatus Omnitrophota bacterium
GGATGAAATTTTGTGAAACAAAATTTCAGGGCTCATGGCGCAGTTGGATAGCGCGTCCGCCGAAGGCGGAAGGTCAGGATAGGGCGGTTGGCGCAGCCTGGTTAGCGCGTCACGTTGACATCGTGAAGGTCACTGGTTCGAACCCAGTACCGCCCACCAGTATAACTTTAATCTGGTTAAAAACCAGAGAAACGCGATTTAGTTATGAAACAAAATCTTGATGCATTAAGGCATAGTTGTTCTCATGTGATGGCAGATGCTGTTAAAAGGCTTTTTCCTGATGTAAAACTAGGCATAGGGCCTTCTATAGAGGATGGATTTTATTATGATTTTGACAAGAAGGAAGGTTTTACCCCAGAAGACCTTTTGAGCATAGAAAAAGAGATGAAAGGTATTATAAAGGAAAACCTGGATTTTACCCAGGAGGAGCTCTCCAAGATAGATGCCTTGAAGCTTTTTAAGGACGAACCGTACAAGGCAGGACTCATAAATAACCTGCCGGGGGACAAGGTGTCTATTTTTAGGCACGGCAAGTTCTTTGATCTATGTAAAGGCCCTCATGTAAGCAATACAAAAGAGATAAAGGCGTTCAAATTGCTTAGTATAGCAGGAGCATATTGGCATGGCATCGAGACAAACCCGATGTTACAGAGAATATATGGTACTTGTTTTACAGAAAAGCCAGACCTTGAAGAATTTTTAAGGCTCAGAGATGAGGCAAAGAAAAGAGACCATAGAAAGCTGGGGAAAGAACTGGATCTATTCAGCATACATGAAGAAGCAGGGCCAGGCCTTGTATTTTATCATCCAAAAGGCGCTCTTATAAGGATGCTGATAGAGGATTATGTAAAAAAAGAACACTTAAAAAGAGGCTATCAGATAGTTATGGGGCCTCATATATTAAGGTCTGACATATGGGTGACATCAGGCCATTATGAGTACTACAAAGAGAATATGTATATCTTCAAGGTAGACAATGAAGAATACGCGATAAAGCCCATGAACTGCCCTGCGCACATGCTTATATATAGATCACATATACGCAGCTATAGGGATCTTCCGATCAGGTTTTTTGAGCTTGGCAATGTACATAGACGTGAAAAGTCAGGAGTATTGCACGGCCTTTTGAGGGTCAGGGGGTTTACTCAGGATGATGCGCATATATTTTGCCTTCCGGAACAGGCAGAGGAAGAGATAAAAAAAGTAATAGATTTTGTAATGGACGTGATGAGAGTATTTGGTTTTAAAGATTACAAGATAGACCTTTCTACAAGGCCTCCAAAATATATAGGTAGTCTCGAGATGTGGGATAGAGCGACAAACGCGCTTAGAAAAGCGCTTGATGCAAAAGACATGAAATATGATATTAATGAAGGTGAAGGGGCTTTTTATGGCCCCAAGATAGATATAATGGTCAAGGATGCCTTGGGTAGGCCCTGGCAATGCGCTACAGTGCAGTGTGATTTTGCGCTCCCAGAACGGTTTGATCTAGAGTATGTTACAAAAGAGGGCAAGAAAGAGCGTCCTGTAATGCTGCATAGAGTGGTCCTTGGGAGCGTGGAGCGTTTTATGGGCACGCTTATAGAACATTATGCGGGCAGTTTTCCTGTATGGCTTAGTCCGGAGCAGGCAGTCATTATACCTATAACTGATAGATCGCACGATTATGCAGACGAGATCTATGATGTGCTTCAAGAAAAAGGCATAAGGGTGTTCGTAGACAAAAGAAATGAAAAGCTTCAATATAAGATCCGGGAAGCTGAACTGCAAAAAATACCTTATAGTATTATAGTCGGGGACAAAGAAAAGGAAAATAGGACTATTTCTCTGCGCGCGCGAAGAGAGGGCAATATAGGCACTCTAAGCCTCGAAGAGTTTTTAAATAGAGTAGAGACAGAAATACAAGAAAAAAAGCTATAGTATATTGTTATCAGTAATTCCTGGTTACTATTTACTGATCACTGTTTACTAACACAGGAGGTGGTAGTTATTTCAAGAGAATTAAGGATTAATCAAAGGATCAGGGTAAAAGATGTCAGATTGATCGGTGCTGATGGTGAACAAATGGGAGTCGTCCCGACCCAGGAGGCAATATTGAAAGCACAGGAAGTCGGTTTGGATCTGGTAGAGATCGCGCCTCAGTCAAACCCGCCTGTTTGCCGTATCATGGACCACAGTAAGTACAAATATGAGCAGGAGAAAAAGGCAAAAGAGGCCAAAAAGCACCAGAAGATAATCCATTTGAAAGAGATAAAACTAAAACCGAATATAGAAGAGCATGACTACCAAGTCAAACTGCATCACCTGCAGCGGTTTCTTTCGCGGGGAGACAAAGCAAAACTTACCATGACTTTTAGGGGGCGGCAGATGTCCCACATAGAGCTTGGTAAAAAGATCGTAGATAGGATTATAGGAGATCTAGCTGATGTAGGAGAGGTAGAAAAAGGCCCTGCCAGAGACGGCAGGAATATAATAGTACATTTTACCCAGCGTTCAAAATAGACAAAAAAAGGAGCATTTATGCCAAAGTTGAAGACCAATAAGAGTGCTAAGAAGCGCCTTAAGATGACAAAATCAGGGAAGATAAAATGCCACAAAGCAGGTAAAAGGCATCTTTTGACTTCTAAATCTAAAAATAGAAAAAGGCGGCTTAGAAAAGCAGTAACACTACAAGGTTCCATCGGCAAGATAGCAAAAAAATTATTGCCTTATGGATAGAAAATTTAGGAGGTAGTTTTATGGCACGTGCAAAATACGGCCCAGCATCAAGGGCCCGCAGGAAAAAGGTATCGAAGCTTGCAAAGGGGCAGCGCGCTGGCAGGAGTAAATGGCACAGGAATGCCATGGAGTCCGTCAATAAAGCCATGGCTTATGCCACTAGAGACAGAAGGGCCAAAAAAAGAGATTTCAGGAGACTATGGATCCTGAGGATATCCAATGCCTGTAAAGAACTAGGTATATCATACAGCAGGTTCATAAAGTCATTGGCTGATTCAAAGGTCAAGCTTAATAGAAAGGTATTATCTGATATAGCAGCTAGCGATAAGGGTGCTTTCAGGAAACTTGTTGAAAGTATTGGCAGCAAATAATATATTAGAGCCTATGAATAGGTTAAAACCCCCACAAGTGGTTTTAGTCGGTTTTCTTGCAGTGATCTTCGTAGGGGCCATTCTTCTAGCATTGCCGAATAGCGCTTCAACAGGGCATTCTATAGGGTTGGTCGACGCGTTTTTTACTGCTACAAGCGCTACGTGTGTCACCGGGCTTATTGTCAGAGATACTGGAAAAGAGTTTTCCAGGTTCGGGCAATATGTGATACTTTTTCTCATACAGATAGGCGGCCTGGGCATTATGACGATGTCCACATTCTTTGCTATCCTTCTCGGGAGAAAGCTTACCTTGAGAGAAAATATTGTAGTCAAGAATGCCCTCGACCATCATAGCATAGAGGGAGTAAGAAGCCTGATACTCTATATATTAGGTATTACGTTCGGCATAGAGATCATAGGCGCAATACTTTTTTATAGAAGATTCGGCGATATCTATAATGCCGTATTTCATTCTATATCAAGTTTTTGTAACGCAGGTTTTTCTATAAATTCTTCCAGCATTATAGGCTATAGGTCTGATGCGTTGGTAAATATAGTCATGATGAGCCTTATTATCCTGGGAGGCATAGGTTTTGTCGTACTTATAGATATACCAAAGATATTTAGATGGGCTTTTAGAAAGATCTTTATCAAGAACAATGAAGATATAAAGAATCTATTCAGCAAGCTGAGCCTCCAGGCAAAACTTGCTTTTACTGTAAGCGCGGCATTACTTATTATAGGGGCAGTTGTATTCCTTCTGCTGGAAAATTCCCATACATTGTACAATTTGTCTTTTAAAGAAAAGATATTGGCATCATTTTTTCAGTCAACTACTGCCAGGACAGCGGGATTTAATACAGTGCCTATCATGGGCCTCGGAAGCCCGACATTATTTTTCCTTATTATACTTATGTTTATAGGCGCTTCTCCAGGTTCGACAGGAGGAGGCATCAAGACATGCACATTTGGTGTATTGATAGCAGGCGCATGGAGCATGATAAAAAATAAGGACAATATCAGCATGTTCAAGCGCACTATACCAAAACCAGTCTTTAGAAAAGCTGTCATGATAGCAGGGCTTTCTATAACATGGATAGTAGTTACTACTATGATACTTAGTTTTGTTGAGGAAAAGAACCTGTTGATGCCTAATTATTTTTTAAGGATATTCTTTGAAGTGACGTCTGCCTTTGGTACAGTAGGGCTCTCAACAGGCATCACGCCTCTTTTGAGTACGCTAGGAAAAATGCTGATCATGGTGACTATGTTCATCGGAAGGATCGGCCCTCTGACGTTGGCGCTTGCTGTTGCGATGAAAGAAGACAAGGTATTTTATAAATATCCTACTGAAAAAGTCATGGTAGGATGACTCAGAACAAAAACGCATTAGTGCATAAGAAGAGCACAAGTGCATAACCAAATAAAAAGAGGTGCAATATGAGACAATTTGCTGTTATAGGCCTGGGAAGGTTCGGATTGAGCGTTGCCAAGACATTGAGCGGCAAAGGGCATCAGGTGCTGGCGATAGATAAAGACGAGGAATTAGTCCAAAGTATATCCGATATAACTACAGAAGCAGTCCAGGTAGATTCTACGGATGAAAAGGCATTAAAGGCTGTCGGTATCATGAATGTAGACGTAGCAGTGGTCGCTATAGGCGCAAATCTGGAGGCATCGGTCCTTACCACACTGCTTTTAAAGGAACTCGGAGTAGGCCATATTGTCGCAAGGGCTGTCACAGACGAGCATGGAAAGGTATTGGAACGGGTAGGCGCAAATAAGGTCGTATTTTTAGAAAGAGATATGGGTATAAGGATAGCCAGCTCCCTGGTGTCTCCTTCAGTGCTTGAGCATATAGAGCTTTCTCCAAAATGCGGTATCATGGAGACAGTGGTGCCTAGGGATTTTATAGGAAAGACTATAAGGGACCTGGATGTGAGGGCAAAATACGAGCTGAATATTATAGCAACAAGGGAAAAAGAAGATGATTCAGACGAGAAATGTGAGCTTGATGTAGCCCCAAAAGCAGATTATATGATAAAAGAGGGTGATGTTTTTGTGATAATAGGTTCCAATGAAAACCTGGATAAATTCAGAAAAGAATATCATATAGAAAGGTAAGCGGGTGTAATGATGAAATCGATGGAAAAATTCAAAACAATAGAAAAGGCTGCGTTAAAGGATATTTTGGAAAGCTCCAATCTCGAAGAGCTCGAGCAGGTGAGGATCAAATATCTTGGACGAAAGGGGGAGATCACACTCTCTATAAAGTCCATGAATAGCGTTCCAAAAAAAGATAAGCCAAAGGTAGGAAAATTCATCAACGAGATGAAACAAAAAGTAGCTGCTTTACTGGAGGAGAGAGAGAACAATTTCAGGGAAGAAGAAAGGTCCCATTTTGAATATACTGACACGACCCTCCCAGGTATACAGCCAGAGATCGGGCACAGGCACCCTCTTTTAAAGACAATGCAGGATATAATAGATATCTTTACCTCAATGGGTTTTAAATCAGTCGAGACCCCTGAGATAGAGACCGATTTTTATAATTTTGAAGCGCTCAATATACCCAAGGACCATCCATCGCGCGAGACGTTCCATACCTTTTATGTCGAGAACAATATGCTTCTACGCAGCCAGACATCCACTGCTCAGATAAGGATCATGGAAAAGGAAACCCCGCCTTTACAGATCATACATGCTGGCAAGGTATATAGGCCAGATGCGGTAGATGCATCGCATTCATTCATGTTTTATCAGATAGAAGGTTTTATGGTAAGAGAAGGCATAGTGTTTAGCGACCTAAAAGGTGTATTAGAAAGATTTGCCAAAAGCTATTTTGGAGAGGAAGTATTGATGAGGTTCAGGCCGCATTATTTTCCATTTACAGAGCCTTCAGCTGAAGTGGATATCTCTTGTTTTATATGCGGAGGGAAAGGTTGCAGGGTCTGCAGCCACAAAGGGTGGCTTGAGATATTAGGATGCGGCATGATAAACCCAAGGGTTTTTGAACATGTAAAATACGATACGTCTAAATATACAGGTTTTGCTTTTGGCATGGGCATTGATAGGATCTCTATGCTAAAGCATAGCATAGATGATATAAGGCTTTTTTATGAAAACGATGTCAGGTTTTTAAAACAATTTTAAGGAGGAGGGTTTATGAAAAAACGGGCTTTTATATTAGGGTTGATATTGATCAGTATATTCTGTTTTAATATTATGAGCATTGCAGAAGAGGTGCTGACACTTACTACATATTATCCTTCACCAACTGGGGTATATACTGAACTAAAGACAACATATCTAGCGGTTGGATCTGGCACGGCAATGCCGTCTAGCGATGGAGATGTTAATATTGGCGGTGGTCTAGATGTGACAGGTTCTGTAAGCGCTGGGAATGGAGATAGTTCAGCAGGAACATATACGATTCAAACAGTGATCCCTGGCACAACAATAAGCTTAACAGTTGTAAATGGTATTGTTACACAATGTAATTAATTTTTAGAGAGGCGGGTTATTTATGAGGATCAGTTTTAATTGGTTAAAGGATTTTATTGATATAAAAGGCGGCATTGAGAAAGCCCAGAGGGCTCTTACTATGGTAGGCTTAGAGGTAAATGCAGTAGTGCCTCTCGGGAAAGACAATGTTATGGACATAGAGGTCACGCCTAATAGGCCTGATTGCCTGTCTATCCTGGGAGTTGCTAGAGAGCTTTCCGCCGCGACTCTAAAACCTTTGACAGTTCCTATGTCCATAAAGAAGTATTATGCAAAAAAAGGACCATCAAATGGAAATGCCAGGATAGATGTGCAGGATAAAAAAGCATGTTCTAGATATGTGGGATGCATTATGAAGAACATCAAGGTCGGCCCATCGCCGGAGTGGCTTGTAGAAAGACTTAATGCAATGGGCGTAAGAAGTGTAAATAATATTGTAGATATAACGAACTATGTATTGTTCGAGACAGGCCAGCCTCTTCATGCGTTTGACCTTGAAAAACTCGAGAAAAATAGAATAGTCGTAAGAAAAGCAAGGAAGGGGGAAAACATTACAGCGATCGATGGTGTAACACGGGAACTTGACCCCACCATGCTTATCATAGCTGATATAAATAAACCTGTTGCCATAGCAGGGATCATGGGAGGTAAAGACACTGAGATAACCGAGGGGACCAAGGCCATACTTTTAGAAAGCGCGTATTTTGACCCTGTCTCAGTGAGGAAGGCCCAGCGCAAGCTTACATTAGCCTCTGAGTCGAGCTATAGGTTTGAAAGAGGAGTGGATTTTTCAATGATACTCTCAGCTAGTATGAGGGCGCAGGAGATGATCAAGGATATCGCAGGAGGTAGATGCGTAGGTAATGTTACAGACATAGGAGGAAAAGCCATAAAAGAAAGAGAAGTCGTTTTGTCTTTGGATGATCTACCAAGGATCCTCGGCATAGATATAAGCTTAAAAGATATAACGCATTTTTTAAACGCCCTTGACCTTAAGATCAGTAAGAAGACAAAGGCAGGTGTCTCTATCAAGATCCCTCCATATAGAGGAGACTTAGAGAGGGGTATAGATATCATAGAAGAGATCGCGCGTCTTTATGGGTATGATAAGATACCTTCAAAGATACCTGTATTTACAGTGCAGAAGACTTATGAAGAAGAAAAGAAACAACTCAGCCTTTTTTCAGAAAAGACAAAAAATATACTTACACTTTTAGGCTTAAACGAGATATTGACCTATACTATGACGAGCCGTTCAAGCATAGAGGCGCTGGGGATATCATTCGATAATGTCATAAGACTGCAGAATCCCCTTAGCTCTAACCAGGCGTTTATGCGGCCTACACTGATAAGTGAGATGCTTGAAGCAGCAAGCTGGAATATCAATAGAAAAAATACCCCGGTCAAACTTTTTGAACTTTCCAAGGCTTATAGTATAGACAAGGCAAAGAATGAGATAAAAGAAAAACTGATGCTTTGTTTTTCTGTGAGTGGAGTTACTGCGGGGAACTGGAAGGATAAGTCAAGGGATGCGGATTTTTTTGACCTGAAAGGTGTCTGTGAAAAACTTTTATCAGGACTGGGGCTTAGTGAATATAGCCTGCTCAAGGAGGATACGAGCATATTTAAAGAAGGCATGTCAGTTGTTTTAAAAGTAAAGGGCCAGATGCTCGGGGCTATGGGGGAGGTAAAGCCGAATATCGCCAGATTCTTTGATATAAAGGAAAAGATATATATAGGAGAGATAGATTTTGAAAAATTGACAGGATTTATTTCTTTAGACACAAGGTTCAAACAGCTTCCGAGGTATCCTTCTATTAGGCGGGATATCTCTATCATAGTGGATAAAGAGGTACCGTCTTCAGGCATATCAGAGGTTATTAAAAATACAGGAAGGGATATCGTTACCTCCATAGACATCTTTGACTTATACAAAGGCCAGCAGATCCAGGAAGGCAAGAAGAGCCTTGCATACAGCATTGAATACCGTTCTAATGAAAAGACTCTGAAGGATGAAGATGTTTCTCAAGTGCATACGGATATACAAGAGGAGCTGGTTAAAAAACTGGGCGTTCAGATACGCTAGATTTTGATTTATTGATAAAAGTGTGCTATAATGAATATATCCCTGCGATGCGCGTGGGAAATGGAAGTTTTTGAACCAACACCATTATAATGGGGGCTTGACTTTAGGTATGGCTGTAGACCTTCAGCATTTAGAAGGGAACATTAAGTACTTGAGAGGGCGCCCACTTAACTATATGGTTCGATAAAGCGTCCTTTTTTACGGCATAAGCGGGGATTTTTTTATGTCTGACCTATTTAATTCTCAAACACAACCGGATAACCTGTCAAACAGGCCTCTCTCAGTAAGGATGCGGCCGAGGACTCTGGAGGAATTTGTCGGCCAAGAACATATCTTGGGCAAAGACAAGCTTCTGCGTAGGGCAATCGATGCTGACAAGATAACCTCTCTTATACTTTATGGGCCTCCTGGCACTGGCAAGACCACGCTCTCGCATGTAATAGCAAATATCACTAACAGCCATTTCCACGAGATAAATGCCGTATCTTCCAATGTACAGGAATTAAGAGATGCCCTCAAAGCCAGTAAAGAAAGAGAGCGTTCAAATAATAAAAAGACAATACTTTTTATAGACGAGATACATAGGTTCAATAAAGCCCAGCAGGATGTATTGATGAGTGATGTAGAAAAAGGGACCCCGGTATTGATAGGGGCTACTACTCATAATCCGTTCTTTTCACTGGTCTCACCTCTTTTATCCCGCTCGATAGTGTTTGAACTGAAAAAACTTAAATCTGATGATGTAGTAACCATATTAAAAAATGCCTTGAGCGATAAAGAAAGAGGTTTTGGCTCCAAGAAGGTCAATATAGATAAAAAGGTATTGGATTTTTTAGGAGAGATATCAGATGGTGACGCAAGAAAGGCATTGAATGCTTTAGAAATAGGGGTACTGACAACATCTCCTGATAAAAACAGCGTGATAGAGTTTACATTAGGGGTAGCGGAAGAGAGCATACAGAAAAAATCCATTCTCTACGATAAAGATGAAGATGAGCATTATGATACTATATCTGCTTTTATAAAGAGCATGCGCGGTTCAGACCCTGATGCTGCGATATATTGGCTTGCGAAGATGCTTTATGGAGGAGAAGACCCCAGGTTTATTGCAAGGCGTATTGTTATATGTGCAGCAGAAGATGTCGGCAATGCTGATCCGCAGGCTTTGATATTGGCAAATGCTGCGTTTCAGGTAGCTGATTTTGTAGGCATGCCAGAATGTAGAATCCCGCTGGCTCAGGCTGCCTGCTATATTGCGTGTGCACCTAAAAGCAATGCCAGCTATATGGCAATTGATAAGGCAATGAAGGATGTTGAAGAAGGCAGGACGCTCGAGGTACCGGACCATCTTAAAGGTTCAAGTTATAAAGGCGCAAAAAAACTCGGAAGAGGAGAAGGTTATAAATACGCTCATAGTTATAAAGATCATTATGTAGAGCAGGAGTATAAGCCTAATAAAAAGATCTATTATGAGCCCACTGACATAGGTTACGAAAAGAAGATAAAGGAGTACCTAGAGTATATAAGAAAACAGCAGAGTTTAATACATTGATATGTTGTAAAAGCATAGGGTTGTTCGCTCACAATCCCTATGCTTTTACACATGACCACATACCAAATCTATTATGAATAAAAAAGCTGTAGCACTATTTTCCGGCGGGCTTGACAGCATGCTTGCAATAAAGCTTATGCTTAAAGAGGGCATAGAGGTGCACGCGCTTAATTTCCTGACAGTGTTTTGTACCTGTACTAAAAAAGGCTGTATGCACCAGGCTACAAAGGCTTCCAGGGAACTCGGGGTGCCTTTAAAGATAATGAATATAACAAAAGAATACATGGATGTTGTAAGATCCCCAAAGTTCGGCCGCGGGAAAGGCATGAACCCTTGCATTGACTGCAGGATCTTTACTTTTAAAAAAGCAAAGACCTTTATGGATGAGATAAACGCTAGTTTTATAGTGACAGGAGAAGTTCTTGGCCAGCGGCCCATGTCACAGCGCAGGCAAGCCATAGAACTTATAGAGAAAGAGTCGGGCCTAAGGGGCCTTATAGTAAGGCCGCTTTCTGCAAAATATTTTGATGAGACATTACCCGAAAAAAACGGTCTTATAAAAAGAGAGAACCTTCTCGATATAGAAGGCAGATCCAGGCAAAAACAGATGGAGCTGGCAAAAGAATTTCATATAAATGACTACCCGTGCCCTGCGGGAGGGTGTTTACTGACAGAAGTTGGGTTTTCCAAAAAAGTAAAGGACCTCTTCCAGTATATACCTGATTATAAGATAAGCGATATACATCTATTGAAAGTAGGAAGGCAGTTCAGGATACACGAAGGCCTTAAACTATTTGTAGGAAGGGATCAGAGAGAAAATGAGCTCCTTGTTTCATTCACAGAAGAAGGAGATCATATATTAGATGTCATAGATATGCCAAGCCCTATTGCGATCGCAAGAGGCAAAGCAGCCAAAAAAGATCTTTTGCTAGCAGCCAGTATATTAGCAAGGTATTCAGATGCTAAAGAGGCTAATATAAAGGTCTCTTATAAGATCTTCCCGTCAGAATATCAAGAATCATTGATTGTAAGTCCTGCCGCAGAAGACACGCTCTCAACCATTAGATTGTAACATTACTAGAGACGTTTTCCGAGCCAATAGGGAACCTGCCCTTTTTGCAATCGGGAAAGTGTCATAAAAGAGATATTTGGTAGATTGTAATTATAAGTGCGAAAAATAATGGAATAAAAATGCCCCATATCTCTTGAAATCTGTTATTTTGTAAGGTGACGAACCAACAAAATAAACAGAGGAGAGATTATGGAGCAGATAGATTATACCGCTAA
>JBDRJN010000011.1:0-19044 GCA_043814965.1 Candidatus Omnitrophota bacterium
GGCCAGCCGAAAGTCCTGATAAAGACTTTCGGCTGACCTTATGTTTCGGCTTTACAATACTCTTTATTCGTTCTTTAAAATTCAATAACTAACCGCTTCGGCTTTCGTATTTTTGGCGAGTTTGCCGCCACCCAAACTCGCCAAAAATCCGTGCGTCCTCTTCCTCGCAAAAATCCTAAATAAAAACGTTCTTTTTATATTGCGGCGGCCAAAAAATTTAAACTGGCAGAAAATATCTTTTAACCTTTATATTTCCTCCAGACATCTGAAATTCTCTCAACACATTTTGTTACATTTTCTTTTATCTCAGATTCCCAAAATCTAAAAACTATATAGCCTCTTGATTCGAGATATTTAGTTTTCTTTTGATCTCTACGTGCAATATCTTTATCATCTGGCCTATGCCAATAATCGCCATCGCATTCAATTACTATTTTCGCACCCGGCACTAAGACGTCGACCACATATAAGCCGTCTATGGGCTGTTGTTTCATAAATGGAATCCTCTGCCGTTCAAGCTCTTCATAAAGTAATGTTTCGGGCACTGTCTGTCGTGGTTGAGAATAGTAATGCTTCCTCACCTTAATACCTGCTAAATCCATTCTCCGCCGTATGGTATTGTGGCTAATGCCTAATTTTATGGCTATTGCGGCCATAGACAGTCCTTCAATTTCATACAAATACTTTAATTCATCTAAATTTACATCCGCGCGGTTTATGCCTTTATTCCACCCACCAATTTTAGGCGGTGGAACACGCTTCGGAGGAGTATATCCCAAGGCAACACATGCATTACCCCATTTTTTATCTCCGAACCTAAGGGCTAAAGTTCCCGCTTTACCAATTTTACTAAATTTATTGAATTCGCCTGTTGTAGGCGTACGCCCTAACATAGTCGCTATTCTTTTAAATTCATTTTTTAACTCATCGGTATTATGCGTTATACGGGAAGCACTAGGATCAAAACCTGCTGCAATTAGAAAGTTCTTCCAACCACCAAATTTTTTCTCACAGGTAACAGCTCTTCCGATCTTGGCATATTTATCGTAATCTTCCATCGTAGGCACTTTTATTAGTAGATTGCCGACTCTTTTCACTTCATCTATTAATAATTTCCTTGGTATCCCAATATTGGCTTTCTTAGACATTCTTTACTACCCTTATTAAACTTTCTATGACATCAACAAAATCTATAGCATTTTTATAAATTTTTTCGGCATCTTTTTCGGCAATGACGGTATCGGCTTTATATTGCGCAGTGTTTCTCTTGGATTTAGTAGCCCACATTCTATTGACATATTTTTCATCAAGTTTTTGAGCATGCTTAATCTTTTCTATATCTTCTGACTCTATGGATTCCTCTTTTAAAACAAAATGATATTCTAATCCTTCTATAAGACTCTCGTGGCTTTCGGCTTTTATTCCTATAGCTAGCAATGCAGCAGTTGCAGCATGAAACATCGCATAGTAACCACAACTTATAACCCAATCATACCCAAGATAATCACTGCTAACCTTCAATCTCTTCTTGATTTCATTATTTTTTGACGCTTCCATCAATAAAGATGCAGTTTCAATATTATGCCTCGCTTTATCTGTATAGTATTTCACTAAAGATGTAGCACTTGAATCTATTTTTAACTCCCCATTTTCAAAATAGCCTTTTATTTTGATTTTTAACATCTCTTGCTTTAGATTGCTCATTTTATCACCTCAAATATTAATTCCCAAAATTTTTCTGCGCCGAATAAAATTATTTTATCTTTTAAAATTTCCTTTCCGACATTTTGTTCTTTTTCTCTCAGCATTGTCAACAAACTTGCTGGTTCTGAAATTATAGGATTTATCTCTGCATTAAAACCACGCGACAATGCTACGCATTCCATTTCAACTATCTCATCATATTTCTTTTTTGACGGTACAAGAATAAAAAGATCTATATCACTTTTTTTAGAATCTGTACCTTTAGCTAAAGAACCGAACAGCACAATGGAAAGTAAATTAAAATCTGTTTTTTGCGGCAATACAGACAAGAGCTTTTCGATTATAAAAAAAATCTTATCTCTTTTCTTTAAAAAATCATCTGCAATTTTGGTGGATATTTTTACAAAATTGGATTTTACGTCCGGATTTTTATAATTAGGCCTGCAATATTTCCGATTTGAGCGCTGCTCAATTATTAAAACATTTTTATCCTTTAATCCCTCTATTTGTTTATATACATAACTATAGGAAATGCCGACTTTTTTAGCTATTTCATTTATAGTAAATTGTGCATTGAGATCACTATAAAAAAGCTCTAAGACCTTCTCTATCATTTTTAGATATCCTCCATTATCACCTATAGTGATAAGATTATCACTAATAGTGCTGATTGTCAATATCTACTTTTGTAGGCGCATAAGCATACAAATGCATCTGTGCAAGAAGATTCGGCTTCTCTGCCTGCAGCTCCATATTAAGCTGCAGGCAGAGAGCGGACTCGACCGAGCAAAAATCAAACACCTTTTAAAAAATTTTTGGCCGCCGCAATATAAAAAGGACTTCTTTATTTAGGATTTTTGCGAGGGAGAGGACGCACGGATTTTTGGCGAGTTTGGGTGGCGGCAAACTCGCCAAAAATACGAAAGCCGAAGCGGTTAGTTATTGAATTTTAAAGAACGAATAAAGAGTATTGTAAAGCCGAAACATTAATAAATAGGGACACATCCTATTTTTCCTTCTTTTTTGGTCTTCCCTTCGGTCTTGAAATAAGCTCCATACCAAAAGTATCAGAGATTTTTTTCAAAAAAGATTCTGAGCCTATAGGTTTACCGTTAATAACAGATCTTCTTATTGTCTTCAATTCAGCCTCTGCTAATTCTTGTTTCAATAATTTTATATGTTCTTCCCTATCTATTCCATATTTTCCGTAAATTGACTTTATGAAACTTTTTTTGCTGTAAATGGCTGATTGCGCACTAGACCATAGATATTCAATGGCATGAGGCACGATCTTCGCTCTCACAGGATTTTGTTCTATGTATCTGATCACAGTTATAAGATATGCATCTTCATCAACTATTGACGAATAATACCTGCACTCCCATAATCTACCCGTCCTGTTATATTTGTGGTTTATGAATTGAGTGTATGTAAGACTTAGCTTTTGCATCGCTTTGGCAAAAGCTAATCTGGTATCAGGGACAGCTAAAATATGGACATGATTATCCATGAGGCAATAAGCAAATATATCACATCCGCATTCATCGCTATATTTTTCTAACAAACAAAGATATTGTTTTCTATCTTTGTCATCAAAAAAAATGGCCTGCTTATTGTTGCCTCTTTGAATAATATGATGCGGGTATCCTGCTCCTACAATTCTGGCTATTCTAGGCATAAAAAAAGTATATCATTTTAAACAATGACAAGTCAAATAAAATAGGATGTGTCCCTATTTTAGGAGATCAATGGCTGGACCAGCTATCTATGATACTTATGATAGTGACTGTCTGGCCATACTCATTGGTCCCTTTTTTTACTTCGACTATATCTCCGCGGGAAAGATCTGACATCTCGGCTTCTTTTCCGTTCTTTAGGACAATAGTATTGTCATCCAGGCTATAAGTAACATAAGTATAGATGCTATACCTACGGTTAGTGATGTATTTTATAGAGATCTTGTATTGGTCTTCAAAGATATTCTCGACCTGCCCCTTTGAACCTAAAAGATATCCGCAAAAAGCCCCTTTAACAAAAATAAAGCTGCTGATCAAAATAAATATTATAATTGCTTTTTTATGCGCTTCTCTCATCTTTTTGATCAATAAAGCCTTTCACCCTCGCCGCCATAAAGCTCGACGTATGGTACCCAAAACTTTATCCTTGCATCTAATCTCTTTGACTCTTTCCATGACCTAAGTATATTATTTATAGACTCTAATAGCTCCTTATCCTCTTTTCTAACACCCCATCCAAGATATTCTTCATCAAAAATAGCCGCGGACGGCCTAAGCCCTTTTTCTTCATATTCTCCAAATAACCACCATATCTCAAGCGCATCATGTATGTATATATCTATATCTCCTTTGATAAGGTCATCCATAGCCTGTTCTTTATCAATATAAGGCATGATGCTAGCTAAGGGGAACTCTCTGGCAGCCATATCTTCTCCCGTAGTGCCTTTTTCTACCCCTATCTTGATCTCTATAGAACGTATGCTTTCCATATCATTGTATTTATCCAGGTCGTTATTTCTGATGAGCGCCATCTGCCATGTCCTGAGATACGGCTCTGTAAATCCTATCTTTAACTTACGGGAATCTACGATGCTCATACCTGACATGATGATATCTATTTTTTTATCTATGAGAGATTGTATCTGGCTGTCCCATGGGAGCTCTACAAAGACAAACTCAAGATCAAGCTCTTTAGCCAGCATCTTGGCTAATTCTATATCCAACCCAGCATAGTCGCCATCGTATTTAAATACAATGGGAGGATAATTAGGCGTTATGCCTATACGAAGCACTTTGTCCTCGGAGGCCAATAAGGCATTAATAAATAAAATAGTTACGGCCAGGATCGCCAGGATCACAAAGATATGTTTTGATTGTCTATTACGCATTTTTATTTCTCCGATTTAAGGTCTATTCTATTAATTTTAAGGAACCCTTGAGCTTTTCAATAAAATCTTCTATTTTTTTTAATCTCTCTTCCAGGCCATCCATCCTTCCCTCTAACTGCGCATCAAGCTTGGCCTTCATATCTTCTACAGCTGTATTCATCTCTTTCATGTCTTTTCTTATCATCGCGCATTTCATGGCCACATATTTATCCAAAGGCATCGGGGCGATTATGCCGTCTCTTTTTTCAATAGGCCTATCCTCGACTACTTCAAACTTTATCCCATTTACATTCTTGATCACAGTCTCATATTCGAACCCATCATCCGCATCATTCATGTTTTCAGAAAAGGAACTTAGAGGTACGGCAAAAATAGCTATTATTATAAACAATAGGCTCATCTTCAAAATTGTATCTTTATCTCCTTTAATCTCTCTATCTCCATATCTATCTCTTTATTGAGCTCGACAAAATACTCTTTTAGATTCGTCATATACAAAGCAGCCTTTGCCTCTAGAGCCTCTTCATTCTTCATCAAACCGTTCAGGCTGTCTATATTTACAATGTCTGTCTTTTTGATATTATTAAGCCAATTTTCAAGGGATATAACAGCCTCTTCTTTGATATTCTTGGGGTCTATTGTATCAAATATCCTGATCATATAGAAATATGCGTCCACCTGTTTGACCGCTACTAAGCAGGTATCCCACATGCTTGTCATAAGGAGTATGTTTTTGGAATCCTTCAGGCCAGATCTTATCTTGTTCGATTCATTGAATATCTTGTTCCGCGCCTCAAAGATCTTTATGGTCTCGCCATATGAGATAGAGCCAAAAATAAAGCTAAAAACCAGCATAATAATAAAAATTTTCTTCATACCGCCCTCCTTTTTTTTAAACACTCCTGATCTAAAAGCCTCATATTCACTGCATCAATATCTTGTATATTGACATATTGCATACTGCGATACTGGATTCTCTTGATTTAGGGTTGACCTGGTACTTCTCTATGGATAAGAGCTTCTCAGAGTTCTCTATGTTATACATAAAGTCCACTAGCTGCGACATCTGCGCTTCACAGTTCAATCTTATAAAATACCTTTTCGAGGAGCCTACATCATTCAGCCCTGACGGCTTCATATCAACTATATATACAGAGCTCCTGTTTGCAAGGATCTCTATCTCCTTTAATATAAGGGTGGTCTCTTCCTCTATAGATTCGCTCTTTTTAAAAAAGTCCTTATATTTTGCGCTCTCTCTCATTATCCTGTCCTTGTGCGCCAAGACATGAAGGCTCTTTTTTATGCCTGTCCTCTTTTCTTCTATCTCTTTATTGAGTTCCTTTATTTTGGAATATATAGGGTCTATGACCAGGCGGTCTATAAGCAATATAGATAAGACCAGGGCTGTAGTATAAAGTATGCTTTTTTCTCTCTTCGATAACTTAGAAAGAAACCCCTGAATCCACTTAAAATCAAACATACCCATATCTAACTTTCCTTTTCCAATATACAGTTAAGTTCAAAATCCGTGACATCTTTCATTCCTGATTTTCTCCTGGTGGTATGCCTGGTCTTTACATCCTTAAAAAACTTCGAGTTTTCCATGTTATCAACAAAAGAAAACACCCTGGACATGCTCTCAGCAGTGCCTTTTATAGAAAATTTACCAGTAGCGTCATCATATCTTATGTCATTCAGCTCTATATCCAAATACATTATATTATACAGCTCCGTAAGCACCTCGAGTGAATAACCCCTGTTAAAAAGATAATTCTTTATGAGGCTGACCCTTTCAAAACTCTCCTCCAGGCTCTTTGCCTCTTTTTTTAGAGGCGTATATATCTCGTTAAGTTTTGATAAGCGCGTGTTGTCGAAAAAGATATGGGTTATCAATATAGAAAACACCAACACAAAAATAGTTATTACAAATAACCCTGCCTTGATCAGCTCTTTGCTTCTCTCTTCGAATGTCTTCCTGAGCTTTATCTCCTCAGGTATCAGGTCTATTGCATTCTCACTGCGCATCACGAGCGATGATATAAGGCTCAAGAACGAAACACCTTTTATAGGAAGCAGCTTTAAGATATTTTCTGAGATATTTACGTTCCTAAAATAGTGCATTGTAGTGATATCGATATTAAATCTCTCTTTTATAAGAGGTTCCAGGTATTCTATGCCTTCTACGGCCCCCGTCAAGACCATCCTGTCAGGAGGCCTTTCTATGTCTTCGCTCTGGTAGCCTTCCATAGAACTCTTGATCTCTTCTATAAATTTCAACTTACTATCCTCTGTCCCCTCGGATAGGTTTTGGGCCCCTACGGGGATATTTCTTATAAAGATAGGCCTGTTCTTAAAACTCACTATAAAATCAGAGGAGTCCTCATCTATGTGTATGATGCCCTTTGGTGTAACTAGTGTATCTATGTTTAGCTTTTTAGGTATAAAGCTAGCAAGCCCTTCTGAAGAGAAAAATATCTTCTTTGGTTTTATATTTATGCTTTCTAAGATCTCAAATGTCCTCCTGGCAATGTTACGCGCTATTATCACTAGAAGTATCTTTGTATAACTATGCTTATAAGTATCTATGGGGATATAGTCTACCATCACCTCTTCACGTGAATAAGGAGTGTATCTACTGGCCTGTAGGTTTATTATCTCTTTTATCTCGCGGGGGTCAGTAGATGGTATCTCGATATTTTTCGTTATGACCATATATGAAGGCACTATAGCTATTATTTCAGGGTTCTTTGTTCCCAGTTTTGCGAATAAGGCCTTGATGGTATTGGAGAGTTCTATGTCGGACAATGAATTTATATCATGGGTAAGGATGTTGATCAGCTCTTCTTTCCCCGGAGAGGCTTTTATATGGATAAATTTTAATTTATTCCCGCTAAAATCTATACCTACCAGATCCGTGGCAGTGACTTTATTTAAGGTATTAAAAATCGGGAGCTTAAACATCTATTGTTCTCTCCATTGTAAGATAACGCCGTCTTTATCCACAAAACACACTGTCTCCATCCTGATATTACTATTTAAAAGCCCTGCAACAGCCCTGATCTTAAAATTATTGGACGTGGTAGATAAAAAACCCTGGTCTACAAGAGCTGTAAGCCTGAGTATATCCCCGCCCATGCCGCTATCAAATTGCGAGATCTTTGATACTATAGTATCCGCTGCATCAAAGATCATATCATCCCCAGTCCCAGGTATGCCATCTTCCCCATCGCGGTACAATAGAATGGTCTCTGCAAAGCTCTCGCTCAATCCCAAGGCAAGCAAGACTTCTTTAGAAGTAGTATTTATATTTATCTTGCCATCGCCATATATAGTAATATAATCGCCTATTCTTTTAAATATATCTTCCGTGACTCCCTTGACCAGAGATACCTCATCCATGATCTGGTATTCCGAATCTTTTGCCTCATATGGGAATTTCAAGTTACGATAATAAGAGCTTTCTGTGCTTCCCCCGGCGCTCAATGATGCATTATCACTGTCTCTCCAGTCTATAAGCGCAGCTGCCAGGTCCTCTGCCTCGTATTCATCAAGGTCAAAGACATTCACGAACAGCTTTTCCAATATTTTCCCGTCATTTACCTTGTTTATATTGACCTTTCTCTCTTCATCCACCATGCCATATACGGTGTTCGTAAGGCCTGCTTCATCTAAATATTCATAAGAAACATCGACTATTCCCATATCTCCTATTTTTATATTCTTGAAACTGTCTTCATTCTTGCTCCAGCTGTCACTCAGGGCCTGGTATGTCTTTTCTTCCTCACCAAATGACTTTCTCAATTTATATATTGCCTTTTTTATGCCGCTTTCTGCTATAGAGCGTAGATCCTGCCTTTCTTCAAGCCTCTTTATGACTATAAGCTTCTGCCTCATAGAATAGCTGATAGTCACTGTAAAGCTGGTAAGGAGTATCAATGACCAAAGCGCTAATATCAATACGCTTCCTCTTTTATATCTTCGCATGTTGTATTCTGACTGTTTTGGAAAATGTCTCTTTTTCCTTGCCGTCTTTAAGGCCGAGCCTTACCCTCACTGCCAAGACATCTTTATCTTTGTCCAAGGACTCTTCCCATGAATAATCCTTGTCTTCCTCGCTATAAAAATAATAGTCAAAAACTAGGGAAGTTATTTCCTTGAGGACTGTCCTCTTATTGCCCTCTATGTCTCTGTGGACCCTGGAGAAATCCTTTTCCTCTCTTATCACGGAGCCGGCATATTGATCATAGCTATATATTACCTGTCCTATGGCCCTCTTTTCCATATCCAGGCTATTTACTAATGTCGGAAAGGATAATTTGGCCTTATCCCCCACAAAATCCATGCCTTCATACTTAAAATTATTCTTAAGGTCAGCCTCTAATCTTTCAAAAAATATACTAACATCCTCGGCTGATATCTGGTTATTAAGCCTTTTCCATATCTTGACACCGCTGTTAAAGGTCGAATATATCGCAAGCGATATCATGCTCATTATGACCATGACTATGAGCATTTCGACTAGCGTGAACCCTTTATTCGGGTTACTCATTGATAGCTTCCTCAAGCGTCTCCTCTTCGTGCAATACATACGCATATCTTGAAAATTTTATCTTTTTAGAGCCTCTTTTTAATAAAGTGTTGAATTCTATCTTATATAGGTCAGGTTCTTCTCCTATCCTGTCATAATCGATCTTCCAATTAAACAGCCTGTTCCTTATATTAAAAACTCCGCTAGTGTCCGGTGAGGCATTATCCCCGTATCTTTCAAGACTGACTTCAGCTTCGCAGATCTTCTCTCCCGCAAAAGAAGAGACTGCTAAATAATCAGAATAATAATTATATATATCCAAAGACAGAAAGAACGACTGATATATCAGCACCAAACCCAGAGAAAGTATCATCGTCGCTGCCATTACTTCGACTAATGTAAATCCTGTTATGGATATTATCTTAAAATTTTTTTTACTATACATTTTTAAAATCAAATATTAAAAATTAAATATTAAAATTACATATAAAAATGTAAAATTATAATTCCTTTTTTAAAAATCTTGTCTTTATGCTTTATTTTTAAATTTTAATTTGTCATTTTGCATTTTAATTTTTGATCTTTAATATTAAAATGCTCATTCCCAGTTCGTAATATCATCATTCCCTTCTACTCCGTCTTTACCCAGAGAATAGAGGTCATAATCCTGCCTGTGGTCTCCCGGGCTTTTGTATTTATACTCCCTGCCCCATGGGTCTACTGGTTTTTTCTCTATATAGGGGCCGTTCCAGTTAACTGCTGAGCCAGTGCTCGAGAGAAGTCCTTCAAGACTATCAGGAAAAGTACCATTATCCAGTTCATAAAGTTTAAGCGCTGTCGCTATATTAGCCTGTATATCAGCCTTTGCAGCTCCTATGCGGGCCTGTTCACCTCTGCCTACAAGCCTGGGAGTGACCATTGCAACCAATGCGCCTATTATGACAACTACAAGTAACAGTTCTATCAATGTAAACGCCCTTTCCCCGTAACCTGCAACTTGTGTCTTGCGTCTTGCGTCTTGTGTCTTGCGTCTTGTGTCTTGTGTCTTGTGTCTTGTGTCTTGCGTCTTGCGTCTTGTGTCTTGTGTCTTAAATGTCTTTACATCCATCTCATTCCCCTCCATGTTTTTTAAAATCTTCTTCCAGGTATTCTCTCCATTTTTTCTCTAATTCATCCAGGTCCCTTATATAAAACGGGTATGCCAGCCTCAACGAATCCTCTATGCTCCTGGCATCTCTAAGCTGCCTGCAAAATTCAGCAAATCTTGTAGAGCCGTATTTTTCTATCAAAAAACCTATCATAGAAAAAGATTGTATATAGTAAGTCTTGACCATGCTATTGCCATCCACTACCAGTATCGCCAAGTCACTATTTCTATCGATCGTATCTTTGATATAAAGCCTGTTTTCAGCGATATCGCCTAGATTCATCTTCATCATGTCTTTCATCTTCAAAAGCCTGTTGGTCGCATACATTATCCTTACTGTCTCTTTCATATTTTCCCTGGTCCTTTCTTCTGCCCATTGAGCGACCCCTTCGTCAAGCCATAGCCTTATCTCTCCTTTAAAACCTATAAAATCCCTGAATATAAGATGCGCTATCTCATGAGGAAGTATAGAATCAAGGAACTCCTGATCTGATTCATAACCAGCTATAAATTTCTCAGTATAGTTAGCCATGCCGTGTGACCAATTAGGCTGGTTTGAAGATGCTAAAAAAGACCTGTGGTCAGGATATATATAGATCTTGACCCTCTTGTCCCATAACCAGAATTCAGAATACCTGGGATACCCGATCTCATTGGCAATATTGGCATAGTAGACTTCGGCATCTTTCAGAATGCCTTTAACTTTCTCTTCCGTGGTCTTGAAATAGACTACAAAATGTTCCCCTTCCAGCTTTTGCCATCCGCCTTGCGCTATTTGCTGCGCCAGTAAGTTACGGCCTATACCTATAGAGCCTATAAATAATAGGGCGGCCGCCAAGTAAATAAATATCTTTTTCATAAGAGTTTTCTTTCTACACATTGATCTCAAAAACCGGGAGCAGCATCGCGATGACTATAAAACCGACTGCCAGGCCCATCACCAGTATCATGACAGGCTCCAGCATATTACTCATCATCTTTATCGCATCATCAACATCCTTTTCGTAAGAATCAGATATCTCCTGCAAGACATCCTCGAGCTTGCCGGACTCTTCACCTACAGTAATAAGATTGCTGACAAATAGAGGGATCAGCTTTGACTGCTTAAGACTTTTTCCAAAGGAACTACCCTCCTCCAGTTCCTTGTAGCTCTTTTTTAATTTTTCTTTTATGACCTCATTGCCCAATACAGGGATAGCTATCTCTATTGCCTTCAATATCGATATACCGTTTTTTACCAAGAGTTCCAGCGTCCTGGTAAAACGCGCAAGCTCTGCTTTGAGAGTAAAGTTCCCGAATATAGGAAGTTTTAGTTTCAACAGGCTAAAATAAAACTTCCCTGCCTTTGTCTTGGAATGCCTGTTTACTGTCAGGATGAAAATACCTGATACCAGCGCTATCCAGAACCATCCTTTACGTAAACTATCGCTGATCAAGATCAGTATTTGTGTAGGCAGAGGCAGCGCCTGGCCCATATTCAGGAATATCCCCATAAGGCGCGGCATGACAAATGTCAGCATAAAGATAATAGTCCCCAGTCCTACGACTGCCATTATGACAGGATAGGTCATTGCCATCTTTATACGGGAAAACATCTCTTCCTGTTTTATTCTATACTCGGATATCCTTAAAAGCGCCTCGGGCAGGTCTCCGCTATTTTCCCCTGCGTGGATCATGGCTACGTAAAGATATGAAAATACATTTGGGTACCTTGACAGCACAGATGAAAACGTAGCCCCTCTTTTTACCTCATTATATATATTGCGCAGTATCTCCTTTAATCTCGGGCTCTCTGACTGCTCCAACACCACGCTAAGCGCCCCAAGTATAGGAACGCCTGCCTTTAAAAGGCTGGCTAGGGACCTTGTAAATAATGTCAAGTCTCTGGACTTTATCCTACCCCTGCTAGCCTTCACTGCCGCTGTTATAGGCGGAGCGCTTTCTTTAGTAGGCGTGCTTTGAGATCCGCTTTTTTCTTCTTCAAGGCTTATTGGTAAATAACCTTGTTTACTAAGCCTTTCGATAGCCTCTTTTTCGCTCTGGGCTTCTATACGGCCCTCTATTCTTTCCCCTGTTTCCTTTTTTGCCCGGTAATTAAATATAGCCATTTTATTTACCCTCTGATTTTATATACTTATTTATCCTCACCCTCTCAGAACTCTTTATATCCAAAAAACACACTGCGATCTCATACAGGTTGTCTTCTTTTATCTCCTCTGTTCTAACGCACTTAGAAAGACACTCTATAGGGTTCCCGTCCGGCATCTCTATAGTAAGCTCTAAAAAAGAACCTATGTTTACAGGCGAGTTAGAGATAAACGCCAGCCCTCCCGCAGAGATATCCCTGGTCACGCTAAACTCCTGGGGGACTGAGTCTTTTTTGGATAATTCATCCTGAGACTTAAATATCTTGTATCTTAGATTTATACTCTTTTCCAACCTATCATAGATCCTTCTCTCAAACTTTAATATATCCCCGTCTTTATCTATCACAGTAGAGTCTATATTTTCTTTGGAGGATGCCTTTGATGAACTCTCTTCTCCAGGAGCAGCCTGCATCACTTCCTCAGGTGTCGTGACACCTTCTACTACTTTTCTCCATCCATCCTGGCGAAGCGTGACCATGCCTTTTGAAATAGCAAGTCTTTTGATGGCATTTGTCGCGCTTTTACTGATTATAAGGTTCCTGATATCCTCGTCTATCAATAGTATCTCGTATATCGCGGACCTGCCAAAAAATCCTGTATCATTGCATTTATCACAGCCCTTGCCTCTAAATATCTTTATCTTCTTTGAAGATATATCAAGGTCTCTTGCTATAAGGTTCTTGAGTTCCTCGGGGGTAGACATATCCTCATATTTACAATGAGGGCAGATCTCTCTTATCAGGCGCTGCGCTATAAAGGCCTCTATGCTGGATGAGACTAGATACGGAGGCACTCCTATATCCACGAGCCTCGCAATACCGCTGGCAGCGTCGTTGGTATGAAGAGTCGAGAATACCAGATGCCCTGTAAGCGCTACCCTTATAGCTATCTCAGCGGTCTCCAGGTCCCTGACCTCTCCTACCATTATTACGTCAGGGTCATGCCTTAAAAAACTCCTCAGGCCCCTTGCAAAATCCAACCCTATGTCAGGCATGATCTGCATCTGTATCATACCTGACATCTCGTATTCAATAGGATCCTCGATCGTAAGTATCTTGCGTTCAGTTTTATTGATACTGCTTAGGCATGCATAAAGTGTCGTTGTCTTACCGCTTCCAGTAGGGCCTGTGACAAATATTATACCATGCGGTCTTGATACGATATCTTCCAATATCTTTAGATTATCTTCTGACAAGCCTAGTTTTTTCAGGCTAAAAAGCATCTTTGTGGGAAGCAGCCTCATTACCACGCTCTCACCGAAAGGCGTAGGGATAGTCGATATCCTCAAGTCAAGCATCTGGTCACCGACCCTTACTATAGCCCTTCCGTCCTGAGGAAGACGGCGCTCTACGATATTTAGATTGCTCATTATCTTTATACGCGAGACTATAGCCTGCAGGTAATTTACTATCTCAGGAGGTACGGTCTCATCATAAAGCCTGCCGTCTATCCTATAACGCAGGCTCACGTTATCCCTAAACGGCTCTATATGGATATCTGTTGCCCTTTTTTTCCAGCCTTCAAGTATTATCTGGTTGACTAATTTTATGACAGAGGAGTCGCCCGCTAATTTTTCAAGGTCTTCTATCTTGCCTTCTCCTGAGATCTCTCCTTCGGATAGATTCGCTCTCTCTTCTCTGGAGCTTATGCCCTCCAGAGTACCAGCAGCCAGGCCATAATATTTATTGATACCATCTCTTATGCTGTCAGAGGAAGACATCACCATCTCTATGGTATAACCGACCTGGGTCCTTATCTCGTCCTGTATCTTTATATCCAAAGGATAACTGACCGCGATAGTCAATATCCTGCCTTTTATCTCTATCGGAAGGAAATTATAATACAATACTATTCTTGCTGGGACCTTGCTTAAGGCCTCTTTTTCTACTACGATATTTCTTATATCAATATACCTGACATTGAGCTTCTCGGCTAAGACCCCCAGTATATCCTTCTCAGAGAACAGGCCCTTTTTTATAAGCAATGTATGAAGGCCTTCCCCTTTTTCTTCGACATCCTTCAATAATGCGTCAAGGACCTCTTTTGACACCAGGGACTTATTTAATAATTCATCATATAGTTCTTTATCGTATCTTTTTATCATTTTACCTCAAAAATATTTTTGTTGTACATATTCCTTGTATCTCAAGATCGCCTTTTCCATGTCATCTCTTGTGACCAATGCTAGTTTCAATCTATACGGCATCACCTCTTCCTCTGCTTTTCCGATCACCCACGCATCCAATGGATTCGTTATGGCTATTGTGATGGAGTGGTCATCCCTTTCTACCGGGAAACACTTATAGTCCAATATAAGCGACTGATTAAAACCCTTTATAAAATCCCAGTGCATGTATCTATATTGCAGAGAGATGAACGGTATATTCAGCTGTTCTGACAAGGCCTTTAAAAGGTCTTTTTCCTTTATGAGGCTCCTTTTTAATAATATCAAGCCTAAAAACTCTCTTGTCCTTTTCTGTTCTTCTAAAGCCCTGGCCAGGTCTCCCTCGCTTATAAGAGACCTCTCTACCAGTATATCGCCTAGCCTAAGTTCTTTCTTCATACAAAAAAGGGGACAGACACCTTTTTTACCTTTTTTACACTTACACTAAAAGGAAAAAGGTGTCTGTCCCCTTTTTCTCCTTTTTCCTTGCCTAGCTTCATCTCTTTTTTATTCATAGCTAGTCTTTCAAAGCGCCTATCAAATAAAACTTTTCTTCTGTTATCTGGTCGACCTTGCCCGCTACTATCTTTTCACATCCTTCGATAGTCTGCTCCAGTTTTACGTACTCTCCTTTTTTACCGGTGTATGCCTCAGCTACAGAAAAAGGCTGTGTCAGGAAATTCTGTATCTTCCTTGTCCTTTCATATATTATACGGTCTGATGCTGATAGCTCATCTATGCCTATGACCAGGACTATACGCCTTAACTCTTCATACCTTTGAAATAACTTGATGACCTCCTGAGATATATTAAAATGCCTTTCTCCCACAATGTCAATATCTAGATTCGCGCTGGATGAAAGCAAAGGGTCTATCGCTGGATAAAGCCCCAATTGTACCCTTTCACGGGAAAGCACCATCACTGAATCCAAAAAACTAAATAACGCCACGACCGCAGGATCAGTCAGGTCATCCGCAGGCACATATACTGCTTCGATAGAGGTAATAGAGCCTCCTGATTCCTGGCTCGAACGGATCCTCTCGTGGAATTCACTGGCCTCAGCCAAAAGCGTAGGCTGATAACCTGTCTCTGAAGGCACCCTTCCAAGCAAAGTCGATATCTCTGCCCCAGCCTGTATATAACGAAATATATTATCTACGAACAAAAGTACGTCCTGGCTCTTTTTTTGTATGCTCTCGGCCATAGTGATACCTGTCATTGCCACTCCGAAACGAGCGCCTGGAGGTTCGTTCATCTGGCCAAATACCATCATCGTCTTCGGAAGCACGCCATGTTTTAAAAGTTCAAAATATAGCTCATTTCCTTCACGAATGCGCTCTCCTACGCCTGCGAAAACGCAGCTTCCTTGATGTTCTTTTACGATATGCTGTATTATCTCGAGCGTCAGTACGCTTTTTCCCATCGCAGCGCCGCCCAGTATCCCTGATTTAGTGCCCTTGACCAATGGAAAAAGAAGGTCTATTATCTTGATACCTGTCTCCAGTATCTCAAAGCCCGCGGCTTCTCTGTCTTGAGTCCTGATCCTGCTATCCAGATCGGTCTTTCTTATTGGTAATCTCTCCTCCGAGGCTATCTCTCCTTTATTATCCATAGGTTCGCCCAAGACATTTATGAGCCTCCCATAAAGCGCATCGCCAGCTGGGATATTTATTGGCTCCCCTTTAGAATAAGCCTCTTTATTCCTCTGCAGGTTTATCGTAGAATTTATAGCAATACACCTCGCGATATTCCCTGACATATGTTCAGCTACTTCAAGCGTGACTTTTTCATCATCAGCATTGGCCGTATATATGACACTGAAGATATTGGGCACATCCTTGGTCCTGTCAAATTTTACATCCACCACAGGCCCTTGTACGCTTATGACCCTTCCTATCGCTTCTCCGGTCATATCATTTCTTGCCATATAAAGCCCTTCCTGCAAATAGCTCTCTCATGGTCCTGTCGACCAGTTCATGCCTGACCCTAAAATACTGCAGCTTCACCTTCTCGTCTATATCCTTTAGTTTCTGAGTACTCTCCTCAA
This sequence comes from Candidatus Omnitrophota bacterium, assembly GCA_043814965.1. Classification (GTDB taxonomy): domain Bacteria; phylum Omnitrophota; class Gorgyraeia; order Gorgyraeales; family Gorgyraeaceae; genus JBDRCN01. The sequence goes on from JBDRJN010000011.1 coordinate 16,643, forward strand.
GATGCACATATCTAGCGGAAAATTCAGCAAGCCTGCTAAGCCCGAATATCTCGCTAAGCCTTTGTCCTGCCCATAGGTATAAGAGATATTCTACCATATCCTCCAGGCGTGATTCTATAATGACATCATACTGCAGCCCTTCTTTTGAAAGCTGGCTCTTTGCTGGCACATACGGGAATAGGTTTATTACCTCTACCCTCTGCACGGTAAATGATACTGGCCTGGGATATATTATCTTTACAAAATGAAACGTATCTGACACGACATTATTGACTATATAATCTCTCAACTGCTGCGCCTGGGCGAACCTTTCCTCATCGATTATACCAGGGAACGCAACATAGGAGACATCGGTACCTCGAACATACATCTTGCCTCTTTCTCCTATAATAATAAGTTTTCCAGGCATCTTGCGAAGTTCCCTGATAGATGCCTCTATGATCTTAAGGTTCAGCCCTCCCAAAAACCCCGCGTCTGAAGTGATAGCAATAATAGCCTGGGCTTTTTTAGTAGGAGCGACAAAGGCATGCTTTATCAGGCTTAGATCCAGAAAATCAAAAAAATTCTCCATAATCTCATTGAACTCTTCAAATACATAGGTCTTTTTTTCAAGCGCCCTGTATTGCGATACAGCTATGGTCTTGAGGGTCTCGACGAGGACTGACAGGCTTTTATTGAACTCCATGTCTTTTTTGATCTCTGCTATTGTCCTCACGCATCAACCTTTCAGGGTCATCTTGAAATAATCTTTCAAAGATTCTTCAAGCGCGCTCAGCATGTCTTCTGTAAGCTCTTTTCTCATGCGAAGTTTTTCAAAGAACGCGGGATTGGATTTTTCTATAAAATCCTTTATGTCTTCCCTGAACCTCAGTATCTGGTCCCTTGACAGGTTATCCAGCATGCCTTTATCCAGGGCAAATAGATATACGATCTGGCTTTCTATGGAAACAGGGGCGTTCTTGTCCTGTATAATAAGCTGGTTTATGGCTTCTCCTCTTTTCAGCCTGAATTCAGCTTCCTTTGAAAGCCCTGTAGTGCGAAGCTGCGTCATCTGTAAAAGCTCTTTATATTGTATATAATCCAGCCTCAGGTTCTTGGCAACCTGCCTCATAGCCTTCCACTGCGCTTTATTACCGATACGTGATACTGAAAGCCCAAAATCTATCGCGGGCTTAAAGCCTTTTTTGAAAAGGCCTGTTGCAAAATAAAGCTGGCCGTCTGTCATGGATATCAGATTTGTTGATATATATCCTGTGAGGTCGCCTTGCAGGATCTCGACTATAGGAAAGAATGTCATAGACCCTCCCCCTAGTTCGTTACTCAGATACCCTGCCCTTTCCATAAGCTGTGAATGTATATAAAAGATATCTCCTGGATATGCCTCTCTTCCAGGCGCCCTTTCAAGAAGAAGCGATATCTGCCTATATACCCATGCATGTTTTGTCAGGTCATCAAATATCACCAATACATCCTTACCCTGATACATAAAATATTCTCCCAGCATGCAAGCTGTGTAAGGGGCCAGATATTGCTCCCCCGTAGATAAAGACGCGACACCTGTGACGACTATCGTATATTTAAGTACATCTTTTTCCTTTAACACATCCAGTATCTTTACAAGGCTTGAATACGGCTTACCAATACAGCAATATATACATATGACATCTTTTCCTTTTTGGTTTAGTATCGCGTCTATTGCTACTGTGGTCTTTCCAGTAAGCCTGTCGCCGATTATAAGCTGACGCTGTCCTTTGGCAATAGGTATAATAGCATCGAGAAGCAGCGTCCCTGTCTCCATAGTATCATCAACTGGTTTACGCTGCATGACACCTGGCGCGACCCTAAAGACAGGAAATGTCTCTTTTGATACAATAGGCCCAAGATAGTCCTGCGGCTCGCAAAGGCCATTTACTACCCTGCCTATAAAATCACTGGATACAGGCAGGTTTAAAGACCTGCCTTTATTGTACACCTCATCCCCTGAGCGTATATCGCTGGCATCGCCCAGGACCAATATCTGCACTTTTTCTTCAGTAAAGCCTATTACAAGCCCCAATACCCCATTGGCAAACTCAACTATCTGGCCATTCATGCAAAAGGGCAGGCCCTTGGCAATGACAACAAAGTTGCGCACGCTCTCTACATAGCCGACTTCCCTGACATCGAATTTTGTAATGCTGTTTTCTATTGTATGTGTCATAATTTTATAAAATCAAATATTAAATATTAAAAATCAAAATTACATATAAAAATGTAAAACTATTTCCTATTTTTAAGCGTTAAGATGCTTGAAGCAAAGATATTGGCTATCTCATTTAGTTCTTTCAAGAACCAATCAACATCTTCTTTTTTGGTACGTTTACTATCTCGTAATAATGAAAACCAAATCTTGCTTTCATTTG
>JBDRJN010000012.1:0-33226 GCA_043814965.1 Candidatus Omnitrophota bacterium
GCTATATTTAGCCAATTACAAGATCAGAGGAGAGGATACATACCAGTTCAAGGGCTCTCATATAGCTAGAATAATGCTTTCCTCCAAATCTTTAAAAGACATAAAGGATTCGATAGATTACCTTATGTCACAGGGCATAACCAATGGCTATCACGTATCCCAGATAATATATTTTTCTAAAGACCTGGAATATATAAGAAATACTTTAAACTGCCTTAGTGCGCAGGGGATAACCCATGGCTATCATATATCTCAGGTGATGTGTTCCTCAAAATCCCCGGAAGATATAAAAACCATCATAGATTACCTCAAGTCACAAGGCATAACTCATGGCTATTATATATCCAACATAATACTTTCTGCGAAAACCTTGAAAGATATAGAATACATTATAAGTTATCTTAAAATACAAAATATAAACGGCCCAAATTCTATAGCTAAAATTATCTTAGAATATGATAATGTAGAGAAATTAAAAACAACCGTCGATTATTTATTACGATATGGAATAACTGACATTGAGGAAATAATAAAGTCACATATCCAATCAGTTATTTTGAAAATAGCCATATTCTGGGAAGAAAAAGGATTCAGCGTTGTAGATGAATTTGATAGATTATGCAGAGAAGGATCCAATAGGGGTATTATAGATAAAAAAGCTGTATTAGATAAAATGTTTATCAAGCTGGAATCCAGGAAAATAGGTTTTCCATTTATAAATAAGAGAGATAAAAAACTTCCAAAAGAATACTTAAAATTAGTTTTAATGCTTTTTGATAGAATAGAAAAGATAACTACTACAAGGGGGATTTTTAGAAGGTCTCGTTCGTCAGAAGATGATAGAGGGCCTCTGGTAGAAAGATTAGGGTTTGACCCTACGGAAGACACTATTAAAAATATAGATATTGACATTTTGTTTACTGATCCTATAGAACGTGAGATAGTAAATTTGCTTATGTCAAGCGCCAGCCTGGAAGAGGCAAAAGAAGAATTAGGCATGGATGGGGAATTCGACGGGATCATAGATTCCATAAGAGATAGATTATCTGATTATGCGCTGGATTTTGGTTTTTCGGATAGCACCATCACTGATTCTAAAAAGCCTTTTTCTAAAAAACCTGTCTTAGGGATCAGGATAAACGGGACTATAGCAGAATTTGGCGATGGAAAGAACGGGATACCTGTATTTGATTTTGGAGAAATAAATAGGATCAAAGATGGGTATTACAAAAAGATATATTTGGATAATCCGGAAGGTGAATTGAGTAAAAAGGCCTATAGAGTAGTAGAGTTTTTAGGAGAAAACGGAGTGCCGGCTAAATCTTATGAAGAATTAGTAAAGATGGTCAAAGAAGGGGATCATCTTGCGCTTACAGCATTGGACATAAAGGGAGCAGAGATAAAGACAAAAGACAATAACGGAGATAGCCCTGATTTAAGAGAAGATATAGGTAAACTTCCTTCCTACGCAGGGGCTGGCCAGACAAATATACATCTTCTTCTTGAGAGGAAGATCCCTTTGATGATAGAGAGTAAGAGATATGACCCTGCAAAGAAACTGCTTATTTCGCTAATGAGAAAAATAGAAAAGATAGAGAAAGGGGAATTGACCATAGATGACTTAAGGGATAAGGATCATGACACCGGATTATTCACTAAAGACCTGCCAATGGTCAAAAAAGTCATAGATGATCTATTAAGACGTATTGCTCAAGAAAAGGTCAAAACAGAAAATGCATATAAGAGTTCGCTGGTAGGAGAGATAGAAAGAAAGCTTGCTGCAAGGAATACCTTTGGATTGCCAAATACTCAGGAGGAATTAGAAAAAGGGCCTTATAAAGACTTGGATCTTTTAAGAAAGATGAAAGAGGCTGGTATTGAACCTGCTAGCAAAAAAATATCAGCCGATGCTGTAGGAATGGCTAAAAAAAATATCTCCGATTTTAATGCATTGTATTTTAATAAGGACCAGGACAAAAAAGATTCTTATGAGGAGAAAGAGAAAAAGACCATTGAATCACAAGAACCAAAAGAGATAACTATTGCCAAAACAAACCCTGATGTTGTAGCCCGCCTAAAAAAGATCAATGAAGATATAAAAGCAGAGCTTTCTAACAAGGGATTTACTTTAAATACATTTTTTATAGAGGGAAGAGGGAGAGTTCAACTTACTGATAACGACAGAATACTTTTAGGATCCCGTAGTTTCAGGCTCGACAAAGATGGAGAGATAATTGACTGCAGTTCGTTGGCCCTTACGCCTATGGCTGAAAAAGAAGTTAACAAGAAAGACGATATTTTTAATCTTTTCGATCTATATATAGCGACATATCTTAAATTAAATCATGATTATGACGGCTGGACCTTAAAAATGGGATCAATACCCTATAAAGACTTGAATATATGGCAGGATAATATAGAGAATCTGGCCTTAGAAAATAAATTAGGTTCTAAGGTTTACCCAGGATTTACTAGTGAGAGTGAAGAGTATAATATCCTGATAAAGTTGTCAGATATGGATAATATCAAAAGACCTACGATCCTAGAATCAAGACCAAAATACATGCTTTCCAGTCCAAAAAGAGATATTATCACTATACAGGCCAGCAGTATTAAAGACCAAAAAGAAGAAAGAACCACTCCAGAAATAGAAGGATTCATCTCTTTATATCCAAAGATAGAGGACTTAAGCCAAAAAGTAATAGACCTAAAAGCAGATAGGATCAGCGGATTCTATGTAGATCCTGCAGGAAGGGATGTGATATTTTCAGATGTATTGAAAAGGTCAGAAAAGGCCTTGGAAGAATATTACCTGATAAGCCCTTTTACGGGAGACGGCCTTGAGGTAGTAGAATGTACGCTTTTTGAGATGATAGGAGACAATAAAAAGACTAATATATGGACAGGCAGCTTTATACCTATCATGGGAGATGAGATCTATCATAAAGATGGGACAGCTTTTAAAGAAAAAGATTATAAAAGATGCGGATTGAGAAAAGTCTTGGATGAAAAAGGTGACATCACGAAAGTAAAGGCATTTGTTACTGGTGGAAGGGTAGTGTCTTTTCCGGGTCCATGGCTTGTTCCATATGCAGTAGAGGATGGAAGCGCTGCAAGGATATTGAGTACTTATGATTCCATAAAAGAACTCTCCAGTATAGATGTCACAGAAGAAAATCTTAATACTACACTTCTCAAATTAAAAGAAGAAGGTAAAATAGAACTGAAAATAGCTTCTGGCCTGGAATTTAAGGGTGTGGGGTCATACAATCTTAGCCCTAAAGAGGGTATCTTAGAGGATTTTAGAGGCAGGTCAGTATATATACCTGGCCTTGATTTTAGTTATGTAAAAGACCACAATGCCAATACAGAAGGCGGGATCGGGGCCTGTACTGAGAATGAGAGAAAAGGACTCGAGATAGAGGAAAGACTGAGAGAAAAAGGAGCTGTATTTTTAGCTGATACATTCGACACTGTAAAGCTTTTTGATAGATCAAATTTGCCAGAACTGAAGAAAGAAAAGTATGACGAAGTACATGTAAGCATGAGGTTTAACTTTAATTCCCATCGCATTTCAGTATTTTTGAATAATAAAGACCCAGAAAATAGCTTAGATGAAATAAGAGCGGTTGTATTTGAAGAGTACATTAAAGAGCTCTTTAATACAGATGATACTGAAAGAGCAAGAGAGATGTATTTTGAATCATTGTACAAAAATTTCGCTAAAAATCTAAAAGCAGCTTTGGCTGTAGGCGCAGCAAGAGCTGGTACCTCTAACGTATCTATCAATTGGGGCCCTCTCATGGAATTTATAGATAATACTAGCATTGTCTATAAAGAACATGATTCTTTATTTCTGGTAAGCTGGGAGACAGCCTTTACTTATTTGGATGCTATGTATAAATGCTACTATGCGCCATTTAATAAAGTCATAGAAAGCCAGAAAAAGGCGCCTTTTCTCGCATCAGAGAGACTTGCTATAGATAACAAATATTTTTATGAAGTATTTGTACCTGAATTTTTCGGAGAAGATAATCTGTGGGTAGTTGATTATTTTAAAAAACAAAAGGATCTGATGTCATATAGATTTATAGAAGAAGTTTTGGCGCTCAATAGATCATTGACTGATTTAGCCTTGGAGACAGATACATCAACCTATCCTTATGTTGATTTTGTAGATGGCGGAATCGATATCTTCTCAGCAGAAGGAGGCGGTAAGTTTTGCATAATCTATGTGGTAAAACAAAGTAAAAAATATCCGGATACAGACCATTATATTTTAAACTTATGTTCTCTTGATAGTCCTTCAGAGAAGATCGGGCATTTATATTTTAGAATCGATAAAGATAAAGATATAGCTTACACGGATTATCCAATAAGCGTGGTAGAATATCCGAAATGGCGGGGAAATGCTGAGACTGACAATTTTTTTGGAATAGAGGTCGACAGTGAATATATCCAAAAATACGAAGGGTTGGGCGCAAAATTAATAAATTATGCTTTAGAGCTTGCCAGGAGACAAGGCGCTGTTTCTTACGCAGTTTTAGGACATACTACTGACAAGGCAAAAAAACTTTTAAAAAGAATAGATTTTAAAGACCCTAAAGAAAAACATATAACTGTCAGAACCGCTGATAGAATTAAGGACTCATTCAAAGTAGTAAAGGAATTTGATCTATTGAACCAGAAGATCGTGGATGTTCAAATAAAGAGAAAAGGGCTTGAGGCCAAGACCTATATAGATCCTACGGAGGAAAACGACCCATCTCGGAGTATCTTAAAAGGGCCTTCAGTTGATTTAGAGAAATTAGACAATACCCGGGTATTGTTCCTGGACGAGCAAGTCAGGAACAATATAGAGGGATTTGAAGAAGCCTTAGCTAAATTAGGTGATAGGAATACTGTAGTGGTGCTAACAGAACCAGGCAGAGAAAAAGAGTTCCAGGATTTCTGCTTAGATAACAAGGTCGAGCTCGGGAGATTCGAAATAGAGGATTTTGATAAGGTTTTTGATGAGACAAAGCTCAGAAAAGACGATATGGGCCCATATTTAACAGGCATCGTAGACATAAACGACTTGCAGTGCATACCCCTCACAGAAGAGATGCTTATAAAATATCCTGCATTAAAAGACGCGTAATATATTATAATCTGCTTATCCACTTATCCACACTGTAGGGGACCCTCAAGGGTCCCCTACAGTGTTATAGAACATAAAAAGGTTTATACTTGCATAGGTTATATTCCTGTGATAATATACTAAATCAATCAAGATTAAATAATATGTCACTCGTTCCGAGCGTCTCTATTAAATAATGTATGACGCGAGGAGCTCGGGATCCCTGCCTGACGGCAGGCAGGAAATTTTGTTTCACAAAATTTGTGAGGTCTTTATGGCTAAAATAGGTATTATCGGCGGGAGTGGTCTATATAATATAGATGGGTTAAATAATATAAAAGAGGTAAAAGTAGACACTCCTTTCGGAGATCCGTCAGATAGTTATATTACTGGATCACTTGAGGGTATAGATGTAGCATTTCTTCCCAGACATGGCAAAGGCCACAGGATACTTCCTACGGAGTTGAACTATAGAGCCAATATATATGGTTTTAAGAAACTAGGGGTAGAAAAGATAGTCTCGATCTCAGCTGTCGGAAGTTTCAAAAAAGAACTTAAACCCCTTGATATAGTGCTTCCTGACCAATTTGTTGACAGGACCAATCAAGCACGAAAGACCACATTTTTTGGAGAGGGCATAGTAGGGCATATTAGTTTTGCAGATCCAGTGTGCAAAGATCTAAAAGATATGATCTACGAGACGACTAAAGAATTAAAGTTAACCACACATCCAAAAGGCACATATCTAAATATGGAAGGCCCGGCATTTTCTACAAGGGGAGAGTCGCTTTTATATAAGAGCTGGGGCTTGGATATAATAGGCATGACCAACATGCCTGAAGCGCGCCTTGCAAGAGAAGCTGAGATCTGCTATTCGACAGTAGCATTTGTCACTGACTATGACTGCTGGCATGATGAGGTTGTCACGATAGACATGGTAATAGCGAACCTTACTAAAAATGTAGAAAATGCAAAAAAACTTATAAAAAAATTAGCCCCTAAATTGTCAAAAGAAAGAACCTGCAGCTGCAAAGACACATTGAAATACGCGATCATTACTGATAGAAAACTTATCCCGGAAAAGACAAAGAAGAAGCTCGATATAATAATCGGGAAATACATTAAATAACTATGGATTACAAAAGCACCTTAAACTTACCGAAGACTGATTTTCCCATGAAAGGTAACTTGCCTCAAAAAGAGCCTGTTATCCTGGAGAAATGGGAAAAAGATGATATCTATAACAAGATCATGGAGAATAGAAAGTATGCCCCCAGCTATATTCTTCATGATGGCCCTCCGTATGCAAATGGGTTTATCCATATAGGGCATGCCTTAAACAAGACACTCAAGGATATAGTCGTAAAATATAAGACCATGAGAGGCTTTAAGGTGCCTTATATACCTGGGTGGGATTGTCATGGTATGCCTATTGAACACCAGCTATTTAGAGACATGAAAAAGACAAAGCATGACGTGGACCAGGTAGAGTTCAGAAAAAAGGCCCGTGACTTTGCTATGAAGTTTGTCGGTATCCAGCGAGATGAATTCAGGAGGTTAGGGGTTTTTGGTGAATGGGACGATCCTTATCTGACGCTTGATCATAAATATGAGAAAGAGATAGTGAAGAGTTTTAATAAATTATTGAGAGATGGTTTTATATATAGAGGCCTTAAGCCTATAAATTGGTGCGCAAAATGCGAGACAGCTTTAGCAGAGGCTGAGGTAGAGTACGAAGACCATGTCTCTCCATCAATATTTGTGAGGTTCAAGATAAGATCAGGCCTTGATATCAAGGATAGTTACTTTTTGGTATGGACAACTACTCCATGGACGCTTCTTTCAAATGTAGCTATAGCAGTACACCCGGATCTAAATTATGTGGCATTAAAAACGAGTGATTTCGGGGTCTTGATATTAGTAGAGGACCTTTTGGAAAAGACAAAAGAAAAGATAAAGCTGAAAGGAGATGTGATCAAGAGATTTAGAGGCAGGGAGCTGGAAGGTATAGTGGCAAGGCATCCATTTCTAGAGAGAGATTCCAAGGTTGTTTTAGGGGATTTTGTCTCTAACCAGGAAGGCGTAGGATGTGTACATATAGCGCCTGGCCATGGACAAGAAGATTATAATGTCGGATTAAAGTATAAACTGCCCATTATAATGCCCGTCGATGATAAGGGCAGATTTAAAGATCTAGAAGACTGCAAGATGCCAGAGTCAGTATTGGGTAAAAGCGTATTTGAGTCAAATGATATCATAATAGGTATTTTGAAGGATAAAAAAGCACTTTTGATATCTGAAAAGACAGAACACTCATATCCTCATTGCTGGAGATGTAAGCAGCCCCTGATATTCCGCGCTACAAAACAGTGGTTCGTAGGGGTTGATAATAATGATCTACGCAAAAATACAATAGGAGAGATCAAGAAGGTCAAGTGGGTGCCGGATGCAGGAGAAAAGCGTATATCCAGCATGGTAGAGCTTAGGCCTGACTGGTGTCTTTCAAGGCAGAGATATTGGGGAGTGCCTATACCTATTATATATTGCGTGTCCTGTGACAAAGAGGTCATAGATAAGAAGGTAATGGAAAAGATAGAAGCTCTCTTTGAAAAAGAAGGGTCTGATGTATGGTTTGTAAAGGATGCGGCAGGATTTATACCTCAAGGTTTTAAATGTTCCTGCGGTTCCAGCGATTTTAAAAAAGAGGTGGATATATTGGATGTCTGGTTTGAATCAGGCGCAAGCCATCAGGGGGTCTTGAGAGTAAGGGATAACCTGAGTTTTCCGGCTGACCTTTACCTTGAGGGGAGCGATCAACATAGAGGATGGTTTCAGACATCGCTTTTGATAGGAATGGGCGTGGAAGGAAAAAGCCCTTTTAAAAATGTGCTTACTCACGGTTTTGTAGTAGATGGCGACGGCAAAAAGATGTCAAAATCAGCAGGCAATGTCACAGCTCCTCAGGAAGTGATCTCCAAGAAAGGCGCAGATGTATTGAGGCTTTGGGTAAGCGCGTCTTCTTATTTTGATGATATAAAGATATCAGAGGAGATAATTGAGCGCACAGTGGAGGCATACAGGAAATTCAGGAACACAGCTAAATATATCCTCGGAAATATATATGATTTTGACATTAAAAGCGGCCTTGTTCCAAAGGATAAAATGATCGAGATAGATAGATGGGCGCTTTCAAGGGTGAATTCAATGCTGAGAGCTGTTACAGACTCTTTTGAAAATTTTAAATATCATGAAGCCGTAAGCAATGTCTATAGATTTTGCATAATAGATATGTCTAATTTTTACCTTGATATATTGAAAGACAGGCTTTATACTTTCGGAAAAAATTCCACAGAAAGGCGTTCTGCTCAAACAGCGCTTTATAATATCCTGGATATATTGGTAAGGGTCTTAGCTCCGATACTGCCTTTTACAACCGAGGAGATATGGGGGTACTTTAAGGGCCAGGGTTCAGTGCATCTGTCGGTCTGGCCTGAGGCCAAAAATGAGTTCATAGATGAAACATTGGAAAAGGATTGGGATAAATTAAAGGGTTTAAGAGAGGAAGTGCTAAAGTCAATAGAAGAAAAGAGGATCGCGAAAGTCATAGGGAGCCCGCTCGAGGCAAAAATAAAGCTTTACATAAAAGACGATGTAGAGTATAATTCTTTGACTAATTACTTAGAGATACTTCCGTCGATTTTTATAACTTCGCAAGTAGAGATAGAAAAAAGCGATTTAAGGCGCATAGATGTTGTAAAAGCAGACGGAGCAAAGTGCGATAGATGCTGGAATTTTACAACTAAATTAGGTGTAGATAAAGATCATCCAAAGCTATGCAATAGATGCCTGGGTGTAGTAGTAGAAGGGGGCTAATCGGTCATGACAAAAAAAGAGGCAGCGAAATTTAAAAAAGCTCTTCTTAAAAAAAGAGAAGAGATAATGAGCGAGATAACTCATATTGCCAGGGAAAATCTGAAATCCCAAAAAGAGGCATCAGGAGACCTCTCGGGGTATAGTTCTCACATGGCAGATATGGCAAGTGATAGTTACGATAGGGAACTAAGCCTTAATATAGCAAGCGGAGAGCAAGAGACCATCTATCAAATAGATGAGGCATTAAAGCGTATAGAAGAGGGTCAATATGGAGAATGTATCTCATGCGAAAGAAAGATCCCTCAAAAGCGTCTTAATGCATTGCCTTATGCTTCACAGTGTATACAATGCCAGTCCAAAGAAGAAAAAAACAAGCAGTAGTTTCTTTTTTTCTTATCCTATTGATCCTTCTGTTTGACCAATCAACTAAGCTGTGGGTCAAAGACACCCTTAATATAGGGGAGTCCATACCTTTAATAAAAAATATTCTGCATATAACCTTTGTCAGTAACACAGGGGCAGCATTTGGGCTTTTTAAACAAAGCACAGCTATCTTTATTATTATCTCTATAGTTGCTGTTTTTATTATAGGATCCATCATTATCAGGTCAATATTAAAGAGGCAATTTTTTGATAGTATAGTGTTCAATCTAAGCCTTAGCCTTATTTTTTCAGGGGCGTTAGGTAATCTGATAGATAGAGTAAAATACGGCTATGTCGTTGATTTTATTGATGTTAGGATATGGCCAGTATTCAATATATCTGATATATCGATTACCACAGGAAGTTTCCTATTGATCCTTTTTTATCTTAGAAAGAGCACCTCTAAATAACCCTCCACGCTTCCTTGAAAGTTACATATCCATATGGTATACTTAGAGTAAAAGAGGTATAAGATTTTTTTATTAGCTTTAACTAAAAAGTTTTAAAAAGTTTTGAATAGAGGCAAATTATGAGAGAGTTAGTATATAAAAACCTCACTTCTATTGATAAAAAGAGAAGAGATCTCTATATATCCGAGATCGTAGAACGAGATGGTGTCAAAACCATTACAAAACGCCACTCCCTGTATGTCATAGGAAAGGGGTCAAGGGTCGATAAAGTCTGCAGCGCATCCGGTGTCTTGGACATGCCCAAGAATATAAACAAAAGGCATGTATTTATATTCAAAAAACATGATACTATCGCTAAAAAAGATACTTTTGTATGTGATGTTGTCGGTAAGTTTTACGCAGTGGTCAAGGATGAACTATACCCTATAACTTTTAAACATTCTTTTGAAATAGATTTTTTGTCTACAGGTAAAAACAAGAATGGAGGTGATTGCCTAGACTAAAAACCTCATTCTCCTTGGTTACCCCCCACCACTTTTTTAAAAAGTGGTGGGGGTTTTATTTATATATGCTATATTGACTACTAAATATCTATATGATAAACTTAATTAAACTATGGATAAAAAAACTAAAATTGCAGTCTTAGGTGATGGAGGATGGGGCACAGCGCTAGCAGTGCTTTTGGCAGCTAAAGGCCATCAGGTATCTTTGTGGGGAGCGTTTAAGGACAATATTGATAGTATTGTTAAAGCTAGGGAAAATAAAAAATTTTTACCAGGCATAAAATTACCAGAGCCTATTAAAGCTACATCTTCTATGAGCGAGGCTCTAGAGGATAAGAAAGCAGTAGTTTTGGCTATTCCTTCTAGGTTTTTGAGAAATGCCCTGGTAGCCTATAAGAAAGATCTTTGCAGTAAAGGTACTATTTTTGTTAGCGTTGTAAAGGGCCTCGAAGAACATACCCTGAAGCGTATGAGTGAGGTTGTAAATGATGTTTTGGGGGATATAAAACTAAGCGTCCTCTCAGGGCCCAGTATTGCGCCGGAAGTAGCTAGGCTTATACCGACTACTGTTGTCGTCTCATCCAGGAAAAAAGAAATTTCTGTAACAGTAAGAGATATCTTCATGACAGAGCGTTTTAGGGTATACACCAACGAAGATATCATTGGAGTTGAACTTGGAGGAGCGCTTAAAAATATTATTGCTATTGCGGTCGGTATTTCCGATGGGCTTGGTTTTGGAGCCAATACAAAAGCAGCTCTTCTCACCAGGGGCCTCATAGAGATGTCAAGGCTTGGTGAAAAACTGGGAGCATATCGCGAGACATTCAATGGCCTTACAGGGCTTGGGGATCTGATAACAACATCAATAAGTAGAGAAGGTAGAAACCGCGGTTTTGGTGAAGAGATAGGTAAAGGCAAAGACCCGAAAGAGATCTTAAAAAATAGCATTGTGGAAATAGAAGGCGCATGGACAGTAAAGGCAGCAGTGGAGCTGGGAAAGAAACATAATATAGAACTACCTATTACAAAAGAGGTTTATTCGGTGATATTTGAAAACAAATCACCTATTTTAGCAGTAAAAGAACTGATGATGAGAGACCCCAAGGCTGAATAATATACAGGGGACGTGTCCCCACTAACGGCGGGGCGTAGCGCAGATTGGCTTAGCGCACCTGAATGGGGTTCAGGGGGTCGCTGGTTCGAATCCAGTCGCCCCGACCAGATTAGACTCAAATGATGGGGTTACATGCTATGGGTGGCAAGTCAAAGCGGCCTGAACCCAAAAGGGGATTTTAAGGGGAAAGATAGTTTCCTCTTATCGGCGTAGACAGCTTCTATGCGGAAGAAGGAAAAATATTAAAAAGGAAACATCAGGTTTCCTTTTTAAAGAGCGAGCGTTAGCGAGCGAGGTTCAGGGGGTCGCTGGTTTCCCTCGCCGCATATAGCATAGGATAGGGCGACTCGGGACTCACCTATGACTACTAAAAGTATATGGAGAGTTAAGGGTTCGCGAATCCAGTCGCCCCGACCATATTAGACTCAAATTAGGGATAGCTTGGGAGGTTTTTATGTCAATGGGGCATGAAAAAAGAGAGTTTAGAAGAGCTGGCGGGTCTTTTATAGTGTACTATTCTATAGTAGGGGCTTCTTCTGAAAAAAATAATATAACACAGACAAAAAATATAAGTGAAGGCGGCTTGCTTTTGACTACAGATAGAGAGATAAATCCAGGAGTTGTCTTGAAGATGAAGATAGTACTCCCTACAGCTATAGAGCAAGTGCTGCTGTTTGGAGAAGTCATCGAGTCAACAAAATTAAAGGCAGGAGCTTTGTATAATACAAGAGTGAAGTTTGTGGATATAAAGCCAGGAGAAAGAGCTTACATAGATAAGATAGTCAAACTAAGTTCTAAATAAAAAAAGGAATACATATGTCAGTAAAAAATAAGATCAATATTGGTGTTGTAGGATTTGGCACGATAGGCTCAGGGGTGGTAAAGCTCCTTCTTGAAAAACGTAAGTTCTTTTATAAAAGGACAGGCCTTGACCTAAATCTTAAAATTGTGTGTGATAAGGATACATCTTCAAAAAGAGACGTGAAACTGCCAAAGGGAATGCTCGTAAAGGATGTCAGCAAGGTTATAGATGACCCTGAGATAGACATACTTGTTGAGCTTGCAGGAGGAGTGCACCCAGCCAAAGAGATCGTCTTGAAAGCTCTTTCCTCAGGAAAACATATCGTAACTGCTAACAAATTGCTTTTAGCAACTAATGGAAAAGAGATATTTGACAAGGCGAACAAGTTAAACAAAAATGTACTTTTTGAGGCAAGTGTTGCAGGGGGTATCCCTATAATAAAGTCTATACGTGAAGGCCTGGCTGGTAATAGATTCTCCAGCATATTTGGTATCTTGAACGGTACTTCAAACTATATACTTTCCAAGATGACCAGCGAAGGGGCATCGTTCGAGAAGGCTCTTAAGGAAGCTCAGGCTAAAGGTTATGCTGAAAAAGACCCTTCCTTAGATATAAATGGCCTGGACTCTGCGCATAAACTTGTTATATTGAGTCTCCTCGCATTTGGTAAGAGGATAGATCTAAAAGATATATGCGTAGAAGGGATCGAGGATATTACTTCTCTTGATATCAGCTATGCCAAAGAATTAGGTTATATAGTTAAATTGCTTGCGATAGCCAAGATGCATGGAGGTGAATTAGAAGTAAAAGTACATCCTACTCTTTTACCTTCAGAACATCTTCTTTCCAGTGTATCCGGGATCTACAATGCTATATTTATAGATTCTGATCTAGCTGGTAAACAGGTCTTTTATGGGGAAGGTGCTGGAAAACACCCTACTTCCAGCGCGGTCTTGAGTGATATCATAGATATAGGATATGACATCAGTTCTAAGAGAAAATTAAAGAGTTCAGGCATAGTTAGGGAAGAAGTAAAAAAATTAAGAAAGATGAAAGATGCTTCCAGCAGGTATTATGTACATTTTTCTGCAATAGACCAGCCGGGAGTGTTAGCCAGGATCACTGATATACTGGGAAGACATAATATAAGTATCGCCAGTGTAGTGCAAAAAGAAAGAGAAGTCATGAAGATAGTGCCTATAATAATGATCACTCATGAAGCAAGAGAACTGGATATGCAGAATGCCTTGTCTAAAATAGATAAACTTGGCGCAATAAAAAGAAAGAGCGTCCTGATAAGGATCGAGAGGTAATATTATGTGGATGGGCTTGATAGATAGATATAAAGATCATTTACCTATAACCAAGAATACTCCTATAGTGACACTTAGCGAGGGTAATACGCCTCTTATATATTCGCCATACTTATCAGAGTGTCTAGGAAGGTCCAATGAGGTTTATTTAAAGTATGAAGGGCTTAATCCAACAGGTTCTTTTAAGGATAGAGGCATGACCTTGGCTATCTCCAAGGCAGTAGAAGAAGGCAAGTCAGCTTGTATCTGCGCATCTACTGGAAATACTTCTGCTTCAGCAGCAGCATATTCAGCGAGGGCAAAGATAAAATGTATTGTCTTGATCCCGGAAGGCGCAATAGCGCTTGGCAAACTTGCCCAGGCGCTTATACATGGCGCTCAAGTGATCGCAGTCAAAGGTAACTTTGATGATGCATTGAATTTAGTAAAAGATATAACGGATAAATACCCCATACAACTGGTCAATTCTATAAATCCTTATAGAATTGAAGGCCAAAAGACAGGCGCGTTTGAAATATGCGATCAGCTGGAAAACGCTCCTCAGTTTCATGCAATACCTGTTGGTAACGCAGGCAACATCACTGCATATTGGAAAGGCTATAAAGAATATAAGAAATTAGACAAGATAAAGGCCTTGCCAAAGATGCTTGGGTTTCAGGCAGAGGGCGCTGCGCCTATTGTAAGAGGGGAAGTCATTAAATATCCTGAGACCATTGCTACTGCTATACGTATAGGTAATCCTGCAAGCTGGAAGAAAGCTGAGGAAGCTCGTGATGAATCTAATGGCCTGATAGACATGGTATCAGACAATGAGATATTGGAGGCTTACAAGATATTAGCAGACAAAGAAGGAGTTTTTGTAGAGCCAGCTTCAGCCGCAAGTGTCGCAGGCATACTGAAACTTAATAAACGAGGTTACTTTAAAGGTATAAAAAATGCAAAAATAGTGTGCATTCTTACAGGGCATGGCCTTAAAGACCCGGATCGCGCTATAAAATCCATCAGGAAACCAAATATAGTTCCTGCAACTTTAGATGCTGTCATAAAAGAGATCAGATATTAAACATATAAAAACCAGAGACGTTTTCCAGTCCTATAAGGAAACAGCCCTTTTCGTGAGAAAGAAAGTGTCATGTACTTTACTATAACAGCATGTTTTGTTATATAGAGAGAGCCGTAGGGGACAGTTTCCTTATAGGGCTGGAGACAGTTTCCCGAACAGCTTGGAAAACGTCTCTATAATTACTATGTATAAATTAATAATAGATTTTGAAGATAACGGCAAAAGGATAGATAATGTTGCCACTAAAAGAATGGTCCAGCTTAAGCCAGAACTAGAGGTCTCCAGGAATATTATTCAGAGGATGATCGAGGATGGCGATATACTGCTTGGGGGGAAAAAGGTAAAATCTTCTTACAAGGCAAGGGCAGGCGAAGAGATAAATATAGACCTAGAAAGATTGGAAGAAGCCAGTAAGTCAGAAAAAGAAGAGAGGACCCCGAGGCCGGAAGACCTACCTATAGATATCATCTACGAGGATGACGATATCATCTTAGTCAATAAGCCCGCTGGCATGGTAGTCCATCCTGCCTGTGGAAATTATTCCGGGACATTAGTAAACGCGCTTTTGAACTATAAAGGTTTTTTGACGGATTTTAACAAGCCAAAAGACACTAAAGATGAGCGCCATATCATGAGGCCGGGTATTGTGCACAGGCTTGATAAAGATACTTCAGGTATAATGCTTGTCGCTAAAAACGGGCCCGCTTTAAGAAAACTCTCTAAACAATTAAAGGAAAGACGAGTTACAAAAAAATATATTGCGGTTGTCCGCGGGATGATCGATCTGGATGAAGGCATTATTAATGCGCCTATAGCGCACGATAAAAAAGATAGGATGAGAATGGCAATAGACTTAGAATCAGGGAAAGAGGCCATTACTTATTATAAGGTGATAAAGAGAGACAAGGCCAATAATATCACTGTAGTCGAAGCAAGGCCCAAGACAGGCCGCACTCACCAGATACGCTTACATCTTTTACACATAGGCCATCCTGTTTTGGGAGATAAGACCTATAATACTTCAACGGTCAAAGGGTTGCTGCATCAGGCTCTTCATGCAAGATCAATAGAATTCATACACCCTACTAAAAATATAAGTATGGAATTTTCCTGTGATGTACCAGCTGAGATCAAGAAATTTTTATAATAGTCTTACTTATAGTTACTTAGTTCATCATACACTTATTATACTAATTGTGTAGATAAGTTTTATTTACACAACATATTGAATTATATTATGGTTATAGTGGTTTTTAGAAAGATATCCACAACATATTGACATTATTAAGCCTATGCCGGAAGATATCCAAAGTCTTATAGCTAGATGTATTGAATACGATCATAATGCCTGGGGTAAATTCATAGAGAGATTTTCAGGTATATTATACTATTCTGCCAGGGAAAGGTTGAAAAGAAGCGGGGTATCCTTTTCTAATGAAGATATAGAAGATATAGTCCAATCCGTGTTCCTTGAGATATGGCAGAAGAGGAGGCTGGAAGAAGTCAGGGACAGAGACAAGATAGCCGCATGGTTAAGCATAATGGCGCAGACAAGGGCTATTAATTATAAGAAAAAACTAAAGTATAGATTATTAAATGAAGATGAATTGAATAACATAGGCAATGTCGCAGATAAGAAGCCGCTCTATAATAGCCAGGCTTATAGTGATTTTGAAAATATCATAAGTGAGTTTAACCCAAAAGAGAAGATCGTCATGACTCTCAGCTTGATGCATGGAAAGACCCATAGAGAAATAGCCAGCTTTACCAAGCTATCTATAAACACTGTCTCTACGATCATTGCAAGAAAGAAAAAGGCATTAAAAGAAAAACTGGATATTTAAAAATAATTTGAAAGAAAACAGGCTTTTTATTTGTCTAATATAGTAAAGGAAGGTAAATATGGGATGTCTGGATGAATTGACTCTTTCTTCATACCTGGATAAAGGCCTTAGTGAAACTGACCGCGCCAAGATAGAAGAACATATATCTGGTTGTAGAAAATGCCTTGACCTGCTCCTAGTAGCTGAACAAGCCAGGACCAGATCAAAGAGGCCATCGCCAGGGTTAAACAAAAGGATAGAGTCTATGCTGGGACTTAAGCCAAAGAGAAAAGGTAAAGAAATGAAGTGGTTTCTTGGCGCGATTGTCCTGTTCGGCCTATCTTTTATTATTAAAAGATATTTTTTGCAGTTTTTATTGGCATCAGTTATCCTGGGTTTTAAGTGGGTGATGGAGGGTGAAGGCGCAAGGCAGGTCATAATGATCTTTAAAAAAAATCAAGATAGTGAAAAAAAGTTTGAAAGAAAATCACCTTCTGAGTTGTCTAATATAACAGGAGGTGATAGGTATGACAAAGACCAACGGAGTGGAGGTCAGGAGGATCCATAAGCTAGATGGCGACTCCAAGCTTAAGGCTTTTTTGGATGTAGAGTTTGCAGGGGTATTTGTAGTAAAAGGCTTTAAGGTAGTAGAAGGCAAAAATGGGATATTCGTAGACATGCCTAAAGAATTAGGCAGGGACGGCAAGTGGTATCCCAGGGCTTATGCTGTGACAAAGGAGTTTAAGGACCTGCTTAATGAGATAGTGCTCGAGGCATACGAAGGCTCTAATAACTAAGCAGGTAATCCGGCAGATCTAACTAGGTTAGGCGGATATTTCTTTTGAGGGGTAGGGGAGCCTTAAGGCTCCCCTACCCCCTACCTTAAATTGTAGGAGAGCTTTAAAGCTCTCCTACCGCTTTGCTGCCAGCAAGAACAGCTAGAGACAGGTGTAATAAGCTTATTCGCTGGCATTATTCTTGACAAGAAAGTCTTTTAATTATATACTTCTATCAAAGGAACTATATATGTCCAAGATAGTAAAAATATTTTTCATATCTTTAATAGCTATATCTATAATATCTATAAGTTTTGCCTATATCGCTTATCTAGAAAAAGACAAAGAATACAAAAAGAGGATTTTACTTGAAGACAAAATAGCCCAGACATTGAAGGATAGGCTAAGGCTCGAGGAAGAGATAATCCTGCTGCAGGCAGCAAAAAAAGAATTAGATGAGAAAAATAAAGATATATCCTCAAGATTAGACAGTGTCTCTTCTCAATTAAAAATAGAAAAGTCGAGAAACCGGTCAGTCAAGCTTGACCTGTCAAATAGAGACGAAGATATCTCTAGATTAAAAGATAGGCTGGAAGACGCAAAAAAAGAAAAGCTGAATACAGAAAAGAGATTAGAAGAATTACAGGTCAGCTACCAGAATATAACACGGGATTATACAAACCTTAAGAATCAAAAAATGATACTTGAGCAAAAAGTAGCCGAGTTAGAAAAAAAACCAGTCGATCTTGACAGGATAGTCCTTAAAACGCAGCAGGCAGAGACACCAGACGAACATAGGACACAGCAGGCAGAGGCACCTAGTGAACAGACACGGCAGGTTTTTAAAAAACAGGCCTTAAAGGATCTTTTAAGGGGTAATGTTGTTGTAGTCAACAAAGAGTATGCGTTTGTAGTTACTGACCTGGGGTTGAAAGATGGTGTCAGGCCTGGGATGCTGATGGAAATAAGAGGTTCGGGAAGGCTTTTAGGGGAAGCTGAAGTAGACAAAGTATATGATACCATGAGTTCTGCGAATCTTTTGGAAGGTTCTGACGTCGGCAATATCAAGAGAGGCAATCTAGTTATTGAAAGTCGTTAAGATAATAGTCCCACCAGATAAATCTATATCTCATCGAGCAGTGATGCTGAGCTCTATCGCAGAAGGCGCTACTTACGTAAGTAATCTTCTGGCTGGAGATGATTGCCTGCATACGATAAGGGCTTTTCGCTCTATGGGCGTCAAGATAAGCTCTACTAAGGTCAAAAAAAATCAGTCTATAGATATTATTGTAAAAGGCTTAGGTCTGAGAGGCCTTAAGAAACCGGATAAGCCTTTATACCTTGGCAATTCAGGCACAACTATGAGGATATTGCCGGGCATACTTGCTGGACAGGATTTTTCTGTAATATTGAAAGGCGACAGGTCTCTTTCTTCAAGGCCGATGTTAAGGATAGCGGAGCCATTAATGATGATGGGGGTCAAGGTCGATGGTAAAGGAAAAAAAGAGATATATCCTCCGCTAAAGATCCATGGCAATAAGCTATTAAAAGCTATCAATTATACTTCAAAGATAGCCAGCGCGCAGGTAAAATCATGTATCTTATTGGCGTCTTTATATGCTGATAAGAAGGTTATGGTCAGGGAACCCGTTAGATCAAGGGACCATACAGAACGTATGCTAAAGATGTTCGGAGCTTCCTTAAAGATACAAGGGAACGCTGTAACTTGCAGCCCTAGCAGCCTAAAGACGCCGCATAAGTTTATTGTACCTGGGGATATCTCAAGCGCTGCATTTTTTATCGCGGCTGGCTTGATATTGCCTGACACTAAGATAATACTAAAGGATGTTGGCTTGAACCCAACACGTGCAGGTATATTGGACATATTAAAAAGAATGGGCGCTAAAGTTCAGATTAAAAGAAAGAGCAGTTTTAGCAGTGCGTATGAGCCTTATGGAGACATTATTGTTAAACATAACAGGCTTAAAGGCATAGATATATCTCCCGAAGAAGTTGTCAGGGCCATAGATGAGATACCTATCGTGATGCTCTTGGCAAGTCTTGCTAAAGGTAGGACTACAATAAGAGGGGTCAGGGAGCTTAGATATAAAGAGACAGATCGTATAAAGTCTATGCTGGAGAATATTAGTAAGATAGGCGGCTCGGTCGAGGTAAAAAAACGCTCTGACCAGGAAGATATCATTATAGAAGGATGTGATAGTTTACAGGGAGGTAAGGTCTCTAGTTTTGGGGATCACAGGACTGCTATGGCTATGCTGGTAGCAGGCCTTGTTTCCAAAGAGAAGATCACAGTCAGCTCTTTAAGCTGTATAAATAAGTCTTTTCCAGGGTTTCAGGAGTTATTGAAAAGGCTGAAATAAATTTTTTTCTAACTTAATTAAATTTACATGTGTTCAAGTGTGCTGTTCGAGAGGCCTAAATCTCTCGGGCGGGCACGGTTCGCCCTCGCATATACTGGTAGGGGAGCCTTAAGACTCCCCTACATTAGCTGAGTCAGTAGGGGAGCTTTAAAGCTCCCCTACCAAAGAAAAGGTTTAGGCTGAGAAACAATAGGTAAACAATTTAGTTTGACAATGTTGTAACGTTTTGCTAAAATTAGGATTAAATAAATTTTAAACAAAAAAACCGGGGTGAAAAATGACTCGTTTCTTGAAATTATTAAAAAAGGCCTTTGATTATTTACTAGGGTTTTTCTCCAATGACATGGGTATCGACCTTGGCACTGCTTCTACATTGGTATATGTAAAAGGCCAGGGGATAGTCTTGTGCGAACCATCAGTCGTTGCTATACAAAAAGGGTCTCATAGTGTATTGGCAGTAGGAGAAGAGGCTAAAAGGATGCTTGGCAGGACGCCTGGTAATATCGTAGCAATAAGGCCTATGAAAGACGGTGTAATAGCTGATTTTGAGATAACAGAGGATATGTTAAGATATTTTATAAAAAAGGTCCACAACCGCAAAGTATTTGTAAGGCCTAGAATGGTGATAGCTATACCTTCTGGTATTACTGAGGTTGAAAAAAGGGCTGTCAAGGATTCAGCAGAACATGCTGGCGCTAGAGAAGTGTATCTGGTAGAAGAGCCTATAGCAGCTGCCATAGGCGTCGGCCTTCCTATACAGGAGCCTAGCGGGAACATGATAATAGATATAGGAGGAGGCACTACTGAGATAGCTGTCATATCCCTGGCTGGTATTGTTTTTTCCCGCTCTATCCGTATAGGCGGAGATGAGTTGGATGACGCTATAATAGAACACCTTAAAAAGACTTATAACCTTATGATAGGAGAACGTACATCTGAGGACATAAAGATAAAAATAGGCTCTAGTTATCCTCTCGAGGAAGAACTGACTATGGAGGTAAGGGGTAGAGACTTAGTGGCAGGGCTTCCAAAGACAATAACCGTCTCTTCTGAGGAGATAAGAGAGGCAATAGCTGGGCCGATCTCAGCTATCCTAGAGGCTACAAGGATGACCCTTGAAAGGACTCCGCCGGAACTTTCTGCTGACTTGATCGAAAAAGGTATAGTGTTGGCAGGAGGAGGCGCTCTTTTGAGAGGGTTAGATAAATTAATAAGCGAAGAGACAGGGCTTCCTGTTCATGTTGCAGAAGATCCTCTTACAGCAGTAGCTATGGGTACCGGAAAAGTACTAAGCGAGATAAAGTATTTGAAAAAAGTTACTGTGCGTTCCAAACTGGATTTCTAAAAAATAACTTACCTTAAAGTGCGTGGGAAAACGAAAAAAATCCTTTTCTTTTATAATATTTTTTGTCAGCATATCTAGCTTTTTGGTATTTTCCCAGCTTTTCTCAATAGATCTCCGAATAAAGATCGTCGATCTCTTCCGTATACCGTTTAAAATGATATCCGGTTCTTGGTATGTGATACGTGATATACCGAATTTTAAAGAACTCTATTCAAAGAACAGGCTTCTGGAAGAAAATCTTGCCAATATGGAATTGGAGCTGCTTAAATTAAAAGAAGACAAAATAGAGAACCAGCGGCTTAGAGAGCTTCTCGATTTTACGGAGCGCAATAAGCATAAGTTCATACCTAGTATAGTCATTGCAAGGGATTCATTGGCCTCTTACAGCACTATCATAATAGATAAAGGAAAAAAAGATGGCGTAAAGAAGGACATGCCTGTTATAAGCGGGGCTGGGCTTGTAGGAAGGGTCTATGAATCGGGCTGGAGTATCAGTAGGGTCATCCTTATTACAAGCAATGACCTTGCTGTAGGGAGTATTGTCCAGCGCACCAGGGATATAGGTGTAGTGACAGGAGATCCAAATTTAGGGCTTATTATGAAATATCTTGAAC
This sequence comes from Candidatus Omnitrophota bacterium, assembly GCA_043814965.1. GTDB lineage: Bacteria > Omnitrophota > Gorgyraeia > Gorgyraeales > Gorgyraeaceae > JBDRCN01. The sequence goes on from JBDRJN010000012.1 coordinate 21,560, forward strand.
TGGATTGTGAGGTCAAGTCAGGGGACAAGGTGATAACATCCGGTTTTAGCGGTATATATGAAAAAGGCATGCTTATCGGTGAGGTCGTCAGGCTGGAAGAGGACGATAGCGGGTTATACATAAAGGCTATTATAAAACCAGAGACTGATATGATGAAATTAGAAGAGGTGCTGGTAATAAAATGAGCAATATGATGTTTTTTATTGTTATGCTTATAGCAGCGGTCTTGCAATTTACTATTTTAAGATATATAAATGTTTTAATAATACTAGCTGTTTTTGTAGGTTTAAGAGAGGATATGTGGAAATCTCTTTTGTATGGTATGTTGATAGGGTTAGTTGCGGATATTTTTTCAATAACGGATTTTGGCCTGAATATGTTTCTCTATGGAGCGATATCAACGATATGCAACTTTGCCAGGAAACATATATATTATAAAGAAAATATCTTGATGGATATGGTATTTACTTTTACAGGGGCAGCGTTATTTTACCTCCTATATTTTATTTTCACTAGAAACCTGCATGTCTCTATCTTTTGCACAGCTTTATTGTCTAGCGTTGCATCGCCTTTGATATTCAGGCTTTGTGAGGATAATAAAGAAGCAGCCGATCAGTCTTTATAAATATGCGCCTAAGGATCATATACCTATCTTTTATCAGTCTTTTCATATTCTTAGTAGGATGCCTGTTTTATCTACAGATAATAAAAGGCCCGATCTATAGGGAGATGAGCTATAGAAATAGCATCCGCCTATTAAATGTCCCTGCCACGAGAGGCATTATATATGATAGGCTGGGCAGGGTATTGGCTGAGGATTCACTTTCTTTCGGGGTGTTCATAATACCTCAGGAAGCAGCAGATATTGATGGAGTGATATTAAAGATCAGCAAGTTATTGGATGTAAAAGAGAGCCTGTTAAAGAGAAATTATAAGCGCAATTATATCGCACCGTTCGCTCCATGTGAGATCATAAAGGGTATATCAAAAAAAGACGCTATAATCATAGAAGAATTAAAGCTTGATATGAAAGGGGTTTTAGTCAAAGAGATCCCTCTGAGGAACTATCCATTCAAAGAGGCTTTTTCTCATGTTGTAGGTTATGTAGGAGAGATCGACAAGGAAGAGCTCGAGATCTTTGGAGAATACGGATATGCGGCAAAAGACCTTCTAGGAAAGAATGGTGTAGAAAAAATAGCAAACCATGTCTTGCGAGGCAAGAGCGGGGGTATGCAGGTGCAGGTAGATAACAAGGGCCATCAGGTAGAGGTGCTCAGCCATAAAAAAGCAAGAAAAGGTAAAGACGTGACATTGACATTAGACTCCAGCTTGCAATCTTTTATATGGGATCTGATGAAAGATGAAAAAGGCGCAGCCATAGTCATGGATCCTAATAACGGAGAGGTCCTGGCGCTTGTCAGCGTCCCGTCATACGACCCTAATGAGTCTTTAGGAAATATCTTGCGTGATGTGGATGCGCCTCTTATCAATAGAGCTATAATGGGGCAGTATTCACCAGGCTCATTATTTAAATTGGTAATTGCTCTTGCTGGCCTTGAGTCTGGTGTGATAAATTTTGAGACTACATTTGAATGCCATGGTAAGATCGACATGGGGGGCAGTCTTTTTCATTGTTGGAATAGAGATGGCCATGGCCCTATGAATATAAAAAATGCTATAACACAGTCCTGCAACGTATATTTCTATAACTTGGGGCTTAGGCTTGGGCTAGAGAAGATATTGGAATATGCTGTACAATTTGGATTTGGAAAAGAGACAGGCATCGAGCTTTCAGGTGAAGAAAAAGGATTTTTACCGACCAGGCCCTGGAAAAGGACAGCTTATGGCATGAGGTGGTTTGCAGGGGATACGCTTAATCTGTCTATTGGCCAAGGATACTTACTTATAACACCTATGCAGCTGGCGCGTTTTATATCAAGTATTGCAAATGGAGGGGAGCTTGTGCAGCCTCATGTGATAAAGAGCGGAGACCTTAACATGCCTAGTAAGCTTAGGATCAGAAAAGAAAATATAGATATTGTAAAAAAAGGCATGAGAGGAGTCGTAGAGGGCGAACATGGGACCGGGCATCAAGCATGGAGTGAAAAAATATCCATAGCTGGCAAGACAGGCACGAGCCAGACAGGAGATGGTACCAGGACTCATGCTTGGTTTGGCGGATTTGCGCCTATAGATAATCCCGAGATCAGTTTTGTGGTATTCCTTGAGCACGGAGGAAGCGGCGGGGATCTCCCGGCCTTCATAGTAAGGCAGGTAGTAGAATATTGGTCTAAGAGTATAAAAAAATAGCAGGTAAAGATTTTTTGAATCTTATCTATGGAAATCATAAAGACTAAAAAATATAAAGGTTTTGATTGGATATTGGTTATATGTGTATTTGTGATATTTATGCTGGGGCTGCTGCTTTTATTTAGTTCCACGTATCCTAATAATATAGATTATGTATCCAGGCAGATGATGTGGTTTTTATTGGGAGTGTTGATATCCGTATTTATTATAAATATGAATTATCGTAAGATAGTAGGGATTGGAAATATATTCTATTTTATAACTATATTTTTGCTGGTGTTAGTGCTTTTGGTCGGCAGCCGCAGATTTGGTGCCCAGAGGTGGCTTCGTATAGGGGCTTTTAATATACAGCCATCCGAATTTGCAAAGCTTTTTATCACATTGGCTATAGTCCAATACCTGGTAACACATAAGACATACAGTTCTTTTAAGAATATAGCCGCTCCTCTTGCTATGATATTGGTCCCTTTTGTCCTGATCTTAAAAGAACCGGATCTTGGGACAGCATTAATGTTTATTCCGATAGTCTTAATATTGCTTTATACATGGGGAGTCCCGCTAAAGAACTTATGTTTTATAATGATCCTGGGATTTTTATCTTGTCCTTTAGGTTGGTTCTTTCTAAAGGAATACCAGAAGGACAGGCTCTTAGTATTTATAGACCCTAATATAGACCCATTAGGAGCTGGATATACTATTATACAATCGAGGATAGCAATAGGCTCTGGAGAATTGCTTGGTAAGGGATGGCTTTCAGGTACACAGAATCAGCTCAATTTTCTTGCAGAACGCCATACAGACTTTGTATTTTCTGTAGCGGGAGAAGAATGGGGATTTCTGGGAAGCCTATTGCTGATATTTTTTTACTATCTATTGATAGCCAGGGGAATAAAAATAGCTGAAAAGGCAAAGGATCCTTGCGGGAAGCTCTTAGCTGTAGGACTTTTGAGCATTATAGGTATTCAGGTCATAGTGAATCTCAGTATGACTATGGGGTTTATGCCTGTCGTAGGAATACCTCTTCCGTTGATAAGTTATGGAGGGTCATCTCTTTTGGTCACGTTGATCTCCGTAGCTCTCTTAGAAAGCATCGCGATACATAGGTAGAGTACTATCATCAGTTAAAATAAAGTCTATAGGCAAAGACATTTTCTTTTAGCCCAAAGGAGTTTATCTTGTTGGATGTATTGAGACCTGGCAGGTATATAAATCAAGAATGGAATTCCTGTCATAAAGATTGGAATAAGGTATCTATTCATATGGCGCTTGCATTTCCTGATATATATGAGATAGGTATGAGCCATATCGGTATGAGGATCTTGTACGGGATCCTGAATAACCAGGAAGACGTGTCTTGTGAAAGGGTATTTGCTCCATGGAGAGATATGGAAGAGAAGTTGAGGAGGGAAGAGAAGAAACTCGCATCTCTTGAAACAGGAAAACCACTAAAAGAATTTGATATCATAGGTTTTTCTTTGCAGTATGAGATGAATTTTACTGATGTGCTAAATATAATTGACCTAGGAGGAGTGCCTATTTTTTCTAAGGACAGGTGCGAGGATGACCCTATTGTCATAGCAGGGGGGCACTGTTGTTTTAATCCCGGGGTGATGAGTGAATTTATAGATGTATTTGTGATAGGAGAAGCTGAAGAAGTGATCTTGGAGATCGTGGATGTATTTAGGTCTAACGATGCGAGAGGCAGCATACTTAAAGAACTTTCAAGGCTGGATGGAGTCTATGTCCCGGGCCTAAAAAAAGATAAGACCGAGACTGTCTTATGTAGAAAGATCAAAGACCTGGACAGCTCTTTTTTTCCTGTTGATATCGTAGTGCCTTATATCCAGATAGTCCATGACAGGATCGGAATTGAAATAATGAGGGGCTGTCCTCACAGATGTAAATTTTGTCAGGCTACAAAGATATTTGATCCGCTAAGGATACGCTCAGTAGATAATATATTAGATATAGCTTCAAGGTCAATAAAAAGCACAGGTTACGAAGAGATCTCGCTCCTTTCTCTTTCAAGCGGTGACTATCCCTATATAGATGAGTTGGCAATGAGACTAGAGGAGCGCTTTAAGCATAAGGGTGTAAAGATATCTTTGCCATCATTAAGGGTCAGGGATTTTGATGTAAAGGGCGCGACCTCGCTTATCAAGAAGGCAGGCCTTACTTTTGCTCCGGAAGCTGGAAGCGAGAGGTTGAGAAAATACTTGAATAAAAAAATAGACACTGACCTTATAGTTGAAAAATCAAATCTTCTGCTTAAAGCAGGATGGAAAAAGGTAAAATTATATTTTATGATAGGGCTTCCTACGGAAGATCAAGCTGACCTGGATGCGATAATAGGGCTTGTTTCTAAGATAAAGAGCGTAAACCTGAGCATATCCTCTTTTATACCAAAGCCTCATTCTGATTTCGAGAGGGAGGGTATGGATAGCCTAGAGGTATTGAAGGATAAGGTAGATTATATATTTAGAAAAAAAATAGAGGTAAATAAAAAAAATATATTAAGAATAGATTTCCATAACGTAGAGATGAGCAGGATCGAGGCTATCCTTTCAAGGGGCGATGAAAAGATCGGCAAGGTTGTATATGAAGTCTGGCGTAAAGGCGCAAGGCTTCAGGCGTGGGGTGAATATTTTGATCATTCTCTTTGGGAACAAGGCCTTAAGGAAAATAATATAGACGTAGGGTCTTATCTAAATAAGGTAAAAGATGATGCAGGCCTTTCATGGGATTTTATAGGAACTTGAACTTAAGTAGATTCTGTTGTATACTTTGTTTGTCTATAGAATAAGTATTTAATCTATATAGCAACTATATATTATAAAGAAAGGAATAACAAAAATGCCGCTAGATATCAATTTATTGCTTAAGGAGATGGTAGACAGAGGTGCTTCTGATCTACATCTTGGGGCAAACACTAAACCGCGTATAAGGATAGATGGGTCTCTCGAAGATATAGGAAATACTGCATTGACCCCGGAAAGTTGTAAAGACCTTGTATATTCATTTTTGACAAATGAACATAAGGCAAAGCTCGAAAGGGAAAGAGAGCTGGATTTTGCATTTAGCAAGGAGAATTTGGGAAGATTCAGGGTCAATGTGTTTTGGCAAAGAGGCTGTGTGGGTTCAGCTATAAGGAACCTTCCTTTTAACATTATGAGTTTCGAAGAGTGCGGCCTTCCTGTCCATGCTATTGAAAATTTATGCAATAAGACGAAGGGGCTGGTCCTTGTGACTGGGTCTACTGGAAGCGGTAAGTCTACAAGCCTTGCGTCTATGATAAATTGGATAAACGAAAGAAGAAGTTGTCATATCATAACAGTAGAAGACCCTATAGAATATATGCATTCTAACAAAAAAGCTGTTATCAACCAGAGAGAGGTAGGCAGTGATACCCTGACTTTTCCTAACGCGCTTAAACATGTATTAAGAGAAGACCCGGATGTGATCTTGATAGGTGAGATGAGAGATCTTGAGACTATTGAAGCAGCGCTTGTTATAGCTGAGACAGGGCATCTTGTCTTTGCGACACTTCATACTTCTGATAGCGTACAGACTATAAATAGAATCATAGATGTCTTTCCTTCAAGGCAGCAGCAGCAGATAAGGACACAACTATCTTTTGTACTTATAGGGGCGCTTTCGCAGCAGCTTATCCCCAGGGCTACTAATGATGGCAGGGTGCTTGCAGTGGAGCTTCTTTTAGCAAACCAGGCTGTCAGGAGCCAGATAAGGGAATCTAAGGCCCACCAGATATATTCTACGATGCAGACGTGCCAGAAAGAAGGTATGCAGACAATGAATCAATGCTTGTTCGATCTTTTTATCAAAGGCGAGATAACCAAAGAAGATTGCCTGGCGAGATCCACAGAACCCCAGGATATGGAAAGAATGCTTAGAGAAAAAAAATAACTCATTATGGCAAAGAGACTTGTTTCAAAAAAATTAGGAGAGCTTCTTATTGAGCGCAATGTGATAACCAAGAAGCAACTCGAAAAGGCCCTTGAGATACATGAAAAAAAGGGAGGCCTTACAGGAGAAATACTTGTAGAGCTTGGTTATGCGACAGAAGAGGCTATTGCCCAGGCCTTGACAGCGCAGTATGGGTTTCCATTTTTGCCTTTAGATAATTATGAGATAAATCCGGAGATATTAAAGATCCTGCCAAAGAATGTTGCTGTAAGATTTTGCATGATACCTATAGATAAGATAGGAAATAATCTTACTGTTGCGATGAGCAATCCCTTAAATACGGTTGCAATAGAAGACGTAGAATTGATATCAGGGCTTTGTGTACAGATATTTGTTTCCACAAGCGTCGATGTGAAAAAGGCAATCGAAAAATACTATAAATAATTATGCATTCTCTAAAAGACCGCCTAACTGAGATACTTATAAAAAACAAGATAATCACAGAACAAGAGCTGAGGCAGGCTTTAAAGGTCCACAAGGAAAAAGGCGGTTCCCTAAAAGATATACTTATAGAACTTAAGCTGGTGAATGAAAAAGACCTTATGGCTGTCATTAGCCAAGGCTTAGGGATCCCTCCTATTTCTTTAAGCCGTTTCAAGATAGACTCTGAGATATTAAAACTCATATCAAGAGATGTAGCTATAAAATACAAGATAATACCTGTCTCAAAAGTCGGGAACATACTTACTGTTGCGACGTCGGATCCTCTCAATGTCTTTGCCTTGGATGATGTCAAGTCTCTCACAGGCTTTGATATATCCACTATCATTGCCTCGAATGAAGATGTCCAAAATGTCATAGACCAGCATTATGGCGAAGGCGCTCACGAGGCACTGGAAGAATTGATGAAAGATATCAAGGAAGAAGACCTTGAGATCATAAAAGCAGGAGATGTAGAGGAAGGCCTTGATTCTGAAAAGCTTTTCAAGCTGACAGAAGAAGCCCCTGTCGTTAAGCTTACCAACAAGATCTTAGAAAATGGTATAAAGTCGAGGTCGAGCGATATACTTATAGAGCCTATGCAGAATTTTTCAAGAGTGCGTTTTAGGGTAGACGGTGTTCTTAAAGAAATAGAGTCTATACCTAAGGTTATGCATGAATCTATTATCTCTAGGATCAAGGTCATGTCCAATCTTAATATAGCAGAGCGCCGCCTTCCGCAGGATGGTAGGTTTAAGTTAAGGATCGGTAATAACGAGGTTGATTTTAGGGTCTCCATACTTCCAGCCTCGACAGGTGAGAAAGTGGCATTGAGGGTTTTGGATAAGTCACAGGCAATGTTGGATATTGACAAGATGGGTTTTGGCGAAGAGTCATTAAAGGTCTTAAAAAAGTGCGCCAAAGAGCCTCATGGCATGATCCTTGTCTGCGGGCCTACAGGAAGCGGAAAGACTACAACTCTTTATTCTTTGTTGAAGTTTGTACATGATCCGGAAAAGAATCTCATAACCGTAGAGGACCCTGTCGAATATCAGATACAAGGAGTAAATCAGGTCAATGTCAAAAGCGAGGTCGGGCTTACTTTTGCAAGTTCTCTGAGGTCTATTTTAAGGCAGGACCCGGATATTATCATGATAGGCGAGATCAGGGATTTTGAGACAGTGGATATTGCTATAAAGTCAGCGCTTACGGGCCATCTTGTCTTAAGCACTCTCCATACAACTACTGCCTGCGGTTCAGTAGTGCGCCTTATAAATATGGGCGTAGAACCTTTTTTAATATCGTCATCTCTTATTGCTATAGTTGCGCAGAGACTTGTACGTAAACTTTGCCCAAAATGTAAAGAGGCGTATAAACCCAATCATTCTCTTTTGTCTAGATTGGGCCTTGATAAAGATGTAGTAAAGAATAAAGATTTCTATAGGCCCAAAGGTTGTGAAAAATGTTTAAATACAGGTTATTCCGGAAGAGTGGGTATATGCGAGGCCTTGGCGATATCGTCTTCTATAAAAAGTAAGATATTAAAAAATACCAAAGAAGCTGATATAAAGGCTATCGCTAGAAAAGAAGGGATGGTCACTCTTAGAGAAGATGGGCTTAGCAAGGTCCTGGAAGGACTTACAAGCCTGGAAGAGATATTAAGGGTCACTATTAGTGACGAACAGGCCTTATAATATATGACTAAATCTTTGATCGATAAACTGACCCAGACTTTAATAAAGAATAATTTTCTTAAAGAAGAAGATTTAAAAAAAGCGAGAGAACTCCAGGAGTCTAGGGGCGGGACATTGACCGAGATACTGCTTCAAGAAGGTATTATTAGCGAGAAGGACCTCATGTCAACCATGAGCTATGCTTTTAATATACCCTCTGTCAATCTGGCCCAGTATAAAATAGAAAAAGATTCTGTCAATCTTGTTCCTGAGAAGATCTCGAGAAAATATCTTGTCGTAGGGATATGCAAACTTTCTGATACGCTTATACTGGCAATGGCTGACCCGTTTAATATATTGGCGGTCGATGAAGTGAAGATGCTCACCAAGTTAAATATAGAGACAGTATTAAGCACTAGGACGGATATAATAAATGTAATAGATAAATATTATCTTGAAGAAAAAGCCATATCAGAATTAATGAATGAGGACAAAGGGGAAGAGGTCGAGGTCGTCAAAAGCTCAGACGAGGAGTTTGACTTAAGCGGGGCTATTACAGAAGGAGAGGCTGCTCCTATAGTAAAGATAGTGGATCTCATCCTTGTAGAGGCCCTAAGAAAAAGGGCGTCTGACATACACATAGAGCCTGAAGAAAGCTATGTTAGAGTCCGTTATAGAATAGATGGTTCGCTTCACGACGAGCTTAAAATACCAAAGAAGAATCAAAACGCAGTGTTAGCGAGATTAAAAATAATGTCAGGCATGGATATAACAGAGTCTCGAGTGCCTCAAGACGGCAGGTTTAAGATAAGGATCAAAAAAAAGGAAGTAGATTTTAGGGTATCAGCGCTGCCTACTTCTTTTGGGAGCAAAATTGTCCTGAGGGCTCTTGATAAGTCCAATCTATCAATAGGCCTGGATGAGTTGGGTTTTTCAGAGTATGCTCTTACAAAATTTAAAGAAGCAGTAAAGAAGCCTTTCGGCATGATGCTTGTCACAGGCCCTACTGGCAGCGGGAAATCCACTACTCTTTATTCTATCCTGAGCCAGTTAAATACACCTGAAAAGAATATAATAACTATAGAGGACCCTGTTGAATATCAGGTAGAAGGCGTTACCCAGGTACAGGTAAACCCAGACATAGGCCTTAGTTTTGTGAATGGATTGAGGTCGCTTTTAAGACAGAGCCCTGATGTAATAATGGTAGGGGAGATCAGGGATTCAGAGACAGCTGATATAGCTATAAAAGCAGCGCTTACAGGCCAGCTTGTCTTAAGTACTCTTCATACAAATGATGCAACAAGCGCAATATCAAGGCTTATGGATATGGGAATAGAGCCATTTTTAATATCATCGTCAGTTATATTGATAGCAGCCCAGCGCCTGTGTAGAGTCATATGCAGTGTTTGCAAAGGTAAAGCAACAGGTTGTAAGCATTGTTCTTCTACAGGGTATCGCGGGAGAAATGCGATCCTGGAAGTGTTGGATATAGATGATGAGGTAAGAAGTAAGATCATAGACAGGGCTTCTGTAGAAGATATAAAGAATTATTCCGTCTCAAAAGGTATGAAGACCCTTAGAGAAGAAGCCATGGAAAAATGTAAAAATGGTATGACTACCATGGAAGAGGTAATGCGGGTAACCTCGGAGGGATGATAGATGCCTTTATTTAGATATGTAGCAAAAGAGAGCATGGGAAAGACCGTAACAGGTACCTCGGAATATTCTGACAAGGCCATTCTTGTGGATGCGCTAAGGAAGAAAAACCTTGTTATAATATCTATTGAAGAAGTTGCAAAAAAGAGATCCATGGGAGGCTCAAGTAAAGTAAAGCTGGATGATATTGTTATATTTTCAAGGCAGCTTGCTACTATGGTAGATAGCGGCATACCTTTGGTGCAGGCTTTAGATATACTTTCGGAACAGCTCGATAAGTCCAATTTTAAAAGTGTTGTTGCAGCTATCAGGGACGATATAGAAGTAGGTACTAGTTTTTCAGAGGCCCTTGGTAAACACCCCGTAGTCTTTTCTCCTCTATATATAAACATGGTAAGGGCTGGAGAATCAAGCGGCGCGCTTGATGATATACTGGACAGGCTTGCTACATATCTTGAAAAGACGAGTGCCTTGCAAAGAAAAGTAAAATCCAGCCTGATATATCCTGCTGTTGTGATAGTAATGGCGACCTTGATAACACTTCTTATGCTTTTAAAGGTCATACCTACTTTTAAGGGTATATTTGATATCCTGGGAGGAGACCTTCCTTTTCCGACAAGGGCGCTTATTTTTATAAGCGATACTTTGAGAGGCATATTTTTATATCTTGTCGCGATAGCAGTTATTACTGTTATAGGTATCAGGAAATATATGCAGACTTCCCGGGGGAGGATGTTTTTTGATAGATCAGTGCTTAATCTCCCTGTCTTTGGGGAATTATTGAGAAAGGTCGCGGTTGCAAAATTTACAAGGACCTTTTCTACTCTTATAAAAAGCGGCGTTCCTATATTGGTTTCACTTGAGATAGTAGGTAAGACCGCCGGCAATACTGTAATAGAAAAAGCGCTCGGAGATGTCCGTTCGAGTATAAAAGAGGGTGAAAGCATAGCCGACCCTCTCGCAAAGAGTAATGTATTTCCGCCTATGGTGGTAAGGATGATACAAGTAGGGGAACAGACAGGTGAATTGGAAAAGATGCTTAGTAAGATCGCTGATTTTTACGATGACCAGGTCGATGCTGCTGTGAGTGGCATGACCAGCCTCATAGAGCCTCTTATAATAGCCTTTTTAGGCATAGTGATAGGCAGTATTGTAATAGCCATGTTCCTGCCGATATTCAAGATGACAGAACTAATAAGCGGATAATCGGCCTATACCTTAAAATAGGCCATATGTCGGGTTTCCGGAGCTGTCTTGACAAATCAAAAACATGTGATATACTTCTTTTCACGTTATAATATAATTATTTAAAACCTGTAATATAAAAGAAAGGAGGGAAGTATATGTTAAAGCTAAGGACAAAAGCCGGCTTTACGCTCGTAGAAATAATGATAGTAGTCGCAATCATATCTCTATTAGCCGCAATAGCTATACCTAACTTGCTGCGAGCGCGCCACAACGCCAATGAAACAGCAGCTATAGGGGCAATAAGGACCATATCAACTGCGTGTGAGAGTTTTCGTTCAGCGCAGACTCCCACAACGTATCCTGCTACCCTGGGAGCTCTATCAGGAGCATTACCGCCATACATAGATGCAATTCTGGCGGCTGCGACAGCAGCGGG
>JBDRJN010000013.1:0-56125 GCA_043814965.1 Candidatus Omnitrophota bacterium
TCAGTAATTGCCATAGTAATGTTAATGGCTTCAGGCCGCACAAAGCAAAAATAGATTTCTCCTTTTTGCCCTTAATGGTATAATTACCTAAAACAATTTGCCGATGTAGCTCAGTTGGCAGAGCAGGGTCATTCGATAAACTCAGGACCCTGTCCTGAGCGTAGTCGAAGGACAGGGCTGTCGTAAAGCCTTCCAAGCCTTTTTCATAACCCGCCTAAATTACTATAATTATAAATAATCACAATAACTTAGAGAGATTTTCTATTTATAGACCATCTATAGACAAACACCACTCCTAACTATAGCTTGAATAATTACCATTATATGATATACTTTAAATAGAAACATAGGGAATTAATTATAGGCCTAAAGAGGCTATTTTTTTTCCACTACTTATGATAAAGATTAAAAAAGGCTAAATAAGTAGATTTTCTTGATTTTAAGGTGCGAATATGAAATATTGTTGTAATAATTGTAATTTTAAAAGTGACACTAAACAAGTAATAGAGCAGATAAAAATATTCTGCTTATATGCCGATGGATGGCGTAAAGGAAATTATAGTTGTGGTTACTGGAAACTATATGACCCGACATTATCCATATATGAAAGACAAAAGTTACTAAAGAGCATTAAAAATAAGAATAAGGAATATGAAAAATACTTACAATGCGTTTCAAACTCTGGCTTGGTTTTGTTCTTAAGCTGTATTGCTATTTTCTTTTTAATATTAGTCGGTATCATAGGAGCTTTTATTGTACCTGGTATATTGCAGTAAAATGCAAATCTATTTTAAATCCTATGCCCCGACAGCCCTTTTTATATTCATAAACCCAACCGTTAAATAAATTATTCTAATCGGGTTAAATTTACCAGGTTAGCCGCATAAAATTCAAGATTTAATTTTTTAATTCTCTAATTCCATTCCTGTGATATAATAAATAATACATATGCCGATGTAGCTCAGATGGCAGAGCAGGGCTTTCGTAAAGCTCAGGTCGGTGGTTCGAATCCACTCATCGGCTCCGAGTTTCGCCGAAGGCGAAACGAGTCCCGAGCTGCTCTCGCGTTACGTTATGCAGCGCGGGACAGCCAAAAAATATTCTTATGGCACGAGTAAGAGAACTTTTAAAAGATAAGAATTTTTCACTCCTTTGGCTTAGCCAGATAATATCAAATTTTGGTGATAAGCTGAACCAGATGGCCTTGATAGGGCTTATATACGCCAGGACGCCTGGGTCTACATTGGAGCTTGCCAAGATACTCTCCTTTACTATACTTCCTGTATTTATTATAGGGCCGATCGCCGGTATCTATGTTGATAGATGGGACAGGAAACGCACTATGATAATAGCTGATATCATAAGGGCAGTTTTTGTAGTCTCGATACCAGCAGTCGTGATGTATACAAGGACAATGGCCCCGATATATATAATGGTATTTATAGTGTTTTCTGCTACAAGATTTTTCTTACCTTCGAAGCTCTCGATAATACCTGATATAGTAGATAAAGAAAAATTACTTTTGGCAAATTCTCTCAACTCGACTACTATGATGATCGCAACTGTTATAGGTTATGGATTTGGGGGTATAATTGTCGAAAGGCTTGGTGTAAAAGGAGGATTCTTTATAGACTCGGCCACATATATTATATCAGCTTTGATGCTATCTTTTGTGGTGATAGGCGTTAAAAAAAAGGTAGATAATAGGGTAAGGATAAGAGATGTAAGAAATATAATAGAAAAGACAGTCGTAGAAGATATAAAAGAAGGCCTTGTATATCTAAAGAACAATAAAGATATAAGGATGGTGGCAAATACCATGTTCTTGATAATGGCAGGCGTCGGCAGCATATATGTAATAGTAATAGTCTTTATACAAGAGGCTTTGCATTCTTCGACGGAACATTTGGGCTATCTTGCCATGCTTCTGGGGATAGGGCTTTTCTTGGGGTCTTTATTGTATGGCAGGTTCGGAGGGGAACTCGACAAGAAAAAAGTCATAGATATGGGGTTGTTCGCAACAGGAGTGGTCCTCAGTGTTTTTGCCGCGAGTCTGAAAATATATCCTAATTTTTTTATAGCAGGATTTTTTTCGCTTGCACTAGGCATGGCAGCCTCTCCTATAGTGATATCTTCCAATACAATTCTCCACGAAGTGATGGAGGATAAGATGAGAGGGAGGACCTTCAGCTCTATAGAAATAATAATGCATATAGGTTTTTTGATATTTATGGTAGCGACATCTTTTATCGCAGAGAGGGTTCAAAAAGGCTATATAATCATAGCAATAGGCTTTTTATTCGCAACAATAGGTATTTTGAAGTTTTTGGTCGAGGCTATAAAAAATAAAAAAGGATATTAAGGTCTATCTATGTTTTTTCTTAGCGGATCTAGTTTTCTTTTCCCAGGCATTCTTACATTCACTATAATAATTGCATATATTGCAGCAAATATTTTCTTCGTGCCGTTCTCCTCTATACCACTTGGTCTCGCATGTCCAATAAACTTGACAATCTGTACAGCAGTGGCCGAATTCTCCTACGCTCATTGGATTACCTCCTTGTTTGATTGTAAGAATTATACTTTAATCTAAAAAGGTTGTCAAGAAGCGTTATTTTTTGTATAATACCTGAGTCATGATCAATCTGAATTTTATACACCCGCCAGAGTATAAAGACTTAACCAAGGATAAGAGGATCGAGAGAGCTCCATTGCCCAAGAAAGCTATTCTCTCTCTTTCTCAGCATACTGGTGCCCCATCCGAGCCAGTCGTTAATATGGGGGATAAAGTCTCAACAGGTACTCTTATTGCAAAAGGAAAGGGCTTTATATCATCAAACCTACATTCAAGTATATCTGGCAAGGTAACTGCGATAGAGCAGTCGATCCATCCTACACTTGGGAAGTTCGAAGCTATAGTAGTAGAATCAGATGGAGAGGACAAAAAGGCCTTTGAAGAGAACATAAAAGAGGTAGCAAACCTTACAAAAGAAGCTATAGTGAATATTGTAAAAGATGCTGGTATTGTAGGGTTAGGCGGGGCCGCGTTTCCTGCATCAGTAAAATTGAGCCCCCCTGCAGGCAAGAAGATAACCACACTTATAATAAATGGCGCTGAATGCGAGCCATTTCTCACGTGTGACCACAGGGTGATGGTCGAAAAGTCAAAAGAGATAATCTTAGGAATAAATCTTATAGCCAAGGTCTTGGGCATAGAGAATGTAATAATAGCCATAGAAGAGAACAAGATCGATGCTATAGAGGACCTGGGAAGCGCTTTATTTAAGATAAGGGATAATACTGCCAATATAACTATCAAAAAGCTCAAAACCAGGTATCCTCAAGGAGGAGAAAAACAACTTATAAAGACCATCTTGAATAAAGAGGTGCCTTCCGGAGGGCTTCCGATGGATATAGGGTGCCTGGTAAGTAATGTCCAGACCGTATATAGCGTTTATGAAGCAGTATATTTTGGAAAACCTTTATATGAAAGAGTCATAACTGTATCCGGAAGGTCCTTAAAGGAGCCGAAGAATATTTTAGTCAGGTTAGGGACCACTATAGGCGAGGTCTTGGATTTTTGTAAGCTTGACACAAAAAAAGATATATTTAAGATAATTATGGGAGGCCCTATGACAGGATTCGCTCAGTATGATCTAAGCGCGCCCATCATAAAAGGCACTTCCGGGATATTGGTATTGGATAGTTCTTTCAAGAAACATAAGGAGATCGACTGCGTACGGTGTTCTCGCTGCATTGACTCATGTCCTAGCGGCCTCATGCCGTGCATGATAGCAGTCTCCATGAAATCAAGCAGGCTTGATATAGCGGAAAACTATGACATTTTAGACTGTATAGAATGCGGTTCATGCAGTTACATGTGCCCTTCTAAAATAGATATAGTACACTATATCAAATTAGCAAAAGCAAAGTTAAGAGCCAGAAAATGAATAAACTTATAAGATTTGCGTTGGTACTTTTTTTGGTAAATATGACCGCCTCAAGCATCCTTGCGGTAGTCTATAATATTACGAAGCCAAAGATAGAATATCAAAAAAAACTTGTCGAAAAAGAATCCTTGAAAGAAGTAATGCCTGAGAGCGTAGGAGATATTATAAAACCAGTTTATAGGGACGAAGAGATAGCTTATTGGGAGGTCTTTGCGGGAGATGGGTTACGGGTTACGGGTTACGTGTTCATTGCAAAAAAATATGGTTATTCTAGCATTATAGAAAGTATGGTAGGTATAAAAAAAGACGGCACTATTACAGGAGTAAGGGTATTGAGCCAAAACGAGACTCCTGGTCTTGGCGCAAAGATAGTGGAAATAGTTTCTAATAAGACATTGATCAATGCTATAAAAAACATATTTTCCAAGAAAGAAGAAGAAAAAAAGATATTGCCTTATTTTACAGAGCAGTTTAAGGGCCTGGATGCTAAAAGGCTTTCACCGGGAGATATACAGGCTATTACAGGAGCTACTATCTCGAGTAGGGCGTGTTTAGGATCAATAAAGGAAAAGGCATTGGAGATATTAGATGATAGATAACTTGACCGTTGCATCAAGTCCGCATATTCGTTCGCGCCTCAATACAAGGTCTATAATGTATCTAGTGATATTAGCGCTTATCCCTACAGGTATTGCAGGGGTATATATATATGGCCTCTCCAGTCTTAAGGTGATAGCTATATCTATATTAGCTTGTGTTTTCAGTGAGGCAATATTTTTGAGATTCAGAAAAAAAGACCCTTTAGCTATATTGGATGGATCCGCGATCCTTACAGGCTTACTCTTAGCGTATAATCTTCCGCCAGAGGTACCTTTTTGGCTTCCAATAGCAGGAAGCATGGTTAGTATTATCATAGGAAAACAGATCTTTGGAGGGTTAGGGCATAATATATTTAATCCAGCGCTTGTGGGTAGGGTGTTTTTACAGATATCCTGGCCAGTTTATATGACAACATGGAAAGATCCCAGGTGGATCAGCGATGCTGTAAC
This sequence comes from Candidatus Omnitrophota bacterium, assembly GCA_043814965.1. Taxonomy (GTDB): domain Bacteria; phylum Omnitrophota; class Gorgyraeia; order Gorgyraeales; family Gorgyraeaceae; genus JBDRCN01. The sequence continues at coordinate 5,000 of JBDRJN010000013.1, forward strand.
GAGCGCGACTCCTTTAGCCAAAGAAGGCTCAGCGAATTTTAGTTATATTGACCTATTCCTTGGGAACCATGGAGGTTGTATTGGAGAGGTCTGTATCTTGGCCTTGCTTTTAGGCGGGGCATTTTTACTCCTTATGAATATAATAAGTTTTCATACGCCATTTAGCTTTATAGGGACAGTGATGGTGCTTGGCTGGGTCTTCGGCAAAGATGGTTTTTTTACAGGGGATTTTTTATTTCATCTTCTTGCAGGCGGACTGGTGTTGGGGGCATTTTTTATGGCAACGGATTATGTAACAGGTCCCCTAACCAAAAAGGGAAAGGTGATATTCGGTATAGGCTGCGGGATACTTACTATATTGATAAGGCTTAAGGGCAGTTATCCGGAAGGGGTGTCGTATTCTATACTTTTTATGAACGCGCTTACTCCTCTTATAGATAGATATACGAAGATAAAGAAATATGGATTTATTAAAAATAAAAAATGAAAAAATTATTTAATGATTTCTTAAAAGGTATTACAAAGGAAAACCCTACGTTTAGGCTGGCGCTAGGGCTTTGCCCTACTTTGGCAGTCTCAACAAGCGTAGTAAATGGCCTTGGTATGGGTATAGCTGCTACATTTGTACTTTTGGGTTCGAATGCTATAATCTCTATCATAAGAGGTTTTATACCTAGCAAGATCAGGATACCCTGTTTTATAGTAGTGATAGCTACCTTCGTCACCATAGTCGAGCTTATGATGAAGGCTTATTTTCCAGAACTATCGAGATCATTAGGTATATTTGTCCCTTTAATAGTTGTAAATTGCATAGTACTTGGCAGGGCAGAGGCATTTGCCTCTAAGCAAGGATTTTCTAGGTCTATATTTGACGCGCTGGGTATGGGTGTAGGCTTTACATTGGCGTTGTTACTTATATCAGCTATAAGGGAATTTTTGGGGAATGGTACTATCCTTGGGCTAGTGATCACAAAGTCTTTTGAGCCAGCGCTTCTTTTTATACTTGCCCCAGGCGCATTATTGGTGATAGGTATATTGATAGGGACTGTGAATTTTTTGACGGAGAAGAGATAATGGAATTTAACCAGCTGTTCATGATAGCGATAAGCGTAATATTTATCAGCAATTTTATACTGTCCAAATTTTTAGGGCTCTGTCCTTTTATCGGAGTCTCCAAAAAGACTTCGCCCGCGTTTTATATGGGCCTCGCAGTTACTTTTGTCATGACCGCCTCATCGATCATTACATGGGCTGTTTATAGCTATCTATTAAAGCCTTTTAATATAGAATATTTGCGCACATTGTCATTTATTCTTGTTATCGCGAGTTTTGTACAGCTCGTCGAGATGTTCATACAGAAGTTTTCTCCTGCATTATATAGGGTATTCGGTATATATCTGGCTTTGATCACGACAAATTGCGCTGTATTTGGGGTGGCTGTTTTAAATAGCGAGATGTTCATGAAGGTCTCGGATAATATCATCAAGAGCCTGGTGTTTTGTGTTACTCAAGGGTTTTGCGCAGGCGTGGGTTTTACAATAGTGTTACTTTTTATGTCAGGAATACGCGAGAGGCTGGAACTCTGCGATATTCCCCGCCATATGAAAGACATGCCTATAGCATTTATTGTAGCGAGTCTTATGTCAATGGCATTTATGGGATTCAGTGGATTTAGGTTTTAAAGCAATATTAAAATATTAAAATGACATATCAAAATCCAAAATTTTTTAAAAATGTTTTTCTGTATAAAGAATTTAAAATTTTTAAATTTTAATTTGTATTTTTGATTTTTGCATTTTGATTTTTGAATTAAATATTATGATTATACCTATTTTAATTATGTCATCCATGGGTCTTTTGTTCGGGTTGGGCCTTGCTTTTGCGTCTAAGATATTCAAGGTTCACCTAGACCCGAAGATAGAAAAGATCCTTGGTGTTCTGCCTGGCGCAAATTGCGGGGCATGCGGCAAAGCAGGATGCGCGGGCTTAGCTGAAGCTATCGCAAAGGGGGATGCGAGCCTTACAAGCTGCCCTCCAGGAGGAGAGGAAGCCTCTAATAAGATCGCGGATATACTGGGCGTCGAAAAGAGTTCTATGGTAAAAAAAATAGCCCGTATAAAATGCGGCGGAGGGGATAAGGCAAAGGATAAATATTCTTATAATGGTATCAGGACGTGCCTAGCAGCCAGCCTGATGGCAGGAGGGCAGAAAAAATGCAGTTTTGGATGTCTTGGATACGGGGATTGCGCAGCTATATGCCCTTTTGATGCCATACATATAGGAGAGGGATGTATACCTATAGTAAACAAGGATAAATGCACTGCGTGCGGAAAATGCGTAGAGGTATGCCCTAAGAATATAATAATCCTGGAAGAAGCCTCAAGGAAGTATTTTGTAAAATGTTCTTCGAAAGATAAGATATTAGCCACAAAGGATGCATGTAAAGCAGGGTGCATTGGGTGCAAGGTCTGTGAAAAGCTTTCGAAAGGGGCATTTATAGTAGAAGACAATCTTTCAAGATTGGATTATAGTAAGGTAGATAGCTTGGCTTCTTTGGAGTTATCCAGCCAAAAATGTCCGACGAAATGTATTGTACAAGAAAACTAACGTAGAGGGAGGAGGCTGGCAGCATGATAGAAGTAACAAAAAACACCTTCAGGGAAGAGGTATTGCAGTCAAAGGTCCCAGTACTAGTAGATTTTTGGGCAACATGGTGTATGCCATGCAAGATGATAGCGCCGATAGTAGAAGATATCTCCAGGGAATATAATGGAAGGTGCAAGGTCATGAAGTTAAATATAGATGATGCCATGGAGATAGCAACGCAATTAGGAGTCATGAATATACCTACCATAATATTCTTTAAGGATGGCGAAGAACACTCGAGGATAGTAGGGGTGAGTTCAAAAAATGATATTTCAAAAAAGATAGAAGAGATGCTCATATGAACATAGCTGTATTTTGCTCAGGTAATGGTACGAACTTACAGGCAATAATAGATGCCAAAAATAAAGGAAAGATAACAGGCGCTATAAAGCTTGTTGTATCTGACACAGCCAGGTGCTTTGCCCTGGAGAGGGCAAAGAAGGCCGGGATCAAGATAATTTTAGTGGAGAGAAAGGATAAACCATCCAAGGAAGATTTTGAAAAAGAGATCATTTTAAACCTTAAAAAGGAAAATATAGATCTTGTAGTACTTGCTGGATATATGAGGCTTCTATCGAATAGTTTTGTCAGGCAGTATAAAAATAAGATCTTAAATATACATCCAGCGCTTCTTCCTTCGTTTAAAGGCATGCATGGGATAAAAGACGCCTATCTACATGGGGTAAAGGTGACAGGCCCCACAGTACACTTTGTATCAGAAGATATGGACGAGGGCCCTATAGTACTTCAAAAAGCGATTGTTATAAAAGAGGATGACACCGAAGAGACCTTAGAAGCCAAGATACATAGGGAAGAACATAGGATCTATCCTGAGGCGATACAGCTTTTTGTAGAAGGCCGTCTAAATGTCGAGGGAAGAAGAGTAAAGATCCTTCCTGTTAAAAACCGTAGGTGACACCCCGTGAAAAACTGTAGGTGGCACTTAAGTGCCACCTACAGTTTTGTATATATAGTAGGGCACACTTAAGTGTGCCCTACGGTTTTATATAGAGCTGCGATATATTATATCCTAGATTTATTTTTTACGGGTTAGGATTTTCAGGGTTTTTATTATCCAATAGGTCTTTGATCTTTATCTTGCCTTTTCTAAAATCCTCCAGCTCTAGCAACGATATAGAGACCATTTTTTGAGAGGCTATATCCATGACCTCTACCTTATCCAGATCTTTAAAATCATATCTATGGATTACATGAGCAATAAGGCTGATCACTTTATCAAATACGATATTTTTTGGATCCTCTAGGTCTTTCTTTGAATTAAAAGACAGCCTAAAATGCATTATCCTATTGTCAAAGCTGCTTCCAAGTGAGGCAATGTTAAAACTATCGTTCAATTCTTTATCCTCAAGGAATAGAAGCTGTACCCTCTTTGTAAGTGTCTGAGTGATAAACCATCCAAGGCTAAGCTCTTTCTTGGGGAGCCCGTCCGAGCCGATATATCCTTTGTCTATGTATTGATCGAAGACCTGTTTTAAATCTCTTTCCCTTATTTCTCCGTCAACATAAGTATATCTTGATACTATTTCACTTATGGGATTCATAAGGCTTTCTACATTTATTAGTATGAGATACTCATTTGTAAAACCTTGAGCGAATACGCTGTTATAGACTTCAAGTCCGGGTTTTGCTTCATAGTATTCTTTGGTCTTTAGATAAAAAAGCGCTTCTTTAGAGGATATCTCTTTTGAAAGCATCTCCTCGATCTCCATTCTTTGAGAAGAATTTTTTCCTATTACAAATATGGGATAGAAAAATGGCATTATATTTTTTATTGTGTCAGAGTAGGTATTTAAGTCTCTAAAAAGTTCTTTTATCTTTAGTTCGCCTATAAGTACAGGATTGACCCTAAAGTCCCTTAATATCCTTTTATGGTATTCTCCCCTTGATATATCCAAAAGCCTTACCCTGATTATGTCGTATACTACCCCGCTCATAATAAATTCCGCGCCTAGAGTATCAGTATCCCTGGCAGTGACTGTATATATACCTAAAGGCATGTTAGTACTCATTACCACTCTATGCACAGATAGGGCTAGTTTCTCTATTTTATCGCTGGCTTCTTCTTTGAGCTTGAGTTCATTATCCACGAGGCCTTCTATTGGTATAAAGACCCCTAATGTAGAACCTATAAGCTTTACTTTTACGTCTTTGAGGCCATATTCTTTTTGGCATAATCCCAATATGGACTCTTCCAGGCGTTCCTTAGGATAGGAGACTTTGGAGGTGCATGAAGAGAGGCTAGAGGTTAGAATAAGTATAGCTAATATTCTTAAAAGGCAGGTCTTCATTAAGACTTTTTATAGGAATGAGTTTTTCCGTATTCTTTAAAAATAGACTCTATCTCGTCGTATTCTAGTTCATCTTTTTCAAGAAGTTCTTTGACAAACCTTTCTACGACCTCCCATTCTTTATTAAGAAGGTCTTCAACTTCTTTGAGGCAGCTTGTCAGGATCTTGCTTGTTTCTACGTTGAGTTTTTCTTTTAAAGATTCAGAGATCTGTGATTCGGGTATTACAGTATAATCTCCCACATAACCTGTTTCGCTCATGCCTATTTTCCATACCATATTATGAGCGACGGCCATTGCGCCATTAAAATCAGATGATACCCCGTCACTTGTCGTGCCAAAGCGTTTTTTCTCAGCTGCATAACCGCCTAGTTTTACTTTGATATCAGCGAGCAGTTTTTCTTTGTTGTGGGTATAGAGTTCCTCCCTTGGTTGTCTATAGACAGCTCCCAGGGTTTCTTTGCGCGATATGATGGATGCCTTGAATACATCATCCGTCGGATGCAGGATATACATTGTTACAAGATGGCCTGTCTCATGGTACGCTATCATCTCTCTTTCTTCTTTTGTCATCGGCCTTTTATGTTTTATGCCCATGTCTATTCTTTCCATGGCCTCGCTTATCTCTTTAAGTCCTATTATCTCTTTTTTGTTCCTAGTTGCGATAAGGGCAGATTCTTTTACTATGTTTTCTATTTCAGCAGGAGTCTTATATACAGCTTTTCTAGAAAGCCTTCCTATGTCCAGGTTGGGGTCATATTTGACTTTTTTAAGGTAGTATTCAAATACCTTTTCTCTTTCAGTAAGGCTGGGCCTGTCTACATATATTTTTCTATCAAACCTGCCTGGCCTTAAAAGCGCATGGTCCAATATTCCTTCAGCGGCATTCGTCGCGCCTATGACTATGACATCAAAATCTTTTTCCTGCAAGCCATCCATCTCTACCAGGAGCTGGTTTTGAGTGCTATTTGTTTCTTGGCCGCCTCCCATAAAACTGAATGAACGCTGTCTTCCTATAGCATCCAATTCATCTATAAATATTATGCAGCTCCCATATCCATAAGCCAGGTCCCTAGCTTTTTTAAATAATTTCCTTACACGTGAAGCGCCTACTCCTACGAATATTTCAGTAAATTCACTGCCTGACATGGATATAAACGGTATACCAGCTTCTGTTGCGATAGCTTTTGCTAGATAAGTCTTTCCGCATCCAGGAGGCCCTACCATCAATAATCCTCTCAATATCTTTCCGCCTATCTGAAGTATTTTTTTTCTGTCTTTTATGAGCTGAACTACTTCCCATGCTTCTTGTTTTGCCTCGTCCAGGCCTATGACATCATCCCAGTGTATGTTCTGGGTCTTTATAGTGCCTTTTTTGACCTGGGCAAACCCGCCTCTCAAAAAATTCAGGTACATAAATACGAATATGCTGGCATGCACTCCTGCCATAAGTAGATTTACCGGCATCTGGGCTATGATCATATGCCTGTAAAAAGATTCCAGAGATGATAGTCCCCATACAGATAATATTACTAGGATGATTATTACAGCCAGAATAGCCATCTTAAGCCAATGCATCTGGAGGTTCATCTTTAACAAGCGAAGATTTATTTTACTCATAGTATATTTCTCCTTAAACTTTTGATAGATTATATCACAATGATGCTAGGGTGTCAATAAAGGTACATCACCCCCAGGTACAAAAGCTTTGCTTAAAATATACTAATCCTTTATAATATTACTATCGACCATAAAGGGGTAGTTATGAAGCTAGCAGCTAATAAATTGTGCAGGACGAGGTTCAAGGTCCAATTTCGTATAAGAAGATGGTTCTTCTGGAATAAAAAGAAGAAAAGACAAAAAGATAATAGGAAGCCCTAGAGACGTTTTCCTTGTGAGCTGGAACCTGCCCCCATATAAATATGTTTTCCAAAAAACACACCATATCTTTATCGATCGCTTTAATAATAATCCTAGGTTTTTCTGTTTATCTTAATTCATTAAATAATGAATTCTTATATGATGACGATCATCTAGTAAGAGATAATCTTTATATAAGAAGTTGGTCTAATATAAAAGATATCTTTAGACAGGATATTGGAGGAGGCATAGGAGTAGCTGCTGGAGGGGAATATTATTTTTATCGCCCACTCCAGATCTCCACGTACTTACTGGATTATTCCCTATGGAAGCTAAATGCTAAAGGATACCATCTTACCAGTATCTTGTTACACATTTTAGTAGGCCTAGGTGTATATTGGCTAGTAAATATACTTTACAATGATAAATCTCTTTCTTTACTGACAGGAGTTTTTTATGTAGTACATCCAGTCCACACAGAGGCAGTAGCGTATGTCTCAGGCAGATCTGACCCATTAGCGCTTCTTTTTATCTTGATCTGTGTTATCTATTATATAAAATCTCTACACTCAGAGAGATTGCTGGCATGTCTATTCATGTGTTTAAGTTATATCCTCGCACTTTTATCCAGAGAAAGCACACTGATCCTGCCAATATTGCTATTACTTTATCATTATGCATTTAATAAAAATAAAGGATTGAAAAATCTTATTCCAGTAGCAATTATCTCATTGGTTTATATTATAGTTAGGACAACAGCTTTATCTTCTACGTTGCGAACTTTACCACAGGACTCATCTTTAATAGAGAGGGTTCCTTCATTTTTTGCCGCAATGTTTGAGTATATAAGACTTTTATTGATACCGCTTAATCTGCATATGGAATATGGTAGAGGGTTGTTTGATTTTTATGACCTGAAAGTAATTATCGGTATAATCGTAGTCTGTGTTTTACTAATCTCTGCCTTGATAACAAGAAAGCGTAACAGATTAGTATTTTTTTCTATTTCTTGGTTTGCGATATCATTGTTACCAGTCTCAGGTATATATCCTACTAATGCATTTATGGCTGAACATTGGTTATATTTGCCATCCATAGGATTTTTTATCATATTAGCAAGGGTTATAACTTTATTATATAGAAAAAAAGAAGTTAAGGTATTAAGTATAATTCTTATAATATTTGTGACAAGTTTTTGGTCTTATTTGACGATAAAACAAAATACTTATTGGAAGGATCCTATAAGTTTTTATGAAAGGACTATAAAATTTTCCCCTGAAAGCTTAGCAGTGCTTACTAATCTGGCTAATGAGTATACGAAAATAGGCAAGGATAAAGAGGCGCTGCCGCTTCTTAAAAAAGCAATAGAGGTTAACCCGAACTACGCAGAACCGTATAATAACCTGGGGAATGCGTATATTGCTTTAGGTAAAGATAGAGAAGCAATACTTGTGCTTAATAAAGCAATAGAGATTGATCCGGATTATCTAACGCCATATAATAACATCGGGATTGCATATTTCAATATCGGCGAGCGTCAAAAAGCAATAGAGATATTTAAAAAAGCAATAGAGATTGATCCAGATTATAAAGAAGGACATCACAACTTGTCATTGGCCTACTTAAAAGAAGAAGAGTATGGTTTAGCGAGAAAACATTGCAATCTTGCAATCAAGCTTGGGCATAAGCCAGCTATTCTTCTTTTAAAAGCAATTAAAGAAAATGAGGAGTTTCAAAGACGACAAAACAAGATATGAAGAAGCCCCCTGAATTAATAACCCCTACCGGAGATGGGTGCAATCTATACACTGCTATAGAATAGGTATTAGTGCTTTTAAGATAGAGGGTAGGATACGAGCACCTGAATACGTAAAAGAAGTAACCTCAGCATATAGAGAAGCGATCGATCTATATTGCAAAAGAAAGCTCACTTTAGCTAAAAAAAGAGTTCTCAAGGGCAAACTTAGTAAGGTATTTAACAGAGTTTTACAAATAGGTTTTACTATAACAGGCCAAAAGATACAGGTGCTTCAAGGAAACTCAAGGCGCATTGACATAATAATTTTAGTGTGTTAATATACTGATTCATCTAAAGATCTAACCGGAGACTAGAAAGGAGACAAAAGATGTCAAAATCTACAGCTATCAAAAATATCATAGGAAGAGAGATATTGGATTCCAGAGGTAACCCTACAGTAGAAGTCGATGTTGTTCTAGAATCAGGCGTCATGGGGAGGGCTGCGGTTCCTAGCGGCGCTTCTACAGGAGAGCATGAAGCAGTTGAATTGAGAGACGGTGATAAGTCCAGGTATATGGGCAAGGGCGTCCTCACAGCAGTGGCAAATGTGAATAATGACCTTAATAATGCGTTGAATGGGCAGGATGCAGCTGATCAGTCTTATATAGATAAAAAGATGATAGAGCTTGATGGCACTGAAAACAAGTCTCGCTTGGGAGCTAATGCTATATTAGGAGTATCTATGGCTGTGGCAAAGGCGGTTGCAGCCTATAAAAAGATACCACTTTACGAATATCTCGGAGGCGGCAAGGCAAATATATTGCCTGTCCCTATGATGAATATAATGAATGGAGGCCAGCACGCTGACAATAATGTGGACTTGCAGGAATTCATGATAATGCCTAAGGGAGCAAAGACTTTCAGAGAGGCCTTGAGGATGGGTGCGGAAGTATTCCATAGCCTAAAAAAGATACTAAAAGATAAAAAACTCTCTACAGCAGTCGGAGATGAGGGAGGATTTGCGCCTGACCTAAAGTCCAATGAAGAAGCTATCGAGGTGATATTGGCAGCTGTTGATAAAGCAGGGTATAAAGCAGGAAGAGATATATTTATAGCGCTTGATCCTGCATCAAGTTCTTTTCTTGAAAATGGAAAATATATGCTTAGAGCAGAACCTGACCCTGAAAAGAGCGCGGAAGATATGGTAAGGTTTTATGAGAATTGGGTCAATAAATACCCTGTTTGTTCCATTGAAGATGGGTTAGGCGAGGATGATTGGGGTGGATGGAAGATACTTACTGACAGGATCGGAGGTAAGATCCAGATAGTTGGGGACGACCTTTTTGTCACAAATACTAAAAGACTTTCTATAGGTATAGAGAAAAAAGTAGCTAATTCTATCCTAATAAAAGTAAACCAGATAGGGACTATTACTGAGACTATAGAGGCCATAGACCTTGCAAGAAAAAATGGGTATACTGCTGTAGTAAGCCATCGCTCAGGAGAGACAGAGGACACTACGATCTCGCATCTTGTTGTTGCTATGGGGACTGGCCAGATAAAAACAGGCTCTATTTGTAGGACTGATAGAATTTGTAAGTATAATGAACTATTGAGGATAGAGGAATCTCTAGGAAAGAAAGCAGTTTACAGCGCATTACCATGGCCAAGGTAAAAATAGGTTTTATATCAATTTTGATAGCTTTTGCAGCGCTTTTTGTATTGTTTCTCCCTAGTTACAGTAAGTTCATGGAACTCAGGGCTAAAAATGTCTCGCTCGAGACAAAGATAAATAAGCTTGAAATAGAGAACCTAGAGCTATATAAAGAGAAGAAAAAGCTGGAAGAGGATATAGAGTATATTGAAAAGGTCGCAAGGGATTCTATGGGGGTCACAAAAAAAGGGGAAGTCCCTATAAGAATAGAGAGGGAGCAGGAATAACCCTTGACATCGACACTATAGGTTCTTATAATATATTCTACAACTTAAAAATATCGCGGGGTGGAGCAGTCTGGTAGCTCGTCGGGCTCAAGAAATATGGGCGTCTTTACAGTAATGTAAGGGAAGATTACCTGTCAAACTCGGTGAAGCCTTAACTGGTAATACCGAGCCAAGTCCGCCTAGGCGGAAAGGTGTAGAGACTAGATCGGCAGGTTCGCCAAAGGCGAAAAGGTATAGTCCAGACTACAAATTCGCTAATAGCGAAGCAGCGAAAGCTGTAGTAGTAAGCATAACCCGAAGGTCCTTGGTTCAAATCCAAGCCCCGCTACCAAATTTTTGCAAAGCAAAAATTTGTCCCGAGACGCTATTATTTTACATGTATGCGGCGAGGGACCAATACTTAAGGCGGTTTTCTTACACAGAAATCCGCCTTTTTATTTGCTACGTATTATTTATATGTTATACTTTTAGAATATGAAGAGCAATAAGACAGTTTCTTATAAGAGGTCATTTTTGATTGGAATGATCTTAGGAGATGCGTATACAAGAAAGCGAGCAAAAGATGAATTGACAATCGAATGGACTATCTCTCACAGAGAGAGATATGCTGATCTTGTAAAATGGAAACGCGATGAATTGGTTAAATTATTCGCGATAAAAGAACCTATAATTCACGTATCGTATAATGGGAAAAAGGGAGGCAAGCTTAAGAAATCCCTATTCTCCTTTACATCCGGTAGAATGCTGAGAATCATAAGCAAGTGGTTTAGTAAGAATAACAGCAAGTATATAACCCCTAAAATCAGGTTTATGGATCATCCTATTGGATTGGCAATGTTATTGTGTGACGATGGGAGCGTAAGAAAGAGAAAAAAAATTCATAAAGATGGGTCTATTTATTATTTGAAACCAAGTTTTACAATCGCAACGCATAGTTTCTCGCAGGAAGAAGTTAAACGGCTGTTAGCCCATATCTCATTTAGATTCGGTATAGATGGAATTATAAACCCTGAAAGGCGATTAAGGCAGGGTGAGATAAAAGAGTATTATCGAACAAATTTTGATGTGAAAAATAGCATAAAATTATGGAATTTAATTTTGCCGTACATTCCACAAGTCCCTTCCATAATCTCCAAGTTTGCATATGCCTATGATAGATTTGGGCAGCATAAAAATCCGGTAGACACTGAGCCTGCCAAGACCCAAAAATTTCTTAACCCTTTATTATAAATCCAAAAAATAAATTTTTCTTGAAAGAAAATCACCCCTATCTTAATGTTTTTTATATTATGCCAATAGATATATTTTCTAGCTATAAGAGCGAAATTACTTTTGTAGAGACAGAAAAAAGACAACGTAAGCCTAAATCATGCGCATACAGAGAAAGATGGGGATTATTATAATAACCCTACATATAGACCTTTTTCTGTTGACTAAATTAATCTATATATGGTATATTAATACCCTATTATGATACAAAGATACTCACTTCCAAAGATGGCCAGTTTATGGTCAGATGATTTTAAGTTCCAGAAGATGCTAGAGATAGAGATATTAGCGTGTGAGGCAATGTCTGATCTCGGCAAAGTCCCTAAAAAAGACCTTAAGATCATAAAATCAAAGGCCAAGGTCAGCGCAAAACGTATAGCAGAGATCGAGAAGAAGACGCGCCATGATGTGATAGCGTTTTTGCATAATATCGCTGAGCATATAGGCGATGCGTCGCGCTTTGTACATCAGGGGCTTACATCAAGCGATGTGCTGGATACAGCGCTTTCAGTCACTATGAGAGATGCCTGTGATATTATCCTTGATGACCTTAAGATATTAAAGCAGGAACTTCGCAAAAAAGCCAAAAAATATAAAAATACTATAATGGTAGGCAGAAGCCATGGTATTCACGCGGAACCCACGACATTTGGCCTGAAGATCGCCTTATTCTTTGACGAGGTCAATAGGTCTATAGAGCGTATAGAGAGGGCAAAATATATTATAAACGTTGGCCAGATATCAGGGCCAGTGGGTACATATTCTAATGTAGACCCTTATGTAGAGAATTATGTATGTAAAAAACTTGGTTTAAGGCCCGCGAACATATCTACCCAGGTATTGCAGCGCGATAGACACGCAGAATATCTTTCTCAGATAGCTTTAGTAGGGGCTAGCCTGGAAAAAATAGCAGTTGAGATAAGGAACCTTCAAAAGACAGAACTTAGAGAGGTGGAAGAGCCTTTTTCAAAAGGCCAAAAAGGCTCCAGCGCCATGCCTCACAAAAGAAATCCTGTTATGTGCGAGAGGATAACCGGACTTGCAAGATTGTTGAGGGCAAATGCCGGCGCTTCAATTGAAAATATAGCTCTTTGGCACGAGAGGGATATAAGCCATTCCTCAGTTGAACGTATTACCATACCTGACTCAACGATCCTTCTAGATTTTATGCTTAATGATATGATATTTATAATAAAGAACCTTTTGGTATACCCTGATAATATGATAAGCAATCTTTCAAAGACAAAAGGGTTGATATTTTCTGCCAGGATACTTGTAGAGCTGGAAAAAAGAGGGGTCGAAAGAAGAAAGGCCTATGACATAATACAGCGCTCAAGCATGAGAGTATGGCACGAGGGGATAAATTTTAAGGCCTCTTTGTGGGAAGACAAGGATTTCATGAGCCTGGTAACTCCAAAAGAGATGGAAAACTTTTTCGATCTAACATATTATTTAAAATATGTCGGCCGTATATTCAAAAAGGTCGGGATATAAGAAAGGCAGTTTAAATATGAAAAAAGGCAAGAAGATATACGAAGGTAAGGCAAAGAGCGTCTTTGAGACAGACAGGCCTGATATGGTGATACAGGAGTTCAAGGACGACGCGACAGCATTTGACGCTACAAAAAGAGGCACTATAAAAGAAAAGGGTATTGTAAATAACGAGATATCATGCGCGCTTTTTCAGATATTGGAGTCAAAGGGCATCCCGACGCACCTGGTAAAGAAACTTAGCGAAAGAGAGATGCTGGTAAAAAAACTTGATATAGTCATGGTAGAAGTGACTATGAGAAATATCTCCGCGGGAGGCTTGTCAAGGCTTCTCAATATCAAAGAAGGACTGGTTCTAAAAAAACCTGTACTGGAATATCACTATAAGAGCGATGCTTTGCACGACCCATTGATAAATGAATACCACATAGACATGCTTGGGCTTGCCACTCCAAAAGAGATGAAGACCATACAGGACTATTCTTTCAGCATAAACGAGATCCTAAAGGATTTTTTTAATAAGATCGGGCTTAAACTTGTAGATTTTAAGCTGGAATTCGGAAGACATAAAGGCAAGATACTCTTGGGAGACGAGATCTCTCCGGATACATGCAGGCTCTGGGATAAGAAGACCAACGAGAAACTGGACAAAGACCGTTTTAGAAGAGATCTTGGCAAGATAGAAGAGGCCTACCAGGAAGTACTTAGAAGAATAAAGTCATAGACAAAATCCAACCATAAAAGGCTTAGAGGACAACGTGGAATGGAAGATAGAGATTTATAATAAAAGAGGTGTTTTTGATCCTTTTGGCAGCGGGGTCAAAAAAGATATATTGGACCTGGGGATAAACAGTGTAAAGCAAGTCACACAGTCCCGGGTCTTTATTATTTCAGGCAATGTATCCAAGGAAGATGTCGATAGGATAGCCGGAGAGTTACTTATAGACCCTATCACGCAGAATTATAGGCTGCTTGAAAAGTCAAAGCTCAAGGAGCAAGGGGCGCGGGTAGTAGAGGTAGCCTACAATCCTGGCGTCATGGATCCTGTAGAAGAAAGCACTATCAGGGCTATCAAGGACTTGGGTATATATAGCGTAGATAGCGTGACCACAGAAAAAAGGTATTTTATAAAAGGCGATCTTACGGATAGTGAGTTTAAGGTCATATGCGAAAAGCTTCTTTATAATAAGGTCATACAGCATGTGGTCACCAAGACACAAGAAGGCTACGGAGGGCAGGCAAGACACAAGACACAAGTCGAAGATTATGAATTTAAATTGGTTACTGTAGATATATTAAGCGCTGATGATAGAAAATTAAAGAAGATAAGTAAGGACGGACAACTATTTTTAAACATAAGAGAGATGAAGGAGATAAAAAAATATTTTAAAGCTCTTAAGCGTAACCCTACAGACTGTGAGCTTGAGACCATTGCTCAGACATGGTCAGAACACTGCGCTCATAAGACATTCAAGGGAGTTATCGACTATAAAGAGAAGCTGGAGCGGCGCAAGGCGCAAGTCACAAGTTGCAAGACACAAGGCACAAGTCACAAGGTCATCGGGAACAAAAAAATAGACAACCTTCTAAAAAACACTATTATTAAAGCCACAGAAGACATAGATAAAAAGTTCTGCGTATCTGTTTTTAAGGATAATGCCGGGATAATAGAATTCGATAAGGAGGATAATATATGTTTTAAGGTTGAAACACATAATCACCCTTCTGCATTAGAACCGTATGGGGGCGCAGGCACTGGTATAGGCGGAGTCATAAGGGACATCTTGGGGGTTGGATTGGGCGCGAAGCCAATAATGAATACTGATGTGTTTTGCTTTGGCCCGCCAGACACTTCTTATAAAAAAGTACCAAAAGGCATGCTGCATCCAAAGCGTATAATGAAAGGCGTAGTGAGCGGTGTCAGGGACTATGGAAACAGGATGGGTATTCCTACGGCAAATGGCGCGGTGCTTTTCGATGAAAGATATATAGGAAACCCTCTTGTATATTGCGGGACATTAGGCATAATGCCGCAAGATAAGTCATTCAAATATCCCAGGACAGGAGATCATATAGTAAGCGTAGGGGGCCGTACCGGCAGGGACGGTATACATGGCGCGACTTTTTCTTCAGGAGAATTGACTCATGCATCTGAAGGGGTCTCAGGCGGCGCAGTGCAGATAGGAAACCCCATAACAGAGAAAAAACTTACAGATACATTATTGAAGGCAAGAGACAAAAACCTGTACAATGCTATTACGGATTGCGGCGCAGGAGGTTTTTCCAGCGCAGTTGGGGAAATGGCTGAGGAGCTTGGCGCGGAGGTGAGCCTTGATAAAGCGCCGTTAAAATATCACGGCCTTAGCTATACCGAGATCTGGATAAGTGAAGCTCAAGAGAGAGTGGTCCTATCTGTCAGCGAGGATAAACTGGAAGAACTTTTGGGACTTTTTGAGTCAGAAGATGTAGAGGCAGTTGTGATAGGGCGTTTTACAAATGACAAGAGGCTTCGTTTAAAATATAAAGGCAGTGTTGTCTGTGATCTGGATATGGCTTTTTTACATGGCGGCATCCCTCGTTTTAAAAGAAAGGCGATATGGAAACCTAAAAAGCATAAAGAATCGAAGCTATTAAGTAAAAAGGACCTTACAGAGAGTTTACTTAATATCCTTTCAAGCTGGAATGTATCAAGCAAGGAATGGGTAATACGCCAATACGACCATGAAGTCCAGGGGCAAAGCGTCTTGAAACCTTTAGTGGGAGTCAAAAATGACGGGCCTTCAGATGCTGCTATTATCAGGCCTAAATTTGGTTCCAAGAAAGGTATAATCGTAGCCAATGGCATTAATCCAAGATACGGCCTTATAGATCCTTACTGGATGGCCGCAAGTTCTATAGACGAGGCTTTGAGGCAGGTAGTATCAGTGGGAGGAGATATAGAAAAGACAGCTATTTTAGATAATTTCTGCTGGGGCAATACTGATAAACCTGACAGATTAGGAGATCTGGTGAGAGCGAGTTTCGGGTGCCTGGATACTGCCAAAGGATATAAAGTACCATTTATTTCAGGAAAAGACAGTTTAAATAATGAATATTCAGTCCATGGAAAATCGATCGCGATACCTCCTACGCTTTTGATATCAGCGATATCAGTAATGGATGATCTTGAAAAAGCAGTATCAATGGATCTTAAAAGATCAGGAAGCCTTATATATGTAGTAGGCTTGACCTATAATGAAATGGGCGGGTCTCACTATGCTATGATAAAAGGTGTATTAGGAAACTCTGTGCCTAGATTAAATACTGCTTTTAGCGCAAAGGTATTCAAGTCTCTAAGCAGGGCTATCGAAAAAAGACTTGTTTTAAGCTCGCATGATCTATCAGAGGGCGGTATTGGCGTAGGCCTTGCTGAGATGGCTTTTTCAGGGGAAAAAGGAGTTGAAGTAAATTTAAGCAAGGTACCATATCGGGGTACGGGGTACCCTCCTACACTAAAGCTTTGGAGGGCAGACGGGGCGCGGGGTACGGGCCTTGAGAGAGATAGAAATGATATAATTTTATTTTCAGAATCGAATACGCGTTTTATAGTCGAAGTAGATATAAAAAATAAGCAAAAGTTCGAAAGCTCAATGAAGGGTGTGCCGATAGGTTTGATAGGGCGCACTAAAGAGAGCACGGATCTAAATATATACGGCGTGGATGGTGAAAAGATAGTATCTGTAGATATTTTTAAATTAAAAGAGGCTTGGCAAAAACCGCTTAGATGGTAGGGACTGGATGCGGGTTACGGGGAACGGGTAAAGGCCTTTGCGGCAATGTTGCAGGGCAGACTAAAGTCAGCCAAAAAGACTATGAAAAAAGTTAGAGTTATTGTTATAAGGACAGCTGGGACAAATTGTGACCTGGAGACAAAAGAGGCGTTCAATATATGCGGTGCCCAGGTAGATCTAGTACATATAAATGAACTTTCCAAGCCCAAGGTTTTTTTAAAGGATTACCATATACTCGCTATTCCAGGCGGATTTACATATGGAGATGATATAGCGTCTGGAAAGATACTTGCCAATGAGATGAAACATAGGTTAGGTAAAGATATTGATGATTTTATAAAGGACAAAAAACTTATCATAGGAATATGCAATGGCTTTCAAGTACTGGTCAAAGCAGGCCTGTTACCAGGCTTTGAATATGGCAAGATAGAGGCTAGCTTGACCAACAATGATTCCGGGAAATTTGAAGATAGGTGGGTGTATTTAAAAAATCAAAGATCAAAAAGCAAAAATCAAAAATGTTTATGGACAAAGGGCATAAAAGATATTATTTATCTTCCAGTGGCGCATGGAGAGGGGAAATTTATCCCCAGAGATAAGAAGATCTTGGATCTATTGAAAAAAAATGATCAAATCGTGTTTAGGTATGTTGACGATAAAGGAAATGCGGGGGTATATCCAGTTGATCCAAATGGTTCAATAGGACATATAGCCGGCATATGCGATACTACAGGCAGGATACTGGGCATGATGCCTCATCCTGAGCGCCACATATCCGGCACCCAACATCCTAGATGGACCAGAGAAGGCTTGAAGAAGACAGGAGATGGCCTTGGTATCTTTAAAAATGGAGTTAAGTACGCAAAGGAGAATCTATGATTGATTATAAGGCATCAGGCGTTGACATCGATAGATCAAATAAATTCGTAAAAGACATCTCAAGGCTTGTTAAGGCCACGAGACGTAAAGAAGTCATAGGAGGTATAGGCGGTTTTAGTTCTTTGTGCAGCATACCAAAGAAGTACAAGGAGCCTATAATCGTATCTTCCACGGATGGGGTAGGGACAAAACTGGCCTTGGCCAATCTATTGAATAAGCATGATACTATAGGAATAGATCTCGTAGCGATGTGCGTGAATGATGTCATAGTATGCGGAGCTGAGCCATTGGTATTTTTGGATTATTTTGCAACAGGGCGTCTTAATAATAAAAAAGCGCATTCTATATTAAAGGGAATAGTCAAGGGCTGTATAGAGGCAGGCTGCAGCCTGATAGGCGGAGAGACAGCAGAGATGCCTGGCATGTACAAGGGCGAAGAATATGACCTGGCTGGTTTTAGTATAGGGGTAGTTGAAAAAAAGGATATTATAGACGGGAGTTCTGTGAAAGCCGGTGACATGCTTATCGGCATAGAATCCAGCGGGCTGCATTCAAATGGATTTAGCCTTGTAAGAAAAGCCTTTAATAAGAACGAACTTAAGAAATTTGGCAAGACTCTTATAAAACCAACGATAATCTATGTGAAGGTAGTAGAAAAGCTTCTTAAAAGAAAATATGTGAAATCCATGGCGCATATAACAGGCGGGGGTTTTTATGATAATATACCCAGGGTCCTTCCAAAAGGATCATCTGTTTTGATCTATAAAGAACTTTGGCCTGTCCCGAATATATTTAAGATGATCCAGAAAAAATCCAAGATGGATGATAAAAACATGTACCGTACGTTTAATATGGGAATCGGCATGGTAGCCGTAGTTGATAAGAAGAATATAAAAAGAACCCACAATATCATAAGATCCTTTGGCCTTAATTCTTGGCTGATAGGTGAAGTAATAAAAGGAAAAGGTGAAGTTATAATATGAAGGTCCTGGTCATAGGTTCTGGCGGAAGAGAGCATGCGCTTACCTGGAAGATAGCAAAAAGCCCTAAAGTCAAAAAGATATTTTGTGCTCCGGGTAACGGCGGGACAAAGGATATTGCAGAAAATATAGATATCAAGGCAGATGATATTGATTCTTTACTTAATTTTGCAAAGAAGGAGAGCATAGATCTGACAGTAGTAGGGCCTGAGGTCCCTCTTACAAAGGGTATTGTGGATAAGTTCAATAAAGGATCGCTCAAAGTCTTTGGCCCGTGTAAGGATCTCGCGCTTTTAGAAGGAAGCAAGATATTTGCCAAAGAGACGATGAAAAGATTTAATATCCCGACAGCAGATTTCGAGGTCTTTAAAGATGCCTCCGAGGCAAAAGAATATATAAGGAAAAAAGGCCTGCCCATTGTTATCAAGGCAGATGGCCTTGCAGCAGGAAAAGGCGTAGTAGTTGCCAAGACAGATAAAGAGGCATATGAAGCAATAGACTCTATGCTGGTCAAAAAGATATTCGGCTCTTCGGGGGAGAGGATAATCATAGAAGACTGCCTTGAAGGAGAAGAGGCGTCCATATTGATCTTTAGCGACGGTAAAAATATAGTGCCTCTTGTTTCTTCGCAGGACCATAAGAGGATATTCGACGGAGATAAAGGCCCCAATACAGGAGGCATGGGTGCTTATTCTCCGGCGCCAGTAGTCGATGACAGGCTCTTTAGGGAAATAATAGATAGTATATTCAAGCCTATTATAGAGGGCTTAAATAAAGAAGGGAGTCCTTATAAAGGGGTCTTGTATGGCGGGCTTATGATAAAGAATGATAAACTATCTGTATTAGAATTTAACGTCAGGTTTGGAGACCCAGAGACCCAGGCTATCTTGCCGCGATTAAAAAGTGACCTAGTGGATATAATGTTAGCCTGCATAGATGGAAAACTTGACAAGATAGATGTTGAGTGGGACAAAAGGAGTTGTCTAGCAATAGTCGCTTCTTCCAAAGGATACCCAGGTCCTTATGAAAAAGATAAATTGATATCAGGCCTTGATAAAGTAAAAGAAGCGCTGGTTTTCCATGCAGGGACTGTCAGCAAGGATGGGGAAGTATTTACAAGCGGAGGGAGGGTCTTGAGCGTATCTAGCGTGGGAGATACTATACTTTCTGCTAACTCAAAGGCTTATCAAGAGATAAAAAAAATAGATTTCGACGGTATTTATTATAGAAAAGATATAGGAGATAAGGCAATCAAGTCGGGTAACCTCCTACGCTAAGGCTTCGGAGGACATGCGGGGTACGGGGAACGGGTAAAGGGGAAAGGCTATGAAAAACAAGAAGAAGGTCTTAGTCGGTATTTTGATGGGGAGTAAATCTGACAGCGAAACAATGCTCGAGACAGAAAAAGTGCTCAAGGACCTTGGTATAACTTATGAGGTAAATGTATTGTCAGCTCACAGGAACCCTGATGGAGTGAGAGAATACGCAAAGAGCGCCAAGAAGAGAGGCCTAAAGGTCCTTATATGCGGAGCAGGTATGTCCGCTGCATTGGCAGGCGTAGTAAGTTCACATACGAGCTTACCGGTCATAGGTGTTCCTATGGCTACAAAGGACCTTGGAGGAATGGACTCATTATTATCTACTGTGCAGATGCCTTCAGGCGTACCTGTCGCCAGCATGGCTATAGGAAAAGCAGGCGCAAAGAACGCAGCATATTTTGCAAAACGTATATTAGATGCAAACTAAGATCATAAAAGTAGACCCTAGTTTTCCAGAATTTCATCTTATAGAAGAAGCCTCAAGGTCTCTAAAAGACGGGAAGCTTGTCGCCTTTCCTACGGAGACAGTTTATGGCCTAGGGGCAAATCTTTATGATGATAGCGCGATAGCTAAGTTATACAAGGTAAAGAATAGGCCCAAAGATAAGCCTTTTTCTGTTGCTATAGGAAGCGTTGAGCTCTTGAGCGAACTAGGTATAAGCCTTTCTAAAAAAGTAAAAGATATGGCCAATAGATTCTGGCCAGGCCCGCTTACTATAATAGTTTTAGATAAAGATAATAGAAAGGTAGGACTTAGGATACCAAGCAATAAGATTGCACTCGATCTTTTGAGGAATGTGCGTATTCCGATATCGCTTCCAAGCGCCAATATCTCTGGAGAAAAAGAACCTGTTTCAGCAGAAGATGTCTTGGCAGGCCTTGGGGATAAGATCGACATGGTTTTGGACGGAGGCAGTACTGAAATAGGGTTACCTTCGACAGTGGTCGATACTACCTCAGATGATCATAAGATAGTAAGAGAAGGGGCTATATCCAAAGAAGAGTTATCAGCTGATCACAGGGTCTTATTCGTGTGTACAGGGAATAGCTGTAGAAGTGTCATGGCAGAATACTTGATGAAAAAACTTATCGAAGAATCAGGCCTTTCCAAAAAAATATATATTGATTCTGCTGGTACTATGGCTTCAAATGGGATGAGGGCTTCTCAGAATACTATAGAAGTCCTTAAAGAAGAAGGCATAGACGCTTCAGGCCATATGGGAAGGCCTGTAACGCCGTTTTTACTTAGAAGATCAGACATTATTTTTGTGATGAGCAATATGCATAGGAATATTGTCCTGACTAAATTATTTAACATTGCACAAAAAGTAAGGCTTTTAAACGAGCAAAAGGATATATCTGACCCTATAGGAAGACCTATAGAGGAATATAGAAAGGTCAGGGATGAAATAAAAGGCCAGGTAGAAGATATATTTTTAGAGTTATTCGAAAAGGAGATAGATACATGAAGATCGCAATAGGCGCTGACCACGGAG
This sequence comes from Candidatus Omnitrophota bacterium, assembly GCA_043814965.1. Lineage (GTDB taxonomy): Bacteria > Omnitrophota > Gorgyraeia > Gorgyraeales > Gorgyraeaceae > JBDRCN01. The sequence continues at coordinate 26,697 of JBDRJN010000013.1, forward strand.
GATACAAGTTAAAAGGGGACCTTATAAAGTTCTTGAAAGAAAAAAGATATTCTGTAAAGGATTTTGGTACGTATTCCGACGAAGCATGTGATTATCCATTGATCGGTTATGATGTCGCAAAAGCTGTATCAAGAGGGAAATACCAGAGAGGCATACTTATCTGCAAGACTGGTATTGGCATGTCTATGGTCGCCAATAAGGTTAGGGGAGCCAGGGCCGCGCTTTGTGACAGGGTAGACATTGCTTCCTCCAGTAGAATGCATAACGGAAGTAATATATTGGTGTTGGCAGCGGCTATAGTCTCTTCAAAAAAAGCAAAAGAGATATTAGAAGCGTGGCTCAAAGCGCCTTCCCCGATAGGTAGACACAAAAGGCGTGTAAGTCAGATCAATAGATTGGAAAAAATAAGATAAAGGCAAAGACTGAAATAGGCACATTTCAATGTGCATGCTAATGAAAGTCTTTGCGACAATAACGTAGGGCACACTTTAGTGTGCCAATATAGATAAATTAATTTTTTGGAGGAGAGATGAGTATATTAAAAAAGGTCGATCCAGAGATATTCAGGGCTATACAAAAAGAATTACACAGGCAAAAGAACAATATTGAGCTTATAGCAAGCGAGAACTTTACATCTCTAGCAGTACTCGAGGCTCAAGGTTCTGTGCTTACCAATAAATATGCTGAAGGATATCCTGCAAAAAGATGGTATGGCGGATGTGAATATGTGGACGAGGCAGAATACCTGGCTATAGAGAGGGCAAAAAAACTCTTTGGCGCAGAGCATGCTAATGTACAGCCGCATTCTGGAACGCAGGCGAATATGGCAGTCTATTTTGCCTTACTAGAAAGATCAGAGAGCGTACTTGCGATGGACCTTGCCTGCGGAGGACACTTATCACATGGCCATCCGCATAATTTTTCAGGCAGGTTTTTCAACGTGATACCCTATGGGGTCAATAGGTCTACGGGCAGGCTTGACTATGATGAGATCGCAGATCTGGCAAAAAAGCATAAGGTAAAGATGATAATCGCTGGCGCTTGCGCATATCCGCGCATCATAGATTTTAAGAGATTCAGAGACATAGCTGATAACGTAGGAGCGTACCTATTTGTCGATATGGCTCATATTGCTGGACTTGTGGCTGCTGGACTTCATCCTAGCCCGATCCCCTATGCAGAAGTGGTCACCACAACTACTCATAAAACTCTTCGCGGCCCTAGAGGCGGCATGATATTGTGCAGGAAACAATTTGCCAAAAAAATAGACGCACAAGTCTTTCCTGGTGTACAGGGAGGGCCTTTGATGCATGTAATAGCTGGTAAGGCTGTAGCATTCAAAGAAGCTGAGAAAGAAGAATTCAAAGAATACCAAAAACAGATCATAAAGAACTCTCAGGCGCTTGCAAAGACGCTGATGGATCTAAGATATGGGGTACTATCAGGCGGCACAGATAACCACCTGTCACTTATAGATGTGAGTTCCAAAGGCCTTACAGGTAAAGATGCAGCTTTGGCCTTGGACAGGGTGCATATAACGGTAAATAAAAATCTTATACCGTTCGACAGATTAAGCCCCAGCCTGACTAGCGGTATAAGGCTCGGGACTCCTGCTGTGACAACAAGGGGCATGAAAGAGAACGAGATGAAGGAGATAGGAAGCATAATCGGCCTGGCATTGACTAAAAAAGATGACAAGGCCTCTCTGGATGAGTGTTCCAAGAGAGTTAAAAAACTAGCGGATAGGTTTCCGCTATATCCAGAATTAAAGGAGAGTTGATATGAAATGTCCATTTTGCGGTCATGACGAAGACAAGGTCATAGATTCCCGTTCTTCCGAAGAAGGTCGTTCTATAAGGAGGAGAAGAGAGTGCCTGAATTGCAACAGGAGATTCACGACTTATGAAAACATAGAAGAGACTTCCCTTATGGTGATCAAAAAAGACGGCAGGCGTGAGGGATTTGATAGAAAGAAGATATTGGTTGGTATAAAAAAGGCCTGCGAGAAAAGGCCGATAAGCGTGGAGCAGTTAGAAGGGCTTGTAGACAAAGTAGAGTATACTCTTCAGAGTAAATTTGAAAAAGAAGTAGATGCCAGTCAAGTAGGCGAGCTTATAATGGAATTTTTATATGACCTGGATGAAGTAGCGTATGTGAGGTTTGCTTCAGTATACAGGCAGTTCAAAGATATAAACCAGTTTATGAAAGAATTAAAAGGCCTTCTTAATAAATGATCAGTTTTTCCCGGAAGTATAGCTTATAAATCCACAATCCTTTTTAAAGTCTTCAAACCATGCGTTAAATACAAATTGGCTCTTTTTAGAAAGAAGCGTGTTTTCGAATTGTGCTTTTTCTTCCAGGAATTTATCCTCGTCTATGCCTTGATATTCGTCCAGCTTCAGTATTACCCAGCTTTCCAGCATTTTTATAGGCCGCCCAACCTCGTCTTTTTTTAAATAACCGGAGGTCTCTACAAATTCTCTTGCAGGCCCGAGCGCAGGTATGTATGAGCTCCTTGTAATAAGATCCGTGGTCTTAAGTTCTATCCCCAGTTCTTTTACTATATCTTCAAATTTCTTACCCTCTTTTATCTTGTCATTTATATTGTTGTATAATTCCTCAGCTTTCTGTTTGGCAATGTTTATGGATTCATCTTTTATGTAAGAAGATATAATGTCATCTTTTATCTCAGAAAATACAGGTATATAGGAGTCTTTTATTTCTTTTAACTGTACTGCATAAAATGCATTTTCTGTACAGATCAGCCTATTTGAAATAGCTCCTTTTTCCAGTTCAAACGCGGTCCTTGCAAAGTCATAAGACCATCCTATGCCAGGTATCTGTTTTTCCTGGCTGAAAAATCCCGTCTCTTTTGCCTCGAACCCGAAAGACTTGGCTGCGTCAACAAGGCTTTGTTTTTCAAAAGCAGCGTCTAATATCTTGTAGGAAATATCTTCTGCCAAAGACGCTTTTTTTTCATCCTTTAGTTTTTTGGATATTTCATTTTTTATATCTTCGGTAAGGACCGGCATCTCCTCAGAGCCTTCTTTTTTAAAGTCATCTATATTTTCTTCGAAATGTCTTTTTATGTCCTTTTCTTCTATAAATATCTCATCATTAAAATCAGAAAAATTGGCTTCGGTATATTGCATATTTCTTTGTTCTGGTTCCCTGAACAGTTCTTTGCCGTTTTCATAGTAAAAAGTGAGATCCTCTTCTTTATAAGAGACATCTTTCTCGAAATCGGAAAACAACATGGATATATAACTTGATCTTATCTTTTCGTTTTCTTTTCTATATTCGTTTTTTATCTCTTCCTCGGTAAGGAATATCCCGCCCATTATCTTTCTCCTCAACTTTTCTATGAGGATCTCATCCCTTACCCTTTCCTCGAATCCTTTTGCTGAATCTCCCAGCATGGATCTATATAGTTCTTTGTCAAACCCCCCATTCCTCTGGAAGATAGGAAATGATATTATATTATCCAGCAGCTCTTTGTCGCTTACATTGATCCTTTCTTTTTTTGCAGCCTTGACCAGCAGGATACGATCCCAAGCAAACTTGTCTATCAATTTAGGAGAGACATCCTTACCTACGGTCTTAATGAGATTGTCCCTTACTATGTACCACATATCAGTATATTCATCAAAAGAGATCTTTTTATTAAAGATCTTGCCTGCATAACTCGGGCCATCTTTCTTGTCTTTGTCAGAAGACCCCGAGCCCCATATGACAAATGCAGGGATTATGATTATAGCTATTCCCCACATGATGATCTTCATTGTCTTTTTCTTGCGCAGAAGTTTTAATACCATGTTCACCCCTAGAGACGTTTTCCAACCCAATAAGGAAACTGCCCTTTTCGCGTTCGGGAAACTGTCATGTTGTATATCTTTTGTTTAGGTTGTTTTTTTGGCCCTATCAAATCTATTAATCTATTAAGGGGGCACTTTCCTTAATAGCCCTGGGACAGTTTCCTTTATAGTTTGGAAAACGTCTCTATTTTTTACCTTTTTGGTTTATTATATACTTTATTGCTTAAAAAATCTATGTTAAAATGATCTATCATGAAGAATAAGGCGATAGCAGGTATATTTAGAGAGATAGCTGAGCTCCTTGAATTGCAGGGGGAAGGTGTATTCAGGATACGCGCATACCAAAAAGCAGCGCAGGTCCTGGAATCTTTGCCGGAAGATATAGAGGAAGTTGCCAAAGAAGACAGGCTCCAGGATATCCCCGGCATAGGCAAGGATCTCGCAGCCAAGATAAAAGAGTTCATATCCAGCGGGACTTTATCTTTTCTCGAAGAGCTTAAAGAGGATATCCCAAAAGGGCTTTTAGATGTACTGAAAGTCCCGGGCATAGGGCCTAAGACAGCAAGGCTTTTATATGAAAAACTTAATATACTCGATATTGTTATGCTTGAAAGGTTAGCTGCGACTGGAAAGATAAGGGCTCTGCCTGGCATAAAAGAGAAAACAGAGGAGAACATCCTACGCGGCATAGAGCTATTAAAAAGAGGCCGTGAGAGGATGGACATTTTGACAGCTATGGATGCAGCGGCGGTATTTATAGAAGAACTTAAGAATATGAAAGAAGTAGAGAGGATCGATCCAGCTGGAAGCCTTCGCAGGATGAAGGATACAGTGAAGGATATAGACATACTTATCGCTTCAGACAAGGCAGAAAAGATAATGGATAAATTTACTGGATCAAAAGAAGTAAAAGATATATTAGCGAAAGGGCCTACAAAGGCATCTATTGTCACAAAAGACAATATCCAAGTAGATCTGAGGGTAATAAAAAAGGCTTGTTATGGCTCAAGCCTTATGTATTTTACAGGCTCAAAATCTCACAATATAAGACTGCGCAAGATCGCAATAAAAAAAGGCCTAAAACTGAATGAATACGGGTTATTTAAGAAAGATAAGATGATCGCTGGAACAAACGAGCTGGATGTATATAAGGCTTTGGGCCTTGATTATATAGAGCCTGAATTGAGGGAAGATAGAGGTGAAATAGAATTGTCTTTGAAAGGCAAGTTACCGGACCTGGTAAAGTTAACTGACATAAAAGGGGATCTGCATGTACATTCTACATGGAGTGACGGAGGCAGTTCTATAGAAGAGATAGTAAAAGGAGCTATAAAGGCAGGTTATGAATATATTGCTATTACTGACCATTCAAAGAGCCTCAAGATAGCGGGCGGATTGAGCGAAAAGAGCCTTATGGAAAAAAAGAAAGAGATACTCAGGCTTTCCAGGATATATAAAGATATAAAGATATTGTGCGGTTCCGAAGTCGACATAGACTTAGAAGGAGGCCTTGATTATACCGACGATATCCTTAAAGAGGTCGATGTTGTAATCGCTGCTATACATACAGGATTTAAACAGTCCAAAGAAAAGATCACCAAAAGGATAGTGAGAGCTTGCAGTAATAAATATGTTGATATCATCGCTCACCCTACCGGAAGACTGTGGGGCGCAAGAGATGCTTATGATATAGATCTCGAAGAGGTCTTCAGAGTATGCAAAGAATATGATGTAGCTCTGGAAATAAATAGCTTTCCTCAAAGACTCGACCTAAACGATATAAATAGCCGCATGGCAAAAGAAAAAGGCGTAAAGATCGCCATAGATACAGACTCTCATTCCGTAGAAGAGCTTTCTATTATGAAACTAGGGGTTGCATGCGCCAGAAGAGGCTATCTGGAGAAAAAAGATATATTGAACTGCCTATCATTCAAAGCCTTAAAGAATAGATTATCACATTAATGGACTTCTGTCCTGTTTTCATAGATAAATAACACTAACAGGTTTATCCATACTTGACAGGTAGGGGAGCCTTAAGGCTCCCCTACTACTAAAAAAGCGTTGCCGGTTCCCCGCCTGCCGGCGGGCCCGCTCGAGAGATTTAGGTCTCTCGAGCAGCATCCACAAACTTATAAACTTGTACACGTCTCAAATAGCATAACAGACAGAAAAACTTGGCATTGACTGGGTATCTGGGTTTTGATATAATACCTTATTATAAGAGAAAAGAGGTGCTATATGGCAATAAAGAGAGTGCCATTTTTACTGATACTAGCAGCGCTTATTTCTCTGGGGATCTTTAGTGTAAAAGGCTTTGGAAAAGAAGAAAAACCCAAGGCTCAGGATAGCAACTTGGTCATCTCAGAGAAAATAAATGAGATATTGAAGAACCAGCAGGACATAGTAAAACGTCTTGAAGATATAAGAGAGCAGCTTGACATAATAAGAGTCAGGGCTTCACGAAATTAGGCTATATTATTAAGGAGAAGCATAATGCGTAATATAAGTGAAGTCTCTATCGTTATATCTTTTGGCGCTGGCCTTTTGACGTTTCTTTCCCCGTGCATCTTGCCTCTTTTTCCTTCATATTTAACGTATATAACTGGAAAGTCTTTTAATGAGATAACTGATTCTAATGATTCAGGTCGTAGTATCAGGAAGCTTGCTTTTGTACATTCTATATTTTTTGTACTTGGCTTTTCAGTAGTGTTTGTCTTACTTGGTACAGCAATAGGCTATCTGGGAAGTTTTTTTGGGATAAAAAAAAGCCTACTCGGAAAAATAGGCGGCATAGTAATAATCTTATTAGGTATGCATCTTTTAGGGGTATTTAAGTTCGGTTTTTTAAATAAAGATAAAAGAGTAAGATTCAATAAAAAGAAGATAAGTTATTTTGGTTCTTTTTTAGTAGGGGTTGCGTTCGCTTTTGGATGGACTCCCTGCGTAGGGCCTATACTTTCAAGCATATTAGTATATGCATCTTCAGCCAGTAGTTTACCCAGGGCAGCGGTACTATTGTTTTTTTATTCATTGGGCATAGGGGTACCTTTTATTATCGCAGGTATCCTGATAAACCAGTTCCTTTTTGTATTTAATAGATTTAAGAATTTTGTGAGTTTCGTACCAAAGATAACAGGTGTATTTTTGATATTTATGGGATTGCTATTGTTCCTGGGCTTGTTCTCAGGCCTGGCAAGTTTTCTCTATAGGTCGTAAGAAAAGAGGTTATTATGAAAAATAAGGTATTTATTATAGTGACAGTTTTGTTCGTAGGAGTGATCTTGCTGGGTGTGTTTAAATTCAAAATACCAGGCGGTATATCCCAGATCACAGCTGAGAGCAAAGAATCTACGGACAAAAAAGCCCCTGATTTTGTATTACCTGATCTAGCCGGGGGTCAGAGGAACCTGTCTGATTTTATTGGAAAGATCATTATATTGGATTTTTGGGCTACGTGGTGTCCGCCATGCAGAGCTGAAATACCGCATTTTGTAGAACTCTATAGCGAATATAAAGAAAAAGGCCTTGAGATCATAGGAGTTGCATTAGACAGGTCAGGCGCTAAGGCAATAGAGCCTTTTAAAAAAGCCAACAATATAAACTATACACTGCTTATAGGAAATGACACAGTATCTGATCTATACGGCGGTATAATGTCTATCCCTACGACTTTTGTTATTGATAAAAATGGTATTATCAGGAAAAGATACATTGGTTATAGGGATAAAGAGGTTTTTGAAAAAGACATATTGGAACTATTAGGGGAGTAAAATATGATAGTAAGCGAAAAAAAACCATTTGAAGAGATATTAGAGGCAATAGGGACTAAGAAAAAGATATTTATAATCGGGTGCGGAGATTGCGCTACGACTTGTAAGACCGGCGGAGAAAAAGAGTTAGTAGAGATCAGTAAAAAACTTGAAGGCGCTGGAAAGATCGTCACAGGGTCTTGTATACCGGATTCACCTTGCATATCAAGCCAGGTAAAGCTTAATTTTGCAAAGAACAAGAAGGGTATAGATGAGGCAGAAGTGTTCTTGGTGCTTGCCTGCGGACTTGGGGTGCAGTCAGCGCTTGAAAATGACAGGGCCAGGAGACAGGTAGTCGCAGGATGTAATACGATGTTCGGCTCTATACTCGACAAGACAGGGACTGTGCTGTCTGAAAAATGCAGCATGTGCGGCGAGTGCGTGCTTAATACAACAGGAGGCATATGCCCTATTACTTGCTGCGCAAAGGGGCTCTTGAACGGACCTTGTGGTGGGTCTGATAAAGGCAAGTGCGAGGTAGATAAAAACAAGGATTGCGCCTGGATACTTATATATAACAGGCTTAAGGAGATAAACAAATTGGATAGTCTTAAAACAGTAAGGCCTCCAAGAGACCATAAAAAACTGACCAGGCCTAGAGAAATAACACTTAAGGGGTAACAATGGAAAATACACAATATAGCGAGAAAGTAATGGAGCATTTCAAAAATCCTAGAAATGTCGGGGAGATCAAGGATGCTGACGGTATAGGGAATGTCGGCAACCCTGTATGCGGGGATATAATGAGGCTTTACATCAAGGTAGAGGACGAGAAGATAGCTGATGCAAAGTTCAAGACGTTCGGCTGCGGCGCAGCTATCGCGACAAGCAGTATGGTCACTGAACTTGTCAAAGGCAAGAGCATTGATGAGGCGCTCAAGATCTCCAATAGAGCAGTAGCCGAGGCATTAGGAGGATTACCGTCAGTAAAGATGCACTGCTCGGTTCTGGCGGAACAGGCTCTTCGTTCCGCAATAGAAGATTATATGAAAAAGAAAGGTAAGAATAAATGATCCAAGAGATAAGTTTTGGCCTATTGGGAGGATTGGGACTGCTTTTATTTGGTATGAACCTTATGTCTGAGGGGCTTCAAAAGGTCGCAGGCGCAAAGTTAAAACAGATCTTGAAGATGTTGACTGACAAGCCTTTCATGGGAGTGCTTGTAGGCACCGTAGTTACTACTATTATACAATCATCAAGCACTACTACTGTAATGGTCGTCGGGTTCGTAAACGCAGGGCTTATGACATTGAAGCAGGCCATAGGAGTGATAATGGGAGCTAATATAGGTACCACTATCACAGCCCAGTTAATAGCTTTTAAGCTTGATAAATACGCGCTTCCAGCTATAGGCGTAGGTGTCATACTTATGTTTTTTGGAAAACAGAGAAAGATCAAGTTCTGGGGCCAGGTTGTCTTGGGATTCGGTATCCTATTTTTCGGGCTAAGCACTTTAAAAGAAATAATGTCACCTTTAAAAGAGATCCCGGCTGTAGCTGATTTTTTTGTCAGCTTAGGTGCAAATCCATTGCTTGCTGTACTTGCAGGCCTTTTATTGACACTTGTGCTGCAATCATCAAGCGCTGTAGTAGGTTTTATACAGGCCTTAGCGCTCATAGGCGTTTTAGATTTTACCGCTGCTATAGGCGCGATGCTCGGCAGTAATATAGGAACTACTATTACTGCTCAGATCGCTTCTATCGGTACAAACATTTCTTCAAGAAGAGCAGCGATGGTGCACACTGTATTCAATGTATTGGGGGTCCTAATAGTACTTCCGTTTTTCTATACAGGGGTCTTTCAACATCTTATAGATATAATAACTCCCGGCGCAGTAGGGACTGGCACTATAATGAGGCATGTTGCTAATGCCCATACACTTTTCAATGTCTTTAATACTTTATTATTTTTACCTTTTATATGGTTGTTTGTTAAGATCGCAAAGATGATAGTTCCAGGCGAGGTCGAGCTTGACCACGCTCAACCCAAATACCTGGAAGAGCATCTCTTGAATACACCCTCGATAGCCCTGGAGCAATCTATAAAAGAGATATCAAGGATGCTTGAGATCTCAAGAATAGCTGTGAATGAAGGTATGAAGGTATTTTTCGAGAAAGACCTTAAATATGTACAAAAAGTAAGTAAAAAGGAGGATGCTATAGATAATCTGCAGTCGGAGATAACAAACTATGTAGTTAAGATCTCTCAGAAGAACTTGACGTCAGAGGAATCTGAAAAACTGCCGGTGCTTCTACATTCAGTGAATGACGTAGAGCGTATAGGGGATCATGCTGAGAATCTTGCAGAGCTTTCACAGAGGGCGATAGAGGAGAAGTTGAATCTTACAGACCCTGCAGTAGAAGAGCTGGAGATTATTTATAGAGAAGTCGACAACATGATGAAAGATGTAAAAGAGGCATTTTTGACACAGAATACAGAATACGCAAAGATCGCTTTAAAAAGAGAAGATGAGATCAATAGGCTTCAGATGCAGCTAAAGGCCAACCATATACGCAGGCTCAATGACGGAAAGTGTATCCCCTTGTCAGGAGTTATTTTCTTGGACTATATCAATAACCTGGAAAAGATAGGGGACCACCTTACCAACATTGCTCAGGCAGTATGCGGCGCGCTTCAATGGGACAAGATGAACAAAGTAAGCGTATGAGTGAAAAAGAAGAATTAAGGCAAAAGATGAAGAAGCGCCTAAGTAAACAAAAAGTATCAGAAAGGAGAAAGAAAAGTAGCATTATACAAAAGAGATTATTCAAGCAGACTGAGTTTCTGGCATCAAAATGTATAATGCTTTACGTTTCTAAAGGCACCGGGGAAGTAGAGACCGGGCCGATAATAAAAAAGGCCCTTAGTATGGGCAAGAAAGTTGCGTTACCAGTGACTTTAGTAAAGGAAGGAAAGTTAAGACCAGAAAGATTTAATGGCCGCATGGATTCCCTCAAAAAGGGAAGTTACAGTATCTATGAGCCGAGTAGATCGACATATAAGAGACCTATCAGCACGAAGGAGATAGATTTAGTGGTAGTGCCTGGCCTTGCATTTGATAGAGACAACGATAGATTGGGACATGGCAAGGGATATTACGATAGATTTTTAAAGACACTCGATAGCAGCACTCCTACGATAGGCCTTGGTTTTGACTTCCAGATGTTCAAGAGAATACCTACCTCGAAGAACGATATCACCCTTACTAACGTCATAACAAATTAGACTTTAAGATCAAACCGGTTGTATTTTATAAGTATTACCAAAGAAGTATTCATCTAGAGGAGGTGTTTTTGACATGCATTTAACAACTAAAGAAATAATAGTCTATGTTGTAGAGATCGTGGTATTCATCATAGCCTTCTTCGCGGGTTATTTTATAAGAAAGTTTTTTTCAGAGAAAAATCTTAGGGAAGCCGAAGACAGGGCAAAAAAACTTTTGGAAGATTCGAAGAGGGAATTGGAGAACAGCAAGAAAGAATTGGAGCTCGAATCAAAAGACCTACGATTAAAGATGAGGACAGATTTTGAGCGCGAGACAAAAGACAGGCGCCAAGAGCTTCTGAACCTGGAAAAGAGGCTTTCCCAGAAGGAAGAAAACAATGACCGCAAAGTAGATATGCTTGAGAAGAAAGAAAAAGATATCGCGAGAAGAGAGTCCCTTTTGGTAAGCAAGGAAAAAGCAATAGAGTCAAGGCAGAATGAACTTAGCGCTCTTATTCAGGATGAAAAACAAAAACTTCAGAAGATATCCGGCCTGAGCGTGGATGAGGCTAAAAAGTTGTTCCTGAAAAGGGTGGAAGATGATGCGAGTAACGAATCCCAGGTATTGTTCAATAAGATAGTTGAAGAATCCAAGGAGTCAGCGGATAAAAAATCAAAAGAGATACTTTCTCTTGCTATCCAAAAATGCGCTGCAGAGCATGTTACTAATACGACAGTGAGCGTTGTTGCTCTGCCTAACGATGAAATGAAAGGCAGGATCATAGGAAGGGAAGGCAGGAACATAAGGGCGCTTGAGATAGCGACAGGCATAGACGTTATAATAGACGATACGCCGGAAGCTGTCATACTTTCAGGTTTTGATATGGTAAAGAGGGAGATCGCTAGGATAAGCCTTGAGAGGCTTCTGCATGATGGGCGCATACACCCCGGGCGTATAGAAGAAGTAGTAGCCAAGGTAAAACAGGAGATGGAAAGCAATATAAAAGAAGAGGGAGAACACACTGTTTTTGAACTGGGCATACAGCATTTACATCCGGAGCTTATAAGGCTCATAGGAAGGCTTAAATACAGGACTAGTTATGGCCAGAACGCCCTCCAGCATATAAAGGAAGTAAGTATTATTATGGGGTCTATAGCAGGTGAGATGAATCTGGATGTGACTTTTGCTAAAAGGGTTGGGCTTTTACATGATATAGGAAAAGCTGTTACTCATGAAGTAGAGGGCCCGCACGCTAAGATAGGCGGAGACCTGGCAAAAAAATATGGCGAGAACCAGGAGATAGTCAATGCTATTCTTTCGCATCACGAGGAAGAAGAAGCCACCTCTATCTACGCAGTATTGATCCAGGCTGCAGACGCGGTCAGCGCTACAAGGCCAGGCGCCAGGAGAGAGACCCTGGAAAATTATATAAAGCGCCTGGAGAGGCTGGAATCTATAGCTGATTCTTTTAAAGGAGTCAGTAAGGCTTATGCAATACAGGCTGGAAGAGAAGTGAGGGTCATTGTACAGCCCAATAAGATAACAGACCTCCAATCAATAGGCCTTGCAAGGGAAATAAGAAAGAAGATAGAAGAAGGCCTTGATTATCCTGGACAGATAAAGGTGACAGTTATCAGGGAGACGAGGGCGATAGAGTATGCTAAATAAAATCAAAAATCAAAGTGCAAAATGCAAAATTACAAATCAAAATTCAAAATAGCTATAATTAACCACGGATTTTAAAATTTTACATTTTAATATGTCATTTTGATTTTTAATATTTGATATTTAAATTAGAAAAAAGGTGTTTATGAAAGTGTTATTGATAGGCGATGTGGTCGGTAAACCCGGGCGCGAGGCTATAAAAAAAATAGTCCCTGATTTTCGAAAAAAGCATGGGATAGATTTTGTAGCATGCAATGCAGAGAACATCGCAGGAGGCTCTGGGATAACTATTGATACAGCGAATGAACTCTTGGAGAACAAGATAGATGTCATCACATCAGGGGATCACATATGGAAGAAAAAAGAGCTGTATAAGATGCTGGATGAGGATAATAGGATATTAAGGCCTGCGAATTATCCGGATGAGTGCCCTGGAAGAGGCTCTACTGTGGTAAATTCCGCATCTGGAAAAAAAGTAGCTGTAGTGAATGTCCTCGGACGTGTCTTTATGAAGAATTATACAGACTGCCCGTTTAAGACAGCCGAGAGAGAAATAGAAAGATTATCCCAGGATACAAATATAATATTGGTGGATATCCATGCTGAGGCTACGAGTGAAAAAATAGCCCTAGGCAGGTTCTTGGATGGTAAGGCCAGTATCGTATACGGTACTCATACACATGTACAGACCGCGGATGAGAAGATACTTCCCAATAAAACCGCCTATATAACAGATATAGGCATGACAGGGCCGATGGATTCAGTGATAGGCCGTACGGTTAATACTATAGTCGAACATTTTATTAAATCTATGCCTGCGAAGTTTGAAGTAGCTGCTGAGGATGTAGAGCTCCACGGTGTATTGGCCGAGATAGATGAAGACAGTGGAAAGGCGATCTCGATAAAAAGGGTCCGGGAAAGGTTGTTGGATTATTTATAATGAGCGAAGACGGAAGATATATATATAAAGTAAGTGAATTGACATCCAGCATAAAGATAATACTGGAAGATTCTTTTCCAAGGATATGGGTAGAGGGAGAGATATCTAATTTTAAAAGGCATTCCTCAGGGCATTTTTATTTTACATTAAAGGACGAAAAAAGCGAGATAAGTTGTGTGTTTTTTAAGAGCAGCAACGAAAAGATAAAATTTGATATAACTGGCGGCATACATGTAATATGCTCAGGTAAGATCAGCATATACGAGAAGAGGGGAAATTACCAGCTTTATGTGTCAAGCATGACCCCTAAAGGCATGGGGAGCTTACAGCTGGCATTCGAACAATTAAAGGAAAAACTTTTTAAAGAAGGCCTTTTTGATGGATCGAGAAAAAGGCCTATACCGCTACTCCCGGAACGTATAGGCATAGTCACTTCTCCTACTGGCGCAGCTATAAGAGATATCCTGAATGTCTTAGAGAGAAGATTTTCTAATGTAGAAGTGGTATTGAGCCCTGTAAAGGTGCAGGGAGAAGAGGCAAAAGAAGAGATAGCTGCTGCTATAGAGGATCTCAATAGATTGGGTAATATTGATGTGATCATAGTAGGAAGGGGCGGAGGAAGCCTCGAAGACTTATGGGCATTCAATGAAGAGATCGTAGCCAGGGCCATATATAACTCAAAGGCGCCTATTATAAGCGCTGTTGGGCATGAGGTGGATTATGTGATAAGTGATTTTGTCGCGGATCTAAGGGCACCCACTCCTTCGGCTGCCGCAGAACTGGTTGTCGCTAAAAAAAGCGAGATGAAGGAAAAGATAGAGGCTATTGAAAAAATACTTTTTAACTTTCCATTAAATATAGTAAATGAATACACTCAACGCATAGATGAGATAGAGTCAGACTTACTTTTAAGGTTCAGGCATTATGTAGAACTAAAGGGTAACTTTTTTGAATTATCCAGTCAAAAGCTAGAACTTTTAAACCCTTTAAATATATTAAATAGAGGCTATAGCATCACATTCAAATTGCCTGGCAAGAAAGTCATTAAAGACACTAGGTCTCTTAAAGATGGGGATCTGGTTGAAACAAGGATCTTGAAAGGGAGCTTTAAGAGCAGAATATATATTCTCCCTCGTAGCCTACATGCAAAGAACTAGCGCTGCTCGGGACTCATCCGCCAGAGGTGGATTCGGAGGTTGATATGGCAAAAGAATTGAAGTTTGAAGAGATCATGAAAAATCTCGAGGATATCACAGATAGCCTCGAAAGCGGAGAGATGCCGCTGGAGGAGTCTTTAAAAAAGTATGAAGAAGGGGTTAAACTCTTGAAGCTAGCCAGAAAACGCCTGGATGATGTAAAAAGAAAAGTAGATATACTTATAAAAAAAGGCGGAAAGCTAGAGCTAGAGAAGTTTGAGGAATAATAACTATAATAGCAAAGATCAAAATGGAAAAAGTAAAATTACAAATCAAAATCCAAAATCAGGCATAATTAACCACGGATTTTAAAATTTTACATTTTAATATGCAATTTTGATATTTAATTTTTTATATTTGATTTTTATGGATATTAAAGAATATATATCAATAAAGAAAAATATTATAGATAAAGCCCTTGATGGGTATCTGCCGTCTATAAATATTAAACCTAAAGAACTACACAAGGCAATGAGATATAGTGTATTTTCCGGAGGAAAGAGGATACGCCCAGTGTTGGCTGCCGCAAGTTTTGAAGCCTGCGGCGGGAGCGATAGATCGATCATCCCTTTAGCTTGCGCAATAGAGCTTATACATACTTATACCTTGATACACGATGATCTGCCTTCTATGGATAATGATGATTTTAGAAGAGGAAGGCAGAGCTGCCATAAGAAATTCGGAGAGCCTTTGGCTTTATTGGCGGGTGACGCGCTCCTTACTATGAGCTTTGAAGTATTATCAGAGACAAAAAATACTGATGTAATAAAAAATATCTCAAGATCCATTGGTACGTCCGGGACAATAGGAGGACAGGCAGTGGATATATTGAAAAAAGATTCTAGCTCTATAAAAAAATGCGACCTCGATTATATCACCAGGCATAAGACAGGCCTTTTATTTGAAACAGCCATAGTCTCTCCCGGTATATTGATGGGAGTTGATAAGCCAAAGATAAAAGCGCTTACTGAGTTCTCAAAGTGTATAGGATTTTCATTTCAGCTGATAGATGACCTGATGGATGACGATGGATATGTACGTATATACGGAAAAGGCCTCATAAAGAAGAAAGCAAAGTCCCTGACCGATAAGGCAAGCAGGTCTTTATCTATTTTTGGAAAAAATGGACGAGTGCTTATGGAGTTGGGAGAGTTTATTTTAAAGAGAAGTAAATAAGGGTACCAATGGGAAATATGCTGGACGATATTCAAAATCCTAGTGATCTAAAGAGATTAAATATAGAAGATCTAACCACTCTCTCTAGTGAAATAAGGAGGCTTATTATAGACACAGTCTCTTCTTCAGGAGGCCATCTGGCATCCAGCCTGGGGGCTGTCGAACTAGTGGTAGGGGTCCATTATTGTTTTGACGCGCCTTATGATAAGATAATCTGGGATGTCGGGCACCAGGCATATGCCCATAAGATCCTTACAGAAAGAAAAGAAAGATTTAGTACTTTAAGAAAGCTTAATGGCTTGAGCGGGTTCCCAAATAGGTTTGAAAGCATCTATGACCCGTTCACAACAGGGCATGGCTCTACATCTATCTCGATTGCATTGGGCCTGGTGATGGCAAGGGAGCTCGATAAAACCGTCTCCTATAGAGTAGCAGCTATAATAGGGGATTCATCTCTGGGCGGAGGCATGGCTTTTGAGGCGCTTAACCACGCGGGTCACCTGGGTAAAAAACTTTTGGTCATACTTAATGATAATGAGATGAGTATCTCAAAAAGCGTAGGCGCGCTAAGTAAATACCTGAACAGGATAATAACAGCCCCTACTTATAATAAGATAAGGCGGGATATAGAGCGTTTATTAAGGCGCGTCCCGATGTTTGGTTTTAAAGTAGTCAGGGCTGCCAGGAGATTGGAGGAGGGGCTTAAGAATCTTTTGGTCCCTGGTATGCTTTTTGAAGAGATGGGATTCAGGTATTTTGGGCCTATTGACGGCAATGATATACAGGCCCTTGTAAGTACTATGAAAAATATTATGGATCTCAATGAACCAGTACTTTTACATGTTATTACAAAAAAGGGCAAGGGCTATGTGCACGCAGAAAAAGTGCCTGAAAAATTTCATGGCGTAGGGAGATTCGATATAGAGACCGGTGAAAATAAAATCGCTCAGGAGAAAAAGACGCAAGAGGAAGAGACCAGTTTCACTCATACCTTTAAGAATGTAATAGTCGATTCCGCCATAACTAATGAAAAGATCGTAGCTGTGACAGCTGCTATGCCGGAAGGTACAGGCCTTGATAGGTTTGCCAGGGTCTTTCCTGACAGATTTTTTGATGTGGGCATGGCAGAGCAGCATGCAGTAGGGTTTGCCGCGGGCCTTGCAAGCGGAGGCTTGAAACCAGTAGTCAGTATATATTCTACTTTCATGCAGCGTTCATATGACCAGATAATACATGATGTGGCGCTCCAGAACCTTAATGTGTTATTTATGATAGATAGGGCAGGTATTGTGGGTGAGGATGGCCCTACGCATCACGGCATATTTGATATAGCTTATCTAAGGCATATACCTAATCTGGTCTTAATGGCCCCAAAAAATGAGGAAGAATTAAAGGAGATGTTTAGGTTTGGCATATCATACGATAAGAGCGCTATCGCTATTAGGTATCCTAGAGGCAAAAGCTATGCTTTAAAAAAAGAACTGCAGGATATGCTTGAGGTAAAGGATAGGTCTATCATAGAGTTGGGAAAAGGCGAGATATTAAAAGAAGGAAAAGACATAACCCTGGTAGGTGTCGGGTATATGTCGATGATCTTATTGGAAGTAGCCTCTCTCCTTAAAGAAGATAATATAGATAGTGAAGTAATAAATGCTAGATTTATTAAGCCTTTTGATCTAGACTTGATATTAGGCTCTACGCTCAAGACAAAGAAACTTATCACTGTAGAAGAAGGTGTTTTAAATGGCGGATTCGGGTCTTTTGTATTAGAGGCCTTGACAGGCAATATCCCAAGCGATATATTAATAGATATCATGGGCCTTCCGGATGAATTTATTGAACATGGCGAAAGAAATGTTCTATTGGATAAACTGGGCTTTTCGGTAGATAAGATCACTAAAACGATAAAAGGGAAGTTTTTTTCCAAAAGATAGTTATGGCAAAGATAAAAATAGACAAAGGCAGGTGCAAGGGATGCAAGCTTTGCGTGGTGTATTGCCCTAAATCTTGTATTAAATTAGAAGAGAAGCTGAATAAAAGAGGGGTATGCGCTGCAGTGTTTTTGGATGATGGGAAATGTACTGGGTGTACATTCTGCGCGCTTATATGCCCGGATTCTTGTATAATAATAAACGGATGATATTATGAAAGATAAAGTACTTATGTGTGGAAATGAGGCATTGGCTGAGGCCAGTATAATGGCAGGATGCAGGTTTTACGCTGGCTATCCTATTACACCTCAAAATGAAATTCCTGCTTATATGTCTAGGCGCATGAGGGAAGTAGGGGGAATTTTTATACAAGCTGAAAGCGAGATATCAGCAATTAATATGGTCTTTGGCGCAAGCGTAGCTGGCGTAAGAGCGATGACATCCTCTTCCAGCCCAGGCATAAGCCTTAAACAGGAAGGCATATCGTATCTAGCAGGATGCGAGCTTCCCGCAGTAATAGTGAATATCATGAGAGGCGGGCCGGGCCTTGGTAATATCGCTCCAAGCCAAAGCGATTATTTCCAGGCTACTAGGGGCGGCGGGCATGGAGATTATCGCGTGGTTGTATTAGCGCCGGCAAATTTACAGGAAATAGTAGAGCTGACGTTTCTTTCTTTTGAGATAGCAGATAGGTATAGGATGCCTGCAATGATATTGGGTGATGGGATACTCGGGCAGATGATGGAACCAGTAGAATTAAAAGCCGGGGAACGGGTTACGGGTAGCGGGTTACGAAAAGATTGGGTGTTGGATGGGTGTAAAGGTAGAGACCCTAGAGTGGTAAAATCATTGCTTCTAGGAGAAGGATCATTGGAGGCGCTGAACCAGAAACTCCAGAAAAAATATAAGATTATTAAAGATAAAGAAGAGAGGTCTGAGGTCTTGTACGGAGATGATAGCCATACTATAATTTGTTCTTATGGTACTACTAGCAGGATTTGCAGGAATGCTGTAGAGAGGCTGCGTAAAGAAGGTAAGAAAGTAGGGCTCTTTAGGCCGATCACGCTATGGCCTTTTCCAGAGAGAGAGATCAAAAGAATATCAGAAAATACTGACAGATTTTTGGTAGTTGAGATGAGCTGCGGACAGATGATAGATGATGTGAGGCTCGCTATAGATTGCAAAAAACCAGTTCATTTTTATGGCCGTTCCGGAGGAGGAGTCCCTACGGAAGAGGAGATCATAGAACGGGTAATGGATATCGGGTAACGGGGTACGAAAATGGATAAGATATTTACAAGACCAAAAAGCATGAAGAATGTCCCTACTCACTACTGCTCTGGCTGCGGCCATGGGGTTGTGCATAGATTGATCTGTGAGGTAGTGGATGAACTTGGCATAAGAGAGCGGACCATAGGCATTGCGCCTGTTGGATGCGCGGTTATTGCATATGATTATTGGGACTTTGATGTGACAGAGGCTGCGCATGGAAGAGTGCCTGCAGTTGCGACTGGTATAAAACGTGTTAAGCCTGAGGCAATAGTATTTGGGTATCAGGGAGATGGGGATCTAGCTGCTATTGGTACAGCTGAGATAATCCATGCAGCGAATAGAGGAGAGAATATCACTATTTTATTTGTCAATAATGCTGTCTATGGGATGACAGGCGGCCAGATGGCGCCGACCACTCTTTTAAAACAAAGGACTGCCACCAGTCCTTTGGGAAGAAAAGAATCCCTGGATGGCTTTCCATTGAGGGTGTGTGAACTTTTATCAGTGCTTCCCGGGACTAAATATATAGAAAGGGTCTCTATACATTCGCCGCAGAATATACTAAAGGCAAAGCAGGCTATAAAAAAGGCATTTAAAAATCAGGCAGATGGTGTTGGTTTTTCTCTAGTCGAGGTGCTTTCGCAGTGCCCTACGTATCTTGGGCTTTCTCCGGAAGACGCGGTCAAATGGGTAGGCAGTGATATGGTAAAAGAATATCCATTGGGAGTATTTAAACAGTGAGAGAAGAATTTATTTTTGCAGGTTTTGGCGGACAAGGCATAATGCTCATGGGCAAGTTATTGGCATATGCCGGTATGAAAGAAAACAGGCATGTCACTTGGCTGCCTTCTTATGGAGCAGAGGTCAGGGGCGGCACTGCGCATTCGATGGTAGTGATAGCAGACCAGCCTATCTCATCCCCTATAGTAAAGACCCCTTCTATATGCGTGGTGATGAATTCTCCGTCATTTGATAGATTTGAAGGAAAAATCAAAAGAGAGGGCTTATTAGTTATAAACAGGTCTCTTGTAGATAATATTGTGGCTAGAAAAGATATTGAGACAGTGGAACTAAATGCTACTGATATAGCAACAGAGCTCGGGAATAAAAGAGTGGCTAATATGATCATTTTAGGAGCAATGCTGGCTAAGAAGGATTTTCTTAGGATAGGATCCCTGGTGGACTCATTAAAGAATATCATATCTAAAAAACATAGCGATATGATCGCTATAAACGAACTTGCTTTGAGAAAGGGTTATGAATATGGTTCGCGTTAGGTTCGCGCCTTCACCGACAGGAAATCTGCATATAGGAAGCGCAAGGACAGCGCTTTTTAACTGGCTGTATGCAAGGAATCAGGGTGGAAAATTCATACTCAGGATCGAAGACACAGACAAGCTGCGCTCAAAGGATGAGTTTTTGAAGGAGATCCTGTCAAGCCTTGAATGGCTTGGCATGAATTGGGATGAAGGGCCTTTTTACCAGAGTAAGCGCGGAGAGATATATCTCGAGCGCGCAGAAGAACTCGTAAAAAAAGGCGTAGCTTACAAAGAAGGGGAAGCCGTCATATTCAAGGCGCCTCATGAAAAGATCAAGATATACGATATCGTGCATGGCGAAATAGAGGTGGACAATTCTCTCATAAAGGAGATAGTCCTGATAAAATCAGACAAGACAGCCGCATATAATTTTGCATGCGTAGTAGATGATATCGACATGAATATTACCCATATCATAAGAGGGGATGACCATATATCAAATACCAATAAGCAGCTTGCGATATATGATGCATTGTCATCAAAACCTCCTAAATTTGCCCACATTCCTTTGATACTTGCTCCTGATAAATCACGCCTTTCCAAAAGATTCGGGGCTGTGGCTATCTCTGAATACAGAGAAAAGGGGTATTTACCTGAGGCCATGGTCAATTATCTGGCTCTCCTGGGATGGGCGCCCGGAGATAACAAAGAATTTATGAATATAGATACTATTATAAAAAAATTCAGCCTGAAAAAGATCAACAAGACAGGCGCAGAATTCAATGAAGATAAATTACGATGGATAAACGGGGAGCGCATAAGGGATCTTGATATAGATAGCTTTATAAATATAGCCAAGGGTTTTATAAAAGGCTCTTATGACGAATCCTGGTTTAAAGAGTTTTCAAAATTATATCATGGAAGGATAAAGACACTCGTTGAGTTCAGGAATGAACTAGCTATATTTACAGATGACGAAGTTGATTATGATCAAGAGGCGGTCAGTAAATTTTTAGACAAAGATGGAGTCCCTGATATATTAAAGTCAATAAAAGGGATCCTGGAGAAGATAGATGATTTTACTGCTAAGGACATAGAAGAGTCTTTAAGGGAATTTATAAAAGAAAAAGATCTAAAAGGAGGGGACCTGATACATCCTCTTAGGGTAGCTGTTACTGGTAAAAGCGTTTCTGCAGGGATATTTGAGGTCTTGGTGCTTTTAGGCAAAGAAAAGACATTAAAAAGGCTTGAGAATATAATAAATGAGAAAAAAAAGTGATAAAATCACTTTTTTGGTCTTGAAAAATCAATTTTTTGTGGTATAGTTTTAAAAAATAAAATAAAGTTTTATGTTTTTAACGCAAAAGGCGTCAAAGAAGGCGCTATTTTTTTGTCTATATTAATCCGGACATTGAAAAAGCATTAATAATTCAATGATAAACTATTCTTCATGGAAGAAAAAAGAAAATTTGTAAGGATTGAATTACCGGTCATATTACAGTATAATATTTTAAATGGTTTATCTGGCAGGGGCCAGGCCTTATGCAGCAATATAAGTGAAGGAGGGGCCTCGTTTACTGCAAGCAGTAGATTGCGAAAAGGAGAAACGCTTAAGATCGAGCTGTACTCTCCTTTTGGTAATGGACTTATTTTTAAAGATGTGAATGTTGTATGGGTCAGGGAAGAAGATTCCAGGGAATATATGAAGTTTAGGGTAGGGATAGCCTTTCCTGAGCCTATGATATAACAATATTCTATTGCCCCTTCTCCCAATAGTCGCTAAGAAATCTAGGGGCTCGGGACAAATTTTACTTTGTAAAATTTGGAGGATCGTCTAATGGTAGGACACAGGTCTCTGGAACCTGTTGTGATGGTTCGAATCCATCTCCTCCAGCCACATTTCCCGTAACATATTGCAATTAAACTTTCCAAGAGCAAAAACTCACCGAAAACAAGTGCCTTACTAAAGAAGCGAATCTTTGCTTTTTGGTTGATTGTTTGTTAGAATACTAATTATAAGGAGTTTCTTGTTGTTTTTAGGAGATAGAATGAAAGAGACCATATTAATTGTAGAAGATGAAAAAGATATAGTAAGAATGCTTGAGTATAATCTCAAAAAAGAAGGGTTTAAGACCTTGTCTGTCCGTAATGGTGAAGATGCTTTAGATTCAGCAAATAGAGATCATCCAGATCTTGTTATTTTAGACTTAATGCTCCCTGGTATGGACGGTTTAGAAGTCTGTAAGCTTCTCAAGGGCGATACTAAAACAGCATTTATCCCGGTCATTATGCTTACAGCAAAAAGCCAGGAATCGGATAAGATTGTAGGTCTTGAATTAGGTGCTGACGATTACATGACCAAGCCTTTTAGCCCTAGAGAGCTTATTGCTAGGATAAAGGCAGTGCTGCGCCGCGTAAAAGAAAAAGACAGGTTGCCAGAGGTATTAAAAGTAGGAGATTTAATCATTGATTTATCTAAGATTATGGTGTCTATCAAAGGCAAGGCGATAGAACTTACAGCTAAAGAATTTGAGCTCCTAAAGACACTAATAAAGGCAAAGGGCAGGGTCCTGTCACGGGATTATCTTCTGGATACTATTTGGGGTTTTGACAATGCAATTGAGATACAGACCCGTACCGTAGACGTGCACATCAGAACATTGCGTAAAAAGTTGAAAAGTGAGTCAAAGCATATTGTTACCGTGAAAAATTACGGATATAGATTTGAATATGAAGATTAGGAGCTTTAAGCTAAAACTGATCTTTTCGTATATCTTCGTAACTTTACTCTCCTTCGGGTTTATTGCTTTCTTTTTAGATAAGAACTTAGAAGAAAATTCCCTCCGCAATATTGAAATTTCTCTCATAAATCAGGCCTATCTAGTTGATAGCCAAATTACCGCCGAGAATCTTAGGAAAGAAGATATTGCACATTTAGATCCATTCGTTACTTCTTTGAGTGAGAAAATAAAATGTCGTATTACTGTTATTAATAATATTGGCAAGGTTCTTGCTGACTCAGAAAAGTCCCAAAAAGAAATTCCACAGATGGAGAATCATCTTTATCGACCAGAGGTAAAAATAGCTTTGGCTGATGGAGTTGGTATCGACACGCGCTATTCCTCGACACTAAAGATAGGCATGCTCTATGTCGCCTTACCTGTAAAAGAAAATAATGAAATCATAGGAGTGGTAAGACTTGCGCTTCCCCTGGAGAATGTAGAAAAAACATTAAGCGAGATTCGCAAGACAGTTTTACTTGTTTTAATTTTTGCTTTAGCTTTTGCTTTTGTTTTAGGCTCAATAATAGCAACTCAAACTATAAGGCCGATTAATAGAATGATTCAGGTTTCGCGTAAATTTTCCGAAGGAGACTTCAGTCGCAGGGTTTTACAACCCTCTAAAGATGAAATTGGGGAGCTTGCTACAACTTTAAACAAGATGGCGCAGGGATTGGAAGATAAAATTAAAGAGATTAAGGCTCAAAATCAGAAACTCGCCGCAATCTTTAATAGTATGATTGAAGGCATAATTGTTTTTGATAAATTATCCAATATAATTTCCGTAAATTCTGCTATCGAAAAAATATTTAACGTTTCGAAGAAAGAAGTGGAAGGAAAAATATTTTTAGAGGCTATACGCAACAATGACATTTCTGAAGTCATAAATAGTGTTTTAAAAAATGGGAAACCTTTATTCGCGGAGATAAACCTTGTTTTACCAATACGTAAGATATTCGAGGTTAATGCTGCGCCAATTTGTGATAATAATGTCGTAAATGGCTGCTTGGTAGTTATACACGATGTAACGGAAATCCGGAAGCTAGAAACCATACGAAGCGATTTTGTGGCTAATGTTTCTCACGAATTAAAAACTCCACTTACCTCTATCAAAGGTTTTATAGAAACACTTCTCGAGGGAGCTTTAGATGACAAAGAAAACAACCGTTATTTCTTGAAGATAATTCAGGATCATGCTGAACGCCTTAATAGCTTGGTTAATGATTTACTTTCTTTGTCACACCTTGAATCAGAAGAAATAATGCTTAATAAAACAAAATTTAATCTAAAACAACAGATCGAAGGTGTTATTTCGGGTTTTAGATCTCAGTTAAAAAAGAAAGATGTAGAGGTTAAAAATGAGTTAACCGCCGGTATTTCTATAAACGCTGATAAAGATAAGATAGAGCATATACTCACCAATCTTATTGATAACGCAATAAAGTTTAACAAGGAAAAAGGTTTTGTCAGGATCTTTAGCGCGGAAATAAACGGAAAAGTCAGGATTACCATAGAAGATTCAGGAATCGGCATCCCCAGAAAAGACATTACCCGCATATTTGAGCGTTTCTACCGGGTAGACAAAGCGCGCTCGCGCGAACTCGGTGGGACAGGGCTGGGACTTTCTATAGTTAAACACATTGTAGAGCTGCACGATGGCGACATAGGCGTGGAAAGTGTGGAAGGCGTAGGTTCTAAATTCTGGTTCACTCTCCCCAAGTAACAAATTTACCCTAAAAAACTTTACTTATATTTTACATCTTCTTGAAGCGTATTTAATGCCTCCATTGTATACTTTTGTTTGAAAATGAAAGGAGGTTAGAGATGAATACAAATGTCATATTTTTCAATAAGGAAAGATTTTATAGTAAGCCACTTAAACCAAATAAGAAAAGTTTGCGTTAATAACTAAAAGGAGAATAAACAAAATGAAAAAGTTTTTAATAGCAACTGTACTTATATGTTTTGGAGTTCTTGGATTTTACCATAGGTTTTCCTACGCAGGCGAGGTTGATATACTGGTAGAAAAATTAGTACAAAAAGGTGTTCTTACTCATGGTGAAGCTCAAGAAATCCTTGCTGAAACAAAAGAGGCGGTAAAAGCTCAGCTCGCAGCAGGAAAAAGTGAATCAGTGCCTAGTTGGGTACAGAATATTAAGCTTAAAGGCGACTTAAGGACGCGTTATCAATGGGAAAGACAAAAAGGTTCTGGAAATCAGAATGAAAGAATGAGGCTAAGATTCAGATACGGCATGGATGCAAAGGTAAATGACAAGGCAAGTGCTCATTTGCAGCTTGCTACTGGCGCAAGGAACGACCTTAGGTCTACAAACCAGACTTTGAATAGTAATTCAAACGAGGCTTTTGGCCATTATGATCTTTGGATAGACCAGGCTTATATGGATTACGCTGCTTTTCCATACTTGACATTAATGGCTGGAAAGATGCCTTTAAAGTCAGTCTTTTATCAGACAGGAGATATTCTATTAGATACTGATATAAACCCAGATGGCGCAAGTTTAGTATTCAATAAACCATTGACTGACAGGATAGATTCATTTATTAATGCAGGATGGTGGATATTGAACGATGGGTCTAAGTCAGCAGATACTACTATGTCTGTTATTCAGCCAGGTATAAAGGTAGGGTTGAATGAAAACATGAGCCTTGAGCTCGCAGGAGGATATCTACATTACAATAGCCTAAAAGGCAAAGATGTGGATGTTGTTGTAAGTAGCAAGTCTTCAGACACTAATTCATTGGAAGGCACAGGTTTGAAATATGATTTTAATTCATATATCTTCAGCGCTAAGGTAGATATGAACAATGCTTTATCATTTTTACCTATACCGTATCTGGCTGTATTTGGAGATTATGTGAATAATCCTGACCCAGCAGATGATAATGATGGTTTCATAGTAGGCTTAACATTTGGAGACAAGAAAGTAAAAGACCGGGGCCAGTGGCAGGGACAATATTCATATAGGGAAGTAGGCAAAGACGCAGTGCTTGATATATTTCCTGATTCAGATGCTTTAGGTGGAGGAACAGATGTAAGATCTCATGAATTCATACTTAGTTATGGCCTAGCCAAGAACATAGCACTAGGATTGGACTATTATCTAAGTGAACGCATGAAAGCAGCTGCTAACGATCATTCAAAGGAGCATCTGATACAGGCCGACGTGGTCTATAAGTTTTAAGATAAAGGTAGTTTATTTTACATAGATTTTACATTAACTTAATATAGATATAATATATATAGAATATACTATAATAAAAAAGGGAGGGAAATATGTTTAAGAAATTGTTAGTTGTTTTAGCAGTGTTGGTTTTTACGACTCAAGCTTTTGCGGCAAAGAATAAAAATTCAATACAGATCAAAGGTTCCGATACTATGGTCAATTTGGGCCAAGCATGGGCTGAAGAATTTATGAAGAAAGACCCCGCAGACTTTGTAGCGGTTACTGGAGGAGGATCAGGTACTGGCCTATCCAGCCTTATTAGCGGCACTTGCGATATTGCCATGGCCTCAAGAAATATTAAGGAGAAAGAAATATCCCTTGCTAATCAGAGAGGGATAGATCCCAATGAGATCAAAGTTGCGCTGGATGGCCTTGCAGTGGTAGTGAACCCTGATAATCCAGTTAGTAAGCTTACTATAGGTCAGTTAGCAGGGATCTTTACGGGTAAAATTGTCAATTGGAAAGAGCTCGGGGGTCAGGATAAAAAGATAGTCATACTTTCCCGCGAAGTCAACTCCGGAACGCATGTTTATTTTAAGGAGCATGTGTTAAGAAGTAATGACCCAAATAGTAAAGAAGAATTCGCGCCTCGCGCGTTACTTCTTTCATCTTCACAGGCAATAGCTGATGAGGTCGCCGGTAATCCTGCGGCAATAGGATATTATGGCATGGGGTATATTTCCGATAAACAAAAGTCTATAGCCGTAGCAAAAGACGATTCATCAGAGTATGTTGAGCCTGTAATAGAAAATGTAATAAGTGGTAAATACCCGATATCAAGGCCATTATTCCTTTATACTAATGGTACGCCAGAAAACCTAGTGAAGAAATTTGTAGATTTCTGTCTTTCTGAAGAAGGCCAGGGTATTGTTTTGGCAACTGATTTTGTGCCGGTCAAGAGATAAGATCCATGCGTAAGTTCAAAGAGTTCATTATTGAAAAATTGATCCTGATCTGTGGGTTAGCTTCCATATTTTTTGTAGGGTTGATCTTTCTTTTCTTGCTTAAAGAAGGGCTTGCGATATTTAATATCGTAAGCCCTTTTAAATTTCTCTTTGGCAAGAGCTGGTATCCTATATCAGAGCCACCTCAGCTGGGAATATTGCCATTGATCCTTGGCTCGTTATTGGTTACGCTAGGAGCAGCGATTATATCTATTCCGATAGGAGTGGGGTGCGCAGTCTATATTGCTGAAATAGCTCCGTTAAAAATAAAAGAGATACTTAAAGCAGGGGTAGAATTATTGGCGGCTATCCCAAGTGTCGTATTAGGATTTATTGGTATGATAACTCTTGTCCCATTAGTAAAGTTAGTCTTTAAATTACCTACAGGATTGACCGCTTTATCCGGTTCAATAATGCTAGCTTTTATGGCTATGCCGACGATAGTCTCAATAGCTGAAGATGCGTTATATTCTGTCCCAAAAACATATAAAGAGGGAGCTCTTGCGTTAGGAGCGACACATTGGCAGACAATATGGAGAGTAATGCTTCCTGCAGCATCAAGTGGTATCTTGGCAGCAGTTATGCTTGGGATAGGCAGAGTAATAGGTGAAACAATGGCTGTAATGATGATCACAGGGAACGCTGCGGTTATGCCAAATAGTATTTTAGAACCGATCAGGACATTAACTGCTACTATCGCTGCTGAAATGGGTGAAGCAGTAGTAGGTGGTGAGCATTATTTTGCTCTATTCGCTATTGGTATAGTTTTATTTGTCATCAGTTTTGCTATAAATGTAACCGCAGACTTATTTTTACATAAGAGGCAGTAATGAAAAATCCTTACAGGACACAAAAGATAGCTTTTTCTTTTTTATTTTTAGCGACGCTTTTAATAGTGGTACCAGTAGGTTTGATAGTTGTTACTATTATTCAGAAAGGACTACCTGCTATTAACTGGCAGTTCCTTTCGGATATACCAAGACAAGGGATGCGTTCAGGTGGTATATTCCCAACTATTGTAGGGACTCTATATTTAGTTACAGGGTCTATTATTTTTGCTTTGCCAATAGGGCTTCTTGCGGCCATATACTTAAGTGAATATTCAAAAGATAACATTCTTAATAGACTTATAAAGTTAGCTATCGTAAACTTAGCAGGTGTGCCCTCAGTGGTCTACGGACTTTTTGGCTTAGCTCTTTTTGTCGTGTTCTTCAAATTTGGCGCATCGATCCTTTCCGGCTCACTTACATTAGGGATCATGATCCTTCCTGTAATCGTTACTACTTCACGCGAAGCTCTTGAGAGCGTTCCGTATTCTTTCCGCGAGGTAAGCTTATCTTTAGGAGCTAGTAAATGGCAGACAATAAGACACATTGTGCTTCCTAATGCTATACCTGGCATATTGACAGGCACTATTTTAGGCTTAGGAAGAGCAGCTGGAGAAACAGCCCCGATCCTTTTTACTGTTGCAGCTTTTTATCTACCGCAGCTACCTACTTCTATTTTTGATCAAGCAATGGCTTTACCGTATCATCTTTATGTAATATCTACCCAAGTACCAAATGTTGATGAGAAGACCAGATATGGCACAGCTCTCGTTCTGTTAACATTGGTCTTATTTATGAATTTAGTGGCAATAATCATCCGTTATAAGTTCAGGAAAAGGAAAAAATGGTAAAGTTTGATATAAAAGACCTTAATATCTGGTTTGATTCTATACATGCCTTGAAACATGTAAACATGCAGATCAAAGCTAATGAAATATTAAGCGTTATTGGGCCTTCGAACAGCGGCAAGACAACTTTCTTAAGAATGCTCAACCGCTTAAATGATCTAAATCAGAATTTCAGGATGGATGGAGAGGTAAAACTTGAAAACGAAAATATTAAAAATATTGATGCTGAGTTATTGCGTAAGAAAGTAGGCATGGTATTTGCATTGCCTCTTCCACTACCGCTATCTATTTTTGATAATGTGGCTTATGGCATGAGGATGCACGGTATAAAGAGTAAGGAGCTTTTGAAAAATAGAATAGAGCAGGCTTTACAAGAGGCTTATCTTTGGGAAGAGGTAAAGGATAGATTAAGCGAATCAGCTTTCAAATTATCCGGCGGCCAACAGCAGCGTCTTTGCATAGCCAGGACCCTTGCTGTCGAACCCGAGGTGATCTTGTTCGATGAGCCTTGTTCAGG
>JBDRJN010000014.1:0-69361 GCA_043814965.1 Candidatus Omnitrophota bacterium
AAAGAATAGAAGAATGGATGAATAACTATCCCCGTAAAATACTGGGATACAAGACAGCAAACGAGTTGGTGTCGGAAGTTACGAATAACAGATCAGGGGTTTTGAATTGAAAATTTTCGCAATATGAGTTACAATGCACCAAATTAAGTAAATAGTATTAATTACCTTGAAGAAATATCCTGCCTAAAGTATAATACCATCATAATATGAAAAATAATTCAAGACCCATAGGTATATTTGATTCAGGAGTAGGAGGGCTTACTGTGGTCAAGGAAGTCATGAAAAAGCTTCCTGACGAGAGGATCGTGTATCTGGGCGATACAGCAAGGGTCCCTTATGGCACAAAATCCGCTGAAAGCGTAAAGGGTTTTTCTGTAGAAAATGTCGGTTTTTTGATGCAGCATGGTGTAAAACTTATAGTGGTCGCCTGTAATACTGCTTCAAGCGTAAGCCTATCTATCTTACGAAAAAGATTCAGGGTCCCTATAGTTGGAGTTATTAAGCCAGGAGCCAAAAAAGCAGTAGAGGCTACAAAAAACAATAAGATCGGGATCATTGCTACCAAGGCTACTATAAAAAGCAGGTCCTATGAAAAAGAGATAAAAAAGCTTTCCAGCAAAGCTAAGGTGATCTCCCAGGCCTGTCCTTTATTTGTGCCTCTGGCCGAGGAGGGCTGGCTGGACTCGAACATTACTTATGATGTCGCGGAAGAGTACTTAAAAGGTATCATTAAAAGCAGGATAGATACGCTGATCCTGGGATGTACGCATTATCCTCTTTTAAAGGATGTGATATCACAAGTCATGGGTAAAGAGGTGAGGGTAATAGATTCCGCGAGTTCTGTCGCGGAAGAAGTAGCCAATACCCTAAAAAAAGGCAATATGGAGCGCCAAAAGGATAAAAGAGGCAGGCATTTATTTTTTGTAACTGACTCCGTAGAACAGTTCGTAAAGGTAGGTGAAAGATTCCTAGGCAGAAAGATCTTAAATGCAAAAAAGGCGGATGTATGTATGAAATATTAATAAGATCGGATTTCAGCGGAGCGCATAACCTAAGGGGATACAAGGGGAAGTGCGAAGAACTTCATGGCCATAACTGGAAGATAGAGGCCCGTTTTGAGGGCAATGAGTTAAATGACATCGGATTGGCGGAGGATTTTGCCCTCTTAAGATCCAAATTGAAAGACCTATTAAAAAAAATAGACCATAAGTATCTTAATGATGTAGATGAGTTTAAAAAGAAGAACCCTTCAGCGGAAAACATCGCAAAATATATATACGACAGCCTTATAATATGCGTAAAAAATGATAATATCTCAGTCAAATCAGTATCTGTCTGGGAATCAGATAACGCGTGCGCGACATATTACGAATAAAAGATATTTACTGTTCAAGACCGAAGACTGAAGACTAATCTATGAGATTATTATACGATCTAATTTTTCTGATCTATGGCATATTATACCTGCCATATCTAATCATAACAAAACGCTATAAATATGGATTAAAACAAAGGCTGGGGATCTTACCTAAAGAGATAAGAGAGCTCTCTAGCGTGGACAGGGTCATATGGATACATGGTGTAAGCGTGGGTGAAATAAAAATAGCAAGTATCCTGGCCCCGCTCCTAAGAAAGATGTTCCCGTCCCACAAGATAGTATTTTCAACTGTTACAGGAACCGGCAATAGAATAGCCCAGACAATAAGAAAGAACGGAGAAGCAGTCATATACTTGCCATTCGATATAAGTTTTATAACAAATAAAGTGGTGAGGATCATCAAGCCGGATATATTTTTATGCCTCGAAACAGAACTTTGGCCGAACCTGATAACAAGCCTTGATAGATTTGGTTCAAAGATAATCCTTTTGAATGGCCGGATCTCCGGGAGGTCTTTTCTGGGGTACAAAAAAATAAGGTTTATTGTATCAAGGATATTGGAAAAATTTTCCATTGTGCTTGTACAGTCAAAACAGGACCAGGAAAGGATAATAGACCTTGGGGCTATAAAGGAAAAGTGCTACGTGACAGGGAATATGAAATTTGACCTTTTTATATTAAAGGACGCAGGACTCAGGGATGATGTCAGAAAAAGGCTAGGGCTTGGGCATAATGAGGTCTTGCTTATAGCAGGGAGTACTCACAAGGGGGAAGAGGGGATTATACTGAAGTGTTATTCAAGATTGAAGAAAGACCATAAGTATATAAGGCTCTTGATAGCTCCTCGCCACATAGAACGCGCTCACCATATAGAAAGCCTTATAAAAAAATATAATTTTAAATCTGTCAGGCTGTCTGGTTTTAATGCCTGCGAACTGCGAACTGCGGCCTGCGGCCAGTCACTTGTATTTATTCTCGATACAATGGGAAAACTTAGTTCTATGTATTCAGCGGCTGATATAGTATATGTTGGCGGGAGCCTAGTTAAAAAAGGAGGCCAGAATATAATAGAACCCGCAAGCCTTGAAAAACCCGTAGTCACAGGAAAGTTCGTATCTAATTTCCAGGATGTAGTAAACCTCTTTTTAAAAAATGATGCCTGTTTCCAGGTAAGTAATAGAAACGAACTTTATGCGTCAATAAAGAAACTACTCGATAGCCACAAACTTAGAAAAGACCTTGGGTCAAGGGCAAAAGAGACAGTCCTCAAGAACCAGGGTTCAACTCAGCGTTCCCTCGATCTGGTCTTATCTATATATGACAAGTAAGTTGGAATAAGCTATATGAGCGAATTGAAAATTTGATCTTTTATGAGTATTTTGGCGGTTTTTAAAAGGCCGAAAACTGTTTGAGGCCGACATAATTTTATGTCGGCCGAGTTTTTTCGGCCCCGACAAAATATGAATAAAAGATGTTAAAAATTTTCACCTGAGCGAATAAGTTTATTTTAATTTACTTATAAGATCTAGACTATGCTAATTTGGTTATTGGTTATTATTTTGACAAACATACTATATTATATTAGAATATGGCTTTAATATATATCATATAAGGGAGCTATATGAAAGCCAAAGACATCATGTCAAAAGATGTAGTGACTGTCCGCCCATCTTTGGGTATCAAGGATATCTACAAGATATTCAAAGAGACCAGATATGGGGGGTTTCCTGTTGTTGATAAAAATAGAAAGATTATCGGTATGATCACAAAAGCGGAGATCCTTAGCGTATTACTGCCAGATTATTTTGATCTACTGGGCGATAACATCATGTTTATAGATGATTTTGGTACATTGGATGAGGAGTTTGAGTCACTCCCGACGTTCGAACTGTTTATAGCAGAAGATATCATGAAAAAAGGCGCGGTTACGGTAGAAGAAGATGCCTCTCTTTTGAAGGTAGTCGCGATGATGAGAAAAAAGAATGTCCGCAGGATATTGGTCGAAAAAGACGGAGTCTTAAAAGGGATAATAACAAGAAGTGATATATGTAAGGCCTTTTTTGAAAATGGAGATATGTTAAAAGATGATAAGTAGCATAATCGCATCATTAATAATGCTGGCAGCGCTTTATTTTATTGTCACTGAAAAACTGGACAAAGTGATAGCTGTCTCCAGCTGCGCGCTGCTTATGGTTATCACTGGGCATATACTGGGTTTTTACTCGCAGAGAAAAGCGCTAAGCGCAATAGATTTTAATACATTAGGCCTTATCTTAGGCATGATGATATTGGTCTCTGTCCTTAAAAGAACAGGATTTTTTACATATCTTGCAATAAGCCTTGCAAAGCTATCAAAAGGAAAACCATTGAACCTTATGGTAATAATGGGCATATCTACCGCGTTTTTATCTATGCTGGTAGACAATGTCACGACAATCGTTATTATAGGCCCTATCACTATCCTTGTCTGTGACATATTGGGAATAACGCCGTTACCGATCTTGATGGCAGAGATATTTTTGTCTCTCATAGGAGGAGTAGGGACATTGGTAGGGGATCCTCCTAATATGCTTATAGGTTCTGCGAGCGGGCATAGCTTTAATGATTTTTTGAAGAACCTTTTTCCCGTGACTTGTGTTACGATATTCTTTTCACTTTTTATACTTAGGTTTATCCACAGGAAGCATCTCTCTGAAAAATCCAGGAATTTTCAATCAGTTATGAAAATAGACCCCGGGAAGGCAATAAGGAATAAGGCTGGTATGAAAAGATGTTTGCTTGTCCTGGGGATAACATTTGTACTTTTTTTCTTACACGAGAAACTCCATCTTTACCCTTCATTTATAACTTTGTTTGGCGCAGGGCTTGCATTTGTGCTTTTGAGGCCGGATCCTGAAGAGATCTTCCATGATGTGGAGTGGCCGGTCCTTGTGTTCTTGGCATGTTTTTTTGTGATTGTCGAAGGCCTTCACGAGACGGGTTTACTTACTTTATTTGCAGAAAAGACCTCAGGCCTTGCATCGGTAAACTTTAAGTTGTATAAGATAATGTTGCTATGGGTGACCGGGTTTTTATCTTCCATGATAGGCGCGGTACCATTTAGCATGATAATGATACCTATCATAAAAAGCCTTAGCGTGTTAGGCATAGATATAAGTTCTCTCTGGTGGATCCTTGCCATGGGAGTAGGTTTTGGCGCTAATGGCCTTCCGGTCGGTCATACAGCAAGTATACTGGGCATAGCCATAAGCAAAAAATCAAGAAGCCCTATTGATATAAAGACATGGCTGAAGTCAGCTATTGTTATAACAGTTGCATCACTGCTATTTGTGACAGTACTGATATTAGTAGGCATATTTTAATATCCCATGAAGATACTATATCTAGTTAAATATCTTTTTATACCATTTTCCATAGTTTATTATCTAATAGTATCTCTTCGTAATTTTTTTTATGATACAAGTATTTTTAAAAGATATTCATTTAAGAATAAAGTAATAAGTGTAGGCAACATCACGTGGGGCGGGACAGGGAAGACCCCTCTGGCGATATATATAACCAGATTGCTTTTAGACAACAATAAAAAACCAGCAATACTTATTCGGGGTTATGGTGAGGATGAATACAAGCTTTTTTCTAGGCTGATACCGGATGTACCTGTAGGGGTGGGCAAAGACAGGATCAAGGAAGGAAAAAGATTATTAACACATTCTTCTATAGATACATTTGTGCTAGATGATGGTTTTCAACATAGAAGGATCGATAGGGACTTGGATATAGTTTGCATAGACAGCCTGGATCCTTTTGGTAATGATCTATTGATCCCTGCTGGTTCAATGAGAGAGCCTCTCATGTCTCTTAGCAGGGGAGACATCTTTTTAATAACAAAAGTGGACCTCTGCGCCAGCAAAAAAAGATCGGATGATCTAGTAAAAAAACTAAAGAGTATAAATCCAAAAGCCATTATAGCAAAGGCTGTTTATAGGCTGGATTATTTTTATGACATTAAAGATGGCTCAAAGATAGATGGATCTAAGCTGAGGAATAAAGAACTTGTCCTTGTCTCAGGCATTGCAAGCCCCAGGTCATTCGAAAATACTATATTGAACCTGGGGATGAAGATCAAAAAGCATTTTGCATTTAGAGACCATTATTTTTATAGCGGTATTAACCTGAAGAGGATAGAGGAGTTTTGCAGGGCTAATAATATAGACGGTTTTATTGTCACGGAAAAGGATGCTGTCAAGATAAAGCCGATCGCAGAAAAAAGCAATGTAAAAATATACGTAGCTTCTATCTCGCTTGAGATCATTGAGAATAAAGATGAATTCCATAATAGACTTTTTACTATTTATAATAGTTAAGGCGATCGGGCTGCTGTTGTCCTTTTTGCCTTTAGGCCTTTCTCTCTTTATAGGGCGAAGGCTGGGGGATATGGCATATCTTGTAAATTCAAAAAGAAGGTCTATCGCATATGCCAATCTAAAGGCTAGCTTCCCTGACAAAAAAAGAAAAGAGCTTAAAGAGATAGCCAGGTCCCATTACAGAAATCTGGGGATGAATATCATAGAGCTTTTAAAGTTTCCGCAGATGAGCCCTTCTTATCTAAAAAGACATATTGAGTTTAGGGGCACGGAAAATACCGAAAAAGCGATTTCACAAGAAAAAGGCGTAATATTATTGACAGCTCACTTTGGAAATTGGGAGATATCTTCTCTTGCTTCAAATAGTCTTGGATACAAGATGAGCGTTTTTGCAAGGGAACAAAAATATAAAAAACTAGATAACCTGCTTAATCGATATAGGCAATTAACAGGATGTAAGGTTGTAACAAAGGGTTTTTCTGTAAGAGATATTATAAAAACGCTTAAAGATAATGGCATTGTCGCGATGCTGGCTGATCAGGATGCAGGAGCTAATGGAGTATTTGTTGATTTTTTTGGAAGAAGGGCTTCCGCGGCTACAGGCCCTATAGTCTTTGGCCAGAAGACGGGAGCAGTGATACTGCCTTCTTTCGCAAGAAGAAAGGATGATCTTGATCATTTTGTAGAGATCAATAGACCCTTTGAGCTTATAGATACAAAAGATAAAGAAAAAGATCTCAAGGCAAATTTAGAAAACCTGAATAAGATCCTGGAGGGGTATATAACAAGATTTCCTGACCAATGGCTTTGGTCTCACAAGAGATGGAAGAGTTCTCCTGACAGGAAAGTGCTTTTATTGAGCGATGGAAAGGCAGGGCACCTTAACCAGTCTTTGTCAGCAGCTGACCTGGTAAAGGACGCATTGCGTAGAAGACTCGATAGGAAGGGCATAAAAGAAAATGAGATCGTAGATATAAAAATCTGTGAGATTGAGTTTAAAAATAGGTTTACCAGGATATTTTTGGATATTGCAAGCGTATTTTCCGGCAGGCGCTGCCAAGGCTGTATGAGGTGTTTAAAGTTTTCCCTTACAAAAGAATCTTTTAAACGTGTCGCGGCCCAATATGCCGATATTGTGGTCTCGTGCGGGTCATCCCTGGCATCTGTAAATATATTTTTGAAATACGAGAACAATGCTAAAAACTGTATAATCATGAAACCAGGTTTCTATAATCGCGGCAAATTTGATAGGGTTATGATCTCAAAACATGATATGCCTTTTAAAAAGAGCCCTAACTTAGTTATTACAGAACTTCCGCTGAACAATATTACAAATATAGAGATGGATAAGAAAACCTCTGATGTGTTTGGGGAAGATATCGCTAAAGGCGGGGTAGGATTATTGGTAGGAGGCGATGCAAAAGGTTTTAGCCTGGATAAAGAATATACTGAAAGGCTCTTGGAAGCAGCCTTAAGGATATGCAAAGATAGATCACTAGGCTTATTTGTAACTACTTCTAGAAGGACCCCAGTCGAAATAGAAATGTATCTTAAAGACAAGCTTAAGGATGATGTATTATGTAGATCTCTTGTAATAGCTAACAAAGGTAATGTACAGGGCATAGTACCTGCGATATTAGGGGTAAGCGATATTATTTTGACAACACCAGATTCAGTATCTATGATCTCAGAGGCTGTCTCTTCAGGGAAATATGTAGTGGTTATAAAAGAGCATAAAAGTAAAATTAGACAGGGGCATGAGAATAAGTACGATAGGATCATAGCTAACTTGGAAAGAGACGGATACATAGAGACAGCTTATCCTTCTGGTATTTACGACAAGATAGCATATCTTCTAAAAAATAGGCCCAAGATCAAGGTTTTAAAAGATAGGGACATAGTGAGAGATTCTTTGGAATCAATATTATGAATATACTGCAGATCCTTCCAGCGCTTGAAGTAGGCGGAGTTGAGACAGGGACCATCGATCTATCCCGTGAACTTATGAAACGGGGCCACAATGTCATCGTTGTCTCTAATGGCGGTAAGATGGTAAAGCATCTTGTAGACATGGAAGCCCGCCATATCAAGCTGCCTGTACACAAAAAGTCACTAGTGACTATTATAAAGATGATAAAGAGATTAAGGTATATTATACAAGAAGAAAATGTAGATATTGTGCATGCAAGATCCAGGGTCCCTGCCATAATAGCTTTTTTTGCTGCACGTTCTACAAGAGCGAACTTTATAACAACAGCGCATGGTTATTATTCTACGCATCTATTGAGCAAGGTGATGGGATGGGGTAAATTTGTGATCGTCGCATCAACTATCATGGGAAGGCACATGATAGAGAATTTTAAAGTCCCTCATGAAAGGTTAAGGTTTATACCCAGGGGCGTTGACCTTGAAGGCTTTAATTTTAATCCACCGGATCAATCAGATGCAAAATCGGAATATAAGATAGGTATAGTAGGCAGGATCACTCCGATAAAAGGGCATAGTTTTTTCTTGCAGTCTATCGCAAGAGTAATAAGGATATTTCCTAAAGTAAAGATCCTTATCGTAGGCGACGCGCCTAAGGAAAAGCCTGAATACAGGCGTAATCTGGAACTTCTTATAAAAAAACTTGATATAGAAAGATTTGTTGAGTTCCTGGGCTCCAGGGATGACATGCCTAAAATTATGTCTTCTCTTGATCTATTGGTCTCTTCTTCTGTGGGGCAGGAGGCATTTGGAAGAGTAATAATTGAAGCAGGCGCAAGCGGTGTGCCTGTTGTGAGTACGCGTATAGGAGGAGTTGTAGATATAATCGAGGATAACAAGACAGGCCTTTTAGTAAAACCTGGTGATATAAAAGAGATGGTGGATGCTATATTAAAAGTTTTAAAGGACAGGAATCTTGCCAGGAACCTTGCAATCGAAGCAAGAAAAAAGGTAGAAAAGGAATACAATCTTAATGCTATGGCAGAGCGTACTATCAAAGTCTATGAAGAAGCGATAGATAAGAAGCGGATATTGGTCATAAAACTTGGGGCAATAGGGGATGTCATACTTTCCGTCCCGAGCCTAAAACTCTTAAGGAATAATTTTCCCAATGCCTTTATAAGCGTATTAGTGGGGAATGAGTCCAGGCATATATTGAAAAAGTGTCCATACATAGACGATATAATACTATATGACAATAGATCCAGCAGCAACATAAGGTCTCTTGTAAAGATATCCAATACAATAAGATCCAAGGGGTTTGATATGTCCATAGACTTGCAGAATAATAAAATAAGTCATTTTATAGCCTGGTTCAGTTTTATACCTATGAGATCTGGTTATGATAATAAAAAACTCGGGTTTTTGCTTAATAATGGTATCAAGTATTTAAATATCGCTTCCGGCCCCATAGAAGAACAATTCAGGATCCTCAAAAAAGCGGGGTGTGATACATCATCAGCCTCGAGGAGATTGGAATTATGGCCTTCCAGGGAAGATTTTCTGTATGTGGACAATTTTTTAAAAAGTGAATGGATAGGTGAGGGCCAGGTACTCATCGGGATAAATATAGGAGGAAGCTGGAAGACAAAAAGATGGCCTAAAAGAAATATCGCAAGGCTTATTGATATGTTTGCTTCAAAACATATAAGAGTTGTCATAACTGGCGCGGAGAATGAAAAGGCCTTGGCAGAAGAACTCAAGTGTATCACAAAATCAAAGATCATAGATGCGGTCTCAAAGATAGACATATTACAGCTGGCTAGCCTTATAAAAAGGTGTAAAGTATATATTACCGGAGATAGCGCTCCTATGCATATAGCTTCGGCTATGGGAGTAGAGTTTATAGCACTGTTTGGGCCGACAG
This sequence comes from Candidatus Omnitrophota bacterium, assembly GCA_043814965.1. Taxonomy (GTDB): domain Bacteria; phylum Omnitrophota; class Gorgyraeia; order Gorgyraeales; family Gorgyraeaceae; genus JBDRCN01. The sequence goes on from JBDRJN010000014.1 coordinate 9,596, forward strand.
ACCCCAGGAGGCATGTTGAGCCAACAGCTAAGGCGGCTGTTATAAAAAAAGACCTGGCCTGTGCACCTTGCTATAGGTCAAAGTGCAAGAATATCATCTGTATGGATAAGATCAGCGTAGATGAGATATATAGATTGGTGATGGAAAAAATAGGAGATAATAAATCCGAAATCCGAAATCAGAAATCCGAAACAGATCCAAGATCTTGATCTGCAAATGACAAGGATATTATTATTTAAAATTTTCGGATTTTGATATTCGAGTTTCGAATTTTAACTATATGCGTATTTTATTATTGACTACACATCTGAATATAGGAGGGATCAGTAGTTATACTGTAAGCCTGGCTAAAATGCTTAAGGCAAACGGAAAAGAAGTCTATGTTGCTTCAAGCGGAGGAGTGTTGGTATCGGAATTGACGCAAGGAGGAGTATCCCATATAAAAATAGATATCCTGACGAAATCTGAATTAAGCTTGAAAGTATTTAAGTCCGCGCTTGAAATATATAAAATTGTCAAGACGCTGGGCATTGATATTGTACATGCTCAGACTAGAGTGACCCAGATAGTAGGTTTTCTTGTATCGAGGATGTCCAAGGTTAAATATATCTCTACATGTCATGGATTTTTCAATACTAACCTAGGAAGAAGGATTTTGCCTGCATGGGGGGATAGGGTTATAGCTATAAGCGAAGCTGTCAGTAAACACCTGAAAGATGATTTTAAGGTGGAGGATAATAGGATCTCCCTTGTATATAATGGCATAGATGTAAAAAGATTTGTGAGAAGTATAAGCGATGAGGAAAAGAATAACCTAAGAGAAAAATTTGGAATAAAAAAGGATGTCTTTATCCTGGGTACTATAGCCAGATTTACCCCTGATAAAGGCCATGACATCATATTATATGCCCTTATTAAAATACTTAAAGAGATCCCTAATGTTGTGGTTGTATTTGTTGGAGATGGTAAAGAGAGAGGCAAGATAATAGACTTAGCGCAGAGTTTCTATCTTTTAGACAAAGTGGTCTTTATAAAACCACAGATACATACTATAGGTATATTATCCATCATGGATATATTTATGTTTACTCCCAGAAGAAAAGAAGGGCTGGGCCTGTCTTTACTTGAAGCCTTGGCCATGGGAAAACCTGCTGTAGCTACTAGCGTAGGCGGCATATGCAATGTAATAGAAAATGGCGTCAATGGATTTTTAGTGGAGCCTTCAAGGCCGGAACTATTGGTCGAGCCTGTTGTAAGGCTTTTAACTGACAAAGAACTTTATAAAAAGATGTCCCGTGCTGGCAGGGAGACGGTTGTGCAAAGATTTTCCATTAACGGGATGGTCAATAAGGTCGAGGCTATATACGATGAGGTAATAAGGGGATTTTGATGAAAAAAAAGAATTCGGTTATTTTAGTATTGCTTGTGATTATGCTGGTGGTTTTTTTATGGGGTAGGGAGCAATATGCCGTACCTATCATCATGTATCATAATATAGACCAGAATAGCGCTTCTTCCAGGCTTAGCGTATCCCCGGAAAACTTTGAAAGGCAGATGTCTTTTTTAAAAAGGAATGACTATAATGTCGTCGAACTCAGCAAGATATCAGATCTAATAAGAAATAACGAGGTACCTTACAAGACTATCGCTATAACTTTCGATGACGGATATGAAAATAATTATAAATATGCATTCCCTATTTTAAAAAAGTATGGCTTACCTGCCACTATCTTTATAGCTCCTGGCGTGATAGGCAAGGAGGGCTATATGACCTGGGAACAGGTCATCGAGATGTCAGATAGCGATGTTGTATCTATAGGGAGCCATTCCATGAATCACGCGTATCTTCCGCATATCCAAAAGTATTATCTAGATCTAGAAATAAAAGGGTCTAAAGATTTAATAGAGAGGTATATAAAAAAGAAAGTATATTCGTTTAGTTATCCTGTTGGAGGTTTCAATGACTATGTAAGGAATCTTGTGGTCAGGGCTGGCTACAAGATAGCAGTAGCTACTAATCCGGGTAAAAAATATCCCAAGCATGATATATTTGCCATGAAAAGGCTTCGTATCTCAAATACATCTGATAATCTGTTTGTATTTTGGATAGAGACTTCTGGTTTTTACACATGGATAAAAGAACATAGAGATGATGATTGATCACATGAAACGTATTTTAGTAGTCAATGTAAATTGGGTCGGAGATACTATATTTGCCACTCCTTTTATAAGATCTCTCAGGGAGACGTTTCCTCAGAGTTTTATTGCAGTGCTCACTCATCCCAGGTGCAAGGAGATACTTAGGGGAAACCCTAGCATAGACGAGGTGATATTGTTTGATGAAAAAAGTTGGAATCTTTTTAGAAGATTTTATATCATACCGCTTTTGAGGTCAAAAAAGTTTGATACCGCTTTTATATTGCGTAAGTCTTTGTCAAGGACGCTGCTGCTTAAATTATCCAGTATCCCCGAGAGGATAGGATATAGTAATAATAAAGCAGGTTTTTTATTGACAAAAAATGTCCCTGAACCAGGAAAGGTATTGCATAAGGTAGAGTATTTTTTAGGGCTTTTAAGGTCTATCGGCATAAAACCAGGAAGCATAAGATATGAATTTTTTATAAATGAATCCGACAGAAAAGAGGCGTTGGAGCTGCTAAATTCTTTTGGGATAAAAGACAGCGAGGATTTTATTGTTATCAATCCAGGCGGCAATTGGGATCTCAAGAGATGGCCGTTGGAATACTTTGCAGAATTAGGAGATGAGATATTCGATAGATTTCATATAAAAGTTGTCTTGAGCGGCGCATCAAAGGATATAGGATTATGCAATAAGATATCAAACCTGATGAAAACCAAACCTATCTTATTATGCGGAAAAACAAGCCTAAAGACACTAGGGGCGATCTTTGAAAGAGCAAAATATGTCATATCCGGCGATTCAGGGCCTATGCATATAGCAGTCAGCGCGGGTGCTAATGTAATAGCTTTGTTTGGCCCTACTTCCAGCGCTATAACAGGCCCTTATGGCGAGGGTAAGTATAAGGTCATTGAAAAGGAGATCGCCTGCAAAAAACCGTGTTATGAGCTTTCATGCAGTGATAATAGGTGCATGAAAGATATAACCGTAGAAGACGTTCTGAAGGAACTAAGGTAAGCATGGCAGAGCTTAAGATCATGTCTGCCAGCCTTCGCGGGTAGATCAAGAAAGGTTTTTTACAGCTTATATTGTTGTTAGCTGGCGAGGTTTGAAAAAAGCCTTTTTGTTTTGCGAAACAACTGATCATGCATTACTGTAGAGTTGGCCTGTCAAAACAAAACGGAGCGAAGCCCAACTTTACAAATCACTAATTTTGGCTGAGCGTCTTTTTGAAGACCTCGCCAGCTAACAACATGCCCGCTCGAAAGAAAAATGCCTCTCAAACAGCGCGCATAAGCAGGTAAAGCTGGTTTTAAAAAAGTCAGGTTGTTAATATATGAACGCTATGAAAATGGATAATATAAATAAGGTCCTATTTATCACGCTTAGCAATATCGGAGATGCGATACTGACATTGCCGGCATTGACATGCCTTAAGGATAATTTTAAGGATGCCAAAGTGGATGTAGTAGCAGGTCCAAGGTCAAAAGAGGTCTTCATAAAAGACCCCTCGATAAATAAAATATTTATATACGATAAACACGCTTCATTAAAAGAAAAAATAGGTTTTGTAAAGAACCTGCGGAAGGAAAGATATGACCTAGCGGTGGATATGAAGACGAGCCTTATGCCGTTATTGGCGGGCGCTAGATATAGGAATAGTTTGATTAGCTTCAAACCCTCAGGCCTTAAACATAAAAGGCTTATTCATTTAAACAAGCTAAGGGGCCTTGGCCTGGCCTGTGGAACCAGGAGGAATATTTATATAGATCAGGGCGATAGATCGAAGATAGATAACATACTTAAACAAAAAGGCGCCAAGGATACTGATACATTGATCGGTATCAGCCCAAGCTGTTTAAGCTTGACTAAAGAATGGAGAATGGATGGTTTTATAGAAGTAGTAAAAGGGCTGGTCAAAAAAGCCGATACCAGGATTATTTTAATAGGAGAAGAGACAAAAAAAGATGTATCAGGGCATATCTTAAAGAGTGTATCCAGCGCTAACATTATTGACTTAACAGGTAAAACCGATCTAGGCGAACTTTTTGCCGCTATAGAAAGGATGAAGATATTAGTTAGTTGTGACAGCGCATCTATGCATATAGCAAGTGATTTAGGGATCAGGGTAGTAAGCATCTTTGGCCCGACAGATCCTCTAGAATATGGGCCTGCTGGCAAATACAGTGTTGTGATACAGAAAAAACTTGACTGTGTTCCATGTAAAAGGCCTGCTTGCAGGTTCAATAATGAATGTATGGATGAGATAAAGCCAGAAGAAGTGATCGAGGCGGTAAATAAATTACTTGAAAGCAATATGTAGTATTTAGTATATAGTATGTAGTTGGGAGAATTGCATGTTGGAGTTATCAAAAATAAAGAACATCCTTATAATACGGACTGATAGGATAGGCGATGTGGTGCTTTCTACGCCTACTATTACCGCTGCTAGAAAGGCCTTTCCTAAAAGCAGGATCTCTGTAATGGCCGCGCCTATAGCAAAAGAGCTTGTAGAAGGGAATCCTTATATAGATGAGGTCATTATATATGATAAGAAAAAAGGCTTTTTAAGTGATATGGACTTTATCAGTAAACTGAAAAAGAAAAGATTTGATCTGGCGTTGATACTGCATACGACAAAAAGAATAAATATCATCACATATTTAGCGCGTATACCAAATAGAGTCGGCTATAAAAGGGGGAAATTCGATCTCCTTCTTACGAAAGGCCTGGAGTATACCAAAAGATTCGGAGAAAAACATGAATCTGAATATTCTTTAGATATTCTGAGAGAACTAGGCTTAAATATAGAGAGTTATCCTCTATTCGTACCGATAGATAAAAAAAAGCAGGACGAGATAATGGGGTTACTCTACAAGAATGGCTTAAAAGAAGGCAAAGGATTTATTGTTATACATCCCGGAGCGAGTTCTCGGTCCAAGATGTGGCCTTTAGAATATTTTGCAGCATTAAGCGATAAGATGATCGAAAAATTTTCCTCGGAGATCGTGATCATATCTAGCGAAGACCAGGCGGATATAGGCTCAAGAGTAAAGTCACTGATGAAACATACTTCTATATCCTTATGCGGGAAGACTTCTGTGGGAGATCTAGCGCCATTGTTTAAAAAAGCGCTCTTAATGGTATCAAATGATTCTGGGCCTGTCCATATAGCTAGCAGTATAGGCTGCCCGGTCATATCGATATTTTCCAGAAATGAACCAGGGTTGGATCCTGCAAGATGGAGGCCATTATCAGAAAAAAGCAGTGTTTTTCATAAAGATGCGGGATGCCCTGTATGCCTTGCGCATAACTGCAAGAAAGATTTTTTATGCCTTAGGTCAGTTACTGTAGAAGAGGTTTTGTCAAAAGTAGAGGAGCTATTTAAATGATATCAAATAGGATCAGATCGTTATATATTTTGGTATTTATTGTTTTTATATCAGGATGCGGGATCATAGGCCAGTATAAGATCGTCAGGCCTACTGAGGAGATAAAGATAGCGCATCCTCTTAAAGGCTTTAATGTTGGAGAGAGGTTTACTTATAAAGCAGAATGGCTTGGTATGGATGTAGCAGAAGCTACTCTTAGCGTAGAGGGTATTGAAAACATGAATGGCCGCAAGGCATATCGTATAGTAGGTACTGCTGCTACGACCCCCATTCTCTCCAAACTATATAAAGTCGAAGATAAGATAACAACTTATGTAGACGTAGAGTATCTGTACCCCTTAAAGTATGAAAAGATACAGAGAGAAGGCGGTTATAGATCCGATGAATATATAGACTTTGACCATAAAAAAGGCAAGGCGTCTTATTTTTCAAGATTGAATAAAGGCAGAAAGGAATATAATATCCCTTCCGGAGTGTTGGATCCTTTGAGTTCGTTATATTACTTTAGGCTGCAAGAGGCCAAGGTGGGCACCAGCGTATTTGCAAATGTAAATGCTGACGAGAAAAATTATCTTTTGGATGCAAGGGTTATAAAAAAAGGCGTATTGACTATAAAAAATGTGGGCGAGTGGGATGCGTTTATGGTAGAGCCTCTTCCATGGTTTGGCGGCAAAGTAGAGAGAAAGGCAAAGGCGACTATCTGGTTTTCCACTGATGATAGAAGGATACCCCTTCTTATGCACATAAAAAGCATACCTCTAGTAGGTACTGTGGTGATAAGTTTAAAGAAAATAGAGCAGCTTGACACTAAGTCAAACTAATGCTAAAATGCTACAAATCAAATAAATAAACAAGTTACGAAATCAAAGCGCCTAAATTCGTCATATACTTGATCCGCTGAACTTTGAAGGCTGTTTTATCAGATAGTTTAGTGCGTGACAGTGGATAAAGGGGTTGGAGGGGTTGAATATGCCAGGAGATAGATCAAAGATAGACCTTTCAAAATTAAAAAGCTACCCTATATCAAAGAGAAAAAGCAAGGTAAGATACCAGGATTTTGCAAAAGCTCCTTCCAAGGGGATGTCTTTTTTAGACTTCTATAAGGGCTTGCCGGATATATTGGCAGGGTCTAATTTTAGAAATATAGTAAAGGCTATCGCGGAGGCTTGCAGGAAGAAGAAGCCTGTTATGGTGATGATGGGTTCCCACGTTATAAAATGCGGGCTTAACCCAGTGCTTATAGAGCTTATAAAGAAAGGTGTGATCTCATCCATTGCGTTGAATGGCTCTGGCGCGATACATGATTTTGAGATAGCGCTTATAGGGAAGACATCCGAAGACGTGGAATGCGCGCTTCAAGAAGGAAGTTTTGGTATGGCAAAAGAGACAGCTTTGTATCTCAATGGCGCGTTTGGAGAAGCAGTTGAGAGGGAGATTGGAGCTGGTGAAGCCATAGGGCAGGTAATAGAAGAAGAAAAACTTCCTTTTAAAGATCAGAGCCTTTTATATAATTGTTATAAACAAAAGATCCCCGCGACTATCCACGTTGCTATAGGGACTGATATTGTGCATCAACATCCGAGCTGCGATGGCGCCAATATAGGCGAGGCATCATTAAGGGATTTTCACAGATTTATAGAGGTAGTCTCAGGCCTCGGCAATGGAGGGGTGGTCTTAAATATAGGTTCAAATGTCATATTGCCGGAAGTATTTTTAAAGGCTTTAAATGTTGCGCGTAATCTGGGATATAAAGTAAAAGACTTTACAGACTGTAATTTTGATATGATAAATCATTATAGGCCTTATCAAAATGTTGTAAAGCGCCCTATTGTGTCTGGCGGCGCGGGATATACGGTCATAGGCCATCATGAGATAATGATACCGCTTTTGGCTCAGGCTGTTACAGAGTGTATATGAGGCTTGGAATAAAAATGTCAAAAAATACTTTAAAAAATATTATTTGTAAATTTACCGGAATAAATGTACTAATAATAGGTGACCTGATACTGGATGAGTTTTTATGGGGAGAGGTATCAAGGATCTCTCCTGAGGCGCCTGTTCCTGTGGTATGGGTAAAGAACGAATCTTTTATGCCAGGCGGAGCCGCGAACGTAGCGAACAACATAAGTGCATTAGGAGGCAAGGCGTATCTTGCGGGTGTTATCGGAGACGATGAAAGAGGCAGGATATTGAAGGGCTTTCTTCAGTCTAAAGGCATGGATGTAGAAGGGTTATTTATAGATACAAAGCGGCCTACTACTCTTAAGACCAGAGTTATTGCTCATCACCAGCAGGTCGTAAGGATAGATAAAGAAAAGATGGATTCGATCGATAAGAATATAATAGATAAGATCATCGAATATGTCAAAGAGATCATAGACGAGATAGATGTCGTTATAATAGAAGACTATGGAAAAGGTGTCATCACCCCAAGGCTTATTGAGTATATGATCAGGCTTACAAAGGCCCACAAAAAGATCATAACAGTCGACCCTAAAGAAGAACATTTCCACTATTATAAAGGTATCACGGCGATCACTCCTAATCTCAGCGAAGCCTCCAAGGCGACTGGTATAAAGACAACAGATAAGAACAGCTTGGACAAGATAGGCAAGGCGTTGCTTAAAAAATTAAAATGTGAAGCTGCGTTGGTCACTCTTGGGGAAAACGGCATGCAGTTATTTGAAAAAAAAGGTACTATAAGGTATATACCTACTGTTGCGCAGGATGTATATGATGTCTCGGGCGCGGGAGATACTGTTATAGGGACATTTTCATTGGCTCTAGGCGCGGGAGCTAAAATGATAGACGCGGCTATTATTTCTAATATTGCGGCAGGTGTAGTAGTGGGAAAGGTCGGAACAGGCACTGTGACTAAAGAAGAACTGCTTTTAAGGATAAAATAGATAATGAATGCGATAGGTATTATCCCGGCTAGATATGGATCCACAAGGTTTGAGGGCAAACTCTTGGCAGACCTTTGCGGAAAACCAGTGATACAGCACACCTGGGAGAATGCCAAAAAATCAAAATCCATAGAGGATCTGATAATAGCAACAGATGATAAAAGGATCTATAATCTGGCAAAAGGTTTTGGGGCAAATGTAACATATACATCAAAGGCGCACAAGAGCGGGTCTGACCGGCTCACAGAAGTAGTCTCTACCATTGACACAAAGATAGTTGTTAATATCCAGGCAGACGAGCCTTTTATCCATCCTACAATGATCGACGAGGTTGTGAGTCCTTTATTGAAAGACAAATCTATCCATATGTCCACGCTTTGTCATAAGATTAAAAATAGAGAAGAGCTTTTGGATCCGAATGTAGTAAAGGTAGTAGTAGATAGGTCTGGCCTTGCGCTGTATTTTTCGAGATCCCCCATACCTTACGATAGGAATAACTCCCTAAAGACAACGGGTTATTATAAACATATAGGATTATATGCTTATACCAGGGATTTTTTGTTTACTTTTAAGAGCTTGCCTCAATCAAGGCTTGAGAAAATAGAAAGATTGGAACAGCTTAGGGCATTAGAGAATGGATATAACATCAAGGTCTCAGAAACCAGGTTTGACACTGTAGGCATAGATACGCCTGAAGACCTAGAAAGAGCATATGAACTTATAAGGGGCGCAAAACAGCTTAGTTTTTTATAATAAATGATATCCGGAAATTAAAAAGGCGAAAAAATGGTTAAAGTAATAAATGTAAATAAAATAAAGATAGGAGACAAAAGATCTTTGGTCTTGTTGGCGGGGCCTTGTGTTATCGAAGATGAAAGATCTACATTGTACCATGCGAGGGAGATCAAGAAGATCTGTAAGAGGTTAGATGTCCCTTTTATATTTAAGTCCAGCTATGATAAGGCAAATCGTTCCAGCATGAAGTCTTTCAGGGGGCTGGGTATCGATAAAGGCCTGGAGATCCTGAAAAAAGTAAAAAAAGATCTTTCTCTTTCTATACTTAGCGATGTGCATGATATAGGAGATATAAAAAAGGTAAAGGACACCCTCGATATTATTCAAATACCTGCTTTTTTATGCAGACAGACTGATTTTATAATAGAACTTGCCAAGACGAAAAAGGTAATAAATATAAAGAAAGGCCAATTTTTGGCGCCTTGGGATATCAAAAATATAATAGAGAAGATTGTAGCCGGGGGAAAAAACAAAAACATCATCATTACAGAGAGAGGCGTTAGTTTTGGCTATAATAATCTTGTGAGCGACATGAGGTCTCTACTCATCATGAGGGGATTCGGCTACCCTGTTATTTATGATGCGACCCATAGCGTTCAGCTTCCAGGCGGGAGGGGAAAGGACTCTGGAGGTGAAAGGATGTTTGTCGCTGGATTGAGCCGTGCAGCAGTCGGTATGGGATGCGACGGCTTGTTTCTGGAAGTACATAAAGATCCCGACAAAGCACTTTGTGACGGGCCCAACATGATAGGCCTTAAGGAATTAGAGAAAATATTAAAAGATACAAAAAACATAAAGAGGATCGTCTCATGATCAAAAAAATAGCCAAAGAAGTCTTAAAAGTAGAATCAGAAGCTATTAAAAAGATATCCTCTCATATCAATAAAGATTTTGAAAAAGCGGTAAATATTATCTTTAATTCAACAGGGAGGGTGGTTATAACAGGTATGGGCAAAGCAGGCATAATAGGAGAAAAGATCTCCGCAACTCTTGCCTCTACGGGAAGCCCTAGCCTGTATTTACATGCAGCTGAAGCTATACACGGAGACCTGGGAAGGGTTGTTAAAGAAGATGTTGTGATAGTCATGTCAAATAGCGGAGAAACGCAAGAGATAGTAAAATTGATACCGCATATCAAGAAAATAGGGTCCAAACTTATAGCCATAACTGGAAATGTGCGTTCAACTCTTGCCAGAAATAGCGATGCTGTCCTGGATGTCTCTATTAAAATAGAAGCTTGTCCTCTAGGCCTTGCGCCTATGGCAAGCACGACTACAATGCTTGCCATGGGAGACGCGCTTTGCGCCGCATTGATGCATAAAAAAGGTTTTAAGGAAAAGGATTTTGCGTTTCTTCACCCAGGCGGAAGCCTTGGCAGAAAACTTCTTTTGACAGTAGAAGACATAATGAGAAAAGGAAAATCCAATCCTATAGTGAAAGAGGACGATCTTATAAAGGACGTGCTTTTGGTTATCACTGCATCACGTGCAGGCTCGGCAATAGTAGTAGATAGGTCCGGCAGAATAAAAGGCGTATTTACAGATGGTGACCTGAGAAGGAATCTGGAAATAGGCATGGATCTATTAAATACAAAGGTCAGCAAGGTAATGACCAAAAAACCAAAAACTATTAAAAGAGGCTGTTTAGCGGCAGAGGCGCTTAGGATATTAAAAGAATCCAAAATAGATGAGATACCTATTATAGATGAGAAGTCAAGAGTCATAGGCCTTGTAGATGTCCAGGATCTTTTGAAGGCAGGCCTTGTATGATAGAAGACAGGGCCAGGAAGATAAAACTATTGGTGCTGGATGTAGACGGTGTTTTGACAGACGGACGTATAATATATGATAACTTTGGGAATGAGATAAAATGCTTTAATGTATTGGACGGGTTTGGAATAAAGCTTTTAAAAGATGCTGGCATAAAACCAGCCATTATTACTGCAAAAAAGACAAAGATCGTCAAGCGCAGGGCAAAAGACCTAGGTATAGAGCATGTATATTATGGATTTGATAAACTTTCTCTCTATCAGTCTCTTATAAAGAGACTGAATATTAAAGATGAAGAGGTATGTTTCATGGGGGACGACCTTTTCGATCTAGCAGTACTGAAAAAAGTTGGTTTTTCAGCATGTCCGCCAAATGCAGTAGAAGAAGTAAAGGAGACAGTTCATTATATTACGGAAAAAGAAGGCGGAAAAGGTGCTGTAAGAGAGCTTATTGAAGTTATTCTGAAGTCCAGGGATGAGTGGGGTAGTGTGGTCTCGAGCTATTCTATATAAAAAGGCGTTCTTGACTACACAATATTATGATATATACTTTATATACGTAAGATAATATATATTCAGGAGGTGCGGTATGGATAGAAAAGTAGTTCTAGGGGTAGATGATAACGATGATATCTTAAAGATGTTACAGATAAGGACTGAAGCGGAGGGCTATGAATTTATTCCTGCCCGCGACGGGGAGGATATGCTCAATCTTTTAAATAATGGCAAGAAGCCCGATATCATAATTTTAGATATCATGCTTCCCAAAATGGATGGGTACAGCGCCCTTAGAGAGATGCGGAAAGAGGACGCCTTTAAGGACATCCCTGTAATAGTACTTACTGCAAAAAAGAAGGAAGAAGTTGGAAGCTTGTTTGCTTTGGAAGATATAGCTTGTTTTATGGAAAAACCTTTTAGATTTGATGAGTTATTTAAAAAGATAAAAGATATTGTAGGATAAATTTTTTTCTATACTTTATTATATTTTAAGGAGGCAGTAATGCTTGAAACCAAGAAGATCATGATAGTTGATGATGAAGAGGATATACGTAGATTGCTCAAGATAAGGCTAGAACGAGAAGGCTTTGAGCTTGTTATCGCTGAAGACGGAGAGATAGGCCTGAGATTGGCTGAGGCTGAAAAACCCGACTTGATCGTGCTTGATATCGTAATGCCCAATATGGACGGATATACATGTCTTAAAGAACTTAGAAAGCTCCCTACGACAAAAGACATCCCTGTTATTATGTTCAGCGGTAAAGAAGAAGATAAGGTAAGAGACTTGTTTGCATTCCAAAAGATAAGCGCATATATTGAAAAACCATTTGACCTAGAGGATTTGATCAATAAGATAAAAGAAATACTCAAGGTGTAGTTTGAAATATCCCAGGTCTTTCAATATCACTACTAAATTTATACTATGGTTTTTAGTCATCGCGCTAGTTCCTCTCATCATAGCTATATCCATAAGCTATAATAGTTCCCAGGCCGCATTAAGAAAAGAAGTTGCTAATAGCTTGGTAGCAATCGCAAACAATAAGGCCTATCAGATAGAATCGTTTCTCATCGAAAAGAAAAAGAATGTAAGTTTGTTATCTTATGACTCGGATATTATCGAGATAATGGGGGATTTCAATGATGTATTAGATAGATCCGGCTTTGATTCAGAGGAGTATATAGCCATAGAAGAAGAGCATAGGTCTTTGCTTACTTATTATAATAAGACCTTAGGTTATGAAGATATCTTTCTTGTAAGGCCAAATGGCGATGTAGCCTTTTCAGTGAATAAAACAAAAGATGTTGTCTCGCTTTATGAGATCGCTTTATCTAAAAAACCTTCTGAACTTGTAAACATATTCATAGAGTCTAAAAAATCTTTAAAGATAGAGACGTCGGATTTCGAATATAATGATATTACAAATAGAGCAGCCTTATTTATAGGCTCCCCGTTGTTCAGGGGCGCTGAGTTTATCGGAGTGCTTATACTGAAGATGGACAATAGCGATGTATCTAGGTTTGTCCTGGATTATAAGGGCCTTGGTAAAACAGCCGAGACTATAGTAGCCTCCAAAATAAATAATGAGATAGTCTGTATTACTCCCCTAAGATTCGATAAAGATGCAGCATTTAAGAGAAAACTCCCTTTAGGTTCTAGAAATATGCATTATCTGCAGGATGCTGTCGAGGGAAAAGACGGCATAGGTATATTTACTGACTATAGAAATAACGATGCCCTCACAGTATGGAGACATCTCCCGTCTTTTCGCTGGGGTATGGCTGTAAAAATGGATAGCGTAGAAGTCTTTAAATCAGCAAAGGACTTGAGAGACAGACTGATAGAAATAAGCCTTATTCTTTTGCTAGTGGTCATGATAATGGCTGTTGTCATTGCAAGGTCTGTATCCAGCCCGATAAAGAACCTTACTAGGGTTTCAAAGGTCATCAGCAGGGGCAATCTTCTTGCGAGGGCAAAGGTCAATACAAAAGACGAATTAGGTGAACTGGCAGAGTCTTTTAACTATATGACTGACAAGCTTATTGAGGCCAAAGCAAAAGTAGAAGAAAAAAACAATCAACTGCAAGAACAGAAGATATTACTTGAAAAAGTAAACAAAGAACTGGACAGTTTTGTCTATACTGTTTCACATGATCTTAAGACCCCGCTCAATGGCATATACGGTTTTACAGACCTACTTGAAAAAGATTATTTTGATAAAGTAGGTAAAAATGGACAGGAATACCTCGGGAGGATACGCCATGGCGTGGAAAGGATGCGGAGGCTCATAGAGGACCTTTTGGCTCTTTCCAGGATCAGTAGGATAAAGAATCCATTTGAAGATGTTGACGTGAATCAATTATTAGAATCTGTTATGGATAGGATAGAATTCGAGATAAAAAAGAACAATGTGGAGCTTTCTGTTGCAAAAGGCCTGCCTATATTGCATTGTGACAGGATTAAAATGGAAGAGGTGTTTCTTAATCTGATGACCAACGCGATAAAATTTTCCTCGAAAGACAGGTCCAATGTACCAAAGATAGAGATAGGATATCATGATAGGCAGGATGCTTATGAATTTTATATAAAAGATAATGGCATAGGGATAGAAAAGAAATATCATAAAGAAATATTTGACATCTTTAGAAGGCTTCACCATCAGAAAGAATACGAGGGGACAGGAGCTGGGTTAAGTATAGTCAAAAGGGTAATAGATGACCATAATGGCAGGATATGGGTAGAAAGTGAGCTGGGACAAGGCACGACATTTTGCTTTACTATTCCTAAAAAAGGCATGAAGCGAAAAAAACTCGGAGAGATATTGTTGGCAGAAGGAACTATTTCCAAAGAAGACCTCAAAAAAGCCCTAGAAAAACAGGGCATAGATGATATTAATGTCTCTAGTTAATTACAACCATAGTAAGGCGTTCCTATAAACTCAAGGTGAAATTTTTCCCTCGCAACATAGTATCATAAGAGTGTTACTCGGGATCGTCTTTTAAGGAAGTATTTTTATATAGGGCTAAAAAAACTCGTCCGTCAATATGTGTGGCGGACTCAAACAGTAGTAGGGGGGCCTTAAGGCTCCCCTACCGTAGAAAAGGTTTAGGCGAGAGCGAAAAAGAAAATAGAGTAACCCTGCACCGTACTGGTGCAGGGCACGCTGGGAAAATTTTACGTCCTCGAAAGTAGTACACACAAAGCATGCTAGCAATAATATAGCTTAAACCAAGCTTAAACCGCCACAATTATATTGACTACTATACGCTATATATGCTAGTATATTTTCTCTATGGCGAAGAAGAGGGCGAAAAGGCTTATTCTATTCTGGCTCTTTAGCTTTCTGAGTATCGTAATTCGGATCTTACCCCTAAGGTTTGCACTTTTTGTAGGAAAATTTTTAGGAAAGATATCTTTTTATCTACTCAAGAAAGAAAGAGATACAGCCTTAAAAAATCTTGATATTGCGTATGGCGATTCCAAGTCTTTAGAAGAGAAAAATGCCTTGATCAGGAAGGTATTCGAGAATCTCGGAAAGAACCTGATAGAGATAGTCTCTCTTCCAAAGTTCAATGCTTCTAACATAGATAAGTATATATCTTGCAGGGGGATCGAAGTTATAGAAGATTTCTTAAATAAAGGAAAAGGCGGAATAGCCCTTAGCGCTCATTTTGGGAACTGGGAACTGATGGCGCACTATTTTGGGATAAAAGGCTATTCGGTAAATGTAGTTGCCCGCCGTGTAAGGATGGAAGAATTTGAAAGGTTCCTTGTCAGTATAAGAAAAAGGAACAATGTAAATGTACTATATCGAGATGGTTCTATAAAGGATATACTAGCCCTTCTCAAGAAAAATCAGTTTATAGGGATAATGCCTGATCAGGATATGGATAGCGTATCGGGCGTATTTGTGGATTTTTTTGGGAAAAAGGCCTTTACGCCTAATGGACCGGCAATACTGCATTCTTTGATAAAAAGCCCTATTATACCATGTTTCATGATAAGAAAAGGTTTTGGCCATGAAATATGCATAGATAGAGAATTAAGATTGGCTAGTACTGATAACAAAGAGAAGGATATCCTGGATAACACCGCCAAATATACGAAAATCATAGAAAGTTATATCAGGAATAATCCAGAGCAATGGGTCTGGTTCCATGACAGGTGGAAGACCAGGCCGGATTAGCAATATGGAATCAAAAGGTTTAAAAAGGTTGAAGTTAAAAACAGGTATAGTCATATTTTTGACAGCATATTTTAGTTCAGCCTGCTTAGCCTTGACAGATAGCAAGGCAGGACAATCTCTGGATGGTTTTTCTCTTGTGCAGTATGAGGATAATGTAAAAAGAAAATGGCAGTTAGAAGGAAAAGAGGCCAATATCGAGGAAGAGCTGGCCAGGATAGATGAAGTATCAGCTATTGTATTTGGGAAAAAGGCCGCATTTAAATTAAAAGCCAAGAAAGGGTATTTCGACTTAAAAGAGCAGAAAGGGACGCTGCAGGAAGACGTAGTGATAAAGAGTACGGATGGTACAAGGGTAAGAGCGGACTATTTGGATTGGTATGGAAAAACCGATATTATATCAAGCGATGGCCTGGTCAGTATACATAGAAGGGATTTTGATATCATAGGAAAAGGCGTATTCTACGACCTTAATCAGAAGATAGCCAGGTTCAAGGAAGATGTAGCGGTGAATAGTATTATGCCGGATGTGGATGTGGTAGTCACATGCGATGGCCCTTTCGAGATAGATTATGATAAAGGCTGGGCTACTTTTTACAATAATGTAGCCATCAAGGACAAAAGAGGAAATGTCTTTTCAAACAGGGTCGATTTGTATCTAGGAGAGGACAAAAAGGAATTGGAAAAGATAGTAGCCAGAGAAAATGTAGAGATTTCGGATAGGGATAACATTATAACAACTGATGAGGCGATATACATAGTAAAAGAAGAAAAACTGATCCTTCCGAATAAGCCGAGATTGGTGATGAAAAATGAGTAATTATGTGAACAGTGAACACCTGTTGGAAATAAAGGGCCTCGCTAAGTCCTATGAAGATAAAAGAGTGGTGGACGGCGTGGACATGAGTGTTAAACGGGGTGAGATAGTCGGCCTCTTGGGGCCTAATGGCGCTGGCAAGACCACGACATTTTATATGGTAGTTGGGATGCTTAAACCCGATAAAGGCAGGATCATATTCGATAATAAAGATATCACTAACTTGGCTATGTATAAAAGGGCCAGGAATGGCATAGGATATCTCTCTCAAGAGCCTTCTATATTCAGGAGATTGACAGTAGAAGAAAATATCATGGCTATACTTGAAACCCTAGACCTTCCCAGGAGCATTAGAAAGAAAAGATTGGAAGAACTGTTGGATGAGCTTAGCATATCTAATGTTGCAAAGAAAAAGGCATATCTGCTTTCAGGAGGAGAGAGAAGGAGGCTTGAGATAACAAGGGCGCTTGTTACCAATCCGCTTTTTATACTTTTGGATGAGCCTTTTAGCGGAATAGACCCTATTGCAGTAGCTGATGCTCAGGAGATAATAGCTGATCTAAAAAGGAAGGGCCTGGGAATATTACTTACAGATCACAATGTTAGAGAAACACTTGAAATAACCGACCGTTCGTATATAATGGCGGGAGGGCGTATCCTGATCTCAGGTACTGCAAATGAACTGATAAACGACCAAAAGGCACGCGAGATATATCTCGGTGAAAAATTTAGGATGTAGACATGAAAATAAACGTGAAAAAACTTAAAAACTGTAAAAAGATAATAGAAGTAAAAATACCTTCTGAGAGAGTAAAGGATACATTTGATAAAGTCTATAATAGGCTTAAAAAGGTTGCCAGCGTGCCTGGATATAGAGTAGGCAATGCCCCCAGAGATCTGCTGGAAAAGCACTATTCAGAGACTGCAAAAGAAGAAGTAATAAAGCGCCTTATCCCAGAGAGTTACAAAGATATCTTGGAAGAGCACAAGCTGGATCCTATGGGGTATCCTGACATTAAGGATGTAAACCTGGAAATGGATGGGTCGTTTTCTTATGTTGCCAGCATTGAGACTAAACCGGGATTTTCTATTAAAAATTATAAGGGGTTGAAACTTAAAAAGAAAAAACTGGAAGTCAAAGAAGAAGATATCAATAAAAATCTTGAATCTCTTAGAGAGATGAATGCAAGTAAAGTGCCCAAAGAGGATAGCGAGGAAAAGGAAAAGGTCCTGCCAAAACTAGACGATGAATTTGCGAAAGACATAGGTTTTGAAAGCTTAGAAAAATTAAAAGAAGAAATGCGCAATAATCTGAAGGCAAGGCTTGAGTCTGAGATACGGGTAGACCTTGAGATGCAGATCATAAATCAGCTTGTTGACAGCGTGGACTTTGATGTCCCGGAGTCTTTGATCGAGTCAGAAAAAACTAGGCTTGTAAAAGATGCTGAATCCAGGATAGCTTATATGGAGGCGATCCAAAAAAAGGAAGCCCCGGATAAAAAATTTGAAATGAGCGATAAAGATAAGGCTGAATTGAGGGAAAACGCTTCCAAGCAGGCTAATCGTCAGGTAAAGGCATTTTTTATTCTGGATAAGATCGCACAAATCGAAAAGATTGACTTGAGCCAGGAGGATATGGATAGTAAAATAGAAGAGATGTCCAGGCAGTATAATAGGCCGAAAGAAGAGATAGAAAAGTATCTCCAGGATTCGAATATGATAAATGAGATCGCAGTTAACATAAGAAATAAAAAGGTCATAGATTTATTACTAAAAGAAGCTAATACAAAGGAGGTATAGCATGTCTATGTTGATTCCTATGGTAGTCGAGCAGTCTGATAGAGGCGAGAGGGCATATGATATATATTCAAGGCTCTTAAAGGACAGGATCATATTTATCGGTTCCGTTGTAAATGATGATGTTGCCAACCTTATTATAGCTCAGATGTTGTTTCTCCAGACAGAAGACCCTGATAGTGATATAAATTTCTATATAAATAGCCCGGGCGGCAGCGTGACAGCCGGACTTGCCATATATGATACTATGCAGTTTGTAAAACCTGATGTGTGTACGTACTGCGTAGGCCAAGCAGCAAGTATGGGGGCAGTGCTGCTTGGGGCTGGGTCTAAGGGCAAACGATTTGTCCTTCCAAATTCGCGTGTTATGATACATCAACCCTGGGGAGGGGTACAAGGCCAGGCTGCGGATATAAGTATACAGGCGAAAGAGATACTTAAGATGAGAGACAAGATAGACGAGATCCTCGCTAAACATACTGGACAAAAATTGGATAAGATAAAGCAAGATACTGACAGGGATTATTTCATGTCAGCAGATGAGGCAAAAGAATACGGGATAGTGGATGAAGTACTTTCCGGAAGTATCAAAAAGAAGAAAAAGCAATAAGCATAACGCTAGTAACCTAAAATATCAAAAGAACAAGGAGAACTGATAAAATGGAAAAGAAATATCTATTAACGCCTGGCCCTACGCCTGTTCCGCCTGTTGCTTTGGAAGCCATGGCTAGGCCTATTATTCAACATAGGACATCGCAGTTCCAGGATATATTAAAAGAAGCAGAAGAAAACCTTCAATACGTATTTCAGACCAAGGAAAAGGTCTTTATACTGGCTTCTAGCGGCACAGGAGCTATGGAAGCCGCTGTCAGCAATGTGCTTTCTTCCGGAGACAAGGCCTTAGTAGTGCGCGCTGGTAAATTCGGAGAGAGATGGGGCGAGATATGTTCTGCTTATAAGATAGACTTCGTAGCTATAGATGTGGAATGGGGAAGATCAGTAGATCCAGAGGATATAAAAAAGATATTGGATAAAGATAGCAAGATAAAGGCAGTATATGTGACTCTTTGCGAGACTTCAACTGGCGTTACAACTGATATAAAGGCTATAGCTAACATCACAAAAGACAGGGATGTAATAATAGTTGTAGATGCAATAAGCGCCCTGGGAGCAGTACCTCTCAAGACCGATGAATGGGGTATTGATATAGTGGTAGCTGGTTCTCAGAAAGGGCTCATGATACCTCCAGGGCTTGCTTTTATAAGTATGAGCCAAAAGGCTCTTAAGAGATTAGGAACATCCGATCTTCCAAAGTTCTATTTCGATCTGAAGGCCTATAAAAAATCTATCGATAAATGTGATACACCATATACGCCTTGTGTAAATCTTATTATCGGTTTAAACGAGACCCTTAAGCTCATAAAAAAAGAAGGCATTGATAATGTCATAGCCGGCCATCAAAAAAATTCCCTAGCTGTGAGAAACGCAATGAAGGCATTAGGGCTGGAGCTTTTTAGCCCTGATTTCTATTCTGATGCCGTAACTTCAGTAAAGGTCCCGGATGGAATAGATGGCGGGAAGATAGTAAAGACGATGAGAGATAAATATGGAGTAGCTATTGCTGGAGGACAGGGCTCTCTCAAGGGAAAGATATTTAGGATAGCCACAATGGGGTATATTACAAAATCTGATCTAGAAGTCGGTATAACAACGCTTGAGATAGTCTTGGCTGAGCTAGGTTATAAATTTGAAAAAGGCGTAGGAGTAAAGACATTTAAAGAAAGTTTGAAGTGATAAAAACTCGAAATACTAAATTCGAAATCCGAAACTCGAAACAATGTCTAAATTTAAATTCGAATTTATAATTTGTTTCGGATTTCGGGTTTCGTGCTTCGAATTTCATAAAATATATATTTAAACCAGGGAGATAGATATGTTTAAAATATTAGTAAGCGATCCAATGGCTGAAGAAGGCATTGATATACTGAAAAAAGTAAAGGACTTCGAGGTCGATGTCAAAACAAAGCTAAAGCCGGAGGAACTAAAGGAGATCATAAAGGATTACGATGTTTTATTAGTAAGAAGCGCGACCAAGGTCACAAAGGACGTAATAGAGAATGCCAAAAAGCTTAAGGTCATAGGCAGGGCTGGCGTTGGCCTGGATAATGTTGATCTACAGGCTGCTTCCAAGAGAGGTATTATTGTGATGAATACTCCAGGAGGAAATACCATCTCTACCGCGGAACACGCATTTTCTTTAATATTGTCTTTATCAAGGAATATCCCGCAGGCAGATCTGTCTACAAAGAGCGGACAATGGGAAAGGAAGAAGTTTATGGGTGTTGAGCTTTATGGCAAGACCCTTGGGATCATAGGGCTGGGCCGTATTGGAAGCGAGGTTGCCAAGCGCGCTATAAGTTTTGAGATGAAGGTCATTGCATATGATCCGTTCCTGTCTTTAGAAAAGGCAAAGGAACTGGGAGTGGCCAGCGTAGAGCTTGAAAGGATATTTAAGGAATCAGATTATATAACAGTACATACTCCCATGACGGATGAGACAAGGCATATTATTGATAGGCATGCTATAAGCATGATGAAAAATGGAGTACGCCTTGTAAATTGCGCGAGAGGCGGGATCATAGATGAAGAGGCTTTACTTGAAGGCATAAAAAGCAAAAAGATAGCTGGAGCTGCATTGGATGTATATGAAAAAGAACCGCCAGACAAGAGCCCTCTTATGGAGTGTGATAATGTGATCCTTACCCCTCACCTAGGCGCTTCTACGGAAGAGGCGCAAGTCAATGTTGCTATTGATATAGCAAACAGCGCAAGGGACGCTATATTGGGATGCGGCATAAGAAACGCTGTAAATGTACCATGTATTGATGTGGAGCTATACAGGCTTCTTCAGCCTTATGTAGAGTTAGGTGAAAAGATGGGCCTATTAGCTGGCCAGATCGCTGAAGGAAGGATACAGGAGATAAACATAAGATATTCTGGAGAACTGTCAAAGTATTCAGTGACTCCTTTGACGGTAGGTATTGTAAAAGGAGCCCTTACACCGATATTGCAAGACACTGTAAATTATGTAAATTCTCTTATTGTAGCTAAAGAAAGAGGGATAAAGATAGGAGAATCAAAATCCATAGATGTAGAAGAATACGCCAATCTTATTACAGTAGAAGTAAAGACCGACAAAAAGGATCTTTCGGTCATGGGAACCTTATTTACCAAGAAAGACCCCAGGATCGTAAAGATAGATGAATTTCATGTGGATGCTGTGCCTCAGGGATATATGCTGGCAGCTTATAATATAGATGTACCTGGGATAATAGGCAAGATAGGTACTATCTTGGGAAATAACGGGATCAATATTGCAGCTATGAGTTTTGGCAGAAAAGAGGCTGGAGGAAAGACGCTTTCTGTTTTGAATGTTGATAGCGCTATACCAGAAAAGGTCCTTACTGAGATCAGAAAAGCCAAAAATATCCTTGATGCAAAGTTAATAAAGCTGTAAAAGACAAGTTAAACGTCAGACAGTAACGGAAGACATAGATAAACAAGGAGTCTTTATGAAACGGAATAAAATTTATATAATAGATGTTACAAATAGGGATGGGGTCCAAACGTCCAGGCTGGGTTTGGCAAAACTCCAAAAGACAATGATCAATATTTACCTGAACAATATGGGTGTTTACGGGAGCGAATTCGGGTTTCCAGTGACAAGGCACGAGACCAACTATATAAACGCAAATCTGGAGTTGGCGCGTAGAAAGGTCATCCATCCGCTTAAACTAAGTGGATGGGTAAGGGCTATCAAAGAGGACATAAAGAAAGCAGTAGAAATGACAGATATAAAAAATATAAATATGTCTATTTCTACGTCAGAGCAAATGACCTCGGGTAAATTCCAGGGGAAGAAAACCAGGGATGATGTATTGAAGCTGATGGTAGACGCATTGATCTATGCGAGAAAGCAAGACCTTAAGATAATAGGAGTAAACGCAGAAGATGCTTCCCGTACGGATATGGAATATCTGATAAAGTTTGCCAAGGCTGCAAAAGAGTACGGTGCAGATAGATTCAGATACTGCGATACTCTAGGGTATGACGACCCTTTCACTATATATGACAGGATAAGAGAGCTTGCTGAAAATGTACATATGCCGATAGAGCTTCACTGTCATAATGACCTTGGTATGGTAGTAGCTTGTTCTGTAGCTGGCGCAAAAGCAGCTATTGACGCAGGATGCGACGCTTATATCAACACTACGGTAAACGGGATGGGTGAGCGGGCAGGTAATGCGGATCTAATATCTGTGATACTGGCTATTAAGTATTCTAGCGGTTTCAGCGGTAAATATGAATTGGATAGTAATATAAAGCTTGATCATGCGTGGAAGATAGCTAAATACGCAAGCTATGCGTTTGGAGTGCCTATTCCTATAAATCAGCCTGGCGTAGGGTCCAATGCATTTGCCCATGAATCAGGAATACACGCTGACGGCGCTTTAAAAGACAGGCGTAACTATGAGCTATATGATTTTGAAGAACTCGGAAGAGGAGAGGCTGAGATCGTAGAGACTGGAAGGCAGATAACCGCAGGAGAATATAGCGGAATAAAAGGTTTTAGAAATGTCTATGAGAGACTGGAAGTAAAGTTCAAGGACGATAAAGAAGCGACAAAGGTGTTGGAGCTGGTAAGATATGCTAACGTTCACACTCAAAAGCCTCTTACTAATGAAGAACTTAAATTTATATCAACATATCCTGATATAGCAAAAAAGATCTTTACAATGAACCCGTAATCACCTAGCCATTACTGAAAATATATTTTTAATGTATGATATATAAGAGGAGAATAGTGTTATGTCTTGTAAAATAGTGGTCGGAGCGCAATGGGGAGACGAGGGGAAAGGCAAGATCATAGATATATTAGCCAAAGATGCGGATATCATAGCCAGATATCAAGGCGGTAACAATGCCGGACATACGGTTGTGGTTGAAGGCAAGGAAGTGATCTTGCATATTATTCCCTCAGGTATTTTACATAAAGGAAAACTTTGCGTTATAGGCAATGGAGTTGTCGTGGACCCTGAAGCATTTCTGACAGAGATAAAGATGCTTAAGAGTAAAGGCGTCAAACTCTATGATAATATAGTAATAAGTGAATCAGCGCATGTAATACTTCCTTATCATAAAGTTATAGATAAAAGGCGAGGCGCAAGGATCGGTACTACAGGCAGGGGCATAGGGCCTTGTTATGTTGATAAGATGGCGCGCTGCGGGATAAGGATAATAGACCTGATAAACGAGGGCTTATTAAAGGAAAAGCTTAAAGCAAATCTTGAAGGTTCAAGCGAGTTTGATTTTGACGAGATATATAAGACGTACCTTGATTATGGCAAAAAATTAAAAAAATATTTAGGCAATGTGTCTTTGATCTTAAATAAAGCAATTGATAAGAAAAAGGATATTCTTTTTGAAGGCGCTCAAGGGGCATTGCTTGACGTAGACCACGGGACTTATCCTTTTGTCACATCCAGCAATCCAACCGCAGGAGGCGCGTTGACCGGTACAGGTGTCGGGCCTACAAAGATAGATAAGGTCATAGGGGTTGTCAAGGCATATTCAACAAGGGTTGGAGAAGGGCCTTTCCCGACAGAGTTTGAAGATGATCTTATGGAGAAGATCAGGTCAAAAGGAAAAGAATTTGGCGCTACGACTGGAAGGCCTCGCAGATGCGGATGGTTTGATGCGGTAATAGTGAGACATTCCGCAAGAGTCAATGGATTGAGCGAGATAGCAGTGACAAAACTTGATGTGCTGGATGAGATGCCAAAGATCAAGATATGCACAGGATATAAATATAACAGCAGTATCTATAAAGAATTTCCTTCTGATATAGATGTCCTGCGTTATTCTAAACCTTTGTATGAAGAACACGATGGATGGATGCAGGATACGACGAGCGTTACAAGCTATAAGGGCCTGCCAAAAAATGCCAGGAGTTACCTTGAAAGATTATCAAGGCTTCTAGGCGTCAAGATAGGGATGGTCTCGGTAGGGGTCGAGAGAAAACAAGCTTTTAAAGTGAAATAATTAGAAAGGAGAAACATCAAGATGTTATTTTTAGCTCCGATTGCTTCGATAGTAGCCATACTTTTTGCAATATCCCTTATTTATAAGATAATGCGTTATAACGAAGGCACTGACAGGATGCGAGAGATCGCCGAATGGGTCAGGGAAGGCGCATACGCGTATATTAAAAGACAGTATATGGTAGTAGGGATATTTTTTGCAGTTACTTTTTCTATCTTATTTATTTTATATTTAAAAGGATATCTTATAGTATTTGTCCCGTTTGCATTTATAACAGGAGGCTTGTTCTCAGGCCTTTGCGGGTATATAGGCATGAGCGTTGCAACGCGCGCTAGCGCAAGGACTACAGAAGCAGCAAGGACCAGTTTGAACGGCGCTTTAAAGGTTGCATTTTCAAGTGGAGCAGTAATGGGGCTTATGGTCGTAGGTTTAGGGCTTCTGGATCTAAGTATATGGTATTATTTCCTTAGTTGGTATTACAGAGGCCTTGAAGAGGCAATACGCATACAAAATATAACCAGCACAATGCTTAATTTTGGAATGGGCGCCAGCTCTATGGCGCTTTTTGCCAGAGTCGGAGGAGGTATCTTTACAAAAGCAGCTGATGTAGGGGCTGACCTTGTCGGAAAAGTCGAGGCTGGCATACCAGAAGATGACCCCAGAAATCCCGCAGTTATAGCTGATAATGTCGGAGATAACGTAGGAGATGTAGCTGGTATGGGAGCTGATCTATACGAATCATACGTTGGTTCTATTGTTGCTACCATGGCGCTTGGTTCAGCCGCATTTATAAGTTACGGGAAAAGCTTAAGCGGCATTACAATACCTTTGGTCATGGCTGCTGTAGGAGTGCTGGCGAGTTTGATAGGTACTTTCTTTGTGAAGTCCGGAGAAAAGGCTGAGCAGGAAGAATTATTAAAGGCATTGAGAAAAGGCGTATTTGTCAGCGCAGGCCTAGTAGCAGTATCATCGTATTTTGTAATAAGGTTTGTTCTGGGTGTAGAGTTTATAGGAGTTTATGGAGCAGTCCTCTCAGGTTTGATAGCAGGGATAGTCCTTGGGCTTTCAACAGAATATTTTACGTCAGATAGATATTCTCCAACAAGGGCAGTAGCAAAGTCCAGCGCAACCGGGCCAGCGACTGTTATAATATCAGGCCTTTCAGTGGGCATGCTTTCCACGATTATCCCTGTAATAGTCGTAGCAATAGCTATTTTAACAAGTTTCTATTTTGCAGGCGGGGCAAGGGATTTTAGTCTAGGGTTATATGGCGTGGGCATTGCAGCGGTTGGCATGCTCTCCACATTAGGTATTACTCTTGCTACAGATGCCTATGGGCCTGTTGCAGATAACGCTGGCGGGAACGCAGAGATGTCAGGCCAGCCCTCAGAAGTACGTAAACGCACAGATGCGCTGGACACGCTCGGGAATACTACCGCAGCTACTGGTAAAGGTTTTGCTATAGGTTCAGCCGCATTATCAGCCTTAGCTTTGATAGCAGCATACAGGGAACACCTCCATTTATTAGGAAGAGATGTTAATACGGATATAATGAACCCAAGGCTTTTGGCAGGGCTTTTAATAGGCGGCATGCTTCCCTTTGCTTTTTGCTCCCTTACAATGAGCGCCGTAGGAAGAGCTGCTTCAGGCATAGTGGTCGAAGTGAGAAGGCAGTTTAGGGAGATCAAAGGCCTCATGGAAGGAAAGGCTGTTCCGGATTATGCAAAATGCGTAACCATTGTGACATCAAGCGCTCAAAAGGAAATGATACTTCCATCGCTTCTTGCAATACTTGCGCCTATTGTGGTAGGGCTTTTGATGGGAATTGAGGCAGGCCTCGGGCTTCTGGTCGGATCCCTTGTGTCAGGATTTGTATTGGCGATCATGATGGCTAATTCAGGCGGAGCTTGGGATAATGCTAAAAAATATATTGAAAGCGGACATGAGGGAGGTAAAGGTTCTCCCGCGCACAAGGCAGCAGTCGTAGGAGATACTGTAGGAGACCCATTCAAAGATACAGCAGGGCCATCTTTGAATATACTCATAAAATTGATGTCAATGGTGTCTATAGTCTTCGCGTCTTTTATAATAGGCAATACTTTATTCAAATAGATGTTGACTTTGCTAGGTCGGAGTATTAGAGTATAATATAAATAAAAATAGGAGGTTTTGCATGCTTACCAAACGATCCCATTTATCTTTCCTAGTAAGTATACTTGTGATTTCTTTTATCTTCTCAGGTTGTACCGTAACCCTTCAAAAAGGAAGACGCAGTGATATCGAAAAGATAGACTCTCTCAATAAAGAGATAGAGATGCTTAATTCCAGGTTTGGTTCCCTGGAGCATGAGAAATCAAATGAGATAAAAGAGCTGGAAGAAGCAAAAAAACTTCTTGAAGAGAGATTGAGGCAGGAGATAGGAGATGACTCTATAAGGCTGGAGATGGCAGAAAAAGGCCTAGCCATTATATTTTTGACAGAGGTGTTATTTGATTCAGGAAAAGATGTCATAAAAGAAGAGGCATTCAAGGCATTAGATAAGATCTCGAAAGTATTAGAGGAGAATGTCGGTAAAAGAAATATAGGTATAGAAGGCCATACAGATAATGACCCCATAAAGTACTCTGGCTGGAAATCCAACTGGGAGCTCTCCACTGCAAGGGCTACAAGTGTGCTTCATTATTTAGTAGACGAAAAAGGCATTGATCCAACAAGAGTCTCTGCAACAGGTTATGGTGAGTATAGGCCTGTCGGTTCCAATGATACTGAAGAAGGGCGCAGGCAGAACAGGCGCGTAGAGATAGTGATCCTGCCTAAGAACCTGGAAAAGATACAAGCAGACATGCAAAAGATAGTCGAGAGAAAAAGAGAGATAGAAAAGAGGCTTGAGATATACAAAAAGTAGCTGCTGCAAGAAAAAAGGAGAATAAGAAAGTGAAAAAACAACAGTTTTCCAACACAATAGCACCGGCAATAGTGATTATCATTTGTATAGTTCTTGCAGTAAATACAACTATACTCAATGTTAAGCTTGGTAAAGCAGAGTCTAAGGCAGTTTTTGTAAAGAACCTGGAAGGCCAGGTCTTGGACCTACGCTCTAAACTAGAAGAACAGCGTATCGCATCAGAAGAATTAAAAAAATCACTTAGTGAAGCTGATAAAGATCTTGAAGATTTCAGGGTGATAAATGCTGACCTTGAATCAAGGCTTAAAGGCGCCTTGGATGCATTGCAAGGGCCATCTGGAGAAGTAAAATAAAATATTTTTTTAATTTTTAAGGATCAATGGAAAGACGCGAATAGCGTTTTAAGAATGACGCGTTCGCGTTTTTTTATAAATATTTATGGATAATCCAGAGCATATAGCAATAATCATGGACGGTAATGGAAGGTGGGCCAAGGAAAGGCATCTTCCAAAACTGGCAGGCCACAAAAAAGGCGTAGAGACTGTAAGGAAAATAGTCGAATCCTGTATAAAATTCGATATAAGATATCTTACGCTTTATGCCTTTTCAGCAGAGAATTGGGCTCGCCCTAAAGATGAAGTGAATGGGCTTTTTAAACTTTTAGATAATTTTCTTGATAGAGAGATGGCGCTTTTTCATGATAATAAAGTGAGGCTATGTATTATCGGAGAGAGGGATAGGTTAAGAGAGAATTTAAGAAAAAAAATAGAAAAATACGAGCTGGAGACAAGAGGCTATAAGACGCTTACCACTAATATTGCATTGAGCTATGGCTCTAGGCAAGAGATCCTGGGAGCTGTAAAGTCCATTATAAAAGACGTAAAAGACGGCGTATTGGATCCATCATGTATAGATGAAAAGGCCTTTGCCAGCTATTTATACACAAGAGATTGTCCTGATCCTGATCTCTTGATCCGCACGAGCGGAGAGATGAGAGTGTCCAATTTTTTATTATGGCAGATATCTTATAGCGAGTTATATGTCACTAAAAAATATTGGCCTGATTTTACAGGATCCGACCTTAAAAAGGCCATAGACGAATACAAGGCCAGGGAAAGAAGATTCGGCGGCAGATGACCATGATCAAAAGAACTGTTTCTTCGTTGATACTTATAGCGCTTACCGCTCTTACCATATTCATCCTGCCTGTATGGACGTTTGGAGTAGTGTGTTCTTTATTCATAGGCATAGGGCTATCGGAGTTCTTCAAACTCGATTCAAAGAACGGCCTGCCTAAAAGTTTCATAATGTTCGGTATTGTGATGGGTATGCTCCTTCCTTATATCACATATTTCTGTAACCCTGAAGGCGGTATATGGGAAGCTGGATTTTTTATATTTAGCCTTATCGTCCTGTTCTTGATCCAGTTCACAAGAAAAGATGACCAGTATGCGGTCATGCTGATAGCATCGACACTTTTTGGGATATTTTATATAGGTTGGTTTTTTACATTTCTAGTAAAACTTAGGTTCCTGGAGGAAGGGCATAAAATAGTAGCATATCTATTATTGGTTACAAAGGCAGGAGATATAGGGGCGTATTTGATAGGTTCCAGGTTTGGCAGACATTCCCTTATTCCACGCATAAGCCCCAAGAAATCCATAGAGGGCGCATTGGGAGGGTTTTTGTTCAGTATTATCTTTGCAATATTTGCCAGGGCATGTTTAAAAGATGTTGCCTTTGGACATATTGTAATAGGCGGGGTCTTGATAGGAGTATTTGCGCAGCTCGGAGATCTAGCAGAGAGCCTTGTAAAGAGGAATTACCAGGTAAAGGATTCAAGTCCATTTCTTCCAGGCCTAGGAGGCATGCTTGATGTAATAGACAGCATCCTTTTTACGGCGCCTGTCTTTTATATCTATCTAAGGATAATAATGTAGCTGGATAAAGGCATTGTATGAAAAATATAGCTATTTTAGGTTCAACCGGGTCTATAGGCATAAACACGCTTGATGTTATATCTAGCCTGAGAAGCAGGTTTAAGGTGGATGCGCTTTCCTGCTATTCAAATATAGAGCTTTTATTAAAACAGGTTAAGTCATTCAAGCCAAGATATGTATGCGTAGTGGACCTCAAGAAAGCAAAGGAAGCTAAAAAAAGACTTTCCAGCAAGAATATAAGATTTTATGAGGGTAAAGACGGCCTTCTTGAGATGGTGAATGATATTAAGCTCGATATAGTCATTGTAGCTATAGTAGGGTCTTCCGCGCTCTTACCTATTATGGCATCTATAAAACATACAAAGAGGCTTGCGCTTGCAAATAAAGAAGCGCTTGTGATGGCAGGAAGTATTTTATTGGAGAAGGCAAAAGCGGACAATGTCGAGATACTTCCTATAGATAGCGAACACAACGCGATTTTTCAATGTATAGGATCCGGAAAAGATACTGAGTTAAAAAAGATATACCTTACTGGTTCGGGCGGCCCATTTTTACATATGCCAAAAAAACATTTTAACAGGATAACTCCCAAAGAAGCTATCAGGCATCCAAAATGGAGGATGGGCAAGAAGATATCAGTTGACTCAGCCACTATGATGAATAAAGGCTTAGAGATCATAGAGGCCCATCATCTTTTTGATGTACCTTCATCTAGCATAGAGGTTCTGGTGCATCCTGAGGCAGTTATCCACTCGATGGTAGAGTTTTGCGATGGTTCCATATTAGCACAGCTGGGTAATTGCGATATGAGGCTTCCTATACAATATGCTCTTACATACCCGGACAGGTTATCTTCAAATGTACAAAAACTTAATTTTTCAAAGCTTCCTAGCATCAATTTTTATAAGCCTGACATTAAAAGATTCCCGTGCCTTGAGCTTGCATACAGCGCTGCCAGGCATGGCAAGACATATCCTTGTGTCTTGAATGCATCTAATGAGATCGCTGTCAGGGAGTTTTTGAAAAATAAAATAAGATTTATGGATATACCCAGGGCCATAGAAAAGGTCTTGAGCTTACATAAAAGCGTGAACGACCCTGGCTTGAACAACATATTAGAATCCGACAATTGGGCTAAAGAAAAAACAAAGGAGATCTTAGGTGCTTTCAGCGGTTAGTTTTATAGGCGTACTTAGTGTTTTGGTCATCGTACATGAATTCGGGCATTTTATTGTGGCAAAAAGGCTTGGGATATGTGTTGAAAAATTTTCTATAGGATTTGGGCCTGAGGTAATAGGTATTACAAAGAATGGAACGAGATACATTATCTCTCTCATACCTCTTGGAGGCTATGTCAAGCTTAAGGGGGAAAACGAAGCTGAAGGATTAAAAGGTGAAAGATCCGAATATCTTTCAAGGACAGTGGGAGAAAGGGCGAGAGTTATTTTTGCCGGGCCATTGCTTAATTATGTACTGGCATTTTTAGTCTTTTCTTTTGTCTTTATGGCCGGTTCCCCGACACTTACTTCCACTATTGGCAAAATATTACCTGGTTATCCAGGAGAGACATCGGGCATTAAAGAAGGAGACCGTATATTAAAGATAAATGATATAGAGGTCAAATATTGGGATGATGTCACGCGAATTATACATACTAATAAAGAAAGTGAACTTTATCTTCTGATAGAGAGAGGTCACGAGATATTGAATATCAAGGTATCCCCTAAGGAAGAGGATATGAATACAGTTTTTGGGACAAAGAAAAGAGTAGGCATCGTAGGTATTATGCCAAACGATGATATCGTATATATAAGATACGATTTTTTTAGATCATTCTATATGGGGGGTAAAAAATTAGTAGACCTCAGTTATCTGACAGTGAGAGCTCTATGGGCAAGTATAACAGGCAAGGTCCCTTTCAAACAATCCATCACAGGGCCTGTCGGCATATTTTATATTACAGGAGAAGCAGCCAAGCTTGGTATAGTATATCTGCTTCAACTCATGGGGGTCTTGAGCATGTCTTTGGCTATATTCAATCTTCTGCCGTTTCCAGTACTCGACGGAGGGCATCTTTTTTTCCTTGCTATAGAAAAAATACGCAGAAAACCTATATCTATAAAAGTCCAGGAAAATGTGACCCAGGCTGGGTTTATATTTTTGATGGCGCTGATGCTTTTGGTTGTTTATAATGACCTTATAAGATTCGGCATATTCGATAAGATAGCGGGTTTTTGGCGGAAGTGAGATTTATTTAAAGCTAAAAAGGAGCTTGTTCACTCATGAGAAAACTTTTCCCCTATAGTGCCAGTATATATTTTGACACTTGGGGCCGCCTTTTATTCTGTGTTTTGCCGGGACTCGAAAAACTCGTCCGCCAATATGTGTGGCGGACTTCAGACAGTTTCGAGTCTTTTAGCCTCATAAAATGTGACATAGAAACCGCCAAAACACTTCATAAAAGGCTAAATTTTCTAATTCGCGAACAATCATCCTTTTTAGCTTAAATATATTTTAGCAAGTTTAATTAGGTTGAAAACATTATATGCTACATACTAAAAAATGACACGACAGATAAAAGTTGGAAAAGTTAAGATCGGCGGCGGGGCTCCTGTGTCAGTGCAGTCTATGGTAAAGACTGAAACGACTAAGGTCCAGTCAGTCATTAAAGAGATAAAGGCCTTGGAGGATGTTGGGTGTGAGATCGTAAGGCTTGCAGTAAAAGATAATAAAGGAGCTTCTTGTTTAAAAAAGATAAAGAGTTCTGTCAATATACCCATTGTAGCTGATATTCATTATGACTATAGGCTCGCGCTTTTAGCTATTGAAAACGGGGTGGATAAGATCAGATTGAACCCGGGCAATATCTATAAAAAAGAACATGTCTTTGAGGTCGCTAGGCATGCTAAAAAGAATAGGATCCCTATTAGAGTAGGGGTGAATTCCGGGTCATTAAAGACACAAGACACAAGACACAAGACACAAGACACAAGACACAAGTCACAAGACACAAGTCACAAGTCACAAGTTGATATTATGGTGAAGTCAGCGTTAGATTATATAAAGCTCTTGGAGAAGGCTGGATTTTACGATATAATAGTCTCATTAAAGGCATCGGATGTGCTTATGACAATAGATGCTTATAGAAAGTTTTCTAAGGCATCAGATTATCCTCTTCACCTTGGCGTAACTGCAGCAGGCCCTAAATCATCTGGCCTGGTCAAGTCTTCTATAGGCATAGGGGTGTTATTACTAGAAGGCATAGGGGATACGATCAGGGTATCCTTGACAGGGAATTCTTCCAGCGAAGTCATGGCTGCGCAGAATATTTTGCAGGCTATAAACTTAAGGAGATTTTATCCCGAGATCATCTCTTGCCCAACATGCGGGAGGTGCCAGGTAGATTTGAGCCAGATAGTGGCTAAAGTAGAGGAACGGATTACGGATTACGGGTTACGGGTTACGGGTAAAAAAAATCCGAAGATCGCTATAATGGGCTGTGAAGTCAATGGCCCGGGTGAAGCAAAAGAAGCTGATTTCGGCATTGCATTTGGCAAAGGGGCCGGAGTATTGTTCAAAAAAGGTAAGATTATAAAGAGAATCGAAGAAAAAGACACTATCAAGACACTCTTACGCTATTTAGGGTAACTGTGAACGGGGTGCGGGATACAAAATGCGTTGGTCAAAATATTTTATACCTACATTAAAAGAGATCCCTGCTGAAGCAGAGGCAGTAAGCCACAAGCTCATGATAAGAGCAGGCCTTATAAGAAAACTTGCTTCAGGAGCTTATACTTATTTACCGCTTGGCCTAAAGGTCTTAAAAAAAGTAGAGAATATTATACGGGAAGAGATGGATAAAAAAGGCGCGATAGAGCTTTTTTTGCCTTCCCTCCAGCCAGTTGAGTTATGGCATGAATCAGGTAGGTATAAGGCCTTGGGAGAGGATCTTATAAAGTTTAAGGATAGACATGATCGCGTTATGGTATTCGGGCCTACACATGAAGAAGTTATAACTGACCTAGTCAGAAATCATATAAAAAGCTATAGACAACTGCCCATAACATTGTATCAGATACAGACAAAATTTAGAGATGAGGTGCGCCCTAGATTTGGCGTGATGAGAAGCAGGGAATTCATAATGAAGGATGCGTATAGCTTTGATAGGGACACGCAAGGCCTTGATAAGAGCTATAAGTCAATGTATGAGGCATATGAGGCTATTTTTAAAAGGTGCGGCCTCGAGGTAATAGCAGTAGAAGCTGATTCAGGGGTCATGGGTGGAGATGTCTCTCATGAATTTATGATGTTAGCTGAAAGCGGTGAAGATAAATTAGCGCATTGCGTGTCTTGCGGTTATGCTGCAAGTTTAGATGTTGCAAGTTGCAAGACACCTGCCTGCCGGCAGGCAGGGCAAGACACAAATTGCAAGATGCAGGCGATGAAAGAAGTAGACACTCCAGGGGTGAGCACTATTGAGAAGGTCTCAGAACTCTTAAAGACAAAGCCAGATAAAATGGTAAAAACGCTTATATATATATCGGATGAGAAACCAGTCGCAGTGCTCATAAGGGGTGACCAAGAAGCAAATGAAGCAAAGATAAAAAAATATCTTAATACTACTTCATTAGAGATGGCAGGCGAGGACACTATTAAAAAGGCAACAGGAGGTCCTCTTGGTTTTTCAGGGCCAGTAGGCCTCAAAGATATCAGGATAATAGCTGATAATTCCATAAAGGCCATGTCAAATTTTATAACAGGAGCCAATAAAAATGACAAGCATCTTTTGAATGTCAATCTGGAAAGAGACCTTAAGGTCAAAGAATATGGGGACCTCAGGATGGCTGGAGAAGGCGATATATGTCCTAAGTGTTCGAAAGCAATAAAGATAGAAAATGCTATTGAAATGGGGCATGTATTTAAATTGGGCTTAAAGTATTCAAAGGCAATGTCAGCTGAATTCCTGGATGAGGACAGTACGCTTAAGCCAATGGTAATGGGATGTTATGGCATAGGGGTCAATAGGATCATAGCAGCTTCTATAGAGCTGCATAATGATAGATCAGGCATAATATGGCCTAGGTCTATTGCGCCATTTGATGTAGTTATAGTTCCTATAAATTATGAAAAAGAGGCTGTTAAAACATGCGCTGACAAAGTATATAACTTATTGAAAGAAAATAAGTTAGATGTATTGATAGATGATAGGGACCTGAGCGCTGGAGTAAAATTCAATGATACTGAACTTATAGGAATACCTCTTCAGGTAGTTATAGGCGAAAGAGGCCTTAAAAATAATACAGTTGAGATCAAGGAAAGACAGCAAGGCCAAGCAAAGCAAGTCAAAAACCAAGCCAAAGATATTCTAGCAGCAATCCTTAATCTATCGGATAAAGATCAGTAATATATTATCAGTATATATTGACAGGAAAGCGGTTACATGGTATACTTATAATAGCTACTTTCAAATACTTTTAAAGTAGCTTTAATAAGTCAAACAAACAGGTTAAATAGGAAAAGTAAGGAGATATTAATGACAGTATGTTCTTTAAGGAAAACGTGTTCTGTCTTTTTAATAGTGATCTTTACTATTACTAATATTGCCTATGGAGCTCCCAGCGAAAGGTCCTTTTTTAAGAATAAAAAAGTAGATTATAAGAAATTAAGCACCCAAAGCCAAGAACAGCTCGAGAAGAAAAAGGCTGTTTTAAGCGGTGAAGATGTAAAAAAGACAAGTAAAAAACCTTCCAAGGCCAAGCAAATAGATTTTAGCGCCCATCTAAGCGATATATCAGAGATAAATATCCCCGGCGAATTAGGAAGAGTCGTTGAGGTATATAAAGCCCCTGATTCTGAAAAAGACAAGAACAGGCTTGTAGTACATATCCAGGACCTCCATGCCAATCCTGAGGCTACACTTAACCTGGCAAGTATATTGGAGATATTGGTAAAAGATTATAACCTGGATCTAATATGTTCTGAAGGCGCGGAAGGAGAGGTTGATACATCAAGCGTTTCCAGTTTTCCTGACGCTGAGATCAGGAAAAAGACAGCAAAGCTATTTGTAAATTCAGGAGAACTTACAGGAGAAGAATACCTTTCTATTACCAAATACCCGGATCTTCCTATATGGGGAATAGAAGATAAGGATATATATTTCAATAATATAGTCCAGTTCAATAAGATAATGCAGTTTTCCAACTCCAGTTATGTCTTTATCTCGCAGTGCACAAATGCGCTGGATGCGTTGAAGCCTTACATATACTCAAAAGAGATCCTGGAATTGGACCAGAAAGAATCCGAATACGATAATGGTAATCTGGAGACATCTTTGTACCTGGATTATGTCTTGCCTTATGTGGAGCAGTTCAATATATCGAAAGACAAATATAAAAATATCTCTCTTTTAACAGAGACGATGGCTAAAGAAAAGACTATTGACCAGCAAAAGGTGATGAAAGAATCGCAAGACCTTTTAATGGACCTTCAGAATATGCTTTCAAGAAAAGGCGGAGAATCTGACCTGGAAGCCCTGATAGCCAAGGCAGAGCTTTTTAAGAATAAGAAAATATCGCCATTCTCTTTCTATAATTACCTGAAGGGCCTGGCTCAGAAGCACCTGAAGGAGAAATCAGAGAGCTATACGTATCTAAATGAATTTATAGATTATCTTACCAAGGTAAACGATCTTGATGCTTCAAAGCTTTTTACTGAGATCGGGGAATTAAGTTATGAGATAAAAGATAATCTTGCCAAAAAAGACGAAGAAAAGCTTCTTACAAAGGTTATACGTAATGCAAAGTTCTTGACAGGGTTTTTTAGCCTCAAGATATCCAATGAAGAGCTTGACTACTACCTGGAAGACAAACCTTCTTTTGAAGTATCATTCTTTAAGGAATTCCTAGAGCCCAACCTTAAAAAATATAATATTACGAGTTACGTGGATTATAACCCTGAATTTATAGACAATAAGTTCAGCGAAATAGAGGAGTTTTACGGTACTGTAAAATCGCGAGATTTTTCCATGTTCAATAATTCCATGTCTCAGATCGAAAGTAGAAGAGCAAAAGTCGCAGCCCTTATATCAGGAGGTTTTCATACCAGGGGCATAACAAAACTATTAAGAGAAAAAGGTTATTCTTATGTAGTTATATCCCCTTACTCTTCGCAGGAGACAGATGAAGAGAACTACCACTTCCTTCTCTCAGGACAGCGTAAACCAATAGAAGAGCTTATAAGGCAGCTAGACGTAGAAGAGACAGTCGATAGATTATCTTCCAATGATAATCTGCGCAGTTTAATGCGTTTCGGGAATAATACAGTAGAGGCCTGGAATAATTCTGTAGTACCTCAAAAGATAGCTGAGATATTGGGATTAAAAGTAGAAGACGTACAATTAGAGCCTTTATTGAATGATGCTGCAATTGTGCTGGGATTAAGCAGCGGCGCAGAAGCATGGCATAGTTCTCCGGTAGGTATGGAAGTAAGGTCTCCAAGAAAAGGAGAGATAATATTAAAGTTCGATGATAATAGTTATGTAAAGATGACGAGCCTTGGAGAGGTAAAACGTGTAGATAAAAAAGAATTCAGAGGAAAGACCACTCTTAGCATAACTCCTAATGTAGACGGAACTATAAATGTAGCTGAAACTGATAGAGGCAAAGGTTCGCCCCTGGAGTTGTTAAAATTCATGGTGGATGGGACATATTACGAAGGGGAGTCCATATCTAAAGCAGATTTAGTAGCTGGAAGGTCTTTTTCTGTATCTACTATAGACCTAGAGATAAAAAGCCTTACAGAACTCGGACTATTAAAAAAGAATAGTGATGGGACATATGAACTTACGAGCTATATAGGCCTAGAGCAATATAATAATATTAAAGCAGTTACAGGTCCTATAGTACAAGTTAATGGTAAAAACGAGGGATTAAATCGTTATAGGATAGACGACCTGTCAGAAGATAAAAAGAATGAATTTAAAAATGCCATAGACTTTGCTGTAACTTACCAAAAGACCCCATCAAACTTTCTAAAAAAATTAATCCTTGCAGGAGGCAAGCTTGATATCAAAGGTACCGGTGAATCTGGCGAGGCCCTTGCGCTTTATTATGCGGATCTAGCTGAGACTTTTGCAGGACCTACTGGAATAGAATCTGTGGCATTGAGTAAAAATATTACATTTGCTGAGGCAGGGCTTATAGCAGATATTGTAGATCATGCCAGCGCGCTTAATATTACAGGAACCAGAAACAGCATAAGTCAAGCTTTTGAAACAGCAAAAAATCTTTCTGTATCACGAGAGGAGCCTAGATACAGTATAAAAGAGACGTCACTAAGTTCAGATTTTGAAATAGCAAGAAATCTTCCTGATATGTATAGAGATCTTTCCCCGGAAAAGATCAAAGACAAGATCATAATAGTACGAGGCAATTTAAACGCGCCTTTGGATAAATCTGGAGAAGTAAGTGATCCTACCAGGCCGGATAATATTGATAAGGCTGTTACTTATATAATTGAAAATGGAGGTACACCTGTTGTCTATGGCCATCTCATGAGGCGTGAAAATAATATATCTATGGAGCCAGTAGCTAGTTATTTATCAGATAAATACGGACAAGATGATGTAGTTTTTCATAAGGGTAGCATCACTAAAGACGGATTAACGATCAGTCGAAATAATATTATAAGGGGTAAGATCAATATCCTTGAAAATATAAGGCTCGTAGACAAAGAAAATGAAGCAAAGCTTGGCAGGCAGATCGCATCTCTTTCTGAAGACAAGATATTAGTAGCTGACGCGCTTGGGGATGAAGGATCAAGCGATGTCGTACATGTCTATAATGCCGCTAGCGAGGTATATCAGGGGCCGGAAGAAAGAAGAGAATTTTCTGAATTGGAAGATACACTGAAAAATGGCGTTGATGTAGTATTGTTCGGTGGATTTAAAATAGAAAAACTGGATCTTTTATTAAGGCTGGTCGATGCCCTGAGAGATGGCGGTGTTGTCTTATTGGGGTCAGGACCTTCAGACCACATCAGGAACGATCCTGAAATAAAAGAGCAATTAAAAGGCCTTATTGATGCAGGAAAGATCATCTTAGCTGAAGGGGATAAGTATTATTTTAATAAAGTAATGGGAAGGGACATGCCAGGAGATATCTCTTCTCAGGATCTAGAGAGATACTCCAATATCCTTGATAACCTTAAACCAGGCCAGAGGGTCTTATTTAATGGGACAATGGGTTTTATGGAGAAAAAGGATAGTAATGAAAATATAGAAATATCCTATAGAGAAGGTACTAAAAAGATACTCGAGAAAGTATCTGAGATCAGTGAAAAAGGCGTAAAAGGCCTTGGAGTCGGAGGAGATGGTACAAAATGGGCCAGGCATTATAGATTGAATAAGAAGGAAAATATAATGCTGTCTACAGGAGGTGGAGTTTCCCTAAGCCTTATTACGCATGAACCTTTAAAAGGTACTAAAGCGCTTTCCAATAGAGCGCAAACTCAGAAAATTGCAAAGCGAGATTTTTCATCTGAGTATGGCTATGTAGCTGAGGATTTAGTCGGTCCGCTAGCTAGCATGGCAAAAACTACCAGCCAGGATAATACACCTTACGCAAAATACGCATCAGATAGAGATAATGTAAGCCCCTCTACCATAAAGACACAACCTGCTATTGGCCGTCCGGAAGCGGTAGCGTATGAGGCAGATTCTCCTTATAATATAATAACGCAGTTACAAGAAGCTAAAAAAACTGACTATGCCCGAAACTTACAGGATGTAATGAGTGTCGCATTAAGGGATTATCCGGAATTGAGAGATATTTCTTTTAAGATAAAAATAATCAGCAACAGCCAGGAAAACCTTGCTGAATATATGCCAGGCCAGGAAATGATAACAATAGATGAGTCTATACTCGCTAATTTTGAACTTATGCGCCAGGAGCTTATCTCGGAAGAATTCCGCCATATGCTATATAATAATCTTGTACGGTCAGTAAGAAATAAAGATGTAACGCCTAGGCAGAGACTTGTAGAAGAGGCTGCCACAGATATGCAGAAATTTAGGGACCTTCTTAGGATACAGACAGCCGAGGGAAGAGCTGCTCTTATCGGGCCTTTGATCTATTCTACTGATAAATTCAATTTCTACAGGCTGCTTTTGAGAACTATACCGCAGGGAAAAGAAAGGAACGATGTCCTGGATATTCTTCTTCGAGACCATTTTATATCAGAAGATTTTAGAAATAATTATAGTGAGCGTAAAGGGATAAGCGGAGATGAGGAAAGGCAGGTAGAGGCCTTAAATACTCATTATAAAAACAATTCTGTATTTTCTCCGGAATTACAGCGCTTGATGATTAAACCTATAACGCTTGAAGAAGTGAAAGCTTATGAAACCGATTTCAATAATATCAGGCTAGAGTATAGAGCGCAGAAGATGGCTGAAAAGCCGGCATCAGCTGAAGATACATGGACAGAGGTTACTAAGAAGTTTACAGATAAGGCAGAACAATATGAACGTGCAATGATACTTACTGAGTTAGATAAGATCGCTAGCGGCGACTATGTGGCTGAGGATCTAATCGGTCCGCTAGCTATTAACCAGCTTCCTATAGATGTAAGTGATGATAGAGATACTGTAGGAATTCTTTTGTCAGCAGAAGGGTTACTTGGAAAAGGTTTTATTAGCGAGAGAAGAATAGATAATAACAATGATCTCGACAGGACCAATCCTTCTAAGCCAGCTTACTATATTGACCGCATGGAGAATGCATTAGAAGAGCACAGTACATATGATGAGATAATACTCGCAGTTATAGATGACAGGATGAAAACACAGGTCTGGAAAGAGATTAAAACTGCATTCCAGGGTACTGAATACGAGTTTCTTTTACGTAAGATTAGAGTAGTAAGCAAGATCAAACCTGATACAGGCAATCATGATGCAGTAATTGAACTGCTTGATTCAGCTGTAGGTGTAGGAAAAAAGGAAGATAATGATAAAGGTCGTTTCCTTATTATACAGACTGCCGGAAGCGGATCTAGGAACTATCCTTTAACAGCAACTGCTAAAGGCAATAAGGGCCTAGTACAGGTACCGGGAGATATTGATGGTAAGGCAGTGTTCAATAATATTATTCAGACTATCTGCCAATCACATCAGCTCCTTGATGATACCCCATCTGGGACAGTTACTGTGCTGGGATGTGACCAGCTTTGGGCTGTAGCTAATTCAGTAAAAGGTAGTGGTGCAGGCTTAGATATTCTTGGCAATAGTGTTAGCATGGATAATGTTATTAAAGAACTCGTAGATCTAGGGATTATAAATGGAGTAGAAAACAGCAAAATTATTTCTGATCTAACTGAAGAAGAGATTGCTTTAAGAATAGACTATCTTTTTGACCCTAAGATCAGAACTGAAGAAGTAGGTCTAAAATGGAGAGGAAAGACAGTAGCAGCCCTAGCACCTAGTCTATATGAGATGTCTGAATTAGGTCATTTATGGTCAGGGGAAGGAACATACCTGGATAGCATGATAGAAAAACCCAATAACTGGGATATGTTAAAACCTATTCTAGAAAAAGGTTCGACAAATTTTAATTGGTGGAACCATCGTTATAGTATAAGCGGAGCAAAGAAAGCAGTTGAAATATATAAAGATCATATAGGAGAAGGCCTTGATATCTCCAATGATGTACTGCAGGTTGTAGGTAAAGAATATGAAGATTGGCGCGCTTTAAGGGTAATGCAGATTAAAAAATTAGCTAGTATTGAAGACGGCAGGAAAGTTAGATTACCCGACGAAGAAGAAACAAGACTGAAAAATATATATATGCTTGCTTCAGACT
Organism: Candidatus Omnitrophota bacterium; assembly: GCA_043814965.1. Taxonomy (GTDB): domain Bacteria; phylum Omnitrophota; class Gorgyraeia; order Gorgyraeales; family Gorgyraeaceae; genus JBDRCN01. Next base: position 50,692 of record JBDRJN010000014.1, read on the forward strand.
TTCATAAGGCATTGGGCAGCTCTATAGGTTATATTGACTTAGGGAAGGATTCAGTGTTTGCAGATACAGGAAAGAATACTGTTTTATTGGAGTCATATCTTAAAATCTTCAATAATACAAAAGAAGGAGAATTGCTGCGAAGACTTTGTAATATTAAAGAAAGGAATTTTCTTGCGCCCAATGTGCTTAGTTTTGGTTCACCCAAGTTAAACGAAGCTTTTAAAGCAGGCAAGATAAAAGTAGCAGAGAACGCAAAGGTAATATTTATTGACTCTGATAATGTGCTTGAGGCTGATATAAAAGCTGGAGGGAGCCTTATAATAGATTCTTGCATAGAAAAGCTTAATGTCAAAGGCAGCGGCCTTGTCTGTTATGTTCGCGAAGAAGGTGTAGTAGATTTAGAAGAGGGCAAAATTGTAGCTGATGTGGTTAATAAAAATAGTGAACTTGAGCGCATAGTAGAAGACCTAGCTGGAGATCCAAAGGCCAAAGGTGCCTCGCATCATAGATTTTCACCTGTTATTGAAACGCTAGGAGCTATTAAAGTGGCAAAGATATACGATGATGCCAAGAGATCATTTGAGGCTAGTGTTAGAGGTAAACAAGCGACAGGCCAGTCTCTCCTTGGCGGTATGGCAGAGGGGATAGGCGTAGATGAATATTCTAGTATAGAGACTAGCAGCCTTAGTGAAGCTGAAAAAGAGGCGATAACTAGAGAAGCTCTTTCGAATGCAATAGATAATTTTACAAACCTTGAATTATTCAATAAGGTCTTAAATAATTCTACCTCAACATATATTACAAGAAACGGCCAGATAACTACTTCTGATGCTGGAGACCTTGGTGCAGCTTTCACGGATTCTGGATTATTGGACCTAGCCATAGAGGCTGGTATGGAGTTTCCTGTCAATGGTGTTGTAATATCCAAAAATGCCGGGTTAGAGAATGCCCCTATAGAGATAATAAATTCTGTAGCTAGGCATAGTGCTAAAAAAGATATATTCTTGAGCGCGCTACAGGATATTAAATCAGGCACATTAACTACAGATAATCTGACTCCAGTCGAACTTGAATTCTTATCAGCCGTAAAAGACTTTACGGAACTTTCTATCTTTACAGGTTTATTTAGTGAAAATGGGCCTGATTTTATAAAGCTTGATCCAAATGGCTCGGTAAATACATCCGACCTTATAGAGCTGAATCTAGAGTTTAGCGATTTAGGTATAATGGAATACGCCAATGATATTGGTCTAGAATTGGATGGAGTAGTGATTTCTGGAGATACTACTACTGCAGCAGCTGACATGAAGCAGGAATTCGGCCTTAGTTATCAAGATATTGTCTCAACTGACCTAGATGAAGTTGGTGGAGGAGAGGCATTAGGTATTGGCGGAGAAGAATATAATACTATAGAGACCAGTGGCTTTACTGAAGAAGATCCTATGATTAGTGCTGCTAAGGAAGAACTCAAAAAAGTGACAGAAGCAGTTTTAAGGCCAGCGCCAAGTTTAGAAACTAGGATGTCCGAACTTTATGATATTTCCTCTAAGGATAAGGTTGACAGTATGAGCCAGATCGATGCTGTATTTGCAGACAAAGTTATTGGTAATGAGGTAGAGTTCGAGGCATGGCTGCGTGATAAGCGTAACGGAGGCCATGCAGTAGTTATCATAGCAACCGAAGACGAATACGCTGATGTTGAAAAATATAAAGATATTGCTTACATAAAAGTCTTGGGTAGAGATATAAAAGGCCCAGGTTTTATTAAGAAATTTGAAGAACTAAGAGTATTGTGCGAATTTAAACAATTTGCGAGTTTTAACTTTGGTGATGTATTAGATGTCTCATCAAATGTTGATGAATACAAGGAAGCATTCGAAGCAGTAGCTGACGACATGTAGAGACGTTTTCCAAGCCGTAAGGGAAACTGTCTCTAGCCCAATCGGCCTGCCTGCCGGTAGGCAGGGAAAGTGTACCCTATAGGCCTTTTGTGTACTAAACCTACACAAAAGGCCTATTTTTTGTAATACTTAAATGCTTAAGTAACAAATCATATTATAGCCGTACCCGGCAAGCCTACGAAAAGACGCTCGATTGCCCCAGCGAGGCAATCTTTGCTCAGTGCTGCTTCTCGCTCCTCCCACCACTTTTATTAGCGTTGCCTATTATTGAAAGTATTGCAGTAAGTTTATTTTTTTCTTGACATATTATAGTCTCCTATAGTATATTATACATACTCTATTGAAAGGGAGGTGTTTGGATTTTGAAGTGGGTTAAGTTTTACCCACTTTTTTGTTTTATGCTAGACAGGCTCAACGATATCATCCAACCTATCATAAAAGAAGAAAATGCAGAATTAGTAGACCTTATCTATAGAAATGAATCCGGTAGGCGCATCCTTCGCCTTTTAGTAGATAAAGAAGGCGGGATCACCATGGAAGATTGCGTAAAGATAAATGAACGGATAAGCCAGGCCTTGGATGAAGCTGATATTATAAATGAAAAGTTTTTTCTTGAGGTGAACTCTCCCGGGCTTGATAGGCCGTTTAAGAACAAAAGAGATTATGAAAAAGCAGTAGGGAGGTTAGTAAGAGTTACTCTAAACGCAAAGATCCCTGACAAGATGGAATATATAGCTATCTTAAAGGAAGTCTTGGAGGATAGTATAAAAATAGATGTAAAGAAAAAAGGTATAATAGAGATACCTTTTGGGAATATTGTAAGGGCAAGACAGGAAATAGAACTATAAAGGCACAATGTAGGTGGTCCTTAGGGGCCGCCTACATTGTGCTGCGACAATACTGTAAGGCACACTTCAGTGCGCCAAAGACATTAAGATTAGGAGCTAGACATGAGTCAAGAATTATTAGCAATATTAGACAGCATCGAAAGAGACAAAGGTATTAAAAAAGAGATATTGATAAGCGCTATAGAGGCTGCTCTTATCAGTGCTGCGCGAAAGAAGGTAGGAAAACATGTTACTGATATAAAGGTTGAATTTCAGGCTGAGACAGGTGAATTCAAGGTATTCGGGCCTGAAGGAGAAGAACTCGCCGGAGACTTTGGGAGGATCTCTGCTCAGACAGCAAAACAGGTCATCATACAAAAGATACGTGAAGCTGAAAGAGACGTGGTGTTTGAAGAATACAAGGGCAAGGTAAATGACATAGCGACAGGCAGTGTGCATAGATTTGAAAAAGGCGTTCTTGTGGTGGACCTTGGAAGAGCAGAAGGGGTTTTACCAAGGAGAGAGATACCACAAAAAGAAGAATACAGGCAGGGTGATAGGATAAAGGCCCTTATTTTGGAAGTAAAGAAGACGCCTAAAGGGCCTGAGATATTGCTATCAAGGACCAACCCGGGCCTTGTCAAAAGGCTTTTTGAGCTGGAGGTCCCAGAGATATATGAAGGCATAGTTGATATAAAAGGTGTTTCTAGAGAGGCTGGGGACCGCTCCAAGATAGCTGTATATTCCAAGGATGACAAGGTCGACCCAGTCGGCGCATGCGTTGGTATGAGAGGTCAGCGTGTAAAGAACATTGTCAGGGAACTCGGAGATGAAAAGATCGATATCGTGCGCTGGAGTGTTGATATCGGAGAATTTATATGCGCAAGCCTTAGTCCGGCAGAGATATCTAGCATAAAAACAAACGAGACTTATAGAAAAGCAGAGGTTATAGTGGCAGATGACCAGCTTTCGCTTGCGATAGGTAAACGCGGCCAGAATGTAAGGCTTGCTGCAAAGCTGACAGGATGGAATATAGACATAAGGAGCAAATCCGAAATAGATAAATTAAATTCTATCCCAGTAAAAGAGATAGCCGGTATAGGCCCTAAGACAGAAAAGGCGCTTATAAAATCAGGCTTTAAGACAATAGGAGATATTACAAAACTTGATATAAAAGATATCACTGATGTAAAGGGTATTGGCAAAAAGACAGCTGAAAAGATCCTGGAATCAGCCAAGGAATTGATGAAGAGTAAGGTCCATGAGGCAAGAGAAGAGAAAAATAAAGAGAAAAAACTATCTAATGAGAAGGCAGAAGAAAAGGAGAAGTTAGAAGAATGAGCATAAGAGTCCACCAACTTGCTAAAGAACTGGGATTGTCCAGTAAAGACTTGATAGAGAGGCTTCATAAGCTAAAAGTAGAGGTTAAAGGCCATATGAGCGCTTTAGATGAAGATACTATCTTGTTGGTAAGGAAAGAGGCTTCTCCTAAAAAAGAAAAAAAGACTGTAGAGGCCAAGCCTAAGGTAATAAAAGAAGCAAAGAAAAAAGAAAAATCTCTTCCAGAGCCAAAGCAGGCTGAGATCGTAGAAGAAAAGGCTCCTCCGATCCAGAAAGAAAAACCTGCCCTAAAGATACTCAAGGTAGACCTTCCTATAAATTTAAAGGACCTTTCTGTAAAATTACAGGTCAAACCCAATGAATTGATAAAAAAGCTTCTTACGAAGAAGATACTTATCACTATAAACCAGAACCTGAATGAAGAGGTTGCTCAGTTGATAGCTAATGATTTTGGATACATGATAGAGAGGCTCCCTACCAAGGAAGAAGAGTTGATCACAGAACATGAAATAGATGACCCTAAGAGAATGAAGTTAAGGGCACCGATAGTTACTTTCATGGGGCATGTAGATCATGGTAAGACATCGCTTTTGGATATGATACGGAAGACAAAAGTAGTAGATAAAGAAGCAGGTGGCATAACTCAGCATATAGGAGCGTATGAGGTAGTACTTCCAAAGGGAAGAGTTACTTTTTTAGACACCCCAGGCCATGCTGCTTTTACTGCTATGAGGGCAAGAGGGGCAAATGTAACAGATGTCGTAGTATTGGTAGTAGCTGCCGACGATGGGATCATGCCTCAGACCATTGAAGCTATAGACCATGCTAGGGCTGCAGATGTACCTATTGTCGTAGCTATAAATAAGATAGATAAGAATAATATTGATGTGGATAAGGTCAAAAAACAACTCGCAGAACATGATCTTTTGCCAGAAGATTGGGGAGGCAAGACCATAACTGTCGGGGTATCTGCAAAGACAGGGCAAGGCATAGATGATCTACTTGAGATGCTTCTTTTGGAAGCAGAACTTTTGGAATTAAAGGCCAATCCTGATGCTCCTGCAAATGGTGTTATAGTAGAAGCTGAACTTTCAAAAGGCAAAGGCCCTGTTGCAACAGTCCTGATCTCCAGAGGCACTCTAAGGATAGGGGATATGGTCATAGTAGGGACTTCTTACGGTAAGATAAAGGCTATGCTTGATGATAAGGGCCATCGTGTGACTGAGGCTTATCCTGCAAAGCCAGTAGAGATATTAGGTTTGTCCGGGGTCCCTTTAGCTGGTGAAAAGTTTTATGTAGTGGATGATGAACAAAATGCCAAGAATATAATAAATAAAAGGCGTCTTGACGAAGAAAAGAAAAAAATAGAACAAAAACCTCAGAAAATAACACTTGAGGAACTTTATAATAAAATACAAGAAGGCGAGATCAAGGAGTTAAAAGTAATATTAAAGGCTGATGTAAGAGGTTCTCTCGAGGCAATAAAGGATTCTTTAGAGAAGCTTAGCGCTGCTGAGATAAAGATATCAATAATACACGCGCAGGTAGGAAATATAAATGAATCAGATGTCATGCTCAGCGCAGCATCAAATGCAGTAGTATTAGGGTTTCATGTTGATGTGACGCCCAACGCTAAGGCGCTCTCGAAACAAGAAGGGGTAGATATAAGGCTTTATAATATAATCTATGAGGCTATAAATGATATAAAAGCTGCTATGGAAGGCCTTTTGGAACCTATAATAGAAGAGACTTTCTTGGGCCGCGCAGATGTTAGAGAAGTATTCAGGGTCTCCAAGGTAGGGACAGTAGCTGGTTGTTTTATCACAAAGGGCAAGGTCCCCAGAGACGCTACTTGTAAGATCCTGAGAGACAAAGAGCCTGTATTTAAAGGTAAGATAACATCGCTCAAGCATTTCAAGGATGATCTTAAAGAAGCCAAAGAAGGCAGCGAGTGCGGTATAAGTTTTAGTTTTAAGGATATTAAAAAAGGCGATGTGATCGAGGCAATAGAGATCAAAAAAGTAGCCCGACGTTTAAAATAGGCAAAGGCTGGAATTGGCGCATTTTAATGTGCCTGTTTATGGAAGCCTTTGCGACAACACTGTAAGGCACACTTTAGTGTGCCAAAAGTCAATATCATATGAAAAAACGTATCTTAAGCGGCATGAGGCCTACAGGGCCACTTCATCTGGGACATCTATTTGGAGCGCTTTCGAATTGGGTAAAGCTCCAGGATGATTATGATTGCTTTTTTATGGTTGCGGACTGGCATGCGCTTATGAGTGAATATGAAGGCCCAAAGGACATGCCTCGATATACATTAGAATGTGTTGCTGATTGGATAGCATCTGGAATAGATCCTGAAAAAAGTGCTATATTTGTGCAATCTCATATAAAAGAGCACCTGGATCTATTTATGATATTTTCAACATTTGTGCCGCTTGGGTGGCTTGAGAGGTGTCCTACGTATAAGGAGCAGCTTAGGGAGGTCACTACTAGGGAGCTTCATACCTATGGGTTTTTAGGATATCCTGTTCTCCAGGCTTCTGATATATTGCTGTATCATGCAGATATTGTCCCTGTAGGAAGAGACCAACTCCCGCACCTGGAACTTACTAATGATATAGGGGCAAAGTTCAACAATCTATACGGGAATACATTTAATGAGATAAAGCCGCTTCTTACTAATACTCCAAAACTATTAGGTACAGATGGACGGAAGATGAGCAAATCCTATAGCAATTTTATTGCGCTCGGTGATACTGAAATAGATATTAAGAAAAAATGCTCCTCTATGTTTACAGACCCCAAGAGGATAAAGCTGACAGACAAAGGCCATCCGGATGAATGTAATCTTTATTCATATTTTGAGCTTTTTAAAAAAGATCGTTTAGAGGATGTATATGAATATTGCATAAATGCAAAAAAAGGCTGTACAGAGTGTAAAAGCGGACTAGCAAAGGTTATCTCGGATTACCTGTCTGATATAAGAAACAAGAGAGAAAAGCTCCTGAAAGATAAAGATACGCTGATAGATATATTGAGAGAAGGAACCAAGAAGGCAAGTAAGGTAGCATCAGAGACGATAAAAGAAGTTAAGCAGAAAGTCGGTTTAACTTAGTTTATAGTTTATGGTTTATTGTTTATGGAAATAGATTTTGATCCTAAAACTCTAAACCCTTAATACGATCTATAAACTATATACTATCAACCATAAACTAAAAAAATGTCATATAAAGTAAAACTAGAGGTTTTTGAAGGGCCATTAGACCTGCTCTTATATCTTATCAAAAAGAACGAGATAGATATATACGATATCCCTATCTCTACGATCACAGAGCAATACCTTGAATATATAGAACTTATGAGGATGTTGGACCTGAACATCGCAGGAGAATTTCTCGTGATGGCAGCTACTCTTATACATATAAAAAGCAAACTGCTGCTTCCTCCGGAGGAAAAAGAAGCCCTGATAGAAGAAGAGGAGGACCCGAGAGAAGAGCTTGTAAGGCGCCTTCTTGAGTATAAAAAATTTAAAGAAGTAGCAGGGGTATTGCAGGATCTGGAAGGCCAGCGAAAAAAGATGTTCACCAGAAGCTCTAATTTTGAACCTGGCGAGGGTGAGCCTGAAAAATTTTTCGAGGCGAGCCTATTTGACCTTATTACAGCATTGACCAAGGTCTTGAAAGACGTACCTAAAGAGATGTTTCAGGAAATAGTGAAAGATGAATTCACTGTTGAGCAAAAAGTCCATGACTTACTGCATATGCTGGTAGAAAAACCCGTGATCTATCTGATAGAACTTTTTAAGAAATCAAAGAATAAGCTGGAGATAATCTCTACATTTTTAGCAGTATTGGAACTTATAAGGCTTAAAGAAATAGTCATAGTACAGAAGCATAGTTTTGGGGATATAGAGGTAATACGCAACGAGAAGCATAGATTGAGAGTGGAATGAACTAGGATCTATTATGGACAAAGACCAAGCAAAAAGTATAATAGAGGCGATGTTTTTTGTAACTGATAAACCTTTGTTTATAAATGAGATAAAAGGTGTATTGGAGGAATTTGACGCAGTCACTGTGAGGGGCATAATCGCTGATCTTGCAAAAGATTATGAAGATACAAACAGGTCCTTCAGGATAAGAGAGATCGCAGGAGGATTTCAGATAGTAACAGACCCTAATCTGGCGCCATGGCTTAAGAGATTATACAAGACTTCTGGCGCTGACAGACTAACAGGGCCTAGCCTGGAGACCCTTGCGATAATAGCATATAAGCAGCCTGTCACGAAACCGGAAATAGAAGCAATAAGGGGTGTTAATGTAGATGGTGTCTTAAAGACATTGGTCGAAAAGAACTTAGTAAAGATAGCAGGCAGAAGAGAGACTCCAGGTCGTCCTATTTTATATGGGACTACTCAGGAGTTTTTGCAATATTTCGGGCTCAACTCTCTTGAAGAGCTGCCGAGACTTGAAGAATTCCATGTGACAGAAGAAGATATAGAGCTCCCAGAGCACCTCAAGAAAGATAAAGAGGAAGTTTTTCAGATGGAGCCTAGCGCTGGACCAGAAGTGGATAATATAGATATAAAAGAAGAAAGCACACAAGATCCGGAAGGATCAAATAAGGAGAATGGAAATGAAACTATCTTTCCTTCGTAAAAAAATAGATTCTATTGATAGCGAACTGATCAGTCTTTTGAATAAAAGAGCTGATCTAGCAAAGGATGCCGGAAAGATCAAAGACCGTAGCGGAAGCGGAGTATATGTACCTAACAGGGAAGCAAAGATCTATTCTAATATCTTGAAAAAAAATAAAGGCCCTCTTTCAAACGATGCTCTTAAAGCTATATATAGAGAGGTCATGTCAGGTTCTCTTGCGCTTGAAAAAGACCTTAATATTGCATACCTTGGGCCAGAAGCGACATTTACTAATCTAGCAGCAATAAAAAAATTCGGAAGCCAGGTAAAGTACTCTCCTTGCAATAGTATTACCGGAGTCTTTAGAGATGTCGAAGTCGGCAAGTCCGATTATGGTGTGGTGCCTGTAGAGAACTCAGTGGAAGGAGCAGTAAGCCATACCTTGGATATGTTTATAGATTCTGATTTGAAGATATGTTCCGAGGTCTTACTGGATATATCCCATAATCTTATAGGGAAAAGCAGCATAAAGGCTGTAAAAAGGGTCTATTCAAATCCTAATGTCTTTGGCCAATGTAGAATTTGGCTTGATTCACACTTGCCTTATGCAGAGCAAGTGGAAGTCCCTTCTACAAGCAAGGCCGCAGAGATAGCGTCACGGGAAAAAGGCAGTGCAGCTATTGCCAGCATCCTGGCCGCGGAAAAATACAAACTAAGGGTCTTGGAAAAAGATATAGAAGATAGCGCTAACAATATTACCCGCTTTCTTGTTATAGGCCAACACATACCTTCTCCTACGAAGAATGATAAGACATCAGTGATGTTCTATGGAAAAGAAAGAATAGGCGCTCTTCACGATATGCTGGGGCCTTTCAAAAAGAACAAGATAAATTTGACCAAGATAGAATCACGTCCTTCTAAAAAGAAGGTCTGGGAGTATTATTTCTTCGTGGACATGGAAGGGCACTATGAAGATAAAAGCGTCAAAAAAGCATTGAAAGAACTTGAAAATTTAAAAGGGATCTATCTAAAGATATTAGGTTCTTATCCAATAGGTGTATAATTATGGTACCACGTAAAGCGATAGTAGATATAAAACCCTATCAACCAGGAAAACCTATAGAAGAGGTAAAGAGGGAACTAGGTTTGAGGGACGTCATAAAGATGGCTTCGAATGAAAATCCTTTCGGGCCTTCCCCCAAGGCTGTTTCTTCTATCAAAAGACACCTCAACACCATAAACAGGTACCCAGAAGGAAGCTGTTTTTACCTCAGACAAGCTGTTTCTAAAAGGTTAAAGATAAAACAGGAACAGCTTATTTTTGGTAATGGTTCGGATGAGCTTATAGTCTTGGCTTGCCGGGCTTTTTTAAATGAAGGTGATGAAGTAATAGTAACAAGCCCTAGTTTTTTGATATACGAGATAGCCTCTTTGGCGCAAGGGGCAAAGGTCAAAAAGATACCAACAAGGTATTTTAAATACGACCTTCCAGCCATGAAAAAGGCTATATCAAAGAATACCAAGATCTGCTTTATTGCAAATCCGGATAATCCCAACGGTACTTATGTCTCGAAGATAGAGCTAGAGATCTTCTTAAAGGACTTACCGGAAGGAGTCCTTGTTTTTATAGATGAGGCGTATTCTGATTTTGTTGAAGAAAAAGACTATCCAAATGGCCTGGATTATATATCGAGGGGAAATGTGGTTGTAACGAGAAGTTTTTCAAAGTCATACGGGCTTGCAGGCTTAAGAATAGGCTATGGAGTATCAAGCCCTGAGATCATTAAATACATGGAAGCTGTAAAAGAGCCGTTTAATATTAATTCCATTGCTCAGGCAGCAGCGCTTGGGGCATTGAAAGATAAAGAGTTCCTCTCTAAGGTAAAGAGGCTTACAAGGATAGGCCGGAAGTTTTTATATGAAGAGATAAAGAAAATGGGTTTGAGATATATCCCCAGCGTTACCAACTTTGTATTGGTCGAGATAGGCCAAGATAGCGATCTAGTCTGCAAGAAGCTTTTAAAAAAAGGCATTATTATAAGGGATATGAATGCCTGGAACATGAATGGCTTTATAAGGGTCACTGTTGGTACTGATAAGGAAAACAAGAGATTTATTAAAGAGCTAAAAAAGATAGTATAAAAAATCAAAAATAAAAATGCAAAATGACAAATTAAAGTTAAAAAATAAATAGCCCAACATATAGACAAGCTATAATTTTATATTTTGATTTGTAATTTTGATATTTAATCTTTAATTTTTAATTAAAAAAGAGGTGTTTATATGATAGTTGTCTTAAAACCAGGCGCAAAGAAAAAAGATATAGACCATCTCATAGAAAAGATAAAAAAGCTCGGACTCAAACCAATGGTCTCGCGCGGAGTAGAGAGGACTATTATAGGGATTATTGGCGAGGAAGATATATTAAGGGTCCAGCCTCTTGAGGTGTATCCAGGAGTTGAAAAAGTAGTTCCGATATTAAAGCCTTACAAGCTTGTTTCCAGGGAATTCAGGGCTGAAGATAGCATAGTTGATGTAGATGGGGTAAAAATAGGAGGCAAAAAAGTTGTAATAATGGCCGGGCCTTGTTCGGTAGAGAGTTTTAAAGGGCTTTTGACCATTGCTAAAAAAGTAAAAGATTCCGGGGCAGTTATATTGAGAGGGGGGGCTTTTAAACCAAGGACTTCTCCTTATAGTTTCCAAGGGCTCGGAGAAGAGGGGCTTAAGTATTTAAAGGAAGTAAAAGAAAAAACAGGATTAAAGATAGTCACTGAGATAATGGATACGCGTGATGTAGAGCTTGTCGAGAAATATGCTGATATATTGCAGGTAGGAGCAAGGAATATGCAAAATTTTAATCTCTTAAAAGAAGTAGGGCTTTCTAAAAAACCGGTACTTCTTAAAAGAGGCATATCAGCGACTATAAAAGAATTATTGATGTCAGCAGAATATGTGCTTGCGAATGGAAATTTCAATTGCATGTTATGCGAAAGAGGTATAAGGACGTTCGAGACTTCTACTAGATTTACTTTGGATCTTAATGCAGTGCCTCTTATAAAGAAGATGACTCATCTGCCTGTGATAGTCGATCCAAGCCACGGTACTGGAAAATACTCCCTCGTGCCTAGCATGGCAAAGGCTGCTATAGCTGCTGGTGCAGATGGTTTGATAGTGGAAGTGCATGATAGTCCGGAAGAGGCGTATTCAGATGGAGAGCAGTCGCTTGTACCTAAGAAATTCAACAAGATGATGAAGGAATTAGAGGCTGTGGCCAAGGCAGTGGGCCGAACAATATGAAAGGTGAATAGAATGGGCTGCAAGTTACACGTTACATGTGTCTTGTGTCTTGAAACTTATGACCCCATGTATATTTAATGGAATCATGTTTAAGCGTATAACAATAATCGGTCTTGGGTTGATCGGCGGATCGCTCGCGAAGGTCATAAAGGCCAAACACCTGGCAAAACAAGTTGTAGGTGTTTCCCGCAGGAAAAGTACTATCCAGAAGGCAAAGTCTCTTAAGATAGTGGATCTTGCAACATTAGACCTTAAAGAAGGCGTAAAGGATTCAGACCTTATTATCTTATGTTCGCCTGTTTTGACCATAATCGATCTAGCTAAAAAGATAGCGCCTTTTTTAAAAAAAGGCGCTATAGTAACTGACGCAGGCAGCACAAAAGAAAATATTGTAAAGGAAGTGAAAAAGGTACTCGGAGGAGAAAACTACTTTGTAGGGTCACATCCTATAGCAGGCTCTGAAAAATCAGGTATCATATACGGAAATAAAGAGCTTTTTAGGGACGCGTATTGCGTGATAATAAGAGCCAAGAATACAAATAAAATGGCTTTTAACAAGGTAGAAAGATTCTGGAAGGCTGTTGGCATGAAGACAAAAAAGATGACAGCCAAAGAGCATGATCGTATCGTCTCTAGGCTTAGTCACCTGCCTCATATTGTTAGCGTAGCATTAGTGAATAGTTCCGGTGATCTAGGACTATCTCTTGCAGCGGGTGGATTTAAAGATACTACAAGGATAGCTTCAGGGAGCCCTGAGCTATGGGGAGATATATTCGTTACCAATAGAGCCAATATAATAAAAGATATAAGGTCTTTTAAAAAAGAACTCAAAAAACTAGAGAAGTCTCTTATTAAAAATAACGAAAAGGATCTAAAGAGGCTCTTAGAAAAAGCAAAAAAATTTAGGGATTCTATTTTGTAATGTTCTATTCGTTCGCAGTAGCTTTATTATATTTTTTATTCAAGGCATTTTTTCGCTTAAAGATATCTGGCCAGGAGAATATTCCCAGAGAAGGGGCCTTGATCATAGCCTCAAATCATGTTAGTTTTTTTGATCCTGTGGTCGTAGGAATAAGTTCTCCCAGAAAATTGAATTTTATGGCCAGAGAAAGCCTATTTGAGAACAAGCTCTTTGCCAAGATAATAACAGCCCTTAATACTTTTCCAGTAAATAGGGATGGTTCTGATCCGAGTGCTTTTAAGACAGCATTGGATAAGCTTATAAATCAGAATGCATTGCTTTTATTTCCGGAAGGGACCAGGTCTCCTGATGGGTCTCTTCAAGCACCAAAAAAAGGGATAGGTTTTTTGGTATCAAAATCTAAGGCAAAAGTACTGCCTTGCTTTATAAAAGGCACAGATGAAGCCTGGCCTAAAGATTTAAGTTTTCCAAGGCCTAAACCTATAACTATACATTTTGGTAAAGTAATAGATTTTAATGGGAGCCAGCTAGAAGAGGAGCTGGATAAAAAGAAAGCTTATTCGTATATAGCCAATAAAGTCATGGAAGCAATAGGTGAGTTGAGAAAAGATGCAGATAGAAGTAGCGGGTAAAATAGGTTTTTGTTTTGGGGTGAAAAGGGCTATCAAAATAGCCGAAAGGACTATTCGGGGATCCAGAGATAAAAAAAATATATATTCTCTGGGAGCCATTATCCATAATCCTCAAGTCGTAGAACAGCTTTCGAAAAAAGGGCTTGAAGTAATAAAAGACCCTAAGATAATAAAAAGCGGGACAGTTATAATATCAAGCCACGGTGCACCAAAACGTATAATAGAAGAACTTAGGGTAAGGAATATATCTATAGTCGACGCTACTTGCCCTTTTGTAAAATATGCTCAGGAGATAGTAAAGGGCCTAAAGAAAAAAGATTATAAGATAGAGATAGTGGGTGATAAACATCATCCTGAAGTAAAGGCCCTTTTGAGTTTGGCTGGAAATAGGCCTAAAGGCAAGAAGATAGGCATTGTATCGCAGACAACACAGAATAAGTACAATTATCTTAACCAGATACAGTGTATATTACAAAAAGATTTTACGGAAGTAAGGATATTTAACACTATCTGCAATGACACGTCGCAAAGGCAAGTACTTGCGCGCGATCTTCTAGCAAGATGCGACGTGATGATAGTGATTGGTGGCAAGAACAGCGCGAACACCAAGAGGTTATGGCAAATCTGCAAGGAAAGAGGGGTGGATAGTTATCACATAGAACTTGATTCAGAACTTAAAAGAAGTTTTTTTAAAAATAAAAGACGTGTAGGAGTAGTAAGTGGAGCTTCTACGCCGAATAGTATGGTAGAAAAGGTAGTAGACAAAATAAAAAACATTAAATAACAATGGTCACAAGTCACATGCGGCTTGTGGCTTGAAACTTGTGACTTAATAAGAGGGGAGTTTTAGATCATGGTAAAGAACACAGATGAACAAGAAAAGGCAGCTAGCACGGAAGAGATATTTGATCTAAAGTCAGCTTACGAAAAGACATTCCGCAGGATCGCTGAAGGCGATATAGTAAAAGGCAAGGTTATTGCTATAGGCAAGAAGGAGGTTTATGTAGATCTTGGCTATAAGTCCGAAGGGATGATACAACTATCAGAATTCGATGAATCAAATAGCGTTAATATCGGAGATGAATTTGAGGTTTTGGTCGAGTCTAAGGAAAACGAAGATGGTCTGATAGTCGTTTCCAAGAAAAAGGCAGAAAAGACCCAGGGATGGACCAAGCTTGTCAATAGGTATAAAGAAGAGGACTTTATCGAAGGCAAGGTCGTACGAAAAGTAAAGGGCGGCCTCATGGTAGATATAGGGATGGAGGCCTTTCTTCCAGCGTCTTTGGTGACCCTGAAAGGTTTTGGCAATGTAAATCAGATCATTGGCCAGAATATGATGTTCAAGATAGTCAAGATGAATAAACTTAGAAAAAATATAGTCCTTTCCAGGAAAGACGCTATATTAAAGGAAAGAGAAGAATCTAAGAGTAAGATCATAAATGAATTAAAGGTAAACGAGATCAGGAAAGGCACTGTTAAAAATATCACTGATTTTGGCGCATTTATCGATCTTGGAGGGATTGACGGACTCCTGCATATTACTGACATGAACTGGGGAAGGATATCTCATCCCAGCGAGATGTTAGCTATAGGAGACAGCGTAGAGGTCATGGTGCTGAGCTTTGATAAGGAATCTTCAAAGGTCTCTCTTGGCCTTAAACAAAAGAGCGAAAGCCCATGGAAAGATGTTGATGCAAAATACTCGATAGGTTCAAAGGTCAAAGGCAAGGTCGTAAATATAGTCCCATACGGAGCTTTTGTAGAATTAGAAAGAGGAGTGGAAGGGCTGGTCCACATATCAGAACTTTCATGGACAACCAGGATAAACAATCCAAGCGAGGTCCTTGCAATAGGTGATATAGTAGAGGCTATAGTGTTGAGCGTAGACAAAGACAATCAAAAGATATCTCTTGGTATAAAGCAGATCGAGTCTAATCCCTGGCTCGAGGTAAAGGAAAGATTTTCTTCTGGCACAAAAGTGGAAGGCAAGGTCAGGAATCTTACTGACTATGGAGCTTTTGTAGAGCTAGAAGGAGGTTTTGAGGGTTTCGTCCATATAAGTGATATGTCATGGACAAAAAAGATCAATAGCCCTAAGGATATCCTGAAAAAAGGGCAGAAGGTTGAAGTAGTGATCCTTTCTGTTGATTCTGAGGCTCAGCGGATATCTCTTGGGATAAAACAGCTTACCTCTGATTCTTGGCCTGAGATATTAAAAAAATATAGCCTTGGTACTAGCTGTGAAGGAGCAATATCAAGCATTACTAACTTTGGCCTATTCGTAGATCTGGAAGAAGACCTTAAAGGGCTGGTCCATATATCAGAGCTGGAGCTTGAGCCATCAAAGACCCTTGAAGAGTCTTATAAGGTAGGAGATAAAGTTGAAGTAATAGTCATAAAGATAGATGACGTGGAAAGAAAAATAGGATTGAGTTTAAAAAAATAAACATGACACAAGCCACAGGCCACAAGATACATGGGTCATGTGTCTTGAAACTTGTGACGGGTATATTATGGACATTAAAAAACAATTAGACCTTATAAAGCGCGGCGTGGTTGAGGTGATCTCCGAAAAGGAGCTTATCAAGAAGCTGGAAAAAAATAAACCTTTGATAATAAAGGCTGGTTTTGATCCCAGCGCGCCGGATTTACATCTAGGCCATACAGTGCTTTTGCGTAAGCTCAGGCACTTTCAGGACCTCGGGCATATAGTTTATTTTCTTATAGGGGATTTTACCGGCATGATAGGTGACCCAACTGGTAGGAGCGAGATAAGAAAGCGCCTTACTGAAAAAGAGGTCAAGGAAAATGCCAAGACCTATCAAAAACAGGTATTCAAGATCTTAGATAGGTCTAAGACAAAGGTAGTCTTTAATAGCAAGTGGCTTAGCTCAATGAGCCTTAAGGATACACTGGAACTTACATCTCACACTACTGTCTCCCAGCTTTTGGCAAGAGAAGATTTTAATGACAGGTATAAGTCAGGTAAGAATATAAGCCTCTTGGAATTTATGTACCCTCTTTTGCAGGGCTATGATTCTGTATACTTAAAGGCGGATGTAGAGCTGGGAGGTACTGACCAAAAGTTCAACCTCCTTTTAGGAAGAGAACTTCAAAGAGACTATAAGCAGGTTGAACAAGTTGTGATAACCATGCCTCTTCTTGTGGGCCTCGATGGAGTCAATAAGATGAGCAAGTCTTTTGGCAACCATATAGGCATAGATGAAGACCCTGTACAGATGTTTGGCAAGATCATGTCCGTAGATGATAAGATGATGTTGGACTACTATGAACTTCTCACTGATGTAGATCTGGAGGGTGTAAAAAAATTGCACCCAATGGATGCCAAAAAGCGCCTCGCTGTTCTTATAGTGGAAGAATACCATAGCAGAGCCAAGGCTGAAGAGGCATTGAAGGATTTTGAGAACAAGTTCCAGAAAAGGGACCCATTTAGCGAATTGGCCCTAGAAGTTAAATTTTACAGAAGCGATACGCTTGGGAATCATTTGGTAGAGGACGGTATCTGTCCCAGCAAAAGTGAATATAAGAGGTTGCTTGAACAGGGGGGCATCCGCGTTGATGAAGAAAAGATGCAAGACCCAGAATTTAAGCCGTTACCTGACCGGGAATATAATATAAAGGTAGGGAAAAAGAAATTTTTTAGATGGATTTGGAAAAAGAGTGGATAGCAGGGTTTTATTTTTCTTGTCAGGCTGTTAGGCCTTCAAAAAACGTTCGGCCAGTGTTAGTAATTTGTAAATGTGGGCCTCACTCCGTTTTATTTTGACAGGCAAACTAAATTGTAATTTGTAGATCACAGATTACGCAAAATAAATAGGTTTTTTCAGGCCTAACAGCCTGACAAGATAATCTTAAAATATCTTAAAATATTGTATTTTTTTCCTTGACATAGGGTTAACCTGTGATATAATCCTAAATTACCTAAAGGGATTATTCTATTGGAAAAATCTCCTTGATAATATAATTTAAAATGTGTTTTACCGGGGATGTATACAAGGACATCGACTCGATGTCCTTTTTTATTTTTTGTTCTTTCAAATCTAAATAGCTAAACTAACGGGTTCCGAGTTATGTAAAATATTTTTGGAGAGTTTGATTCTGGCTCAGAACGAACGTTGGCGGCGTGGATAAGGCATGCAAGTCGAACGATGCCGAGCAATCGGCATAGTGGCAAAAGGGTGAGTAATACGTGGGTAATCTACCTTAGAGATTGGGATAACATCCCGAAAGGGGTGCTAATACCGAATAAGACCACGTCCACTTCGGTGGATGAGGTAAAAGATGGGGACCGTAAGGCCTATCGTTTTGAGATGAGCCCATGTCCTATCAGCTTGTTGGTGAGGTAATGGCTTACCAAGGCTACGACGGGTAGCTGGTCTGAGAGGATGGTCAGCCACACTGGGACTGAGACACTGCCCAGACTTCTACGGAAGGCTGCAGTCGAGAATCTTTCGCAATGGACGAAAGTCTGACGATGCGACGCCGCGTGAGCGATGAAGGTCTTCGGATCGTAAAGCTCTGTCAAGCGGGAAGAACGTCCTGAAGGCGAATAGCCTGATGGGTTGACTGTACCGCTAAAGGAAGCCACGGCTAACTCCGTGCCAGCAGCCGCGGTAATACGGAGGTGGCTAACGTTGTTCGGATTCATTGGGTGTAAAGGGTATGTAGGTGGCCTTGCAAGTCGGGTGTGAAATCCTTTGGCTTAACCAAAGAACTGCATTCGAAACTGCTCGGCTTGAGTTTGGGAGAGGAAAATGGAATTCCAGGTGTAAGAGTGAAATCTGTAGATATCTGGAGGAACACCAGTTGCGAAAGCGATTTTCTGGCCCAAAACTGACACTGAAATACGAAAGCTAGGGGAGCAAACAGGATTAGATACCCTGGTAGTCCTAGCCGTAAACGATGAGCACTAGGTGTGGGGCGTAAGCTCTGTGCCGAAGTTAACACATTAAGTGCTCCACCTGGGGACTACGGCCGCAAGGTTGAAACTCAAAGAAATTGACGGGGACCCGCACAAGCGGTGGAGCATGTGGTTTAATACGACGCTACGCGTGGAACCTTACCAGGGCTTGAAAAGTGCATGAAA
>JBDRJN010000015.1:0-122557 GCA_043814965.1 Candidatus Omnitrophota bacterium
CGGCAAGGTTTGGCACCTCGATGTCGGCTCATCACATCCTGGGGGTGGAGAAGCTCCCAAGGGTCCGGCTGTTCGCCGGTTAAAGTGGTACGTGAGCTGGGTTCAGAACGTCGTAAGACAGTTCGGTCTCTATCTGTTACACGCGAAGAATGTTTGAAGAGATCTGTCCCTAGTACGAGAGGACCGGGATAGACGAACCAATGGTGTTCCAGTTGTCACGCCAGTGGCATTCGCTGGGTAGCTATGTTCGGAAAGGATAAGCGCTGAATGCATATAAGCGCCAAGCCCCCTCTAAGATTAAATATTCCTTCCGCCTCAGGCGGAATAAGGCACCTTGTAGATGACGAGGTTGATAGGCCGAGTGTGTAAGGCCCGTAAGGGTTTAAGCTGATCGGTACTAATCTGCCGAATGGCTTGACCACTATTTAGTTTAAAAGTTCAACATTGTATTTATTTGATCTTTTCAAGAATTTCTGGAGTAACCATACTGGAGGGGACACACCCGTTCCCATTCCGAATACGGTAGTTAAGCTCTCCAAGGCCTATGGTACTGCACTGGCAACGGTGTGGGAGAGTAGGTAGTTGCTCCGGTTAATATCAGGGCGTCCGCCACGAAAATTGGCGGACGCCCTTTTTTTTATCTGTGTTTCCAGATTAGCCTGACTTTCGAAAAGACGTTTGACTGCTCCAACGAGGCAGTCTTCACTCGGTGCCGCTTCTCACTCTCGCCTAAACCTTATCTACGGTAGGGGAGCTTTAAAGCTCCCCTACCGACTTATCTAATGTAGAGGAGCCTTAAGGCTCCTCTACCAGTATATGCGAGGGCGACCCGTGCCTCACCCAGTAAAAGATAAAATGCGAAATTTTCATATGAGCGAAGAGACTTTTTCTTTAGATTATGGTATACTAATCATAAAGCGAATCGATATGAAATACTTATTAGTGATAACTTTAATATTTGGAGTATTGTTTCCTTCCTTGGCTTATTCTGAAGATATCTCCCAGGCATTTATCAGCGACTATGAATCAAGAGATAGCGTGTATGTATACAAAGGCACGCTGAAAGAAAGGTCTAGATACACCTCTTCCATAAAAAGACTCGATCAGAATGGAAGGGTCTATTATAAATTTACAGAATCTGGCTCCGGAGACTATGATAAATATAAGGACATATCCTGGGAAAGCACTGCTAGGCTTGAAGAGGTAGGCGGGTTTTTATATACTATCTATTCGACCCAGACTATTAAAGATAAGGATGGCTCGATCATCATAATGCATGAGAAGTTATTTGATTATGAAAAAAATAAGGTTGAATATATTGCAAAGGACTTCCAGGGTAATATTATAAAAAAACAGGCCTTTCCCATAAAAGACAAGACCACTGACAACATATCTCTTGTATATTTTTTAAGGGCATTGATAGCGCATCGAGGAGATAAAGGATACAGGAGTTTTTATCTTATATCCAATGAGCCGAGGCGTTATAGGATCAATGTCAAGGTCATCGGTGAAGAGGCTTTGAGATTGCCAGGTAAAGAAGTAACTGCTATAAAATTAAGGCTTATACCAGATATGGGCATATTGACAGGCCTATCAAATGCCCTGATACCGCCTACATATGTATGGCATGGAAAAGAGAGCCCCTATATGTGGTTACAATATGAAGGCCTGGAGAGCGGCCTTGGTTCAGAGTGTATAGTGACTTACGTTCTAGACAAATAGGCCGCTCTAAAATTTTGCAATATTTTTAATAATAGATAATACTAATGAGCTACGATATGATTTGCTACCCAAGGGGCCTTCTTTAATTCCTTCTTTACTTGCCCTGTCTTTCATGATAAAATAAAATTCCATCGGATCTAGTATATATGAACCTGACCATATTAACCTAATGGAGGTACATTTTGGCGGATTATACTATTAAAGATATAAGAAATATAGCATTAATATCCCATGCAGGGAGCGGTAAGACCACTCTGGCTGAAGCTATTATCCACAATGCAGGGGCATCAAACCGCTTTGGAAAAATAGAGGATGGCACGACCATCAGTGATTATAGCGAAGATGAAAAAGAAAGAAAGGTCTCTATAAATTCAAGCATACTTAGTTTTAACCTACGCGGAAAACGTATTAATATAATAGATACTCCTGGATATGCTGACTTTATAGGAGAAGCTATCGCTACCTTACCAGCAGTTGACAGCGCTATTGTCCTTATGGATGCCCAGGAAGGAATAGAGGTTGGAACTGAGAGAGTATGGTCTTTAGCATCCAGCTTAAATATACCAAGGGTCATATTTATAAATAAGATGAACAAGGAGAATGTTGATTTTGATAAAGTTATAGGATCCATAAAAGAAAGATTTGGCAATGGTTCGGTAGTCGTTACTATGCCAATAGGACATGGTACTGGTTTTAAGGGGGTCATAGATCTCCTTGATAAAGGAAGTATTGGTTCCACGGGTGGAACTGACAAAGAAAAGGCCGCAAAATTAAGAGATTCTTTGATCGAAGTCATAGCTGAAAACAATGACGAACTCTTAGAAAAGTATCTGGAAGGCACAGAGCTTACTCAGGATGAGATCATGAATGGGTTCAAAAAAGGGATCGCCAGCGGTAGGATATTCCCGATATTTTCTGGCTCAGCCGTAAGCGACATAGGAGTAAAAGAGTTAAATAAATATATAGTAGATGTATTTCCGTCCCCAGATGAGGCCTTGCCTAGAAAAGTGAAAGATCAATCCACAAAAGAAGAAAAGGAACTAAAGAGCGAACCTAACGGCCCATTCATTGCGCATGTATTTAAAAGCATCTCAGATCCATACGTAGGACAGCTTACTATTTTCAGGGTATTTTCGGGCACGCTTAAATCAGACACAAGTTTTTATAATCTTACAACCCAGTCCAAAGAAAGATTTGGGCCTTTATTGGGTATGTTCGGAAAAGAGCAAAGCGCTATTACAGAGGCAATAGCAGGTGATATAGTGGCTGTTGCAAAACTTAAGAGCACTTCTACGGGGGATTCTCTTGGGACAGAAAAAGACGGGGTCTTATTTTCCGAGATGAAGTTTCCTGAGCCGGCTATCTCATTTTCAGTTAAACCAAAGACCCGCTCAGATGAAGATAAGATCTCCACTGCCCTTCAAAAACTTTCCGCAGAGGACAATACTTTCAAGGCTTCAAGAGATGAGCAGACAAAAGAACTTATTGTATCTGGCATGGGTGACCTGCATCTAGATATCATGATAAATCGCCTTAAGAAAAGATTTAATGTAGATGTAGAGATAGGTACTCCTAAAGTCGCTTATAAGGAGACAGTTAAAAAGAGCGCAAAGGTCCAGAATAAGCATAAAAAACAAAGCGGAGGCCATGGCCAATACGGGGATGTATGGATAGAGCTTGAGCCTCTCGAGAGGGGCAAGGGTTTTGAATTTGTTGATAAGATCGTAGGCGGAGCTATCCCTAGGAACTACATACCTGCTGTTGAAAAAGGCGTAGTAGAGGCAATGAGTAGAGGGGTAATATCCGGAAACCCAATGGTCGACGTAAGAGTGACCCTATACGATGGTTCTTATCATGACGTTGATTCGTCTGATATGTCGTTTAAAATAGCAGCAAGCGGTGCGCTTAGAAAAGCTGCGCTTGAGGCAGTGCCGATCTTGCTGGAACCTGTCATGGATGTTGATGTCATAGTGCCTGATGAGTTTATGGGTGATATTACAGGTAATCTAAATTCAAGGCGTGGAAGGATAGCTGGAATGGATGTACAGGGGAAAAGCCAGGTCATAAAGGCAAAAGTACCGCTAGCAGAGATGTTTAAGTATGCATCTGAGTTAAAATCCATGACAGGCGGAAGGGGAAGTTATAGCATGAGGTTTTCTCATTATGATGAAGTCCCTCAAAAAACAGCAGAGGGTATTATTAAAAAATATCAGGAACACAGGAAAGAAGAGCAAGAAGCCAAGTAAGGCAAAGGCCGAGAATAAGCACATTTCAATGTGCTTGTTTATGAAGGCCTTTGCGACAATAACTGTAGGGCACACTTCAGTGTGCCAAAAGGGGGCAACAAATGTCAGGACATTCAAAGTGGGCGTCAATAAAACATAAGAAAGCAGCAACTGATTCAAAGAGAGGAAAGGTCTTTACAAAACTAATAAAAGAGATCACTGTAGCGGCTCGTAATGGCGGAGGGGATGTAAGTACCAATCCGCGCCTGAGGACAGCTATTGATAGGGCAAAACAAGCCAATATGCCTGCTGATAATATTGATAGGGCTGTAAAGAAAGGTACGGGAGGGCTTGAAGGAGTTACCTATGAAGAGTTTTCCATAGAAGGCTATGGCCCAGGGGGCGTTGCAATAATGGTGGATGTCTTGACTGACAACAAAAACCGTACCACAGCAGAGATCAGGAATATATTCTCCAAGAGAAATGGTAATGTTGCAGGCGCTGGAAGCGTGGCCTGGATGTTCGAGAAAAAAGGTTATATAGAGATAGACAAAAGCGCTGCCACAGAAGACAAGGTAATGGATATCGTACTTGACGCGGGAGCGCAGGACATGGAGACTCAGGATGCTGCATATTCAGTCACGACTGACCCGAAAGATTTCGAGGCTGTAAAAAAGGCTCTGGAAGATAGCAATATAAAAGTGATCAGCGCTGAAATTACTATGATACCAAAGAGTACGGTCAAACTTACGGGTGATTCTGTAAAGCAGATCCTTAATCTAGTGGAAGAGCTGGAAGATAGCGATGATTCACAAAATGTATACGCCAATTTTGACATACCAGACGAAGAGATAGGATCATAAAGCATTATGCGCATTCTTGGTATAGACCCAGGATTGGGGATAACAGGATATGGGCTTATCGAATTAGATAATAGATGTACTAGGCTGCTGGAAGCAGGGGTTGTCAGGACCAACCCTAACAGCAAAATAGAAAAGAGGCTTTTAGAGATATATAAAAAGATAATAAACTTGATAAATGACACAAAACCGGATGTTGCGGTCCTGGAGGAGCTTTATTCTCACTATAAACATCCTAGGACTTCAATATTGATGGGGCATGCCAGAGGGGTCATATCTCTTGCAGTTGAAGAAAAAGGCGTAGAGCTTGTAAATTATCCAAGTACAAAAGTAAAAAAGGCTATTACCGGCAGAGGCCATGCTTCAAAATCACAGATACAAAGGACTGTAGTGAATGTGTTAAATATCAATAGGATCCCTGAACCAGCGGATGTTACTGATGCCCTGGCTCTGGCATTGACCCATGCTAATGTATATATGCATAATCAATCGACGGTAAAGGCCAGGGCAGCGTAATCCCTAAAGAGGTGATTTTTAAAATATGATCTGTAAGGTTTCTGGAAAAATAATCGAAAAAAGAGAAGATTCTATAATACTCGATATCAATAATTTCTGCTATGAGATATTGATACCAGGCGCAGTCATGAGTAACTTAGAAAAAGAGATAAAGCAGGACAACTCCATCAGCCTTATAACCTATCATTATCATCAGATAGAACCCTCGAGGAGTTTTCCTTTTCTTATAGGTTTTCTGAATGAAATAGAGAAAGAGTTTTTCGAGAAGTTTATAACAGTCTCTGGCATAGGCCCAAAAGCAGCAGTAAGGGCCTTGAATATCCCTATACCTAAGATTGCTCAAGCTATAGATATAGGAGATGTAGTATTGTTAAAATCCCTTCCTGGCATAGGACAGCAAAGGGCAAAAGAGATCATAGCAAAACTTCAGGGAAAGATCGGTAAGTTCGGGCTTATACAGGATACCTCAGGTGAAAGTATCCCAAGGGCCACACATAAAGAAGGCATGGTAGGCGAGGCCTTGGAGGTCTTGACCCAACTCCAGTACAAGAAGCTTGAAGCAAAAGACATGATAGACAAGGCGCTTAACCGCAATAGTGATATAAAAAGCGTAGAAGACCTATTGAACGAGGTCTATAAGCAAAAGAGCAAGAAATAACCTGGTTGCACGACATAAGATGCAAGTCACATGTGTCTTGAAACTTGTGTCGTGAGACTTGAGGCTACATTATGGAAGAAAAAATAAAAGACGATCGTGAGAGATTGATCACAGCCAAAGAGACAGAAGAGGAAGTAGTCTATAATATTTCTCTTAGGCCTGAAAACCTGGATAGCTTTGTAGGGCAAAAGCATGCGATCGAAAACCTCAAGATAGCTATTGAGGCTGCGCAAAAGAGAAAAGAAAGCCTTGAGCATATACTTCTGTCAGGGCCTCCTGGCTTGGGTAAGACCACTTTAGCGCATATTATAGCGCATGAGATGAATGCCAAGATCACTGCTACTTCAGGGCCTGCCATAGAAAGGGCTGGGGACTTGATAGGTATCCTTACGAATCTTGGAGAAGGGGATATATTATTTATCGATGAGATACACAGGCTTTCCAAGGTCGTCGAGGAATTTATATATCCTGCGATGGAGAACTATCAGATAGATTTTTTGATAGATAAAGGGCCTTATGCCAAGACTATAAAATTTAATCTTAAAAGGTTCACTCTTATAGGCGCTACTACGCGTTCAGGGCTTTTAAGCTCGCCTCTTAGAAGTAGGTTTGGCATCTTTTATCATCTGGATTTTTATGAAGTAGAAGACCTCATGAAGATAGTAGACCGTTCTGCTGATCTATTGGGAGTTAAATTAGGAAAGGGCGCTTCATGCGAGATCGCAAAACGTTCCAGGGGAACCCCAAGGACCGCTAACAGGCTCCTTAGAAGAGTGAGAGACTATAGTGAAGTCAAAGGAGAGCTTGAGGTCACGAGTTCTTTAGCTGTAACTGCGCTTGAGAGCCAGAGGATAGATACTGCGGGCCTTGATGATATAGATAGAAAGGTCTTAAAAGCTGCCATAGATTTTTATAATGGAGGCCCTGTAGGCATAGAATCTCTTGCAGCGACTCTCAATGAAGAGAGTGACACCATAGTAGATGTGGTGGAACCGTTTTTGCTAAAAACAGGTTTTATAAAGCGCACTCCAAGGGGAAGAGAAGTCACTAAAAAGGCTTATGAGCATTTAAAGATACCATACAAGAAAGACAATCAGAAAGAACTGTTTTGATGACACAAGCTGCAAGCCGCCATACACATGTGGCTTGTGTCTTGAGACTTGTAACCTATTTATATGAGACTATTACTCCACATCTGCTGTGGGCCTTGCGCTATTTATCCGATAAAAAAATTGGTAGGGACGGTCAATGACCGTCCCCTGCTTGGCAAGAAATTCGATAATGTCACAGGCTTTTTTTATAATCCTAATATCCATCCTCCCAGTGAATATAAAAAACGTAGAGATACCCTGAGGGCATTGGAAAAGGATATGAATATTAAAGTTATCTATCCTGAGTATATCATGGAGGAGTATTTTAATAATATAACACTTGATGCTGGAGCAGCGGCTAGGTGTGAGAGCTGTTGGGAAGCAAGGCTTTTATATACAGCTAGATTTGCTAAAAGAGAGGGTTTTGAGGCATTCACTACAACGCTTCTTATAAGCCCTTACCAGGACCATGAGATCATTAAGAAGATAGGAGAGAGCATATCAGATAAGGAAGATATAGAGTTTTACTATAAAGATCTCCGAAAAGGTTTTAAGGAGTCTCAAGAAGAAGCCAAGAAGAGAGACCTTTATAGGCAGAAATATTGTGGATGCGTGTTCTCAGAATTAGAACGGGCAAAGATATAATATGATCGATATAAATGGATTTGGAAAATTATTAATATTAATTGGGCTAATCATAACATTAGCAGGGATTGTATTGACTGTTGCAGGGAAAGTGCCTTGGGTAGGAAGGCTTCCTGGAGATATATTGATAAAAAAAGAAAACTTCACATTTTATTTTCCCCTAGCTACATCTATTGTCCTCAGCATTGTCCTTTCTATGATCTTTATTTTTATAGGCCGCAGACAATGATAAAAAGACCCTTTTTAGCTTTTATTGTCCTAATAGCTATTTATTTTTTTATCTGCTATAGAGTGTTTGCTATGGGAGATTCGCCGCCGCAGCATAAGCCTATTTTGATCAGGGTGCTTGTAGAAAAAGACCTCAGCGAAGTCAAGTTGTATATAAAGGGGGACTATAAAATATTGGATCCAGAGAAGAAGGTCTTGGATGAAGGCAGGTCTTTAAAAGAAAAGATCACTTCTTCTAAAAATGCTTTTTCAGGCAGCATCAGGATATTACCTGGAGAAAAGACCAATATCTATATCAATAACCGCCAATTTAGGGGTGAGATAGATATCATAAGAAAAGATGACGGAAAGCTGATGGTCATCAATCATATTGATGTAGAGGAATACTTGTACGGGGTCTTGTACCATGAAGTCTCTCATAGATGGCCAATAGAGGTCTTGAAGGCCCAGGCCATAGCCGCAAGGACTTATGCCTTATATCAAAAATTTACAACTACAAATAAGTATTTTGACCTTACTTCAGATGTATATTCTCAAATGTATGGAGGCCGTACCTCAGAGACATATATCACCAGAAAAGCCGTGAACCTTACGATGGGAGAAGTGCTTACTTACGAAGGAAAGGTCTTTCCAGCATATTTTCATGCTACGTGCGGAGGCAGCACAGCTAGTTCTAATTCTATATGGAGCATAGATCTTTTGCCTTTACGCGGAGTAAAATGCGCGTATTGTGAATTCTCACCTCATTATGCATGGAAAAAGGATTTTAAATCAATAGATATAGAAGCCAGCCTAAAAAAAGCAGGTTACGATCTAACTATAGTCTCGATAGATATATTAAAAAGAGATCCCTCCGGAAGGGTTTTAGAGATGGTAATAAAAGGAAAAGATAAACTTGTAAAGTTGGATGGGAATAAATTCAGATTGATAGTAGGGCCTGATCTAATAAGAAGCGCAGATTTCAATGTAAAGGTCTCAGGCAAATATATATTTTTTGATGGCAAAGGCTGGGGGCATGGTGTCGGTATGTGCCAATGGGGGGCATATGGTATGGCAAAAGAAGGCTGGCGATCAGAAGAGATACTAGAGTATTATTATCCTGCCTCAAAATTGATAAGGCTTGAATGATGTTAAAGTTATCGGATTTTGATTATGGCCTGCCAAAAGAATTGATCGCCCAGTATCCTGCTGATAAGAGGGATGAAAGTAGGCTTTTGGTTTTAGATAGGGCTACTGGAAATATCTCACATCGGGCCTTCAAAGATATCATAGGATACTTCAGGGAAGGCGATATTCTAGTGATAAATAATACAAAGGTCGTGCCGTCAAGGCTGGTCGGCACGAAAGAGACAGGCGGCAAGGTCGAGGCGCTTATTTTAAATAATGAGGGTGATCTTGAAAAGCTCTCTGAATACGAAACTCTTTTAAAACCAGCCAGGGGATGCAGGATAGGCGCGAAATTATTTTTTGATAATGGCAATCTAAAAGCTGAGATCACGAGGATAGAGAATGGCAGAAGGTTTTTAAAGTTTGATGGAAAAAAAGACTTATTGAAACTCTTGGATGAAAAAGGCCAGATGCCGCTTCCTCCGTATATAAAACGCGAAGATGAAGTATCGGATAGAGATAGATACCAGACCATCTATGCTTCTAAGATAGGTGCAGTAGCTGCGCCTACGGCAGGGTTGCATTTTACAAAAGAGGTCTTAGCTAACCTGTCTGAAAAAGGTGTCAGCTTAGAAGAGCTTACGTTGCATGTAGGATATGGCACATTTAAGCCTGTAAAAGAAGAAGACATTGCAAGGCATAAGATGGAAGAAGAGTTCTTTGAGGTAAGAGAAGGCCTTGTCAATAGATTGAATAAGAGGGCTGCAAGATCTATCGTTGTGGGGACTACTACCTGCAGAGCGCTTGAAACTGTTGGAAATAAGAAAAATATCAATTTTGTAGACGGTATCTATAGCGGCTGGACAGATAAGTTTATATATCCGCCCTATAAATTTAAGAACGTAGATTGTCTTTTGACGAATTTTCATCTTCCGAAGACAACGCTTCTTATGCTTGTCAGCGCATTCTCTGGAAGAGAGCTTTTATTTAAGGCATACAAAGAAGCAATAAAGGAGAAATACCGCTTTTATTCCTATGGCGATTGCATGTTGATAATATAGTAGGAGCGGGTCCTGCCAGCTGATTTACCCCGTAAGTGCTCGCCTTCGCTGTGCGCTTCCGGGGTCCCCAAATCAGCTGTCACCCGCTATGAATGTTATTATTTATGTTTATGTTCGATTAGGTAGTATTTAGGGTCTTCGGCACATTGGAAGCTTTTCGGCAAATGTCCGCAAGGATTTACAGCGAGAAAATGGCGGAACTGACTTGTGATCAGAAGCTATAGTGAATTCCGCCAAATTTTAGAGCTGTAAACCGTAGCGGACGGCGAAAAGATTCTGTGCCGAACGGCCCTAAATGCTAGCTAAAATATTAAAAGGATTATATGTTTAAAATTACTCATAAAGACAATAAATCTAAGGCTAGGGTCGGGATACTTGAGACTCCTCATGGAACTATTGAGACCCCTGAATTTATGCCTGTTGGTACTCAGGC
Organism: Candidatus Omnitrophota bacterium; assembly: GCA_043814965.1. Lineage (GTDB taxonomy): Bacteria > Omnitrophota > Gorgyraeia > Gorgyraeales > Gorgyraeaceae > JBDRCN01. Next base: position 10,547 of record JBDRJN010000015.1, read on the forward strand.
TACTGTGAAGGCATTGTCCAATGAAGAGCTTGATTATTGTAATACGCAGATAATACTCGGGAATACATATCATCTATATCTCAGGCCAGGCATGGATATCATTAAAAATGCGGGCGGGCTTCATAGCTTTATGTCCTGGAAAAAGCCTATATTGACGGATAGCGGCGGGTTTCAGATATTTAGCCTTGCTACTCTTATGAAGGTCAAGGATGAAGGGGTGCAGTTTAATTCTCATATTGATGGTTCAAGGCATTTTTTGACACCAGAGGATATAATAGGCATACAGCTTGACTTGGGAAGCGATATTATGATGGTACTAGACGAATGCCTGCATTATCCATGCGCTAAAGACAAGGCGGAACTTTCTTTAAGACTTACAAATAATTGGGCTCGTCGCTCAAAAGAAAGACACAAGTCACAAGATGCAGGTCACCCTCCTGCGCCAAGGTTTCGGAGGGCAGGCAAGTCACTTTTATTCGGGATAGTCCAGGGAGCAACTTATCCTGACCTGCGCAAAATTTCTTGCCAAGAGCTTGTAAATATCGGATTTGACGGGTATGCTATAGGAGGCTTAAGCGTAGGAGAGCCAAAAGAACTGATGTATGAGATGATGGATCATTCAGTCAGATATTTACCGGAAGATAAGCCTCGCTATACTATGGGTATAGGAATGCCGGAAGATTTTTTTTATGCAATAGAGAAGGGCGTCGACATGTTCGATTGCGTTGTGCCTACCAGGAATGCCAGGAATGGCTGTAGTTATACAAATGAAGGGAGGGTCATTATCAGGAATGGAGGATACTCTAAGGACCTGAGGCCTCTTAGTGAAAGTTGTGAATGTATCGTGTGTAAAAATTACACTCGTTCATATATAAGGCACCTATTTAATACTGAAGAAATACTAGGCCTTAGACTTACCTCTTTACATAATGTATATTTTTATGTAAACTTATTAAAAAGGATACGCGCGTCAATAAAGGAAAATAGGTTCAAAGAGTTCAAAGAAGAGTTTTTATCTAAATACGAAAGGAGTTAGTGATGAGTCCAGCTACACCGCAGGCGCCTGCTATAGTGCAGTTAATACCGTTTATATTTATGTTTGCTATATTTTATTTTCTTCTCATAAGGCCCCGGCAGAAAAAACAAAAGGACCTCGAGAAGATGATATCAGAGCTCAAGAAGAACGATGAGGTAGTCACCTCGAGCGGCATACATGGTACTATCGTAAACGTAAAAGATGTTACTTTTACTCTCAAGATAGACGAGAATGTAAAGATCGAGATCAACAAAAACGCAGTAGCGTATGTTAAGAAGAGTAGATAGGGAGGAATAAATGACCAAGAATTTACAATGGAAGGTAGCTTTAACTATAGGGGTAGTGATAGTAGCGCTTTTAGGCATGCTGCCTCTAAAGGAAAAGATAAATCTAGGATTGGATCTACAAGGAGGCATGCACCTTGTCTTAAAAGTAGATACATCGAAGATCCCTGAAGAGGCAAGAGAAGATGCCCCCAATAGGGCGCTCGAGGTAATACGCAATAGGATCGATCAATTCGGAGTAAGGGAGCCTCTCATACAGAGACAAGGTACAAATTCTATAGTGGTACAGCTTCCCGGGGTAACGGATAGGGATAGGGCTATCGAACTTATAGGAAAGACTGCCCAGCTCGAGTTCAAACTTGTAGAAAACAATCCAGAGTTGAATAAAAGGGCAAGGGAAGGGGATGTCCCTGCAGGGTATGAAGTCAAGATAGTTGAAAAAGACACTCTTCTTTTACACAAAGAGTCAGCCCTTACAGGCGATACCCTTACAAAGGCAGAAGTGCAGTTTGATCAATCTGGTTTTAATCAGCCTTATATATCTATAGAGTTTAATTCTAAAGGCGCAAGCATATTTTCGGAGCTTACAGGTAAAAGCGTGGGTGAGAGGCTTGCCATTGTCTTGGATGGCACAGTTTATTCAGCTCCCAGGATAAATGAAAAGATCCCTTCAGGGAGAGCTCAGATAACAGGCCGTTTTACAGTAGAAGAAGCAGGGGACTTGGCTATAGTCCTAAGAGCCGGCGCTCTTCCAGCGCCTATTTATATAGAAGAAGAGCGTACTGTAGGGTCTCTCTTGGGAAAAGATTCTATAGAAAGCGGTATAAGGGCTTCCATGATAGGGGTTTTACTTGTAATAGGTTTTATGCTTTTATATTATCTTTTTGCAGGTATAGTTGCGAGCATTGCAATGTTACTTAATTTTATTATAGTACTAGGAGTGTTGGGATGGTTTCATACTACATTGACCCTTCCTGGCATAGCAGGCCTTATACTTGTCATCGGTATGGCAGTTGACGCAAATGTGCTGATATACGAACGTATAAGAGAAGAGCTTTCGACAGGCAAACATATTCGCAGCGCTATAGGAGCTGGTTACAATAAGGCCTTTACTACGATACTTGATTCCAACATTACGACATTGATTGCAGCAGCGCTTCTTTTTAAATTTGGCACAGGCCCTATAAGGGGATTTGGCGTAACTCTCAGTATAGGTATATTGGCCAGTATGTTCACGGCCATATTTGTTACAAGGATAATATTTGATCTTGTGACTACTAATAAGAATTTTACAAGATTGCCGATGCTTCAGCTTTTCAAGAAAACAAATATAGATTTTATAAGCAAAAGATGGATAGCTCTCGGGCTTTCTCTTGTAGTTTTGATAGGAGGCATGAGCGTCTTTTTTGCTAAAGGTGAAAAGGCATACGGTATTGATTTTACTGGCGGGCAGATACAGGAATATTCATTTAAAGATCATATCAAGATAGATGATGCGAGAAAGGCTATTACGGATATAGGGATAAAGGATGCTACCATACAGAGCGTTAAGGGTACAAATCAGATACTTATAAAGACCTCGGAAGACCAGGCCTCTAAGATACAGAAAAAATTTGAAGAGAGTTTTCCGGATAATCCTTCAGACCTAATGAGAGTAGAAAAAGTAGGGCCATCAATAGGAAAACACCTCAGAAAAAGCGCGCGGCTGGCAATACTATGGTCTCTTATAGGTATACTTATCTATGTCGGGGTAAGGTTCAAAAATATCCTGTTCGCAGGAGCAGGTGTCATAGCGCTTTTTCATGACGTATTTGTTGCGATGGGTTTTCTCGCATTTACAGGAAGAGAGCTCAATCTTACAATAGTGGCAGCGCTTCTTACGATAGCAGGTTATTCTATAAATGATACCATAGTAATATATGACAGGATAAGGGAGAATCTGAAGCTTTACAGAAAATCTTCCATGAAAGAGATAATAAATATGAGCGTAAATCAGACTCTTTCGAGAACTGTCCTTACGACACTCACTACGCTTCTGGCAGTATGTTCTATATTTTTATTCGGGGGAGAGGTGTTAAGGGATTTTTCATTCACTCTTCTAATAGGAATGATCTCAGGCATATACTCCACGATATATATAGCCAGCCCGCTCATAATATTGTGGCACAGGAGGACTTGACAGCTAGAAAAAATGAAAAATGATAATAAGTTCTTATATATAAGGCGTATACTTATCCTGATACTTGTATTGAATTGGGCTATAGCGCTTAGTAAGATAATTTATGGCCTTATCACAAAGTGCGTATCAATGACAGCTGATGGCGTGCATTCTTTTGGGGATGGCGCAAGCAATATAATAGGCCTCATTGGTATCTGGCTGGCGTCTAAGCCTAAGGACGAGTCCCATCCATATGGCCACAAAAAATTTGAGACATTCGCTACCCTGGGTACAGTAGCTATACTTTTTTTAGCCTCTTTTAATATCCTGAAAGAGGCCCTATCCAGGTTGTTCAATCCAGTAATGCCTGATGTGAACCTTGTGAGTTTTATCGTGATGTTCCTCACCATGGCTATAAATATCTTTATAGTCAGGTATGAACATGCTAAAGGCAAAGAACTCTCAAGTGATATACTTACCTGTGATGCTCTGCATACAAAAAGCGATATCTTCGCATCCATCGCTGTCATAGGCACATTGATATCTATTAAAATGGGTTTTTGGGCTATGGATATAATAGTAGCAGCCAGTATATCTCTTTTAATAGCAAGGTCCGCATTTCTTATATTAAAAGCAAGTTCCAAGGTATTGTGCGACGGAAACGTCCTGGTGGAGACCAGGATAACAGATGTAGTAAAAAAAGTAAAAGGCGTAAAATCCATACACAACGTCAGGACCCGCGGCAGAGAGGATGATATACACGTGGATCTGCATGTGACGATCGATAAGGATATGCATGTTGATAAGGCGCATAGTTTGAGCCACGACATACAAGAAGCTTTAAGAGGAGCTATAAAGGGTATCACAGAAGTTAGTGTTCATCTAGAGCCGCATAATCATAAATGAGATTACCATGAAACGATGGATCATTAAAGAACCAAAACCTACTTTGCAGAAAAAGCTTTCAAGTGATCTAGACATTTCCAGTATCCTTACTCAGCTTCTTATTAATAGGAACATCAAGACATTGGAAAGCGCAAAGACGTTTTTAGGGGGAGACGCGCTTGAACTCTATGACCCGTATCTAATGAAGGGCATGAGAGAGGCTGTCGATAGGTTAAAAAAAGCTATAGATAAAAAAGAGAAGATCCTTATCCATGGAGATTATGATGTGGATGGAGTGACAGCTGTCAGCCTGGTTATATATGTGCTGCGTAGCTTGGGGTTGGAACCAATATATTATATCCCGCATAGGGTCAGCGAGGGGTATGGCTTAAGCGAAGGAGGGGTTAAGGAGGCAATAGATAAAGAGGTAGGCCTTGTTTTGACAGTAGACTGTGGTATATGCAGTATTGAGGAAGTAAATATTTTAAAGGATCATGGCATAGATACTATTATCACTGATCATCATGAGCCTCTCAAGGAAACTCCGAGAGCATATTCTATAATAGATCCTCACCAGAAGTCTTGCGCGTATCCCGATAAAGATCTTTCAGGGGTAAGCGTTGCTTTTAAATTGTGCGAGGCGCTATGCTCAGCGTACCATATAAAAGAAGCATGGAGGCATCTGGACCTGGTCGCCCTTGGCACTGTATCAGATGTCTGTCCTCTTGTAGGAGAAAATAGGCTTCTGGTAAAAGAAGGACTAAGGGTATTAAAAAATGGCATCAAGAACAAAGGCTTAAAAGCCCTTATTAAAGCAAGCGGACTTCATGACCGAGAGATCACTTCATATGACCTTGGCTTCATACTTGGCCCCAGGATAAACGCAACAGGAAGGATAGATACAGCAGACAGGGCAGTGGAACTTTTGATCACAGATGATGACAGTAAAGCAGAAGGCCTTGCAAAAGAACTTAACGAGGTAAATCGTGAACGCCAAAAGATAGGAAACCTTACTCTGAAAGAAGCCATGTCCAAGATCGACAGGGAAGTGAATTTCAAGGAGCATAAGGTCATAGTGCTTCACAATGAAGATTGGCATACAGGAGTGATAGGCATTGTCGCTTCACGTATAGCTGATAAGTTTTACAGGCCATGCATAATGATATCTACTAAGGACGGCATGGGCAAAGGTTCGGGTAGATCCATAGATAGTTTCCATCTATTTGAGGCGCTTTCAGATTGCGGGGATATATTAAAGGAATATGGAGGGCATAAGTATGCATGCGGCCTTACACTTTTGGAGAAAAATCTAGCTAGTTTTAAGGCTACTATAAATGAGATAGCGAATAATGTTTTGACCGTCGAAGATATGATCCCTAGCCTGGATATTGATATGGAGATAGTGTTAAAAGACTTGAGTTATGATGTGGTAGTGGATATTGATAGATTAGAGCCTTTTGGCGCAGGCAATCCAAGGCCTTTATTCTGCTCTAAAGGCCTAAGGCTTGCGAGTTCTATAAGGATACTAAAGGGCGAGCATATCAAATTTCGCGCAACTGATGGTGTTAAGGATTTTGAAGTAATAGGATTTGGCTTGGCAAGAGAAGGTGACGCAGAGGCCATACTAAACGGAAGCCCCAGCTTCGATATCGTGTATACAGCATCTTTTAATACCTGGCAAGGCCTTGAGAACATACAGCTTACTTTAGAAGATATCAGGCCTTCGTGATCTTTCCAGCCTTGATACAACCGGTACAGACCTTTACCCTCTTGGTTGTTCCCTTTAAGATGATCTTTACGGTTTGTAAGTTTGGTAGGAATCTTCGCTTTGTTATACCAGTGATCTTTTTACCAACCCCGCCTTTGGCCTTTGCCATACCGCGCCTGGAGATCTTTCTTCCGGCCATTGGCCCTTTGTTACATATCGCGCATACTCTTGACATAATTAACTCCTTTAAATTTCATTGAATTAGAGCTAAAATAATAACATAATACAGGAGAACATGCAAGAGGAAAATTTTCATTTAAGTAGTATTCGCCAGAATGCTAGGCTTTCGAAAAATCGTTCAGCCCAGCGTTAGTAATGCGTAGGTGTGGGGCTTCACTCCACTTTATTTTGACAGGCAATCTAAATTGTAGTTTGTGGATCACAAAGTGCGCAAAATAAAAAGGTTTTTCTCATGCCTATCGTCCTGGCGATACTAGTTAAATTTTCTTCTTGGAGTCGTATGACCGGAGAAGATGTAAAGAGCTATAAGGAAAGACTGTGAACGAATTTGAAAATTTAGGCTTTTATGGAGCAATTTTCGGTTTTTATGCCGCATTTTATGAGGCGAAAAGGCTCGAAGCTGTTCGAAGCCACCGCACCAGATTTTGCAGTGGCAAGTTCTTCGAGCCCCGAAAAATTCTGAATAAAAGTCGACCCGAATGAGAAATTTTCATATGAGTGAGCAGGTTTCCTTATAGCTCCGAACATATTTATTATGAAGAATGAAATTAAGCAGGCATACAAGATGATGGAAGGCTGTTCCTTGTGCCCAAGGAATTGCGGGGTGAACCGCTTAAAGGGAGAGATCGGGTTCTGCAAGGCAGGCTTAAAGCCAATGTTCTCGAGCGCTCATCTACACTTTGGCGAAGAGCCGCCTATATCAGGAAAAAATGGATCCGGTACTATTTTTCTTACACATTGTAGCTTGAGGTGTTGCTTTTGCCAGAATCATCCTATAAGCCAATTAAGGCAAGACAATGTTGTAGGAATAGAACAATGTTCTATCCCTACAACAAAATTGTCAGACATCATGTTAGGTTTAGAGAAGCAGGGAGCTCATAATATAAATTTTGTCACCCCCACTCATTATATGCCTCAAGTTTTGGAAGCTATAATGATTGCAAAAGATAAGGGCTTAACAATCCCGATAGTCTATAACTGCGGCGGGTACGAATCTTTTGAGGCTCTTAAACTTCTTAAGGGTGTAGTAGATATATATTTGCCTGACATGAAATATTCCGATGATCTAGTAGCCAAAAAGTATTCTTCGGCTCCTGATTACTTTGAGGTCAATAAGATTGCTATTAAAGAAATGTATGATCAGGTCGGGATGTTAGAAGTTGAAGATGGCATAGCGAAAAAAGGATTACTTATCAGGCACCTGGTATTGCCTGGCAATATTCAAGGCAGCGAAAAGATATTCTCATTTATAATAAAAGAATTATCGCCTGATATTTATGTAAATATAATGGCGCAGTATTATCCATGTCATCTGGCGCATAAATTCCCAGAAATCAACCGCAGGATCACGCATAAAGAATACATGGATACCATCAGGCTTGCCAAAAAAATGGGCTTAAAAGGCGGCTTCAGGCAGGTGCTTTCCACCATAAACAGGCTAAAGATCCCTGAATGGACAGATGATCTAAAGGAATAAAAGAATAAAAATTCTTGATTTTTAGCTGTAATATGGTATAATTTAGTCAGTTGATTGACTGAATTAATATAAATTAGGAGTTTTATTATGTATATTCCTCAAATCCAATTAAGTAATCTTAAAGGTATAATTAAGCCTCAAAAAGTTATAGTAATTTATGGGCCCAGGAGGTGTGGCAAGACTACTCTCTTGACGCATTTTTTAAAGGACGTAAAAGATAAATATTTATTTGTTAGTGGTGAAGATATAATAGTTCAAGATTTTTTAAGCAGCCAATCCATAGAAAAACTCCGTAGTTTCGTAGGAAGCAATAAGCTTTTAGTTATCGATGAAGCGCAAAAGATAAATTATATAGGTTTAAATCTAAAGTTGATAATCGATCATATGCCTGGGATTAAAGTTATCGCTACAGGTTCTTCATCGTTTGGCCTGGCGCATGAGATAGGAGAGCCTCTTACTGGAAGGAAGTTTACATTAAAGATGTTCCCTCTTTCTCAATTGGAATTATCTAATATTGAAACAAGGGCTGAGACAATAGCAAGGCTTGAAGAGCGCCTTATATATGGTTCTTATCCAGAGGTAGTTACAGCTGATGATATATCACAGAAAGTATTATATCTTAAAGAGATGATAAGTTCATATCTCTATAAGGATATCCTGGAGCTTGAAGGGATAAGGCATTCAAGCAAGATTGTCAGGCTATTGCAATTGTTGACCTTTCAGATAGGAAAAGAGGTCTCATATACCGAACTTGGAAGACAACTCGGTATGAGTAAGAACACCATAGAAAAATATCTGGATCTTTTGGAAAAGGCATTCGTTATATTTAAACTGCGAGGTTTTAGCAGGAGTATCAGGAAGGAGATATCAAAGAACCCCAGGTATTATTTTTATGACACAGGCATAAGAAATGCGTTGATCAACAATTTTAATATCCTATCTATGCGCGATGATATTGGCATGTTATGGGAGAACTATATTATTGTAGAAAGATTAAAGGCGCAGGAATATCTACACATGCAGGTAAATAATCATTTCTGGAGGACATATGACCGCAAGGAGATAGATTTTATTGAGGAAAAAGATGGGATGCTGCATGGATATGAGATAACATGGTCAAATGCTAAGCGTAATGCGCCTAAAGAATGGCTCGATAAGTATAAAGCCGACTATAAGGTTATTACCAAGGAAAATTATTTGGATTTTATAGTGTTAAATGTATAAAAAGATACATAAAATTTCTCTTGATTAAATTAGCGTTTTTGGTATAATATACATTAGCCTTCATGGGAAAAGGGAAAGGCTATTTTTTTACCTAAAATAAACAAGGCTTTAAAAAACCATAGTAAAATAGTCCCTCATCCCGAAGTTTCGGGACTCGAGACGAATTTTACTTCGTAAAATTCGAAGGACAAAAATGAAGAACCTTAAATCCATAAAAAAAACAGTATCCATAGTACTTGTAATTACATTTTTCCTTACATCCAGCGCATATTCATACGAGGCAAGGCCAACTATACACCTAAGAAGCAATATCTCATTCGGGCCGGACAATAAAACAGAGTTCTCACAGCGTTTTGATGGAACCATTATAATGCAGCATTATGGCCTATCTAAGATCTTACCTAAAGTCCAGGCAATGCAGTATATTAATGAAGCCCAAAAGAATAACATAGTCAACGTTCTTCTTGGCGATAAAAAGACACTTGTGCCTATTGCTCGGATTAATGCCATTGATTTAATTGATGATGGAGACTTGGTCGTCGGCCTAAATTATAACAATGAACCAGTCATAGCTATAAGCGACTCTTTGCTTACCCCTGAAAAACTCGGCGAGACAGAGATTGCTCCGACCGGCTTTACTCTTGAAGGCACTGAACTATTATTTTCAACAACTTTAAAATTCACTGTAAATGAGATAAATGATGCAATAAAGAAATATAACGATGGCGGTGTTTATGATTCATTTACAAAGACCATACAGAAGACAGAGCTGGTCAAATTAATAGAAGATATGGTGAGTAACAAGGAAGAATATACTCCGGAGGCCCTAAAGGATAAACTCGTTGAAGGCAATAATAAAACCGAGAGCCTTGCAGCTATCGCAGCAATATACTTACGCGGCGGGATGTTCTCTATGGGGACACCAAATATTCTTGAAAGTAACCTTGGGTTAGGCCTAGGTTTAGGACTGTCAAAACAAAAGAATAGCAGTGATTTTAATAAATTCGGTCAGTGGTATAAATGGGTATCGTCAGAAGTTGCTATGGATGACTTGAATATGGACATGTTCAGGGATTATGATTATAGGTCAGTGGGACCAGTGTTAAAACCTGAAATGGTATTTCGTCTTGGTTTAATGTGGGGCCAAATGGCGTTACAGAAAGCAAAAGAGGCTGGCATAGAAAATAGAAAAGTACTTATAGCAAGGGATGCCAGGAAAATAGAACCAGAGTTAGTAGAGGCATTGGCTGCATCACTGCGGTATGCGGGGCTTGATGTTGTTTATACTGCGGAAGATGGCCCGAATGCAGTAACATCTTATTCCTGGGCCGCTCAGGAGATCAAGCCTCTGATGAGTATATTTATTACTGCAAGCCATGTATCTATGCCAAAAGACCAGATCGTAAGGGGTTTTAAAGTAGCTATGTTGAATGAAGAAGGCGGCAATCTGGTCAGTTTAACTTCCAAAGAAATAAAGAACCAATCAAAAGATGCTGTTAAAGACCTGATAGAAAATCCTGAAAAGATAAAAGATTTAGAATCTCAAAAGAAAGGAAGTTTTATTGCTGCTAATGTCGATGAAAATTGCATAAGGATGTGTTCACTTGTGGGCGAAGTTGCTAGTAGTGGAGGCTCTCTCTATGATCTGGCAAGAGAGTTAGAATCCTCTGATTCACCGGAAGATGTTATTACAAAGTGGGAAAATAAAGTCGGGCACACAGAGCCTTTAAAAGGCATGAAAGTAGTTGTGGAGGGTTCCCATACGCCGAGCGGAAACCTAGCAGCTAATACATTCAAGCAATTAGGAGCAGATGTGGTCTTGATAAACGGAGATATCCTAGAGGTAGAGGGCGAACATAATGCTGACCCATCCAAAGATAAAAATTTAACGCAGTTGAAGCAAACAATAGATACTGAAGGCGCTGATTTTGGTATAGCATTTGATCTTGACGGCGATAGAGGTGCTATTGTTGTGCCTAAAAGATCCGAAGATGATTCTGGTATCAGTTTCGAGACTCTTGCTCCTGACAGGCTTATAGTTTCTTTGTTGCCATATTATATGGAAAAATTAGGATATGATCCTACAGTTACAGGTAAAAAAGTAGGTGTTATACGCGATGTATTAGGGACGTTCGGCGTAGATGACCAGGCAGAGGCTTTGGGGATAGAGGCATTCCAGACAGACGCTGGCTATGTATTCTTGAAAGCAAAGAGAGCTGATCTATTACAGCAGGGCTATGGGATACCTATATATGGCGAACTTTCAGGCCACACCTGGCAGGATGTCACAGGGGAATTTGAGAATCCTGTGGCTGTTGCAGCTGTATTTAGCGTAATGGTAAAGGATAAAAAATATAAAGAAGATAATACCACCACATCCTTAAATCCTTTCTACGAAGCATTTACCGAAAGCACTATACCTTATAAACAGGCATCCAGGTCTCAGCCGCTCTTTGCCGGGGAATTTTTGTCAGAACTTTCGTCAATGCCGGCTAATAATACAGGATGGGCTTATAATCCTGATAATCCTACAAAACCTCCGCAATTAATAATTGCCTTGGGAAAAGACGAAGGGATCAAGAGATTGCAGAAAGAGTTTACCGTAGGTAAATCTTATAATACACCGGCAGGGGAGTTGATTGTAAAGGAATTTAATACATATCAGGATGCAGTAGATGAAGGAGGGCTTTATAGATTTGCTGATATTGTATTTGAGCAGGATGGCAATGTCGCAGGCAGGTTTATATTCAGGGCTTCTTCAAATGACCCGACATTTGTGTGTTCTTTCGAGACCCCGGTATGGGTAAATGAAAATACTGATTCAAAGACAGTAAACGACAGGTATATTTCAATCGGAGGGATTGTTTTTGATTGGCTGGAGCAGAATAAGATCGCCAGGGTGACAGGAGATGTTGATTATGCCAATAAAGAATCCACGGAAAAGGTTGTTCTGGTTTATAGAGGTGCTAAAAATACAGAAACAGCAGCTGATGTAGCTGTAATTAGCAGTTCTGAAGATGCGAATATTCCAGAAGAAGAAACAACTTTAATGCAGAATTTTGGCTTAGATGCTATACTAAGGCCAGAAACTGCAAGAGACCTTCTTACACCTTTATTAAGTAAAGATAACCCTACGATAAAGATGTATACAACAAAGGATGATTTTAAAGAAGTATCTTTTGACGATACGATCCTGTCTTTTATAGAAGATAAAAATCTTATATTAGGAAGAAAAGGCGATGAATTAGTAGTGGCTTATTCTACGCCTATTTCTAGATCAAGACGTGATTTCCTGAAAGGCTTAGGTGCTATGGCTATCGGGACAAGTCTATTGGGTTTTCTAGCATCATGCGAAGAACCTACTAAGCCAAAGGATCCTGTGATCCCGGATGAAGGAGAGCTTAATACTCATCCATATGAATTTATGAGAAAAGGGCTTTCTCTAAGTGAAGTATCTAAAAAAGCAGCGGATTGGATCCTGGGGCAAAAGTCCCCAGTTAGCTGGGTAATAAGCTATGGCTCTACGCCAGAACATGCGAGCGATAATATAGCCTGGAGCTTTGACCAGGGAACGACAATGACTGTATTTTCACAAATGGATGGAGAATATTTAGCACTTGCAAAAATAATCGCTGATAAAATGGTTGCAGAGCAGGATACAAACGATGATACATGGTATGATGGATATATGGGTAACTATGTCCCAGAAAAGGGCAATAAGTTAGTAGGAAATATAGTTAGCGTAGGAAGAGGCCTTGTAGAAAAATATCTTGTAGAAACAAGTGAAACTAAATATATTGAAAGCGCTAAAAAAGCAGGAGATTCAATACTTTTAAGATACTGGAATACGCTAGGTAGCGATAAAGGGTTTTTTAGAGGCGGCCTTGAAAATGGCGTAGATGTTTCCTGGGCATCCACAGAGCATAATTCAAGAGCAGCTATATTCTATTATAGATTGTGGGTAGCTACAGGAGATGATAAATACAAGGACGTGGCTTTAAAAATAGCTAATTGGCTAAAAAGTGAGATGTGGGCAGGAGATCATTTCCATGTAGGATATGATCATGGTACTAATATAAATCTGTACTACAATCAAGATGCAGATGCACAAGTTACGCCAATTTTACTTTTCAACATGCTTAAGGAAGATGGAATAGTGGGGGATGAATTCGATCCAAATAAGTTCAATACACTTAAATATCTCGATGACAATTATAGGCATAAGATCACTTTTATTGGTACAGATGGTTTGAAAAGGACAGTAGACCTATATGGAAAGGTTAAAGGCATCGTTCACGTATGGCCTGAAGTAAGTGATAATATTGCAGCTGTATGCCAGGCTTGGGGCAATACTATAAGAAAAGACGAGACATTAACTGACATAGCAAAGCTACAGTATGTTGATGGCGGCATACCTTATTTATTAGGTAAAGACGGAGTCCCGTATGGATGGACTGACCAGGGCCCTGGAAGTTTTCCTCATCCTTCAATAGCTTCAAGTATATCTTTTATAGCCGCAAAAGACCTTGGCCCATATTGGTTCCCTGTTATAAAAAGAAGTACAGATACTGATATTGGTACTAAGTTTGAGGATAGTGCGATCGAGGATATCGCAGTAGCAGGAACAGGTGTTGCGGCTACTTTAGTAACAGGACTTACAGGATCAGAAGTTAGTATTGAAGACATCTTAAACATAGAAGATAAAGTAGAGATCAAATTGGACGGAGAAACAGTAGAAGATATTGAATATTTAAAGCTTATGAATAAAGCAAGCTGGTTGGGTAGCACTGGTACCAAGAGCAGTGACGGAGTATATCATATCAACCTGCTTAAAGACAAGATAGACCCTGTTGTCTTTAGCGGGGAGTATGTAGAAGATGAGCCGTATGAGTTTTTGCAACGTTCTAGAGAAGAACTCAACAAAAATAAAACCCCTGTTATTTTAGTGACAAGCGATGTACAGGAAAAAAGGCTTAAAAATGATATAAGGTTTAGAGCAATGCTTGACCATGAGGAATTATTTATAGTAAGGGCAGAGCCTGAAAGGGTGGAGTCTCTTATCGCTCTAGGCACAGACGGCATATCTTTTGATGTTAGCCAGATCAGTGTTACTAAACTGATAGAGAATAAAGACATAATCATGTCTTATCTGCACCAGAAGTAATAACAATAAGAATGTTTTAATAAAAGGCTAAGCTTATAAAAAGGCTTAGCCTTTTTATTTTCTAAAACAGTAGGACACATCTAAATATGCCCTACTGTAATTCTATGTAAATAAATTAGTTATGTAAATTGGTTATATTTTTTTCTAACTCGTTGAAAGAAAATGCATATTTTAATTGTCTTATATAGTAGGGGGTGATAGTTATGGGAGATATAAGACGATACAAAGAAGATGGATATATTTATTTTATAACAACTAATACATACTCTAATAAAGGAATATTTTTAAAAGAAAAGCCGAGTTTATTCCTAAAATCTATTATTTCTTATTATAGGTTTGTATTTAGATTCAAACTGTATACATATTGTATTATGCCAGATCACATACATATGCTTATACAGCCTCTTACTAAACAATACGACATATCAACTATAATGAAAGAGATCAAGGGTACGTTTGCAAGAGAATATAATATTATGATACGTAAGAGAGGAGATATTTGGCAGAGGAAGTTCTACGATTCTATAATAAGAGATGAAGAGAGCTTGCTTATTAGAATTAATTATACTTTTGAAAATCCAGTAAGGAAAGGAATAGTCAATAAAGCCACGGAATATAAATTTTCGAGTGCTAGGTCATATATTTTAGGAGAGGAAGATTATGTTACTGATAGATATAATTAACCAATTGACCGAACATTATATATTTGTTATAGTTATATACGAACACATCTAGATATGACCTACTTAGGAGGGGAGATGAAAGATTTGTCTGTATCAGCGCAATTTATTAAAGGCGTAGGGCCTTTAAGGATAAAGCTTTTAAGGCGCCTTGGCATAGAGACCGTAGAGAACCTATTGTATTTTCTTCCCCGTAGATACGAAGATAGAAGCAATATTAAAAGCATAAAAGATCTTACGCCTGGTAGTTTTGAGACAATGAAAGTAAAGGTCCTTACTTTTGGCGACAGGACTTCAAAAAAAGGCATGAATATATTTAAACTCGCGCTGGGGGATGCTACAGGAGTTATCCACGCTGTGTGGTTCAATCAGCCTTTCATGAAAGATAAGTTCAAGGCAGGTGATGAGCTTATTATATACGGAAAGGTCGAGAAGAATATCTACTTACAGGTAAATAATCCTGAATACGAAGTCATTTCCGGCACAAAAGACGATTCTATACACATAGGCCGCATTGTCCCTATATATCCCTTGACTGAAAACTTGAACCAGCACTGGATAAGGAGCATATTGCATAATGCAGTCACTAACCATGTGAATGACATAAAAGAGATGCTTCCATATGAGATAAGACAGAAAAACAATTTGATATTGCTTAAAGAGGCAGTAAGGAATATCCATTTTCCAGTAAGCGAGGTTGTGTTGGAAAAAGCAAAATATAGGCTTATCTTTGATGAGTTCTTGTTGCTGCAGTTAGGCATAACCCTAAAAAAGGCAAGGGTCAAGCTGGACCTCGATGGCATCTCCCATAATAAAGAAGGAGATATGCTGGATAGGTTTAGAAAATCTTTGCCATTTATATATACAAACTCTCAGGAAAGGGTTTCAGGAGAGATAAGAGATGACATGAAAAGCCCCAAGCCTATGAACAGGCTTCTCCAGGGCGATGTCGGCAGCGGAAAGACAATAGTTGCTATAGAGTCATTGGTCCGAACTGTCCAAAATGGTTTTCAGGGCGCTATTATGGTACCCACTGAAATACTTGCTTATCAGCATTATAAGAACATCAAGAGCCTTTTAAAGGATTTTGATATAGATGTAGTTTTATTGTCAGGAGACTTGAAACAAAGTGAAGCAAGAAGGCGTAAGCACATGATAGAGGTGGGAGAGGCAGATATAGTGGTCGGGACCCACTCACTCATACAGGAAGGAGTCAGGTTTAAAAAACTTTCTCTTATAGTGATAGATGAACAGCATAAGTTTGGCGTGATGCAAAGAGCATTTCTAAAATCAAAATCAAATAATCCAGACATATTGGTAATGACAGCCACTCCTATACCGAGAAGCCTTGCATTGACCATATATGGAGACCTTGATATATCAGTTATAGACGAGCTTCCGCCTGGAAGGCGCGAGATAAAGACATTGTATTTTGAGGGAAAAAATAGGACCAAGTCTTACGATATCGCAGAAGAACAAGTGAAGATAGGCAGGCAAGTGTATATAGTGTACCCTGTAATAGAAGAAAAATCCTCGAGCGATCTCAGGGCTGCAAAAAAGATGTACAAGGAATTATCAGATAATTTTAAGGATCTTAAGGTAGGGCTTATACACGGAAAGATGAAATCATCCGAAAAAGAATCTATAATGAAAGATTTCAAGGAAAAAAATATTGATATATTGGTCTCGACAGTTGTGGTAGAAGTAGGCCTCGATATCCCTAATGCAACAGTGATGATAATAGAACATGCTGAGAGGTTTGGCCTGAGTCAACTTCATCAGCTGCGCGGAAGGATAGGAAGGGATAAATATATATCTTACTGCATATTAATAGGAAACCCCAAGACAGATGAGGCAAGAAAAAGATTGGAGGCAATGCTTAGTACGCAGGATGGTTTTAAGATAGCTGAATATGACCTTGATATCAGGGGGCCTGGGGAATTTTTTGGTACTAGACAACATGGCCTTCCAGAGATTAAAATAGGGAATATAATAAGGGATAGGCTGATATTGGAAGACGCGAGAAAAGAGGCTATTGGTTTGATACAAAAGGACAGGTTTTTACGAATGGGCCAAAACAGGCTTTTAAAAGAGTCCTTAGAAAAAAAGTTTGGCGTGGACAATCTGGAATTAGTCAACGTAGGATAATAATATGAAGATCATCAGCGGAAATCTTAAAGGTAGAACCATAGACATGCCTAAAGGCATAAGGCCCACATCTGACAAAGTAAGAGAGGCGCTTTTTGAGATATTAAAGCAGCGCATAGAAGGAGCTTCTTTTTTAGACCTCTACTGCGGAAGCGGGGCTATTGGCATAGAGGCATTATCGAGAGGCGCCAAAGCAGTGAGTTTTGTCGATACTAATATCAGTTCTATAAAGATACTTAGGAAAAACTTGGCTAGGGTAGGCATATCGGGTCTATCTAGCATTTATATATATAAAAATAATAGTATAAAGGCTATAAGAGAATTCTATAAGGATAAAAAGAAATTTGATATAGTCTTTCTTGATCCGCCATATTATCATGAGATCGCTAAAAATACCTTGATAGAGCTTTCTAACTATGATATACTGACCCGCAATGCCGTAATAGTGGCAGAGGTATTCAAGAAAGAAGACCTGCCGGATGAGATTAGAAGTATCACTAAATTCAAGACATCGTTATACGGCGATACTAAATTGGAGTTTTTTAAACCATGAAAAACATAGCTATATATCCAGGCAGTTTTGACCCAGTGACTTATGGCCATATAGATATTGTCAAGAGGGCCCTCAAGATATTTGACAAGGTCATAGTGGCAGTCGCGCATAATACAGAAAAAAAGCCGCTTTTTAGTGTCAAAGAAAGGGTCCAGATGCTTAAAGAGACCCTCTCAGGCGTCAAGAATATCGAGATAGATGATTTTGACGTACTGGTAGTGGACTATATCAAGAAGAAAAAAGCGCGTGTTGTGATAAGGGGCTTGAGGATGATATCTGATTTTGAGTATGAGTTTCAGATGGCATTGACCAATAGAAAATTAAGGAATGATGTCGAGACGATATTTATGATGCCGTCAGAGGCATATTCATATCTATCAAGCAAGCTCATAAAAGAAGTCGCATCTCTAGGCGCAGGCCTAAAGGGCTTTGTGCCAAAGTCCGTAGAGAAGAAGCTCAAGGCTAAGCTTAGAAAATAGAGGGACTAAAAAAATGGAATTCCTGGACAATCTGTACAAAAAGGCAAAGGAAGGGAAAAAGAAGATAATATTTCCCGAGGGAGAGGAAATACGCGTATTGGAGGCCATAGAAGAGATCGTAGAAAAAGATATTGCTAGGCCTGTATTGATAGGCAATCCAAAAAAGATATTAAGCCTGTCAAAAAACCTTTCCATGGACCTGGCTTCCATAGATATCATAGACATAGCCAATCTTAAAGACCTTGATAAATACATAGAACTATATTGTGAAATACGCAAGCATAAATCAATAAAAAAAGAAGAAGCCAGAAAGATCATTACGCAGAATCCTGTTTTTTATGCAGCGCTTGCTGTAAGAAGGGGTGACGTAGATGGATTTGTAGCAGGCTCATCTACTACTACTAGAGACGTAGCAAAGGCAGCTATATACTGTATAGGCCCCTCAGAAGATACGCCTACTATCTCGAGCTCTACTATATTGATATTGCCTGATAAGACATTGGGTTCTAATGGAGTATTTATATATGCAGATGCAGGCATAATACCAGATCCTACAAGTGAACAATTAATGGATATCGCAATAGCTAGCGTAAAGATGGCAAGGCTTGTTTTGGATGACGAGCCAAAAGTAGCAATGCTCAGTTATTCTACCAAAGGGAGCGGCGGGTCAGGAGATAGTATAAAAAAGGTCCAGGAAGCGACAAGACTTATCATCGAAAAATGCCCAGATCTACTCATAGATGGCGAGATACAGATAGATTGCGCAGTTGTCCCTGAAGTAGCCAAGAGAAAAGATCCCTCTAGCAAGATCAAGGGCCGTGCAAATATCTTTATATTTCCTAATCTCGATGCAGGGAATATATCGTACAAACTGACAGAACGTCTCGGCAAGGCTTATGCTATAGGGCCTATACTCCAAGGCCTCAATAAACCAGCCAGTGATCTATCGAGAGGTTGTAATTCAAAAGATATTGTAAATGCATGCACAGTCGTAGCGCTTATGGCACAAGATGCCACACACCTAGCTAATAGACCATGATAATACTTGTATTAAACAGTGGAAGCTCGTCAATAAAATATAAGCTCTTTGATATATCGGAAGATTCAGAGACTTTCCTCGACAAGGGGATAGTCGAGAGGATAGGTGAAAAAGTCCCCAGCCATAAAGACGCGCTTTCCATGATCCTCAGCAAGATGGATAAGCCAATAGAGGCAGTAGGGCATAGAGTGGTCCACGGAGGAGATATTTTTAGAGAATCTACTATTATAGATAACGAAGTCATAAGGGCCATAGAATCTTTTAATGAACTAGCTCCGCTTCACAATCCTCCAAGTATCTTTACTATAAATGAATCAAGAAAAGTGCTTAAGAACGTAAAACATGTAGCAGTGTTTGATACCTCATTTTATCAGACTATGCCGGAACATGTGTATCTATATGCAATACCTTATGAGTATTATAAGAAATACAAGATCCGTAAATATGGTTTTCATGGGACCAGCCATAGATATGTAGCAATAAAAGCCAGTTCTATGTTAAATACTTCTCTAGACAAACTAAAACTTGTCACATGCCATCTTGGTAATGGCTGCAGCATCACTGCGATAAAATACGGCAAGGCTATAGATACTAGCATGGGTTTTACTCCACTGGGAGGGCTTATTATGGGCACTCGCTCAGGCGACCTGGACCCTACCATAGTATCTTTCATAATGGAGAAAGAACATCTTGATATAAAAGAGGCTATAGATATATTGAATAAAAAAAGCGGTATCTTAGGTATATCAGAGATAAGTAATGACATGAGAGAGATAATAAAAAAGAAAGATACTGACAAGAGGGCAAAGCTTACCATGGATATGTTTTTTTATAGGATAAGAAAATATATAGGCGCATACATAGGGATAATGGGAGGAGTGGATGGAGTCGTATTTACTGGAGGCATAGGAGAGAACCAACCAGACCTTATGAAAGATGAGTTTGGCGACATGGTGGATGATAAAAATAAGATACTTGTCATACCTACAGACGAAGAACTGATGATAGCAAAAGATACATATAAAATAGTCAAGGATCAACACCAAAATTAGTAGGGGACACTTAAGTGTCCCCTACTAAAGTCCGTTGCGGCAAATTTTGTAAGGCATACTTTAGTATGCCAAAAACTATGAAGATAAAAATAGACGATATACCAAAGGAAGGGCTAGAGCTGGAAGGAGAGGTAGAACCAAACAATATCTCTATAGAGCTGGATGACCAAGGTGTTGTGTTCAATGACCGCATAAAGGTTTTATTAAGAGCTACTAAGTTGCAGGAAGATATATTATTGGATATAAAACTGGAAGCTCCATGCGAACTGACGTGCGCGAGATGCCTTGCCAGGATCCAGAATATCTTTAAGAAAGAATTTAGCATAAGCCATGAAGTTGCTTCTGGAGATATCTTGGATATAGACGAAGATGTAAGACAGGAATTGGTCCTGGATTATCCTGTGAAGACATTATGTAAGAATGATTGCAAGGGGTTGTGCCCTAATTGCGGGCAAAACCTTAATGTAGGAGAATGTAGCTGTAGTTAAATTAGCCCCTCACAGCCTCACATTAAACAAAGGCCGTTCGGGACTCAATTTTGCTACTCAAAATTTCGGAGGAAACAAAGATGCCATTACCAAAACGTAGACATTCAAGTTCGAGGCAGGGAAAGAGGCGCGGTGAACAAAAGATACACGTAGCAAGTATTTCGGTCTGCCCTAACTGTAAAGCGCCTAAATTACCTCATAGGGTGTGCAAGGCCTGTGGTTTTTATAACGGCAGGCAAGTCATTCAGATAAAGAAGAAAGAGAAAAAAGAGACAAAATAACATATGATAAAGATAGCCCTGGATGCAATGGGAAGCGATAATGCGCCTTTCAATGATGTTGAAGGCGCTGTGTTGGCAGCTCGGGAACTTAAATATCAAGTCGTCCTGGTAGGAAAACAGGATGTCATAGAAGAAGAGCTGACTAAGCACAGGCCTGTCCCTGACAATATCTCTATCCATCATGCAAGCGAAGTGATAGCTATGCAAGAACAGCCTGTCTTAAGCGTAAGAAGGAAGAAGCAGTCTTCTATAGTGGTCCTTGCCAATCTTCTTAAAGAAAATAAAGTCGATGCCATAGTATCTGCCGGCAATACCGGGGCAATGGTGTGCGCTGCTACTCTTAAGTGCAGGCTTTTGCCAGGAGTAGAAAGGGCAGGCATAGGGGTCTTGATGCCTACTTTAAAAGGTACTGTTCTCATGATAGACGGAGGCGCCAATATAGATGCAAGGCCTACGCATTTACTTCAATATGCTATCATGGGCAGCGCTTATTCTGAATATATACTAAATAAAAGGGCACCTAAGGTAGGGCTTTTAAATGTAGGCGCGGAAGAGTCTAAGGGCACTGGTTCTTTAAAAGAGGCATATACGCTGGTTGAAAGATCCGGCCTTAATTTTATCGGGAATGTCGAAGGCAGGGATATCTTTATAGGCGATTGCGATGTGATAGTATGCGATGGGTTGGTGGGCAATGTCGCGCTTAAAGTATCAGAGAGCACTGCGCATGCAATAATAGAGATGTTAAAGAGGGAGATCAAGAGCAGGGCCTTATCAAAGATAGGAGCGCTCTTTGCCAAAAAATCCTTCGACTCCCTAAAGAAAAAAATGGATTATGTTGAGTACGGTGGAGCCCCGCTTCTTGGGATAAATGGTGTATGTATAATATGCCACGGGTCATCGCCTCCCAAAGCCATAAAAAATGCTATACGAGTAGCAGGCGAAGAAGTTATAAAGAACGTTAACCAGCATATAATTGAAAAGATCGGATAAATTTGAAAGGAATGTATGATGCAGAAAGCAGGCATATTAGGACTAGGTTCCTATGTTCCAGAAAAAAGACTCACCAATAAAGACCTGGAAAAGATAGTCGATACATCAGATGATTGGATAGTGACTCGTACAGGCATAAAAGAGCGCCGTATTGCGCCGGACAATATGGCCTCCAGCGACCTTGGTTATGAAGCAGCAAAATTAGCTTTAAAAGATGCAAACCTTTTACCAGAAGAGGTCGACCTGATAATAGTAGCTACTATTACTCCTGATATGGCTTTTCCAGCAACAGCCTGTATTATACAGGATAAGCTTGGCGCAAAAAACGCAGCAGCATTTGATATAAATGCTGCATGCAGCGGTTTTGTATTTGGCCTAATATTAGCAAGGCAGTTTATAGCTACTGATACTTATCAAAATGTATTAGTGATAGGCTCGGAAAAATTAACCAGCATTGTTGATTGGGAAGACCGTTCAACATGTATATTGTTCGGGGATGGCGCGGGCGCGTGTGTTGTCGGCAGGTCAGAAGATAAGACAATTTTATCAAGCTTCATGGGAGCGGATGGGTCTGGGGGGCGCTTATTAAGCGTACCAGCCGGAGGTTCAAGGCTTCCTGCAACGCCCGAGACAATTAAAGATAGGCTGCATTTTCTTAAGATGGAAGGTAACGAGGTATTTAAACTTGCGGTGAAGGTTATGGCTGAGTCAGTCTATAGGGCCATTAAAAAAATAGGCATAAAAGTAAGCGATATAGACCTATTAATACCTCATCAGGCAAATATAAGGATACTTCTGGCTGTTGCTAAAAGAGTAGGGATAGGAAAAGAGAAGATCTTTATGAATATAGAGAAATATGGCAATATGTCAGCTGCATCTACCGCGGTTGCCTTGGTGGAGGCAGCTCAGGAAGGCAGGATGAAAAAAGGAGACCATGTAGTCCTTGTTGCGTTTGGCGGCGGCCTGACCTATGGTTCATGCGTAATCCAATGGTAAGACAAGTCACAAGATACAAGT
The DNA here is from genome assembly GCA_043814965.1 of Candidatus Omnitrophota bacterium. GTDB lineage: Bacteria > Omnitrophota > Gorgyraeia > Gorgyraeales > Gorgyraeaceae > JBDRCN01. The sequence goes on from JBDRJN010000015.1 coordinate 33,450, forward strand.
TGCAAGTCACAAGTACAAAGCATGTGACTTGTGTCTTGAAACTTGTGGTAATGGGTAGATTATGAAAGTTGCTTATACCTTTCCCGGCCAAGGCGCTCAATATGTGGGCATGGGGAAAGATCTATACGGGAGTTCTCCCGAGGCCAGGAGTATTTTTGATAAAGCAGAAGAGATATTGCCGGAAGTAGGGATCAAAAAACTTTCTTTTGAAGGCCCTATAGAAGATCTTACCTCGACTAAAAACAGTCAAGTGACGATACTAGTCACAAGTATTGCCTGCCTGGAATATTTAAAAGCCAAGATAGGCAGTGAATTAGAGATAGTTGCATGCGCTGGGCTAAGCCTGGGGGAATTGACGTCTCTGGTCGCGGCAGGGAGTATATCATTTGAAGATGCTGTAAAGCTTGTCAGGACTAGAGGTGAGCTGATGGAAGAAGCCTCTATAAATAACCCTGGCAGTATGGCGTCTATCATAGGCCTTGATATTGCGAAACTAAAAGAGGTATGTCAAAAGTCCGGGGCAGAGATCGCAAACCTTAATTGCCCGGGCCAGGTTGTAATATCCGGGAAAAAAAAGTGTGTGGATGATGCGATGAAACTTGCAAATGAATCAGGAGCAAAGAAATCCATACTCTTGAATGTAAGCGGCGCTTTTCATTCAAGTCTCATGAAAGAGGCCTCCGAAAAATTCAGGATAGAATTGGAAAAAGTGGAGTTTTTTAAACCAGCTATCAATGTAGTGGCCAATGTCACCGGAGATGTGGAATCCACGCCCGAAGAGATAAGAGAGAACCTGGTAAAACAGCTTTATAGCCCTGTCTTATGGGAAGATTGCGTAAAAAAGATTTCATCGATGGGCGTAAGTACGTTCTTTGAGATAGGGCCTGGAAAAGTGCTGAAAGGACTTATAAAAAGAATTGACCCTGGCTTAAAGGTAGTTAATATAGAGAAGTCGGAAGGCATAAAAAATTTATTATCAGGCAACGGCTAAGGTAACGAAACGGGCATCGTAGCCCTGACCTTAACCTTATCAAAATATATGAAACGTCGCGTTGTAATAACAGGATTAGGCATTATAGCTCCCAATGGAGTTGGCAAAAGGGCTTTTTGGGATGCTCTTAAAAAAGGCGCCTCAGGCATAAGGAATATCACACGTTTTGACGCGTCACCTTTTCCCACTAAGTTCGCGGGGGAAGCTGATTTTGACACTAGTCAATTTATATCCCATAAAAATCTAAAAAGGATGGACAGGACCAGCCACCTGGCTGTATCAGCAGCCAAGATGGCTGTAGAGGATGCTCGTCTTAATATAAAGGAAGAAGACCCTGAAAGGATAGGGGTTGTCATAGGTACTGCCATGGCAGGCCATGGTATGATATTAAAGGAACATGATAATTTTATCAATAAAGGGCCTATGAAGATAAGCACCTTTACAGCTATTGCATCTTTTCCGGATGCTCCTTCCAGTCAGATATCTATAGAATTAGGCGTAAACGGGCCTAGTTTTTCTATTGCAACAGCATGTTCATCTGCGTCAGATGCCATGGGTTATGCATTTAATGCTATAAGGAATAACGAGCTTGATATCATTGTAATGGGGGGCGCAGATAGTCCGATTTTTTCACCTATACTTGGGGCATTTTGTATGTTGAGAGCGCTTTCCACTAGAAACGATGAGCCAGCCAAGGCATCAAGGCCATTTGATAAGACGAGAGACGGGTTTGTGCTGGGAGAAGGAGCTGGTATATTGATATTGGAAAATTTGGATCACGCGCTTAAAAGAGATGCGACTATATATGGCGAGATCCTAGGGTTTGGCATGACATGTGACGCATACCATATGACAAAACCCGAACCATCAGGAAAGCAGGCTATAAGAGCTCTAAGGAATGCATTGAAAGATGCAGGCGTCAGGCCGGAAGAGGTAGATTATATAAATGCTCATGGCACATCCACTCCTTTAAACGATAAAAATGAGACTTATGTAATCAAAGAAGTCTTTGGGGAGTATGCTTATAAAATGCCTATAAGTTCTATGAAGTCTATGATAGGGCATTTAATAGGCGCAGCAGGCAGCGTAGAGCTTATAGGCGCTTTGGTAGCGCTCAATGAAAGCGTTATTCCGCCAACTATCAATTATGAACATCCAGACCCAGATTGCGACCTTGATTATGTGCCAAATAAGGCTTACAATAGAGAGGTAAATGTCATACTTAAAAATTCTTTTGGTTTTGGAGGCAAGAATTCAGCTCTAGTAGTAAAAAAATTTAAAGAATGATGTCCCTCGCTGCATAATAGAGAGAACTATGGCGGCTCGGGACGAATTTTGTTTCACAAAATTCGGAGGTAGATATGTGTGAAGTGGCATTGGAAGGCAAAGTCGCTCTTATAACAGGCGGAGCCAGGGGTATAGGCAGGGATATAGCGCTTAGGTTTGCAGGCGAAGGAGCGGATGTTGCCTTGTGCGATGTAGACCTGGAAGCAGCTCAGGCAGCTGCCAGGGAGATACAGGATCTTGGGCGCAGCTCATTGGCATTTAAGGTGGATGTGACAAGCTCAAAAGATGTTCAAGATATGGTGGATAAAATTCTTGACAAATTTAATAAAATAGATATACTTATTAACAACGCTGGCATAACCAGAGATAATCTTGTGCTCAGGATGTCGGAAGAAGACTGGGACAAGGTCATCGCGGTAAATCTTAAAGGCGCGTTTTTATGCACTAAGATAGTATCAAAGGCGATGCTTAAGCAGCGTTCGGGAAAGATAGTGAGTCTCGCGTCGATCATTGGGATCATGGGTAATGCTGGACAAGCTAATTATGCGGCGAGTAAGGCAGGCATAATAGGCCTTACAAAGAGCGTTGCAAAAGAACTTGCGCCTCGCGGTATCACGGTCAATGCTATAGCTCCTGGTTTTATAAGGACAGCGATGACTGATAAATTGCCGGAGGATATCCAGAAGAAGATGCTGGATGCAATACCTTTAAAGAGGTTCGGGGAGGCAAAGGACGTAGCGGATCTCGCTTTATTTCTTTCGAGTGAGGACTCTTCATATATAACCGGCCAGGTCATAAAGATCGATGGCGGTATGGTGATGTAAGCGAATCAGCCTTAAGCTGATGAGCTTATCCGCCAGGATCTATGGCGGATAAAGTTCCTGCTATGAAGCAGGCGCGTATAAAAAAATCAATAAACAAGTACCTATTTAAGGAGGGAACAAAATGGCAGTTGCAGAGAAAGTAAAATCAATAATAGCAGAACAACTTGGCGTAAAACCAGAAGAAGTGACCCCTGAGGCTTCTTTTATCGATGATCTAGGGGCAGATTCACTGGATACAGTAGAACTTGTCATGGCTTTGGAAGAGGAGTTCGGCACAGAGATCCCTGACGAAGATGCTGAAAAGATCACTACCGTAGGGGACGCTATTAAATACATAGAAGAAAAATCCCAGAATAAATAGTTATCTTAAGTCATGTCATTTATGCAAGGGTTAGAAGATAAAATTTATTAGAGTACTCTCTTCTAACCCTTTATTTTTGAGGTCAAATATGTCTCGTAGAGTAGTTGTCACAGGTTTAGGTGTAGTTACCCCTGTTGGAAACAATAAAGAGGATTTTTGGTCATCTCTAGTCAATGGGAAAAACGGTATAGGCCCTATGACTTCCTATGACTGCAAAGATTATGATTCTCGTATTGCAGGGCAAGTAAAGGACTTTGTGCCTGCTTCTTTTATTTCCAAAAAAGAACTTAGAAGGATGGAGAAATTTGTCCAGTTCGCGGTCACTGCCTCAAAGGAGGCAGTGGATGATTCAGGGCTTGATATCTCCAAAGAAGACCCTTTTAGAGTAGGGGTGCTGGTAGGCTCAGGTATTGGAAGCCTTGGCATAATAGAGGCCCAGCATAAGGTGATCCTTGAGAAAGGCCCATCCCGCATCACACCATTTTTGATCCCAATGCTTATAGTAAATATGGCGTCAGGTCATATCTCGATAATATTTAGTATAAAAGGCCCAAATTCCTGCACAACCACAGCTTGTGCTTCTGGCACTCATGCTATAGGAGATGCTTTTAGGATAATCCATCATGGCGATGCGGATGTCATGATAGCAGGCGGCACAGAGAGCTGTATCACAGCGTTAGGAGTAGGGGGCTTTTGCGCATTAAAAGCGCTTTCTACCAGAAACGATGATCCGACCAGAGCATCCAGGCCGTTTGATAGAGAGAGAGATGGTTTTGTAATTGGAGAAGGAGCAGGCATAGTAGTGCTTGAAGAATACAAACATGCCAAAAAAAGAGGCGCCAAGATATATGGCGAGATCATCGGTTATGGTATGACAGGAGATGGATATCATATGACAGCTCCTGATCCTTCAGGAGAGTCTGCAGCTAGATGCATGACTAATTGCCTGAACGACGGTAAAGTAAAGCTGGAAGAAGTCAGCTATATAAATGCGCACGGTACATCTACTCAGCTCAATGACAAGACCGAGACGCTTGCCATCAAGAAGGTCTTTGGCAGTCTTGCCAAAAAAGTAGCAGTATCTTCTACAAAATCCATGACAGGCCATCTATTGGGAGCCGCAGGAGGAGTAGAGTTTGTTATATGCGCTCTTTCAATAGAAAGAAAAGTCATCCCGCCCACTATAAATTATGAGTTTCCGGACCCAGATTGCGACCTTGACTATGTGCCCAATAAGGCAAGAGACTATGATGTAAAAGTCGCTATGTCAAATTCTCTCGGCTTTGGCGGCCATAATGCAACGATCTGCATAAAAAAGCTATAGTATCTTTTTCGCAAAATAAAGATGCTTTTTAAGGCTCTCACCAGTAGAGGACTATTAACTTACATGGTTCACCCTCGCATATACTGGTAGGGGAGCCTTAAGGCTCCCCTACATTAGATAAGTCGGTAGTCGGTGGGGGGGTCCGGTAGCCTGTAGTAGGGGAGCTTTAAAGCTCCCCTACCGAAGAAAAGGTTCAGAAAAATAACATAATTTTACTTGCCAATAGAGGCATTTTTTGCTATATTAATGCCTATATAGAACACACCATATTGTCCTTCATGTCATGGGAAAAAAGAGAAGGGTTATTTTTTTCCGCTATTATATTAAACTTTAAAAAAACTTAATAATAGTGATCTTTATGAAAAATGAGAGATTTTCTACCCATATATATTAAGGAGATAAAAAGATGAGAAACTTTGTAAAGATATCAGGTATTTCAATAATATTTGCTATGGTCATTGCCTTTGCTATCCCTCAGGTTTTAGGGGAAGGGCCTAGTAAGTGGCCAGTAGAGTTATCCAAAAAGGAGTTCTATAAAGAAGATTATATTACTTTACTCGGCATGTTTAGTAAGACGATAGAAATAACAAAGACTTATTATGACCCAGGGCCTATCAAGATGGGCGATGTCAGCGGTGATGGTGTAAGTGATATAAGCTTTATAGCTACTAATAGTACCACTGGATATAACAGTGTATATCTACTCAATAAAGATGGTGTTATTTATGATGGATGGCCTAAAGAACTTGATTGTAATTCTGGAGTTGCACCAGCGCTTGTAGATCTAGACGAAGATGGTAATATGGAGATTATAGTCAATACAACCTCTGATGGCATAAAGATCTATACGTGGGAATTTGATGGAAGCCTGGTCAAGAACTTTCCAATAAAAATACCTGGGACTGAAGGTTCTAGCAGTATTGATGAAAAAGGCAGATACTATTTAACCACCACTAGTTATAGTATACCTGCGATAGGAGATGTAGATGGGGATGGCATAGAAGATCTAGTTGTTACAGGGACTACTATAAAGGATTATGGAAATCAGCTAAAAAATGAGACTATAAATAAGATCTGGGCAGTCAGCCTGGGAAGCGGTCAGATGACATTAAGTGGCTGGCCTGTAACCCTGGAAAAAGGCGAAAACTTACCCTATTGGAATTCTCCAGCTATAGCTGATATAGATAATGATGGCACAATGGAAGTAATTATAGGTATAAATAGGCCTTGTGGTGATAAGTTAGATAAAGATACATACCGCGTATATGTATTTAACTGCGATGGAAAGCCTTTTAATGAGAATTGGCCGAAGGATCTAAAGCTTGATAACATTACTTTAGAAAAGACATTAGGCATTACCTCGGACTTTTATAGAAGTAAGGATAGTAAGTTTGGTTTTATGACTTCCCCGGTTGTTGCAGATGTAAACGGGGACAATAAGGAAGAGATAGTTATAGCTGGTTCTTATCTAAATTATTTTATAGCGCCTAATGAATTAGGATTGGGCTCAGAATATGACACACCTTTTATAGAAGCTAATTCAATATTGTATGTCATGGACAAAGATGCTTTTATACTGGAGGGATGGCCCAGGATAATAGGGACCAGCCTGATACATCAGGCATTCAAATACATTGACCCGTCTATAAGTATAGGTGATGTAGATTACGATAGCATTCCTGATATATCTTTACCAGGGTACGATGGCAATATCCATATATTGAATTATATGGCAGATGAGATTCTCAAGATAGAAAGCCTTGATTTTTATAAAAAATATTTTTATACATTAATAGGCGATATAAATAATGACTTTAAAGTCGATATAGTAGCCCCTGCATTAGAAAATATAATATGCGCTTTTGATACAGATGGAAAATACCTTAATGATTTTACGCCTAAAAGGATGGAGGGAGATACTGATTTTGTAAACCCATTGATCGTAGCATGCCCTGCCATAGACAATATAGAGATGAGGGATTATCTCAGTATAATCTCTCCTTCATCTAAAAATAAAAACGTATCTAACTATCCTGCAGGCATAATAAATAAATGGGATGCTGGCGATACTGGTTTGATCGGAGATATCAAAGAGACATCTATTATAGATTGGCCCCAGTTTGCATATGACGCCAAGAACACCAACTGGCACTTGTCTAATGAAAAGACCAACCGCTCCGGGGATGATAAAGATGATAAATTGCAGAAAAAAAATACTATCAGCGGTTATGTGGCGTCTTCTATCCAAGATGACTATGGCAGAAGACTGTTTTATTTTGAAGGAGTAAAAGTCCGGGCAATAGTCTGGGATCCTATATTAAAAGTATATGGCCCTATACATTCTGAGGTTTTTACTGGGCCTGATGGTACATATGAGTTTCCAGAAGAGGACATGGTTCCTGGAACTATTTATTCGATCGTAGCTAATCCTTTGGAAAAGGCGCCTTATCCAAAATTGGAGTATAAAGAAAAATACGTAGGCGATGTAGTAGAATTTGCGTTTGGCCCGATATATAAACACTCTGATTGTTTTGGCCAGGCCTTTGATAGAGAAACAGGCAAGGCACTAGAAGGCGTGACTGTAAAACTAAGGGCAGACTCTGATTTTAAGATCTATTCCGGGGTTTCTAATAATAATGGGTGGTTCTTGATCCAGGGCTTACCTTATCTTTCTTTTTATGATGTTTTTGCTTCAAAGAAAGGATATAAAGAAGAACAGAGGGGGCCGATAGATATCAAACAGGATCCTTTTTACAGGATAACAAATCCTGACCTTTCTCTTGTCCCTATTCCAAAAGGCAGTATCTCAGGTAAAGTAATGGATGGAGCTATCGGAGTAGAGGGTATGGTTGTTGAAGCTATTGATAAAGACGGGGATATATATTCAGATACTACTGATGCATCAGGCGAGTATGAGATAAAAGATCTATTGGAGAATTATAACTATACCGTTACCGTGGGTGAAAAAGAAGGTTATAAGGGCTCTATCCCTACAAAACATGAAGTAACTGTAGTAGGTAATATCTTAAATATTGATTTTACTCTTCAAAAGACAAGTTATAGCATCTCCGGAGTGATATACAATGAAGATGGTTCAAAAAGATTACATCCTAGCACAGTTAAATTAGAAGGTACTTCTGCTAGCGTACTGACCATGGAAGATCCTGACAAACCAGGAGAGTTTGGATACTATGAAGTCGCAGGCCTGGAAGAAGACGGATATTATATCCTTACTGTTAGTAGTGATGGTTATATACCTGTAAGCCGAGGCTTTATTGATCTAAGAGAAGATACAAAGTTTGATTTTCATCTTAAAAAGCCCCCTGAAAGATATAATATTACTGTAAATGTGCGGGATGAAAATAATAAACTAGTGCCTCGAGCGCATGTAGGTATAGTGGGGTTTGGTTATGATATAGATGTTGGATATGATGGCATATTGGAGTGGGAAGGATTATTTGGAGGGGAAAAGACTTTTTGGGCTTCAAAGGATGGGAAATACGGCGAGACCAAGGCTGTGATCGAGGAGAATGGAGTAGTTGTAGATATAGTATTAAAGGAAAATAGATACTCTCTTTCAGGCATTGTAACTGAAAGAGGCGCTAATATTCCTTTAAAAGATGTAATAATAAAAATAAAACTACCAAATGGCATTGAAAAAGCTGCAAGGTCAAATTCCAATGGTTATTACCTTATTAAGGACATGCCTAATGGTAAATATATGGCATCGTGTACCAAAGAAAGAGAAGGAGGTATATGGTATCATGGGTATAGATTGGAAGTTGTTATTTCAGGGAAGAATAAGACACTGGATCTAACGCTTGCTAAGGGAGAATATCTATATACTGTTACTGGTAGAGTAGTTGATGAAGATGGCGACCCTGTAAAAGGCGCTACTGTAAGGCCAGATGGGCTTGGACAGAGGCTTACTACAGATAGATCAGGCGAATATTCATTATTATTGCCTGCTAAGACATATTTATTTATAGCTGAGCTGAATGGTAAAAGAGGAGAGAGGTCTATCACTGTAAAAGAAGAAAATACCAGAGTGGAAGACATTATTATCAGATAGCACGCTGTGTTATTAAATAACATGTAGCCTTGTAGGGGAGCCTTAAGGCTCCCCTACAAGGCTACACAGGTTCCCCTACATATTTAGGAGATAATAATTAGATTATTATAGTATCAACTAGTTGCAGTTATTAGAGTTACAAAAACTATATAAACTATGCAAAAAAAGTATTTTCTATCCTTGAATTTTTAGAAATATGTGGCATACTTGAAATAGAGAAATAGGAGGCAGAAACACTGAGACTTTGAAAACTTAATGTTTAACCAGTCAAAGGGCAAACCCAGAGTAATCTGGGGGCGCAAAGCTACGGGTCCTTGGTTATAAGGATGGCCGAGTTACCAAGGATAGCCGAGCTAGTTGATTGATGTGAAGGAGGAAGGATCAAATATCTCGGCTTTTTTGTTGCTTAAAAAGGAGGCAGCGAAATAATAAGAGGAGGCAGGGTAAGACGCTTTAAGGAGGCACACTTTTTAGTTAATCCTTAAGACAATTGAATATTAGGTATTATTTATAATAATACTTTCAGTAAAAAGGCAAACCCAGAGTAATCTGGGGACGCAAAGCTACGGGTCCTAAATCAGGAAGTAGCTGACACTTAAGTGTCAGCTGCAGTTGATTAGGGCAGCCGGGTCGCCAAGAAAGTTAATTTATTTTTAGGATAGCCGAGCTTACGTTTAATACAAAGCTCGGCTTTTTTATTTAAGTGAGGACGTAAGCTATGGAACGAAGTGAACATAACTTACTGTCCGAACTTATCCCGAGCCGCCATGGGTAAGTATGATGCGGCGAGGGAGAAATTAGAGAGAAAGGAAAACGCAATGACTAGAGTAATAGGATCCGAACTCATATATAACCCATATCCGATAATAGATGAGAGGCTTTTTCTCATTTTTATAATAGTAGCAGGTTTACTAATAGCAGTATAACCAAAAGGGGGCTCATCATGAAAACGATCATTAAAAACTCAAAAATTTTCACGATCTTTATTGTAACTGCCATGGCATTTTTGATCATGTCTTCGCATGCTTTTTCGTATGACCCGAATGATCTATTCTGGTATGGGAATGATATGCATCCCCAGCAGAATAAAGACAATCTCAATCTCTATCCAGATGATTATACGCCAGAAGGCGAGCCTTGGCGCGAGATTAGTTATGAATACGGCTATTATGACGAAAATCGTGAACGCGACGAATATGGTAGGATCGAGGTTGATCAATACGGATTCGGGTATGGCCATGACAATCTACCAGATGATGAACCATGCTATTATCTATGGCCTTTACGAGAAACAGAAAGACGCGGCCTTAATTGTCCAAAAGCCTGGGACCTTTGGGTCAGAGGCAAAGGTATTGTAACTGCAGTGATTGATTCAGGAGCGTATATAGATCACCCTGACTTGGTCCAAGCTGATGGGAGATCAGCTATTCTTGAGTACAGGCCAGGTGAGTTTGCAGTAAAGAATTTTATAACCGGCACTACAGATGTAACTGACAATCTTGGGCAGGGTACTGCTATAGCAGGGATAATAGCTGCTGGTATGAATAACTGGGGTGCTCAGACTGGTTGTATCGGAGTTGCACCTGAGAGTAAGCTCATGATATTAAAAGTAATAGATCACCCTACGCTAAACAATGACTTGAATAATACCAAATCACTGGAAGATTTAGTAGAAGAAGCTATTTATTATGCTGCTGGTAGGAGAGATGATGGATCAGGAGTTCCTCCGGAACATATTGCAGATATTATTAATATCGGAGTCAGAGTTAATCCTACAGTCGGCATTAAAGAGGCATTAAAATATGCAAATAGCCTGGGATGTATTATAGTCGCTCCTGCAGGTGGAGATCTAGCAGCTTTAGATGGTGTTATTGGTGTAGGCGCAACCTACCATGATGGAACTCATCTTGGAGAGGATAAAAAGACCGGGACCAAAATCCAAGGAGCTAGTGTCTATGCGCCAGGCATAGAAATAGTCTCTTTATGCCCCCCGAGGGGATCAGGGGAACCAGGAAAACCAACCTTTGATGAACTTGTAAAAGCTTTGCCAAATAGAAGGCAGATCTTTGAATTCCAAAGATATGATTATGGCCATTATTTTCACCTTATGCCTTATATTCAAAAAGAAGATGGCCATGCGCTTGCAGCAGCTCACATATCAGGCGTCATAGCGCTAATACAAGAATATAAAGAAACGATAGATAAGGGGGATCTATGGGGCGTTGTAAAAAAATACACACCTGAAGAGATAGAGACCCTCTTAAAATTTGCAGCAGTAGAGAAGGGTATCCCTGATATTAGAAAGGCTTTAGACCTGGTAGGTTCTAGGGCTGTGATACCGATAGCCAAGATCGTATTGGATAACAAAGGATCGTTTAGAGGGACTATAGATATTAAAGGTATATTAAAAGGAAATCCAGGCAGTACTTATGTACTTGAATATGTGAATAATGACCCCTCAAAAGGTGTACAGGGTGTTATAACGGACGGATCCCTGGCTTCAGAGGAAATAAAGGAGCTTTACCTTGGCAAGCTGGATACTGCAAAATTAGAAGACGGCAGCTATACCTTGAGGTTATATCTACATACAAGTATCATGGCCTTAAAAGACGAGGTGGTTATAAATATCAACAATTCTTGTTTGGAAGGTTGGCCTATAGTATTAAAGGGCGCAGAAGGAAATTATATCGGGCTATCTGCGCTAGGTTTAGGGTCTCCCACCATAGCTGATCTGAATAATGACAGTAAGAAAGAGGTTATACTAATAGGTAATATAAACGAAAGAGGGATTATTGATATCAGGGATTATAAAGGCGAGAGGTTTAATTGTATGCCTGAATCAAAGGATGAATACGCATGGAAAGAATACGGGCCCATCACAGCAAGTGACGGAAGCTCGGATGACAATTTTGGTATATCAGTTTTTATGGATGCTCAATTTGCTGTAGTCGGAGCTCCTAAAGATGGCAGAGGATTGTATTCGGGCTCAGCGTATATATTAAGGAATAACTATAGTAGCGGTTGGGCAGAGGAAAAAAAGCTTATTCCAATCGATGGAGCCGGAGGGGACAGGTTTGGCATATCTGTAGCTGGCGCAAGACTTGTTACAACTGAAAGAGTTATTATAGGAGCCGGTAATTCCGGAGGAAAGGGCGCTGCGTATATATTCAGGAATGATAGTAAAACATGGCCGCAGGAACGGAAACTTATAGCTCCTAATGGTAGGCCCGGAGACATGTTCGGTAAGTCAGTAGCTATGGACATTACCAATTTTGAATTTAGCATGCTGGGAGAACATAATAGATTGAGAGCAGTTGTAGGCGCGCCATGGAGCGAAGGCCGTTCACTGCAAACTGGCTCAGTATATATCTTTGTACGTGATGATTTTATATGGAACCCTGCACCAGAACAGATATTAACTGCAGAAGATGGAGAGGAGAGGGATGAATTCGGAGAAGCAGTCTCTATGTATGAAGATGTTATCTTGGTAGGCGCTCCATCTAAGTCAAATGGAAAAGGGGCCGCGTATATATATAGGTATAGTTTAGAGACGCGTAAATGGGAGTATGAACAAAAATTAACAATAACTAATGGAGAAGACGGAGATAAATTTGGCTGTTCAGTTGCGCTGGAAAAAGATTATGCTGTAATAGGCGCATGGGGCCGTAATAATGATAAGGGAGCTGTATATGTATATAAATATGATGCTAATATGAAAACTTGGGGACAGGAACCAGAACAGGTGTTGGAATTAGAAGGCCTTAGTTCCCAGGCTAGATTTGGTAATTCAGTCTCAATCACTAGAGATCCTAGTGATGAGAATAGAACAAGCGATAGGATAGTGGTAGGGTCTAATTCTATGGAAGGCAAATCTAATTCTGTATATGTTCATAAATATTACGGCAGTAAATGGGAATTAGAAGGAGCTCTTAGGCCAAAGGATAATGAACCTAGTTTTGGTATATATGTTTCGATATATGGCCAGAATATTATTACAAGCGCTGTAAATAAAGATGTAAATAAAGGCGCAGCATATATGTTTGGATACTCAAAGAAAGAGCCTGAAGTCAAAGTCTTTGGCTGGCCCAAGATGAATCGTTTATTTCATTCCAAAGCATTAGCCTATGATCTGGATAATGACAGTGACCTTGAGATATTGGCAGCGACTGGAGATGAAGCTTATGCATGGAATATTGATGGTACAGGAGTGGCTGGGTGGCCTTTTAGGGAAGGAAGGTATCTTTCTCCTATAACTATAAGCGACTTAGATAATGATGAAAGACCTGAGATAATTACTGCAGGCGTAGATGAAAATAACATACCTACTATATATGCCTTAAATCCTGATGGTACGCTAAAGGCCAGTATAATGAGAAGAGCTGGTGATACGCTTGAATTTTATAGTCTAAACACGCCTCCTTCTATAGCTGACTTAGATGGAAAAGGGGCTAAAGAGATAACCACACTTTCTAGCTATAACGGAATTGGTACGCCGTGTGTACGCGTATTTAGTGAATCAGGTATGTTATGGAAGGATAAGTTTGATATTGCTCCAGCAAACTTTGGGGTAACCGATAATATAGAGGGTGCAGATTATATACAGAACTACCTTACGCAATCAATGATAGGCAATGTAGATAATACCAAGGAACTTGAAGTTATAGTAACAGGCTATATTGTTTTTTATAAGACATCTTCAAGGTTAGTAGAATATCCTGACCAATACACGGGAGACTTTGTAAGATGCTACAGGCATGATGGCGAGATAAAGTGGACTAGATTCATAGAGAGCGGTAAAAATAATACAACGCATGATTATAATATCAGTTCTATGGGGGACATTGATGAGGATGGCTGCGCCGATATAGTTTTTATAAGTTCTAACGGAAATATGTATCTATTAGGAGGAAGCGATGGGAGCGCGATCAAGAAGATCGTACCGAAAAAAGAGACTGACCAATTTCATTCTTCAACAGTTGCGGATTCAAAGATCATAGCCGCTACTAAAAATAATGAGATAAAATTATATGATTTCAAGGGGGATCTTATCAAGGTTCTTTCAATGCAACCTGGGACGATAAATGAAGGTATGATGCCTTTTAGTTTGAAATCGCCTGCACTTGGAGACCTGGATAATGATAATAAGCTTGATATAGTGGCACCCACTTATAGTCTTGTAGAGGAGTCTTTTGATAAGATATATGCCTTTACACTGGAAGAATCAAAATACGACCCTAATACAGTAGAGTGGGGCAGTTACCAGAACGAGGGTAATACTGGGCTCCATAATCAGACCAATTATATGGCGCTTAATATTCCTAACAGGACCGTATCCGTAGGGGAAGAGGTAAATATCAATTTCGCGGATCATCTTTCATGTTTTCCAGTTGATATGAAGGTCGAGTTTTCAGCAGAGTCGGAGCTTATACCTCCGGGGATTGTCAGCGCGCCAAGCTTTATCTGGACTCCTTTAGAAGAGAATGAGGGTAAGACATATCCTGTCATTGCGCGCGCGAAAGAGATCAACGGCAAATTAGGAACAGCCTGTACTTTTAATATAACTGTAAAGACCAATAGGCTTGCTATACATGGAATGGTCTATGATGGTTATCTTGTGGGCATAGAAGGAATGGATGTATATTTAAGAGAACTTGACAGTGATGGTAACGTAATAAATTCAAAGAGCACTTATTCCTGGATAGACGGCAGTTATAAAATGACAAATTTCATAAAACCAGGTAATAAAATACAGGTTAGAGTCCCAGATTTAGTGATAGGAGGAGAGACTATCTACACAGAAGCAACAGTTACTAGAGACATAAATGAGGTTAATTATGTACATAGCATAGATGTATATCTTAAACGCGCAAAAGATGACAAAGGGTATGATATCCTGTATTCAAACTTGCTTGGGACTGTGGTGGATGAAAGTGGCAAAACTATAGGAGGGGCGACCTGTACTATAAAGCTAGGCAGCAATACAATAACTATATGTTCTACTAAGAACTCTACATCAAATGTTATGTATTACTGGCGTGACTCTTCAAATAATGTACAGCGTAAGACTGTACCTCAGAATTTCTACATAAGGGGTCTTAAGCTTGAAACTATGTATAATATCTCGTTCGAAAAAGAAGGATACGAGACAGTTGAGCTTAGCCGCGCCTCAGGCAGGGAAGAATACCAGATGCTTCTTGCGCCTATAGTAATGAAGCTTGTTTCGGGTAATGATGAAAAAGGCGAGACAACGCAGAGCGAGAAGACACAGCGCATAACAGGTGATATTAAGGGATATGCAAAATCTTTTATTCAGGCACAAGAGTTTACGCCATCATTTTTCCCTATATCAGGGATCAAGATGCGAGCAGTTAAATGCCGCTATAATAAGGAAGTAAAAGAAGAAGATGCATATAGCGAAATAACCACAACGGATGAGAAGGGTTTTTATAAATTTGAAGGCTTGGTTTGGGATCAAGTATTAAATAACGACGAGACAGTAAACAAAGGGAAAAGCGATTGGTACCTTATTACAGCTAATTATGACAGAGATAACAAGGTTTATCCAGAATATAATTCTGTTACATTAGATGCGTCCGGAGGAGTTCAGTTAGGCAGTAAGATAACAGAACCATTGCTACCAAATGAAACACAAGATTTTTCATTTAAGCCAATAGACGATGGTAATAATCAATATTTTGTTTGTTTTGGCAGAGTTTTAGATTCTACAACAGGAGCTGACGGCCTGGGTTTAGCTAATATAACATTTAAGGTTAATGGATTGCAGGGTGCCACGAGTTATTCTGCGACGACATTTACATATACTAAAGAATCAGACTATAGAAACCAGTACAAAATACAAGGATGGTTTTTTATACCAGCAGTACCTGTTGTTAAAGGATTAGACCAATATACTGTTGAGATATCAAAAGATGGATATAAGACTAAAGAAGGTAATAAGAGTTATAAAGATGACGATATGATTGTAGACCCAAAACATGCTAAAGCAGACGGATTTAAAATATCAGGCCCTGATAAAGGCAATGTAACTCTTTATCCAGCTCCAAAATATACCATTTCCGGAACAGTAACAGATGATAAAGAGGATGCTCTTGAAGAAGTTACAGTTATTGCAAAAGATAAAAACAATGAAACTTACTCAGATACTACTGGAAGTGACGGTACCTATACTATAGGGGACCTATCAGAGGGAGACTACACTGTTACTGCTGGTACATCGGAAGGCTACAAAAGTCCTGAATCAAAATCTGTTACGCTTGATGGAGATAAGGATAATATAAATTTCACATTTATTAAACTATCAACAATCAGCGGTAAAGTATTGGATACGTATGATAAAAAATCTATTTCTAATGCAATATTGGAGCTAAAGAGTAAAGATGCAGACTGGACCACAGGCACTACTTCAGGCAGTGATGGGTCATACGAACTTAGCAATGTTCCAAAAGGCGCGTATACCCTTACTGCCTCAAAGCCGAATTCGCCTTACTCCAAGGAAGACGTATCCATTGACCTCAATATAGAAGGCAATGTTACTCAGGATGTGCTACTTAAGGCCTTCATTGATTTTGATATCATGATAACTGATAAAGAAACAGGTACTGCTATAATGGGGGCTAATGTTACAGTGGATGGTAAGCCTGTAGGTACTACTGATTCATTGGGCTTATGTAGAGCTAATGCAGAAAAAGGCGAGCACGAGCTGAGTGCTTCAAAAGATAACTATATATCTAATAGTATGTCTATAAAGATAATAGAGCCTGTTACTATAACAGCGCTTAAGCTTTTATCTAATGCTCCGCGTATATTCGGGAAGGTCCTGGATCCTGATGGAAATCCGATCGGAGGAGTTATGATTACTATCCGTACTCCTGACAGGAAAGTGATACGTTGCGGCACTAATAGTAGTGGGCTTTATGACTCTGGTACCATGACTTTAAAAGGAAAATATCAGGTGATATTTACGCCGCTACAGAAATATTACAATAGAACATCAAAGGTATTAGAGATCAATGAACGCACGGAATTGAATGTTGATATCCCATGGAAAGAAACAAAAATGAGAATTGTAATACAAGATGAAGATGGAAAAAGGATTAGGCAAGATTTTACCCTTGAAGCAAACAGCAAAGAAGGATGGAAACTTAATGCTAATGGGAAAAGAGGTAATTATTTAGCTATAGTAAGATATGCAAAAGATGAAGATACTTTGTATACATTTAATGTAAAGGGTGTTGATGGGTATCAAGATGGAAAAAATACTTTATTAGGAAAAGACATAAGGTTCTTTAGAACGCTTTACATAACTTTAGAGAAATAGCTGTTAGGGGAGCCTTAAGGCTCCCCTACAATGTGGATAATTAGAATATGGGGGACGCGTTACAAAAACATACACTTTGGCGCCTGATCCGCGCTAGGGTGGCCTCCTTCAAATAACGCGTTCTCCACTTTGAAAAACGAATAAAATATGATATAATATATCAATATTATATCGTTCAAAAATAGAGTAATATTAAACATGGTTTTTAACAAAAAGGAGGGTAATATGTATACTCTAACTAGGAATAAAAGGATGATTTTAGGGGCAGGGGTTTTCCTGTTGCTTTTATCCGCTGTGCCAGCTATGGCAGTAGAAGGCGAATGGGAGAGAAAGCTTGAAGAGACACAGGTTATAGATGGCGGCGGAGGCGGTTTTATTGGTTTAGGCCGCGGCATACCTCAGACAATCATCACTAGCACTATAGACATAAATCCTATTATAGTAAAAGATGTTGACCTGGATGGTAGGGAGGAGATAGCTTTTACAGGCACACCTAGCAATAGCGGCCTGGGAAATAACCCTTCAGTTAACCTTTATTTACTAGATTCTAATGGAGATAATTATATCCCGCCTGATGCGCCTTATGGTACAGTTAGCAAATGGCCTATAGAAAAAAAGGGAGGGGGGATAGTACCAGCGCTACACGATATCAATAATGACAATATATCAGAAGTCATTGTTACAGGCGTAGATAATCAAGGCATCAGGATCTATGCTTACACCCCTGAAGGGAATATCTTATCAAAATATCCTAAATTAATACCAGGGACAGCTTATTGTACAACTTATGGGACTTCTGTAGTGGCAGATATTGACCTTGATGAAAGGCCTGATCTGGTTATTACAGGAAGCTCAGCAAGGGGAGGTAATAAAGTCTATGCAGTTAATTTCGAAACAGGTAACTCTCTAGAAGGCTGGGAAGGCGGAAGGCCTTTACCTATAGGAGAAGAACTTGCATCAAATATCTCCCCAGTCATAGCTGATATGGATGGAGATAAATACCCTGAGATAATTATAGGTACTTTTACGCATGGAGGAAAGGGGACTAACACTCCAAAGCTGCATATCTTAAGTCATGATGGAAAACTCACCACTATAACTGAGGGCCTTGAGTTATCCAAAAAATTGAAAACAGATCTAAACATTAAAGATGGGGATAGGTTTTTTGAAAAATCAGCCAATAGTTTTGGTTTTATGACCTCTCCTGCAGTAATGGATGTAAATGGTAAAAAGTTTATAGCAGCGGTTGCTACTTACATAAAGCCTATTGATAAAAATGAAAGAGAGATAGGTTCGATACTATATATCCTGGATGAAAAAGGATATTGCTATCCTGGAGAGTTGGTGAATTTTGATACATATTTTTATCCAACGCCTTATGCGTATCCAAGCGTTACTATAGGTGAAGTGACAAAGGAGAAGAGACCTTATATAGTCATTACTTGTAATGGCAAGATATCCATGTTTTATGATTTTGGCGGAAAGATCGGCGATGATATACCAGCCCATCCTATTGGTGGCGGGCACTTTGCTGCAGTACTGGGAAGCGATAATAAGATAGCTACATTGACTTTTAATGGCTATGTAGCTTGCTATGACGCTGTAACAGGGCTTATGGAAAATAATTTTCCTAAGAAAATGGCAGTAGATACTCCTCGTTCTAACGGCCTGCCATATCTAGCATTATTAAGGAATATGGATAGCCGCAGCGATGTCATAATAGCTCCTTCATATGGCAATAGCTCTACGCCTAGTGGAGTTGTATATGCATTTAAGACTAGTGCCAGTGGAGGCTTATTAGGATTTGGCTCGGGCATGAAAGAGGATAATAGGCAATGGCCTATGATAAATCTGAACCCAGTAAATACAAGATATGAATCAGCAGGTAGTAGCGGCATGGACATTATGCTTACGCCGCCTCCTCCTGTAAAGGAGCCGATAGATATCAGCGGTAAAGTAAAGGCAAACACACCTTATTATAAGGGGCATGAGTTTCATTTAGAAGGGATAATAGTTCGCGCGGCTGGTTACTATGATGACAGTATAAAACATGAAACTACAACTGCTGCTGACGGGTCTTATAAATTTGAGGGCTTAGAAACTACAGATTATACTGTTGTTGCTAATCCTGAGGGAAAATATGGCTATAAAAGTGAATCAAGAGCCCCGGTAGGAAATGATAACAATGTGAACTTCTCACTTTCTCCAAAAGAAGGCTTTTTTGTCCTTTATGGCCAAGTCGTAGATGCAAAATCCAGAGAAGGTATCGATGGCGTAACAGTGGATACGACCGTTAAAGGTGGGTCTTATTCTGCAGTTACAGCTGATGAAGGGTATTATTTAATATCAGAGATACCTCGCGGAGAAGATACATATGCAGTCAACGCCTCAAAGGATGGCTATGTAGGCAAGACACAAAGTATGCCAGGTCAGATCATGCAAGATTTTAATAGCATGGAATTCAAGATATTAGAGGACAAGACCTATACTTATACTATTACTGGGATAACATATGATTCCAATAATAACACATTAAGCGGGGTAACTATTGGATTAGAGGGGAAAAGTGTAACTGCGACAACTCAAACAGATGGTAGTTATAGCCTTAGCGTGGAACTTGCAAACGGAGACTATTATATTACTGCTAAGAAAAATTACTATGTTAATACTACCGGGAAGCAGCATATAGTGATAGCTGATGATAGTTATACTACTATTACAGCGGTTAATTTCAATTTTGCTTCAGAGACAGTCAAGGTATCGGGATACGTCAAGGAAAAAGATAGTAATACACCTTTAAAGAATGCTCTTATAACAGCTACTATCACTTTAAATGGCAGGACCGATACAAAGCAGACTTATTCTAGTTTTCAAGCAAAGACACTCGGGTATTATGAATTTTCAAGCATTCCAAAAGGAGCTAATATCAGAGTTGTTGCTGGGCTGGATGGATATAATGCCAGCGATCCTTTAAATGTAGGTGTAGTGGAGAATAAAAAACTACAGGATATCTTTCTTGAAAAGGGCAAGTATATTGTTAGCGGAAAGGTATGCAAAGAAGAAAACAATGAAGGCATCGCCAGCGCGGCCATTACTATTTATGTAGTCAAAGACAATAAGCGCAGTAAGTTTGATAGCTTGCGTTCTGGAAGCGGCGGGGCCTATTCAGTGAAACTGCCAGCAGGTGATTATATATTCAATGTCTCAGCTCCTAAGAATCTTAAACCTGAGCGCGCGCCTATAGAAAAGACAGTAACCTCACCCGGCAATGGTAGTCTTACGCTGGATCTAAAGCTTAAAGAAGTTGAACCTGAAGTGCTCTATGATTCTCAAGGTAGAAGGTTATATACTACCAATGGCGATGTTTATTATTACTACTATGACAGTAAAGGAAGAAAAATTCGTAAAAAGCATAGTTACTTTACTGTTAAATTCATAAACCAAACTACAAAAGAAGTATATAAAGCGGATATTAAAAGCAGTAATTACTATTCTATATTAGCACCAGAAGGCAAATATGATATAAAAATAAACGATCATTGGCAACGAAGTAAAGATAAAAAAGCATGGCCATCTGTAATAACCGTAAACAAGGATAGAAAAGGTAGGATGGACTGGTATCTAGAGGTGCCGAAAACAGAATAAGTGTAGTAGTAGGGGAGCCTTAAGGCTCCCCTACAATGTGGATAACTAGAATATAGGGGGACGCGTTACAAAAACATACACTTTGGCGTCTGATCCGCGTCAAGGTGGCCTCCTTCAAATAACGCGCCCCCCTTTTTTATCAATATTGAATTAATGCGTTTTAAGTTGTCATATTGGATATTTTGTGCTAAACTTTTTAAAAATAAGGTAGGTATTGTATATGGCTGATAAAGTCAACAAGAAGATATCGCGTCTAGGTGATAAATTAGTAGAAAAAGGCCTTATCACAGATGACCAGCTAAAGCTAGCACTTACTGAACAGAAAAAGACAGGGGATTTTCTGGGAAGCATATTGGTCGGCCTGGGGACTATCAGGGAAGAGGACCTCTATCTATCGCTCTCAGAGCAGTTAGATATCCCGTATATAAAGATAAAAGAATCCCGCATAGCAACTGACGCCCTAAGCAAGGTCTCTGCGAAGCTAGCATCCCAATATAAGATAATGCCAATAAAATTTGAGAAAAATGTCCTTACAGTAGCTGTCAGGGACCCTCTCAATATAAAGATGCTGGATGACCTGAAACTTATTTTAGGGTGTAATATTACTGCGGTCCTGGCATGCGAGACTGATATCCTCGAGGCTATCAAACGATACTACGGGATAGGAGCTGATACTATACAGGAGATGATGGATACTAAGCCAGCTGCTGAAGAGCCCGAGATAGTCATAGGAAAGACCGAGGATATACAAGATGTCTCAGGAGACGCATCTATAATAAGATTTGTAAATCAGATACTGATGCAGGCTATAAAAGACAAGGCCACTGATATACATATAGAACCCTATGAAAATGAGCTAAAGGTAAGATATAGGGTCGATGGCGTGTTATATGATATACCTATACCGCAGGATATAAAGTATTTTGCTTCAAGTATCGCTTCCAGGATAAAAGTAATGTCAAACCTGGACATATCTGAAAAAAGGCTTCCTCAAGACGGCAGGGTAAAGATAAAGATGGGAAGAGATGAGATGGACTTGAGGATCTCGACTTTACCAACACAATTTGGAGAGAGTGTCAATATAAGGCTGCTTACAGGGACGCAGTTTTATAGCCTGGAAAAATTGGGCCTTTTTCCGGATGATATGAAGATAATAGAGCGGCTTATAAAGAAGCCTCACGGCATTATATTTACCACAGGGCCTACTGGAAGCGGCAAGACCACGACATTGTACTCGTGTATATCCAAGATAAATACAAATGACAAAAAGATCATAACCATAGAAGATCCTATAGAATACCAGCTTAAAGGAGTGACCCAGATACAGGTCAATCCAAAGACAGGCCTTACATTTGCCCAAGGCCTCAGGTCAATGCTGAGGCATGACCCTGATATTATGATGGTAGGTGAAGTAAGAGACTATGAGACAGCAGAGATCACTATAAGGGCAGCTTTGACAGGGCATCTTGTGTTCTCAACTATTCATACCAATGATGCGGCGGGAGGAGTGGCAAGGCTTCTCGATATAGGAGTGGAGCCGTATCTTGTCGCTAGTTCCGTAGATTGTTTTCTGGCGCAGCGCCTTGTAAGGGTGATATGCTCAAAATGTAAGACCAAGGTAAAGATAGATGAGTCTATTTTAAGGGATTTTGGAGCGGAGGAAAAAATAGATATGGTAGATGGTTTTATATATGAAGGAAAAGGCTGTGAAGAATGCAAGTTCAGCGGATATAAAGGAAGGACTGGCATATATGAGTTTTTAGCTATGGGCGAGGATATACGCAGCCTGGTCATTAAAAGAGCCCCTGCAAGCCAGATCAAGCAAAAAGCGCTGGAGCTCGGCATGCACACCCTTCGCATGGACGGATGGGAAAAAATAAAAAAAGGCATTACAACTATAAATGAAGTAATAAGGGTTACAGGTCAGGATTAATTTGAATAAAGAAATCACTAAGACAATAGTCATACCTCGCCATTTAGCATTCATAAGGTTTCTGGATATCCCTTCAGTGGATGATTCTGAGATAAAAGATGTATTAAGGTTCCAGGCCATAAAAGAACTGCCTTATCCCAAAGAGGACATAGTCATCGGTTATAAAAAACTAGGGTCCTATAAACAGGGAAGTATTTCTATCATGCTTGTGGTGGCTACCAAGGAGATACTGGAAGATGCTATAGAAAATGAAGCTCGGCTGGGAGCTGGCCAGGATTGCATAGTAAGGCTGTATACAGAGTTATTGTATGAGTTTTTATTAAAACAGAATGTCATAAAAGAGGACAAAGTAAATCTTGTTATCAATATAGGAGAGAAGTCTTCTGAGATAATTGTGATGGATAAAAAGCGCCTTATCGTCTCGAGGGGGTTTTCAGACAATAAGAGGCTGCTCGAGGAGATAAAGCATTCATTATTAGCATACAAAAGGGATAGATTGAACCCGCCTATAGAAAATATAATCATAAGGCGTTTTTTATCCAGAGACACGGAAGATATCAAACTCTACATCGAAGAAGAGTTCCAGGGTGTACCATTAGAGAGTTATGAATTTAAAAAAGACCTCGAGGCATTAGATTTTTCATTGGATATCAATCTTGCTCCAGAAGAGATAAGACAGAACCTGGAAAAGACCAAAAAAAAGAAAGAATCTATCATAATATATGGGCTTATCTTTGCTATAATAGCGCTGGTCTTTTCTTTGCTGAATTACAAGCTTTACGAAAAGAGAAAATTCATAGATATCCTTTCTGATAGATTGACGAAGCTTCAGACAAAGACGCATAATCTCAGCAAGCTCTCCAAAAAAACAGATTTTTTAAGCAAGCAGGAATTGGAAGGCCTTGTGATGGTGGATATCCTGGGTTACTCTGATAGGGCAGTGCCTTCCAGCATATTTTTATCAGGATTGGAATATGCGGGGAACAACGAAGTCTCTTACAGGGGGTTTGCGAAGGATACATCTTCTGTGCTTGACCTTGTCAGGATACTGGAGGATTCAGAATATTTCAACAAGGCTGAAGTCAAGTATGCCACCAAAAAAAGATATAGGGGCAAGGAGATAGTTGATTTCGACATACAGTGCCATATAGACATGGATAATGTCTCAAAGAAATACAATATAGATATAATAAAGGAAAGATGATAAAGCTAAATATCTCAAAAAGAGAAAAAAACATACTGATCGTCACGATCGCGGTCGTATCCATGGTCCTGATATACAATCTTGTGTTGGATGGTGTCTTTAAGAGTTGGGTAGGGTATAATAAAAAGATATCAGATGACATAAAAGACCTTGAAAAGAATATAGAGTTATTGAAAAACAGGAACCTTGTCATCAGGCACTACAATTCATATGTCTCCAATATCAATACCATGCCCAAGATACTCTCTATAATAGAACAAAATGCATCATCGTTGGGCATTACCACATCCAATATAAGGCCCAGGCCTGTCATAGATCATGGTATATGCAAGGAATATATAGTAGAGCTTCATATTGAGGGAGGGCTTGGCAGTATAACCAAGCTTATGTCCCAGCTTATAGAGCATCCTGTCATCATAAGCATAAAGAAGTTTGAATTGAGAAGGACCGAGCAAGAGAGCTCTATTTTTAAAGGTATATTTGTCATGTCCAAAGCAGTCCTCCAGTAGGCCCAAGTTTTTATTACCCATTATACGGCAAAAGTTAAGAAAAAAATCCAACCTGCCTTGACATAGGCTTTTTAGTAGAGTATACTTACTCTCTGAGTAGAGAGTAAGCTATTACTATCTATATGGAGAGCAATAGAATTATGGAAAATAATATTTATTTAATAAAGGACCTGGCTAGATTAAGCGGGCAGACTATTCATACTATAAAATATTATCTTAATATAGGCCTTATAAAGGAAATAGGCAGAAGCCCTGAGACCAATTTCAGGTATTTTAACAAAAAGAACCTTGAAGAACTTCTCAGGATAAGGACACTGCGGCGGGAGCATAAGTCTCTCGCTGAGATAAGAGAGATACTAGAAGGGAGAATGTAGTTGTCATACTACGAGATACTCAGCCTCAAGAAAGAACCTTTTTCTACAAGCCCTGACCCTTATTTTATGTATCCATCTTTGTCCCACCAGCAAGTGATCAAAAGACTAGAGACAGTTATCAGGCTCAAAAGGGGTTTAAGCCTGGTCCTGGGAGATGTAGGAGTAGGTAAGACTACGCTAGGGAGATCGCTTTTGCAGATACTTAGCAAAGAAGATTCTTTTATGCCTCACATGATACTTGACCCTGTATATGACTCTGAGTTCCAATTTGTCGTGTATCTTGCTAAGTTATTTGGCATCAAGTCTTCTTTTAGGTCCACGCTTGATTACAAAGAGGCTATAGAAAGGTTTTTGTTTAAAAAATGCGTTGATGAAAAAAGCACCGTCATCTTAGTAATAGACGAAGCGCAAAAACTATATCCCTCCACACTCGAGATACTTCGTACATTGCTGAACTTTGAGACCAATGAATACAAACTTATACAACTTGTTATCATAGGCCAGATGGAACTTTTGCCGAAACTAAAAAGAATAAAGAACTTTTCCGACAGGGTAAGCCTGAAATATATACTTAATCCATTTGATATAAACGAGACAAAAGACATGATAAGGTTCCGCTTGAAACAGGCAGGTTATAATTCAGGAAAAAGCTTCTTTACAGAAGAAGCCATGAATATGATATACGAATACACGCAGGGCTATCCCAGGAAGATCGCAAACCTGTGCCATAGCGCGCTAGAGGAATTAGTCATGAAAGAGTCGCGGTCAGTCGATGAAAACCTGATACAAGAATTGATAGAAAGGGATAAGGTAGTGGCATTGGCCTAGTATGAGAAACATTACACCCGAAGGAAAATTACTGAACCTTATAAAACAAGCTCAACATAAGCCCAGGCTTAAAAAGGATCTAAAGATCTTTACTAAGCTTACGATAGCCTTGAGCGGGGTCATAGTCGTTATAGTCATCCTGCTGATAGTAGATATGACTAGGTTCGAATATGAGCTTCCCAGCGTAGATATAAATTTTGATGAAAACTATGAGACCATAGATATATTAAAACCCAGCGATGTTGATTTTAAGATAGATGTAGAAAAGACCAATGTCAAGAATATATCGGATATCAAAAACAATATACAAAGCAGTATAAAACTAGTCGGTATCATCACCGGAGAGGAATCCCAGGCTATCGTAGAAGACCTCCAGACGAAGGAGACGCTTTTTCTTGGAGTGGGTGATAGCATAAAAGATTGTAAGGTCTCTAATATATTCAAGGACAGCGTAGTCTTGGATTATAATGGAGAAAAGATAACCATAGCTATTCAATAAATAAAGGATATTTATATGAAGATATCAAAAAGCAGCGTCTTTATAATAATAGGATTTTTGATAATGAACTCTCTTTTTTCTTTGGACATCACATATGCCAAGGACTATTCCCCCGAACTTATATCTTTAGATATAAAAGGCATGGATATAAGAGATGTGCTGAAGCTATTATCACAGAAGAGCGGTTTGAATATCATAGCAGACAGAGAAGTCAGAGGAGACGTGCAGCTATATGTAAATGACCTGGATATCATGCAGGTATTGGATATACTGGTCTCTACCAATGGCCTTGCGTATGAGCAGCAGGGCACCCTCATAAGAGTGATGACAGACAAGAAATATGATACGCTTCACGGTAAATCATTCGACGATACTACTGTCACTGAAATAATAAAACTAAACCATATCAATGCCCAGGATGTATCCAACACCATAAACGAGATAAAGAC
This sequence comes from Candidatus Omnitrophota bacterium, assembly GCA_043814965.1. Classification (GTDB taxonomy): domain Bacteria; phylum Omnitrophota; class Gorgyraeia; order Gorgyraeales; family Gorgyraeaceae; genus JBDRCN01. The sequence continues at coordinate 60,088 of JBDRJN010000015.1, forward strand.
CAGTATCGGCAAGATCATACCTGACGAGAGGTCCAACACCGTAGTCTTGATAGACAATCCGTCTACGGTCGACAGGATGAAGCAGATCATAATGGAGATGGATGTAGCCTTGACGACAGAGGTGTTTGATCTTAATTTTGCAAATGCCAGTGACGTAAAAGGCAAAATAGAGAACATCGTCTCCAAGGATATAGGAGAAGTGAGTATAGACGAGAGGACCAATAAACTAGTAGTAAAAGATACACCTAAGAAGATAGAAGAGATAAAGAATATCATAAAGGTATTCGACGATAAGACACTGGAGGTCTCCATAGAGACGCATATCATACAGGTGAGCCTTGCAGATAAATACAGCCATGGTATCAATTGGTATGATATTGCTAGGCTTGGAGACTTTAAATTTACAATAGATACTAACCTTTCTACGGGGCTGACAAATGTGACGCCTTCTGATTTTAGCGTGGCTAGCAGCGGTAATTTCACAGCGATAATGGGCTTACTGGATACATTTGGGAAGACCAATGTCCTTTCCAAGCCCAGGATCACTGTTGCTAATAAGCAAGAGGCTAAGATCCTGGTGGGATCCAAAGAAGCCTATGTTACTAGCGAAGTGACTACGACCGAAGGAGGGACTTATCACACAACAGATAATGTTCAGTTTGTTGATGTTGGAGTGAGTTTATCAGTAACGCCTGAGATAAACAGGGCAGGATATATTACGCTAAAGGTCAGGCCAGAGGTCTCGAGCTCTGATTCTACCAAGACCGTAGAGCTCAAAAATCCTGATGGCTCTACGCGTACGATTGTCCCCTATGTGACTACTGCTGAGACCGAGACAACAGTTGTTATAAAAGACGGCACTACTCTTATATTAGGCGGATTGATGAAAGATACTGTCATAGACAATAAACAAAAAGTACCTATCCTGGGAGATATACCTTTATTGGGAGGGTTATTCAGGTCATCCGGAAAAAGTAAAGAGAAGACAGAGCTGGTCATATTTATCACGCCTCATATCATCGGAGGAGACGAGACTACTGGAGAAGTAAAGAATGGACTTAAGGATTTTAATAGGCAAGAGGAAAAAAATAAAGTGGATAGGGAATTACCTATCATAGGCGGGGTGAGCGAAAGAAGTGATGCGCGGGAAAGCAGGACACCGATATGGCGTACTGCCAAAAGAAAACCTGACGCGAAACCAGTGACTAAAAAAGATGCTTCTCGGGCGCCTAAAGCAGCTGCTGAGAGAAAAGATAAAGCAAGTGAATGGGCTCCTCTTCTTGGCGCGGAAAAACCAAAAGAAGTTCCAATGCCTACAATGGCTAAAGAGGAGAAAAAAGGATCTCCGCCTCAAAGATCTACCAACGAAGATTATGATCTACTGGTAGATCAGGAGATAAAGAGAGTTGTCAAAGACCAGGGCAATATAGGGGCCAAGGGTATTGTAGAACTCCAGTTTACACTGGACAGGGAAGGTTTTTTGATAAAAGGCCCTATCGTACTTAATAAACCTGAGCTCACGCTTGTAAGAAACAGTGTAAACGCTGTTAAAGCTGCTTCTCCATTCCCTCCATTCTATGAAGGCATGAGCGAGGATGAAAGAGAGTTTTATGTAAAGGTAGTGTACGAATAGACATTTGCCCATAGTTTTTTCTTGCTAGTGAGGGGTCTTCAAAAAGACGTTCGGCCAAATTTAGTGATTTGTAGATGTGGGCCTCACTCCTTTTTATTTTGACAGGCAAACTAAAATGTAGTTTGGTAAGATTCTGGTCCGCAAAATAAAGAGGCTTTTTTAGACCCCTCACTAGCAAGAAAAAATATAAAGCAATAAATTGCGGTTTTTAGCTTGACGTATAGATAATAATAGTTATAATAAAACGAGTGTTTTTGCAAAAAAATTACAGATGGCTCGATAGCCTATAATCTAAGGAGGAATCAATGGATTATTTTCTTACTGAACAACAGATAATGATACGCGACCTGGCCAGGCAGATCGCAACTGAAAAGATAAGGCCTGTAGCAGCCAAATATGACGAAGAGGGCATATTTCCTTGGGATATAGTAAAGATCCTCGCAGATAGTGACCTCTGTGGTATATATATAGATGAAAAATATGGCGGTATAGGCGGCGGAGTAATGGACCTGGTCGTTGCAACTGAAGAGTTGTCAAAAGTATGCGGAGGCATATCCCTGGCTGTGGCTGCTACTGCGCTCGGGACTTTTCCAATAATACTATTTGGCACTGAAGAACAAAAGCAAAAATACCTGCCTGATATTGCCAGTGGTAAAAAATTAGCTGCATTTGGATTGACAGAGGCAGGCGCAGGAAGCGATGCGGCAAGTATCCAGACCACTGCAGAGAAAAAAGGAGACCACTATATATTAAACGGTACAAAACAATGGATAACTAATGGCGGAGAGGCTGAGGTATATACAGTCGTGGCATCAGTCGATAGGTCAAAAGGCGCCAGAGGCGCGGCATGTTTTATAGTCGAGAAAGGCACGCCTGGATTTGAATTTGGTAAAAAAGAAGACAAGATGGGCATCAGGGCATCCGCTACAAGAGAGCTTGTATTCACAGACTGCAAGATCCCGAAAGAAAATATATTAGGTAAAGAGGGACAGGGTTTCATAGTAGCTATGAAGACATTTGACCAGTCAAGGCCGGGAGTAGCGTCTCAGGCCCTTGGCATCGCTCAAGGAGCATTAGACCTGACGTTAGCTTATGTAAAAGAAAGAAAACAGTTCGGAAAGAGTATCTCCAGTTTTCAGGGTGTACAGTTCATGCTGGCTGATATGGGTACACAGATAGAGGCTGCAAGGGCATTGGTATATGCTGCTGCAAAGATGATAGATAGCGGAGCTAAAAGAATAGCAAAAGAAAGCGCCATGGCAAAATTATTTGCTTCAGATGTGGCAATGAGCGTTACTACTGATTGCGTACAGTTATTCGGCGGCTATGGGTATATGAAGGATTATCCAATAGAAAAATACATGAGAGACGCAAAGATCACCCAGATATATGAAGGCACTAACCAGATACAGCGCAGCGTCATAGCTCTCAACATGATAAAGGAGAAGGCAGCGTAATTTCGGGTTACGGGATACGGTGAACGGGGATAAGTCATGAATATTATAGTTTGTATAAAGCAGGTACCTGATACTACGAATGTAAGGATAGACCCTGAGACCAATACATTGATCAGGACAGGAGTGGAAAGCATAATCAATCCTTTCGATATGTATGCTATCGAAGAAGGTATCCGCATCAAGGAAAAATTAGGAGGAAACGTTATTGTGATCACTATGGGGCCTCCTCAGGCAGAGAGCGCTTTGAGGGAGCCTATTTCTTTAGGGGCAGATGAGGCATATCTGGTATCAGACAGGGCTTTTGCGGGAAGTGATACATGGGCAACTAGCTATACTTTGGCAAAAGCTATCCAAAAGATAGGCGGATATTATATAATCATCTGCGGTAAGCAGGCCATAGACGGTGATACTGCGCAGGTCGGGCCTGGGATATCAGCTCATCTTGATATACCACAGATCACTTATGTAAAAAAGATAGAGGAATTAGTCCTAGATGGCAATAATAATCGCGATCATTACGGCAATATCCGGGCTGAAGGGATGACAGAAGAAGGGTATGATATCATCGAATCACCCCTTCCCTGCCTATTGACAGTGGTTAAAGAAATAAATGAACCAAGATTACCTTCTTTAAAAGGTAAGATGAAAGCAAAGAAGGCTGAGATAAAAAAGATCGAAGCAAAAGATTTGGATTTAGACCCATCCTTACTAGGTTTAAACGGTTCTCCTACAAAAGTAGTAAAGATATTCACACCTTCTCCTAGAAAAGGCGGCCAGATGTTGGAGGGGGAAGCAGTTGAGGTTAGCGAAAAGTTAGTTAACTTATTAAAGGAGGAAATAGTATAAAAGTATAGAGGCATAAAAGTTTGTTGGTTTAACTTTTAGACTTTTAGACTTTTAGACTTTTAGACTAAAAATGTCAATAAGAGTAATTAATGAAAAATGCACAGGCTGCAAATTATGTATAAAGGCATGCCCTTTTAACGCGATCGAGGTAATAAATAAAAAAGCTGTCATTGATCTTGATAAGTGTACCTTATGCGGCGCATGTATCGAATCGTGTAAATTCAATGCAATAGTGCTTGATAAACTAAGCCCTACTGATATAGATTTTTCAAAGAAACTTGACCAGTATAAAGATGTCTGGGTATTCTGCGAGCAGAAGAATGGTGTGATCCAGAGCGTGAGCTACGAGCTCTTGGGTAAAGGCAGAGAGCTTGCTGATACCCTGGGAGTGGACCTATGCGGAGTCCTTTTGGGAGACAATATAAAAGGAGAGGCTATCAAGATCGTACAAAGAGGCGCCAATAAAGTCTATCTGGTAGATGCGCCAAAGCTCAAACATTATCAGAGTGAGCCCTACACCAAAGTCCTTGTAAAACTTATCAAAGAGTATAGGCCTGAGATAGTACTTTGCGGCGCTACTTCTATAGGCCGGTCCCTGATATCAAGGGTCGCCATAGGAATACATGCAGGACTTACAGCGGATTGCACAGGGCTTGATATTGATAAAAAAGAAAGGCTTCTTTTACAGACCAGGCCCGCGTTTGGCGGAAACATCATGGCAACTATCATATGCCCCAATCACAGGCCTCAGATGTCAACTGTGAGGCACAAGGTCATGAAAGAGGCTGAAATAGATCCTCACCATAGGGGCAAGATCATTGAAAATAGCTATGACGAGGAGACATATTTTTCGCGCACAAAACTCCTGGATGTCGTAGAGGAGATAGAAGAGACAGTAAACCTGACAGAGGCTGATATCATCGTGTCTGGCGGTAGGGGGCTTCAAAAAGCAGAGAATTTTTCTTTGGTAGAAGGCTTGGCTAAGGTACTGGGAGGTGCAGTGGGGTCTTCCAGGGCTGGGGTGGATGCTGGATGGAAGAGTTACTCTCATCAGGTAGGCCAGACCGGAAAGACAGTCTGTCCGAAGATATATATAGCATGCGGCATCTCAGGCCAGATACAACATCTTGTCGGCATGCAGTCCTCAAAGATAATAGTCGCTATAAATAAAGACCCGCATGCCCCGATATTCAGCGTTGCAACATACGGCATAGTGGGGGATCTATTTGAGATATTGCCGAACCTGACAGAGAAATTTAGAGCAGTATTGAAGAAATAATATAAAAGTATAAAGTTATAAAGGTTAGCTGTTTTACTTTTAAACTTCTTACTTTTAAACCTTTAAACTAAAAAATGTACTTTAAACGCCTAGAACTATACGGATTCAAATCTTTTGCTGAAAAGACACGCCTAGATTTTGAACCAGGCATAACAGCTGTGGTAGGCCCTAATGGCTGCGGCAAATCCAATATAGCAGATTCTATAAAGTGGGTTCTCGGAGAACAATCCGCAAAGATGCTTCGCGGCGGAAAGATGGAAGACGTCATATTCAATGGTACTGACGGTAGAGAACCGATTAATTTTGCAGAAGTATCTCTCACCCTAGACAATAAAGATCGAATGCTCCCAATAGAATATGATGAAGTCACTGTAAGCCGCAGGCTCTACCGCTCAGGAGAGAGCGAATACCTTCTCAACAAGACCCCTGTCAGGCTTAAAGATATAAATGAACTGTTTATGGGAACTGGCATTGGTACAAGCGCGTATTCGCTTATCGAACAAGGCAGGATAGACCAGGTCCTTAGCTCCAAACCAGAAGAGAGGCGTGAAGTATTCGAAGAAGCCAGCGGTATAACTAAATTCAAGGCAAAGAAGAGAGAGGCGTTGAAGAGGCTTGACGATACTGAACAGAACCTTGTCAGGATCAATGATATAATCCTCGAGGTAAAGCGTCAGATCGCATCAATAGAAAGACAGGCAAAAAAGGCAGAGCGTTATAAAGAAAGATACGAAGAATTAAAGGCATTGGAACTCAGGCTTACCAGGATAAACCTGGAGACGTTAAGTCAGAACCTCACGCATTCCAATACTGATCTTGATTCTCTCAAGGCGAGGGAAAATGAACTTGAGACAAAGCTGACAAAGACAAAGAATGAACTTTATGACCTGACAAGCAAGAGGTCTAGCATTGAAAACAGCAGGATGGAGCTCAAATCAGGCGTTATGCAGCTTGAATCAGATATATCTAAATCAATCGACAAGACATCGCTGAACAAGGAAAGGATAGAGGAGCTTAAGGCTAGGCGAGTAGAGTTGGCCTCCGAGATAGAAAAAAATAAAGAGTCTATTATTTCCCAGGAAAAAGAAGTAGCTATCTTGAGGCAAAAGGTAGGGCTTTTGGAAAGCCAGAACCTTGAAAAGGCAAGTTCACTTTCAGGGAAAGAGAAAAAATTGGGAGAGGTCTCCAAGGCTATCAATGAAAACGAGACTATCATATCTACCTCCAAGGCAAATCTCCTGGACATAGCGTCAAATGAAGCAAGGTTAAGGAATCAAAAGAGCAAGATATCCGCTAATCTCTCTACTCATGATGCAAGGTCAAAGAGGCTCGAGATAGAAAAATCCACCATACAGGAAGAAAAAAATAGCCTAGAAAGTAAATTAGAGGGTATATTAAAAGAACAAAAGGTATTGGAAGATGAGGTCTATTCAATAAAATCACAAAAAACTGAGCTTACCTCAAGTTTTATTGAGATAGTATCCAATATAAAGAATATTATAAATCAGCTGGAAGAGGCTACCAGATCAATCACTATAAATAGGTCCAGATTGGAAGTCCTGGAAGAGGCAAAGGCGAAGTATGAAGGTTTTTCCGCAGGTGTAAGGGCTATACTTAGCAGGGACAAGAACGATCCTTCAGTTATTATAGGGATAAAGGATGTATTGGCGAACCTCTTGAGCGTGGAAAAAGGTTACGAGCTTGCTATAGAGGCAGCATTGGGCGATTATTTACAAAGTATTGTAGTAGATACCCCGGAAGCCATAGATAATGCATTGAATTATCTCAAGGAAGATTCTTGCGGCAAGGCTTCATTTATACATGCCGCATCTTTTAATGATATTGATAGCGTAAATGAAGGCTTGGAGGATGAGAGGATATTGGGCAGGGCTATCAGCTTTTGCAGGATAGATGAACAATATAAGAACATACCAAATAATCTTTTAAAGAATATATTTATTGTAAAAGACCTTCAGGATGGCAGAGAGCTATTAAATTCGATTTCACGTAAAGACATCACATTTGTGTCATTACGGGGAGAGATAGCAGCCAATGGGTATATTTCCGGGGGGGATATATCACAAGAAGAAGACACGCTGGTAAATAGAGATATAAAGATAAAAGAATTTGGCATAAAAATAAATGAAGAAGAGGGAAGGATCAATGCGCTTCAGGTAGAAAAAATAAGCAATGAATCAAGGCGGTCCGACATAGAGAAGAGGTCACAGGAATTATCGAACATACTGAGCGAGAAAGAGATATCATTAGCCAATGTAAGCACTTCGAGAGAGCATGTAGAAGAGAATGTAAACACTGTCTCGGATGAGATATCGCTTGTCTCGCTTGAACTCGATGAGGTCACTAGTGAGATAGCAAGTCTTAAAGAAGAAGAGATATCCGTAGATAAGTCGATAAAAGACGCTGAGAAAGATTTTAGCCTCAATAATAGCAGGATCTCAGATAGTGAGAGGCTTTTAGGAGAATATATCAAGGAAAAGGAACAACTTCTCATAGAGACTGCGGAAGAGAGGACCGAACTGGGTTCTCTGGAAAGCAGAAAAGAAGGCCTTTTCAGTACTCTCCAGATACTGGAGTCTTCTCTAAATGATGCAGAGCAGTCTATGAGGACAAAGAAGAGCGAGATAGAGTCATCCATCTCTAAGGTAGAGGAATTGGCTAAAGATATCTCAAGCCTTGATGGATCTATCGTGGAATTATCTGACAAAAGAGATAAAAGTGTCAAGGAATTGGAAGAGATCGAGGTCAACTATAAGGCCTTGTCAGTAAGGATAAGCGAGGTTGAAAATAGCAACGAGGAGTTCGAAAAAGAGATCAATGAACTGAGAAACAATTTTCATCAGGCGGATATTAAAAAAGTAGAGACAAACTATGGCATGGATAATATCAAACAGCGGATAAGAGATGTCTATAAAGTAGACCTTGGTGAAACCGAGCTTCCCGAAGGTTGGCAGGATATAGATATAGAGCTATTAAAAAAAGATGTCGACGACAAGAGGGAAAGGCTTGATTCTATGGGTACTGTCAACCTGGTTGCCATAGAAGAGCATACGGAGCTGCAGGATAGGTATCAGTTCCTTACGCACCAGAGGGATGACCTGGCAAACGCAAAGGACAGCCTCTTGAAGGCAATAGACAAGATCAATAAGACCACAAAAGAACTTTTTATAGAGACATTTAAGAGTATACAGGTCGAGTTTAAGAGTTTCTTCAAGATGCTTTTTGGCGGAGGAGAAGGAGACCTCATACTACTTGATGAGGGTAATGTTCTTGAATCCGGCATAGAGATAGTAGCGCGGCCTCCTGGAAAAAGGCTGCAGAATGTGAGCCTGCTTTCCGGAGGAGAAAAGGCATTGACAGCGATATCCCTTATATTTGCAATATTTAAAGTAAAGCCAAGCCCTTTTTGCGTATTGGACGAGATAGATGCGCCTCTCGATGAATCGAATGTCGATAGATTCTCGCGAAGCCTCGATATGTTTACGAACACATCTCAGTTCATAGTTATTACGCATAACAAAAAGACCATAGACATGGCAGATGTCATGTATGGTATAACTATGCAGCAATCCGGTATCTCAAAGGTAGTAAGCGTCAAGTTTCATGACGCCAATAAAGAAAAAGTCGCAGAAGACGTTCCAGCCTAAAGCGTTAGGCTACACATACCCTATTTTTTCCCAATCCTTTTGCTTTATAGAGTGCTTTGTCAGCTTTTAAGATAAGTTCTTCTTTGGTTTCCGCGTCTATGGGGAAGGATGCCAGGCCTATGCTGACAGTTATGCCTCTCAAGGCCTTGCTTTTTTCTATTGTATTCTTTAGGCGCTCCGCAAGGACAAGGGCGTCTTCTTTTTTAGTTCCGGGGAGGATTATTGAAAATTCTTCACCACCGTATCTGGCTATAAGGTCTATCTTTCGGGAGGCATCTCTAAAGATATTGGAGATATTCTTTAATATCTCATCCCCGGCCTGATGCCCGTATGTGTCGTTGAATTTTTTAAAGTCATCTATATCTATCATCAAAAGGCTTAAGGAGGATTTTTCTATAGTAGAGGCCTCGATCTCTTTATCCAGAAGGTATTGAAAATATCCGTGATGCCAGAGGCTGGTAAGGGAATCCGAATTAGAGAGTATCACTGTCCTTTCGTATAATCTTGAGTTTTCTATTGCCAGGCCAGCTTGATTTGCAAACATCGCGAGCATCCTTATATCGTCCTCTGTTATGGGTTTTTTGTCAAAGAGGTTATCCGCGAAGATCACGCCTATTATCTTGTCCCTGGCCTTGAGGGGCACTGTAACAAAGTCTTTTAATTTTAGTAGTTCCAAAAAGTTGGACTCCGGGATGTGCTGTATCTCTTCTATGTTCATTATGAACGGCATGCCTTCCATGACAGAATACGATATTATACCAAGGTCTTTTGTTATGGGCATCTTTATGGATTGAACGGTCTTATTTAACTGTGATTTTTTTAGATGCTCCAGGCCTCTTATGTCTATGAGCTCTTCGAGCCCAAGCTCGTGTTTTTTGATATGGGTCCATATGATATTGGCGTCTTCTCCTGTGTCAGGGCCAATACCCATCATACCTTCGAGCTTGTCTTCCTTTTCGTTGACAAAAAATAGCATTGCCCTATTGAAACTCAGGCCTGCGTGGGAAGTCACAGCTGTAAGGATCACATAGAGGATCTCTTCAAGGTTCAGAGTGGTACGCATGGCATTGCCTATCTCATATAGCATACTAAGCTCAGCCTGCGCCTTCATATACCTTTCCTTATAGTCTCTTTCCATAGGATAGTAGTATATCAGATAACCATAGTATTTTCAATATGTTATCAGTCAGGGGCTTGATCTTAGACTTATTAGAAAACTGTTGTTTTATAGCTTGAAAAGCATTATAATAATAAAAATATTAGTATATAAGAAGGGAGCAGTCTTTATGAAAGAATTCATACAGCATGATAGCGATCTTTTAGCTATAATAATCAGATCAGAATACGTACCTGAAAAAACAGAGTTTATTACCCCAGACACATTTAAACAACAATTAGGTTTTATAGTATATGATAAGGACGAAGCCATTGTCCCTCATATTCACCATGAAATGCCTAGAAGCCTTAAGGGCACATCAGAGGTTTTGATACTTAAACATGGGCATGTTCGTGTTGATTTTTATTCACAAAAAAAAATATACATAGAAAGCAGGGATCTTTTTGAAGGTGATGTGCTGATACTTGTCTCGGGTGGGCATGGGTTTTATTTCTATGAAAAAGGTGTTTTCTTGGAGATAAAACAAGGCCCTTATATTGGGCCTCAAGAAAAAGAAAGATTCGAAAGCAGCTATAAGGAAAAGAGTAACAAATGAATTTTATACCTGTAAATGAACCAAAGATATTCGGTAATGAACTTAAATATGTCAAAGAATGCATTGATACTAACTGGATCTCTTCCGGGGGCAAGTTCTTAGAGAAGTTTGAGTCTGATTGGGCTAGTTATTGTGGACAGAAATACGGGATCGGTGTCTGCAATGGCACGCAGGCCTTAGAAATGGCTGTTAAAGTATGCAATTTTCCTAAAGGAAGTGAAATAATATTACCGAGCTTTACTATAATTTCTTGCGCCCAGGCTATTGTAAATAATGGATGCGTCCCGGTCCTTGTAGATTGTGACCCTGAGACTTTTTGTATAGACATAGATCAGGTAGAGCCCAAGATCACGGATCGTACAGCCGCTATCATGCCGGTACATATATATGGCCATCCTTGCGATATGGACCCTATAATAGATATAGCTGATAGATATGGTCTTATTATTATTGAGGATGCTGCGGAGGTCCATGGAGGGGAATACCTGAGCAATAAAGCGCCTTTAGGAAACAAAGAAGGCTTAAAAATAGTTTCCAGGAACAATAAGCCAGCTTATTGGAGAAAATGCGGTAGTTTTGGGCATATCAGTTGTTTTTCGTTTTACGCTAATAAGAATATTACGACAGGCGAAGGAGGCATGCTCTTGACCTCTGATGATGTGTTTTTAGAAAGATTAAAGAGCAATAGAAATCTGTGTTTCTTGAAGGAGCCAAGATTTTTGCACTATGATATAGGATACAATGCCAGGATGACTAATCTTCAAGCTGCTATAGGAGCCGCTCAATTCGAGAACTTGAAGACAGTACTTGACCGTAAGATAGATATGGCAAAGAGATATACAGAGGCCTTAAAAGACCTTCCATTACAATTGCCTATAGAGCGTGAATGGGCAAAGAACGTCATATGGATGTATAGTGTGCTTCTCAAGGATACTAATGATAGTAAAGATTTTTTTAGCGATGACTGGGAAAGATCAAGCGTTGAAGAATATGCGTCTTGGCCTTCTTATAAGGTCATGAGCGCCCTACTAAAAAAAGGCATTCAGGCGAGGCCATTTTTTATCGGCATGCATGAACAGCCTGTATTATTAAAAAAAGGATATTTTAAAAATGAAACTTATCCTGTGACTGAAAAGATAGCAAGAAGCGGTTTTTATCTTCCAAGCGGGCAAGCTATCAGCGATGTGCAGATAGACAAAGTTTCCAGTACAATAAGAGGAGTATTTCAATGAAAAATCGCTTATCAATGATCTTGCCCACTTATGATGAAGTTGAGAATATTAAGCCGTTAATAGATGCTATAGCTGAGGCAGTAGAAGGTATCCATGAAATAATAGTGGTAGATGATGATTCTCCTGATGGGACAAGTAATATAGTAGAAAATATGATCAAAGAGGGCAAATACCCTTTTTTGAGATTAGAAAAAAGGCTCAGTGATCATGGTTTAACAAAAAGCATAGCTAGAGGGATAGAGCTTTCTACTGGCGATGTAGTGGGCTGGATGGATTGCGATTTCTCAATGCCTCCGAAATATCTACCAGTACTTTCTTCACTTATAGAAGCTGGTTATGATGTAGCAGTTGGCTCGCGCTTTCTGCTAGGAGGTAAGTGGAGAGATTCGCTGGATACTGCTACCGGAGCTTTGATGAGCAGGATCCTTAACTTTTTTATACAGATATGCCTTGATCATAGATTTAGGGATTACACGAGCGGTTTTATAGTTGCCCGAAAAGAGGTTTTTGATAAGATCAAATTAAAAGGAGATTATGGAGAATATTTTATTGATCTTATCTATCGCGCATTGAAATTGAAATATAATGTAGTCGAGGTCCCATATGTATGGCGCCCTAGACAAAAAGGCAAATCCAAGACAGGTGCTAGGCTTGCCGATTATTTTAGCAGAGGCTGGAAGTATATTACGACTACCATACGTCTTTCAATGCTTAGAAGCTTCAATTAATATGGTAAAAGTAGCTTTTATTATTAATACTGTTGGATTTTCAATACCATTAGGGATAGCGTATCTTTCTGGGATATTAAATAAAAATTCATGTCAAGTTGATATATTTGAAGTAGGCAGAAACCCTTCCAGAGCTATCAAAGATATAAAAAGTTTTAATCCTGATATTGTGGGTTATAGTGTTATCACAGGAGAACAAAATTTTTACCTGGATTTCAACAGGAAATTAAAAAAGGCACTGAGCTTTTTGGCTTTATTCGGGGGGCCGCATGCGACTTTTTTTCCTGAAACAGTAGAAGAAGATTCTGTAGATTGTGTGTGTATAGGAGAAGGGGAGCTAGCGCTGGAAGAATTTGTCAGAGAATTCTCGAAGTCGAGAGAGGTTCCTGATAAAATACAGAATTTTTGGATTAAAAAAAAAGATATTATAATCAAGAATCCACTGCGTCCACGTGTGAATGACCTTGACTTATTGCCTCTACCCGAAAGAAAGATTTTTTATGACAAATTTCAAATAATCAATAGACACGGCATAAAGCATTTTTTAGCTAATAAGGGGTGTCCTTATCAATGTACATATTGTTTTAATAAGTCTTACAACGATCTGTATAAGAATACGGATACTGGTAGTATATGCCGGTCTAGGGCTCCTAAAAATATATGCGATGAAATAAATATTGAAAGAAAAAAGACGATCATTAAGATGGTCGCTTTTATTGATGATTCATTTACGTTGAATAAGGGCTGGGTAAAGGATTTTACTAGAGTTTACAAAAAGACAGTGGGACTCCCTTTTAGCATTAATACAAGGTTTGATCTTTTGAATGACGAGGTCATTTCTTATTTAAAAGAAGCCAACTGTTCTTTGATTTACGTGGGTGTGGAATCTGGCAATGAATTCGTAAGAAATAGTTTATTAAACAGGAAGATGTCATTAGATACCATATATAGAAGTTCTGATTTGATAAAAAAACACAATATAAAATTTTTGACAGAAAATATCATTGGAATACCAGGGGAAGGTTTTGACATGGCCTTGGATACTCTTAAAGTCAATATGCATATCAAGCCTAACTTTGCTGGTTGCTCATTTTTTAATCCATATCCTAAACTAAAACTTACAGATTATGCTATAGAGAAGAATTACTTTAACGGGGATTTTTCAAGACTGCGGGATAGTTACTTCTATGATCCGCCTATCCGCCAAAAAAACAAAAAAGAACTTAACAGGATTCTTAATCTGAGATGTTTTTTCTCATTGTTAGCTGCTTATCCCAGGCTATTTAATTTTTTTAAGAAGTTCATATTGGATATCCCGCATAATCGTGTATTTAGAAGACTGGCTGATGTTATAGATGGGTATTATTTAAAAAAGTGCCTGCCTTATAAAAAGACATTACTTGAGGATATAAAAGCAGCTATTTTTTATCTGACGAGATATAGAAAGGGTTAGTTCTTTATGTCAAAGGTGTTGTTAATAAATCCTCCATTTGAGCAGGAAGAAGAGTCAGTAGGCAAAACAAAAAGTATACAAAAAGTCATTAATATAGTTCCTCCCCTAGGTATTGCATATATTGCAGCTGTTTTAGAAAAGATGTCTATAGATGTAAAGATCGTAGATTGCGCTATTGGTATTTCCTTTGAGGAGCTTTTTGAGACTATCTTAGATGAGTCTCCAGATGTAGTCGGAGTTACTTCCACAACCCCCTCTTTTATAAAAGCTAAAAAACTAGCAAGATTTATCAGGGAAAAGCTTCCTAAAAGTAAAATCATTATAGGAGGGGCTCATGTGACAGCCTTGCCATACGAAACAATAGAAACAGGGTTTTTTGATATAGGCGTTATAGGCGAAGGGGAATTGACTATTAAACAGCTTTTCAATAGTTATTTAAACGGGAATTTTACAGATCTAGGGAGTATAAAAGGTATTATATATAAAAATGGGGATGATATTATAAAGAACGCGGACCAGGATTTTATAATGGATCTAGACTCTATTCCATTGCCAGCTAGGCATCTTTTGCCTCACCCAAGGTTTTATAGGCCAACGCCAGCTTCTTGTAGAAGAGTCCCATACGCAGTAATCATGACTAGCCGTGGCTGTCCGTCTCAATGTACATTTTGTGATAGGAAAATATTTGGTGAACGCTGCAGGATGAGAAGCGTAGAGAATGTATTTGAGGAAATAGAAGAGCTTATATCCGAATATAACATTAAAGAGATACGTTTTTTTGATGATACCTTTACTCTAAATAAAAAAAGGGTTCATGAGATCTGCGATGAGTTTGAAAAACGAAAACTTAATATATCATGGACCTGCCTGACAAAGGTTGCATGTGTTGATCCGGAAGTCCTGAAACATATGAAAAAGGCTGGATGCTGGCAGGTGTTGTATGGTTTTGAATCAGGCGATGATAGAATGCTCAAGCTTTTAAAAAAAGGCAATACTGTCGAAATGAATAAAAGAGCTATTGCCCTGACCAAAGAAGCAGGCCTTGAGGTTAGAGGAGATTTTATTGTAGGGACCCCTGGAGAAACATGGGAGAGCCTGGAAAAAACAGTGCAATTCGCGATCAATATGGGCTTAGATTATGCGCATTTTAATAAATTCACTCCTTTTCCGGGAACAGAACTGTATAAAAGACTTAGTGAGGAAGGATATAAATTTGATTTTTCAAAAAGCACGATCCTTGATCATAACCAGGTTTATTATATAAATCCTAATATGGATAGAGATGAATTTTCAAGATTTTTGGATAAGGCTAATAGGAGATTTTATCTTAGGCCTGGCTATATCACTAGACGGCTGTTCTCTATAAGGACATTTTTCCAGTTAAAAGGACAGATAAACGGATTTTTTGCAATATTTGATTTATAATATGGAAGCAGAAATTTTTGATAAAATGTACGAGTTGGATTCTTATCACTGGTGGTTTTATGGCCAGAGGGAGTGGCTTAAGAAATTTTATAGGACATCGACAGGAAAAAACAAGGCCTGGCTTGATATTGGATGTGGGGTTGGAGATATCCTTAGGATGGTAAAAAGCGATTTTGATGTTTTCGGGGTAGATAGAAATCCTATAGCCTTATCTTATACTAAAAAAAGAGGTATCCCCAATCTAGTAAAAACTGATGCCCTAAAGCTGCCTTTTAAAGATGAGAGCTTTGATTTTGTGTCACTTTTGGGAGTTATGTATCATCGTGATATCAAAGATGACGAAACATGCCTTCGCGAGTGTATAAGAGTATCAAAAAAAGGCGGGGTTTTATTTTTTTCAGAGCCTGTGGTATTTTTAAACGGCGCTCACGATATAAAGGAACATACTGGGAGAAAATATTCTTTAAAAAGCCTTAAACGTTTAATAAGCGGCTCAGGGTTAAAGATAGAAAAAATAACATACTTTAATTTTTTTGCTTTCTTGCCAATATTTTTACTTAGAAAGATAGAGATCTTAAGCCGTAAAAAAGAAGACGACCTTAAAAGGCCGAATGCGATAGTTAACAGTATCATGAAGATATTAGTAAAACTTGAAAGCATCTGGATAAAGAGATTTTATTTGCCTTTTGGAAGTAGTATTATTTGTGTTGCTAGGAAGGTTTGAACACTTATGAAACCTAAAAGAACTTTAATGTTAATAATAACAATAGCAGTAACTTTATTTTTTATATGGCTTTTTTTTGCCAACCTTTCAGATCATGCCTTATGGAACGATGAGGCTTTTACTTCTGTGATGGCCCGTAATGTCCTGCAGTTCGGTTATCCTAGATCATTTGATGGCGTAAATCATGTTTATCCTGATTGGCCTAGTTTTAATTTGCCTGGGACCCATGTCTGGATAGCGGATACATGGTTCCCTATCTATTTAGCAGCATTATCGTTCAAATTGTTCGGGATCAGCACTTGGAGCGCAAGGATACCTTTTGTCATAGCTGGATTTTTTACACTTTTGATAGGTTTATTTTTTTGTTCTAAATATTTAAGGTCCAAAGGTATTGGGATCATACTTGTCATTCTTCTGGGCACGAACGCGCCATTTTTATTACATTCAAGGCAAGCTCGCTATTATGCGCTTGTTATTCTCTTTAGCTTTTCAATATTCTATCTTTATCATCGTATAGTTACAGAAAATAAAGGGTGTGCATGGTTAAGTATTATTTTTAGTTTGCTGGCCTTGACCCATTATGTGGCTTTTTTGATCTTATTCTGTAACATATGGATCATGACGTTATTCTTGGACCGCAAAGAAATAAGATTTGATCGTTTGGCCAAGGCATCTATTCTTCCATCAGTTGTTTTTCTTGCATGGATGCTGTTTTCTGTGGTATGCATGTCCGATCCTTCGAATTTTTCTGTAAATTCTACATTAGGCGGGATCAAAAAGAATCTTGAATTCCAAATACGCACTATAAACGGTTATTTTGTACCAATAGCATTCTGGCTGGTCATATTGACAGTATTCCGTGCTTTGAAAAAGATAAATATTTTTAAGCCCACCGCAGAAGAAGCAAAGGTCTTTAAAAGAATAGGTTTATTCCTAATATGTAATATTATATTTTTTAGTATATTTGGGGCAAGGACAATGAGATATTATGTGCAATATTTACCTTTTTTATGCATTTTAGAGGCTTTTTTGCTCTACAGGATCTTTAAATGGAAAAAGATACTAGCTGTTATCATCATGTTCATGATCGTATTTACCGATCTTCCATCAAAATGCAACCCAGCTAAGATAAGATCGTATTTTTTGGATTATCTATATGAATTGACCCATGAATACACAGGCCCGCTAGAAGCTGTATGCGATCATCTGGCCCTATATGCAAAACCAGGGGATAAGATAAAGATACTAAAAGGTGACCTTACAGTTATGGCTTATCATCCTGAACTAATAGTCATAAATGATGCCAGGTATTTTAAAAAGGATTATCCCGAGTGGATTGTTATTCGCAAATATTGGAACCCTATATTTGAGGACATGTGGAGGTATAAAGACAGTTCTTATATTGAAGAAGGCTATCTGGATGTGCTTGATAGGTATGACAAGGTCCTTTTGCCAGCAGTTGATTCGATACGCGAGAACGTACCAGATAACTTAAAAGAGCATTTTTTCAAGGCCCCTATAGTTACTCCGGAAAATCAGATGGTGGTTTACCGTTTAAAGAAAACATGAAATCATGATTAAAAAAGTCTTACTTATAAATCCTCCTGAAAGCGGGATGGGAGACCATTCTTTTTCTCCATTGGGGCTTTTGTATATAGGCGCTATATTAAAGAAAAACTCTATCTCCGTCAAGATAGTGGATGGTTTTATATCCAGCATGGATGAGATAAAAGAAGCTATAAAAGATTATTCTCCAGACATGGTCGGTATAACCTGTCATACGTATGCGAGGACAAAAGCTTTAGAGATAGCAAGATCATCAAAAGACATTGCCCCAGAGATAAAAGTAGTATTAGGTGGGGCTCATCCTACTATAATGGGCAGGCAGATATTGGAAAATTTTTCATTTGTAGATTTTATTGTCGCAGGCGAAGGGGACCATACATTATTAGAATTATGCCAAGGCAAGGAACATCCAGAGATAAAAGGATTAGGATACAGAAAAGGCGATAAAGTATTTATTAATCCAGAAAGAGAGGTTATAAATGACCTGGATTCTATACCTTTTCCTGCTTGGGAGCTCATAGACCTTAAACTTTATCCTTCAGATGGTGAAGGGATTTTTAGAGGTATAGATCTTTCTAAAGAATCTTGTATACCTGTTATTTTTTCCAGAGGATGCGTAGGGGATTGTAATTTTTGTTCCAATAGGCTTATGTGGAAGAGGTGGAGGCACCGCTCTCCTGACAATATGCTGGAGGAACTCAAGCTCCTAAATAAAGACTTTGGCATAAAACGGTTTGTTTTTAATGATGATTGCTTCTCTGTAAATAAAAAAGCTACTATAGAATTATGTAATAAGATCGTAGAGAGCGGCATAAACATTGTCTTTGATATTGTCACCAGGACAGACTGTATAGATAAAGAGGTATTGGAGGCATTGAAGAATGCAGGCTGTTATCAGATCAATTTCGGCATAGAGACTGCTTCTCCGAGCCTACTAAAGATCATGAAAAAACCAATACCTGTAAAAGTCTCTGAAGAAGCTATCAGGCTTACGAATTCATTTGGTATAAAGACTACAGCTTTACTTATAGCCGGCTGCGTAGGTGAGACATATGAGACCATCAATGAGACGATAGATTTTTTAAATAATTCTGATCCTTCCAGGATAGGTGTGGGGAATGGACTTATGATATTTCCAGGGACAAGGCTTTATGAGCTTAGCAAGGAACAAAAAGTCATAGATGATAGTTTTTGGTTAACTGACTATTCTTGGAAGGTATATACTTTTGAGAACTCAAGAATGTGGCTTAATATATTCGGCAACGCGATAGATAAAAGAAAGAAGCTTTCTAGATACAGAATAGTGAACTTAATGAAGAACCATAGGTTTGTTTCAAAGGAGATAGAATACAGGTTCAAGGATTTTTTAATAAAGATGCGCCTTAAAAAAGAGAGGATAAAGACTAGCAAATATAAGTTTTCTTATTGATCTTATGAAGATAAATAAAATATACCAGATATTCAAGATTTTTTTTAAAGTATTCGGCTTAAATAAAAGGATAGATGATTATTTTAGGCTGGAGGATTTCAGTAATAGCGTAGATAAGCTCCATTTTTCTTCATTGACAAGCTCTTCAGATGGAAAAAAGTTATTTTTTAGGAAACAGGTAAGGGAAATAGAGCTTGAGACGCATGCGTTCTGTAACAGAAGATGTGTTTTTTGTCCAAATGCATCCATAGATAGGCTAGATAAGGCCAAGGTCCTTCCAGAAGCAACATTTAAGAAGATCATAGATGAATTAAGTGATCTAGGTTATAAAGGTTCTATAAGATTCCACAGGTTCAATGAACCTCTCGGGCTGGACATTATCTTTGATAGAATAAAATACGCAAGAGAAAAACTGCCTAATGTTTTGCTTGGGTTCCATTCTAACGGGGATTATGTTACTTCTGGTGTAATAGACAGATTGGAAGAGATAGGCATGAATTTTTTACATATAAGCCTATATATAGATTATAATATCCCATATTTCAAACTTCGTAAAAGCGCAGTAGACCAAAGTAACAGATATTTTAAAAAACGCGGGCTTAAAGCTATCAGATTAAAAGCAGGCGAAAATTTAACAAGATATAGAATAATAACTAAAAAAATGGATGTAACTTTATTTGTACCCAATATCAGGCTGCAGGGAAACGATAGAGGGGGGTATCTAGAGGAGCTGCATAAAAAGAAGCCGCGCGTTTCACCATGCGTAAGCCCATTTAGGGGCTTATATATTGATTGGACAGGCGATGTATTGCCTTGTTGTAACTTAAGAGGGGACATTGAGCTGCAGAAGAAATTTATTATGGGGAATATCAAGGATCATTCCTTGGAAGAGGTATATTTTTCTGAAGCTTCTAATAGAATAAGAAAGATGTTAGTAGGTTATAATGAAAAGGAAGACGCCTGCAAGTACTGCGGATATGACCTATTTTGTAGAGGAAATAAATTAAAGAAGCTTATAGACAGAAGAATGGAGTCTATAAGCGTAAAAACAAACCTATAACCTGATATTGGTTTTATGGTATAATAATAATCTTAAAGTATGCCAAAAAGAATATTGATAATTAATCCATTTGGAGTAGGGGATGTCTTGTTCTCAACACCCTTGATATCATGTTTGAAGAAGACAGATCCTGGCTTATATATAGCTTATATATGTAATATAAGGACTAAGGAGTTGTTGGAGACCAATCCTGAGATAGACGAAGTGTTTGTCTTCGAAAGAGATCATTATAGAGCTCTTTGGAAAAAAAATAAGCTTAAAGGCATTAAAAAACTTTTTTCTTTCTGGAGCTATATAAAGAAAAATAAGTTTGACATGGCCATAGACTTATCTTTAGGGAAAGAATATGCATTTTTTTGCTGGCTTATAGGAATAAAAGAAAGAATAGGGTTCGATTATAAAAGCAGAGGGCTTTTTCTAACAGAAAAAATAGCATTTACAGGTTTCAATGATAAGCTGATCAGTGAATATTATCTGGATACAATCCGCTCCAAGATAGATCTATCCAGGATAGAAGGTTTGAAGACTACCATTGTAACATCGAAGGATGATAAAGGCTATATAGATGATTTTCTCAAAAGCGCCTCTATAGAAAAAAGAGATCTATTAGCAGGTATCATGCCTGGAGGCGGGGAGAGTTTTGGAAAAGATAAGATAAATATGAGAAGATGGAGTGTAGATAAATTCAGCAGGTTAGCTGACAGGATGATAAAGGAACTTAATGCAAAGGTCGTTTTGATGTGGGCCCCGGGAGAAGAGGGGGTAGTCGAACAAGTAAAAAATATTATGAAGGAAAATGTAATAATCAGCCCAAAGACAACGCTTAGGCAGATGGCAGAACTTTGTAGTAGATGCAGTGTTGTCGTATGTAGTGAGGGAGGGCCTTTACATATTGCTTCTAGTCAGGCTGTGCCGACAGTGTCTATGTTTGGGCCAGTAGACGATAAAGTATATGGGCCGTATCCTCCCGGAGATCTCAATAGAGTTATCACTAGGGATATTGAGTGCAGGCCCTGCTATAAAAGATTTAAAGTCGAAAAATGCGAAGACAGAAGGTGCTTAAAAGAGATAACAGCTGATGAGGTGTTTAGCGAAGTATCAGATATCCTTAAACATGGAGGCATGAGATGAAGATAGATTTTTTCAGTCTTAGAAAGCAATATGAAGCCATAAAGGATGAGATAATGCCAGTTGTAGAAAATATGATGTCCTCAGGCATGTATGTACTTGGTAGCGATGTTTTTTTGTTCGAAGAGGAGTTTGCCAAGTATTGTGAAGTGTCTTATGGGGTAGGTGTTAACTCTGGGACGGATGCCTTGTTTTTAGGATGCCTTGCATGCGGTATAGGAAAAGGTGATGAGGTAATAGTGCCGTCTTATACATATATTGCTTCTGTACTTGCTATAACTATGACAGGCGCAAAGCCTGTTTTTGTAGATATAGATGAAGTGACCAATAATATCGATGCATCAAAAATAGAAGGAGCTATTACTAAGAAGACAAAGGCGATCTTACCAGTACACCTCTATGGCCACCCGGTAGATATGGATCCCTTAATGGAGATAGCAAAAAAGCATAAACTGAGGGTCATAGAAGACTGCGCTCAAGCGCATGGCGCGCTCTATAAAGGTAAAAAAGTAGGAAGTATTGGAGATATAGGTTGTTTTTCATTCTACCCTACCAAGAATCTGGGTGCATTCGGAGATGGGGGTATGGTTGTTACGGATTCAAAGGAGCTTAGAGACAGGCTCTTACTTTTACGTGATTACGGGAGAAAAGATAGATATGAACATATCATAAAAGGGTATAATTCAAGACTTGATACGATACAGGCTGCTATCCTAAGGGTCAAGTCAAAACACCTTGAGGGCTGGAACAATCTCAGAAGAGAAAAAGCAGGATTATATACCAGGTTTTTTGAGAGTAAAAGTAAAGATATACAGCTGCCTTGCGAGGCAGATTATGCAAGACATGTCTATCATCAATATACTGTAAAAATAAAAGACAGGGATAATATCGTAAAGGCCCTTAAGGACAAGGGTATTCGCACTCTTATACATTATCCTATACCTGTTCACTTGCAGGAGGCCTATAAAGAACTGGGATATAAAAAAGGAGATCTCCCAGTAACTGAAAGATGTTGCGAACAAATACTTAGCTTGCCGCTATATCCTGAGATCGCAGAAGAGGATATAAGATTTGTTGCAAGAGTATTATGTGAACTATTATGAATATACTGATCGTCGGAGCTACAGGAGTATTAGGCGCCAGGTTATATAAAGACATGTCTAGTAAAGAACATTGGGATGTGCTTGGCACATATTGTTCTTCAGGGCCCAGCTATCTTAAGCGTCTCGACTTAAGGAATAAGAAAGAGATGGAGGATATAGTAGGTTCTTTTAAGCCTGACATAGTTTTGGTCGCAGGTGGTATTACAAACGTGGATCTGTGCGAAGCTGATCCGGGCCTTGCAGAAGAGGTAAACGTACAAGGCACTACGGATCTTATGAATATAGCTAGATCTATAAATAGTAAGATAATCTTTCTTTCAACTGACTATATATTCAATGGGGAGAAAGGGCCTTATAGTGAAGACGACGGACCTTCGCCTATAAATATATATGGAATGACAAAACTAAAAGGAGAATCCGCGCTTAAGCTTATCACGGATGACTATATAATAGTAAGGACTGCCCAGCTTTTTGGGCTTAGCAGAGAAAAAAGGAACTTTACTGAAAAGATCATATTTAATATAAGGAATAAAAAAATGGTCTGTGCTGCAAGTGATTTTTATTGTACGCCTACTTATGCGGGGGGCCTTTCTTTAGGTATAATAGGATTGGTAGAAAAATCTAAGAAAGGCACATACAATATAGCAGGTACTGATTTTGTAAATAGAGTTGAATTTGTAAATAATATCTCGGATATCTTTAAACTTGATAAAAAATATATACAAGAAGTAAGATTAAAAGACCTTGAATTAAAGGCCCTAAGGCCTAAAAAGGCAGGCCTAAAGATAGATAAGATAAAAAAAGAATTGAATATACCATTGTATAGTTCCAGAGAAGGGTTGGAATTATTTAAAAAGGAGATGAGTGAATGATAAACATGTTTTGGCCGTATATGTCAGAGAAGGTATACGATAATTTAAAAGAAGTATTGAAGACCAGATGGATCGGCCAAGGGCCTAAAGTAGAGGAAGCTGAAAGAAAGTTTAAGAAGATGCTGGGGTTTGCTTACCCGGTTACTGTGAATTCGTGCACTTCTGCCCTGCACTTATCGCTTATTATGTCTGGGGTCAATAAAGGCGATGAGGTGGTGACTACGCCCATGACGTGCTCCGCAACAAATATCCCAATATTATACACTGGCGCCAGGGCAGTGTTTGCTGATATACAGGGAGACACATTGAATATAGACCCAAAAAGCATAAAAAAGAAGATAACAGGCAGGACAAAGGCCATCCTTGTTGTCCATTGGGCTGGTTATCCGTGCGATATGGACGAGATACTGAAGATCGCCAAGGAACATAATATCCCTGTCATAGAGGATGCTGCCCATGCTTTTGGGGCAGCTTATAAAGGAAAAAATATCGGCAGTATTGGAGATTTTACTTGTTTTTCTTTCCAAGCCATAAAACAGATCACTTCCGGGGATGGAGGCCTTTTAACTGTCTTAAAACAGGACCAATATAAAAGAGCTAAACTTTTAAGATGGTATGGTATAGACAGGGAATTTCGTGGGGATATATATTGGAAATACCAGATAAAAGAAGTAGGTTATAAATACCATATGAACGATATTGCTGCAAGCATGCTTGTAGACCAGATGGATGACCTGGAGTATGTCTTAAAAAGGCGTAAAGAGATAGCAGATAGGTATAGAGACGGGCTAAAAGATGTAAAAGGGCTTAAGCTTCTTTCTAAAAAAGATGATAGGGCCAGCGGAAATTGGCTTTTTACAATGAGAGTAAAGGATAGAGAGAGCTTTACGAAAAAGTTAATAGAAAATGATATTGAATCTCATATGGTCCATGTGAGGTGTGATATATATCCTATCTTTGGAGGGAAGAGATTGGAAGAACTAGAGGCCATGAATGAAGTAGAACCAGAGTATGTATCTATACCACTGCATTGTCATCTTACAGATAGTGATATAGAGAAGGTCATCAAGACCGTAAAAAGCGGATGGTAATATGAAATGCGATATAGTGATCCCAGTCTGGAATAAAAAAGAACTTACCAAAAGGTGCGTGGATAATATATTATCCAATACCACCTTTCCTTATACTATTCTATTAATAGATAATGCAAGTGAAGAGGATACAAGAAAATACCTGGAACAGACAGCTAATGGTAATCCTGATAAGATAAGATTAATAGTAAATAAGGAAAATTTGGGGAATACTACTGCAGGCGTGCAGGGTATGATTTACTCAGACGCAGAATATATATGTATTTTGGATAACGATACTATTGTATGTAAAGACTGGCTGAGCGAGATGGTAAAAGTCGCTGAGTGTTCAGACGAGATCGGGATAGTGAACCCCTCTAGTAATACTTTTGGCATTAGAAAGAAGAGGAGTGAATCTTTAGACGAGTTTGCTGGAAAGCTTGTGAAAGAACACGCAGGCAAGTTCATTGAGATGGGCGCGGCAGTAGGGTTTTGCTATCTAGTAAAGCGTAAAGTCATAAATGAGATAGGGGTCTGGGACGAAAGGTTCTCTCCAGGGTATTTTGAAGATACTGAATATTCAATGAGAGCTAAAAAAAAGGGGTATAAGTCAGTAATGGCCCTTGGCTCTTATGTGTACCATGAAGAACACGCGTCTTTTAAAGGCAAAGAAAAGAAAAAACAATTTGAAACACTCTTTAATGAAAGTAAGGAAAAGTTCTATAAATTATACGGAAAGCCAAAGAGGATACTTTATGCAATAAAAGACAGCAATAATGAAAATTTCGAGATGGCAAAGGAAAAGATGTACTCTTTCGGGGATTCTGGGGATTGGATAGATGTAATAATGCTTAAAGACGATAGTAAGAGGATAGAAGACCTTAATCACGGTAATGTTAAGAAGATATTCTATAATAAGAGCTTTTTTGATCTAAAGGTTTTATGTAAAGTTTTGATGAAGAAGAAGAGGTACGATATAGTCAATATAGATAACAGCGCTCTTCTAAATACTGTAAGTTTTTTTAAAGATATCCATAAAGCTGAATTAAAACATTTGTGAGTTCAATATGAAGAAAAGGGTCAAGAGAGATGATCTTATTTCGCTTCTGCCTTTAGATGCTAAGAGGGTGTTGGACCTTGGCTGCAGTGATGGTGTTTTAGGGGCTAAACTAAGGCCTAGAGGCGCAGAGGTCGTTGGTATTGATATAGATGCTAGAGCAGCTGAAGCTGCCAAGTCCAGGCTGGATAAAGTATTTATAGGCGATCTGAAGGACATAGAGCTTCCTTATGAAAAAGGATACTTTGATTGTATCCTATGCGGGGATATCCTGGATTGCTTTAAAGACCCTTTAGGTATATTAAAGAAATATATATATTATCTAAAAGACGGAGGCTGTATAGTAGCCAGCATGGCGAATATACGCTACTATAAGGTTATTATAAGACTTTTATTCGGCGGTACATGGGATTATGTTGATGAGGGGATACCATGGAAACATCATATAAGATTTTTTACTCTTATTAACATGAAAGAATTATTTATAGAAGCAGGGTGTGAATTAATAGAGATAAAAAGGAATATAGTCGCTGCCAGAGGGTTTAAGATAGTTAATTTTTTATCATTCGGTACTATTAAAGACCTGTTGGCCTATCAATATTATATCAAGGCTAAAAAAATTAAAGAAGGGCCCTTTCTAAATATTAAAAAGAGAAAGATCTATAGATTTTAGTAAACAGAAAAAATATATGGCAAGAGATCTATTAAAAGAATTTTACAATAATTCAAGGTTTTTAAACGCTATTCGCTACAAGATAACGCCTTTTATGATAAAAAGAAAAATAAAAGGCCTTGTCTTTGATGGGTCTCGTTTTTTCAGGTTAAATCTGAACTGTAGGGGGGATGCCTATTATGGATATGTAAATATCGAAGACAGAAGGACAAAAGCCAGGGTCTTCGTCTCTTTATTGCATAGATTGCCATTCCTGGACAATACGGTTAAATTTATTATAGCTGATTTCGAGACAATAGAAAAAAGAAAAAAAGACTGGTCCAGGATGTTTAAGGAGTGGAGCAGGGTGCTTGTAGTGAATGGTATATTGGTATTGGATAATATATTCCCAAAAGAAGATTTTCTAAAGATGGCTGAAGAAAGCGGCTTTATATATCTTTCGGATGAACAGGGTCAAAACTTGCCCGTTGTCAGTTTTATCAATAATAAGAAAACAGATTTTTGTGAACAAAATGCCTTTTACTACAAGATCGAAGATAGCAGGCTCGAAATATCTTCCAAGAACGATCTTTTTGGGTCTAAAATAGATATAAATGGCTTAAAAGACCTAAAGGGAGAATTTAATGTTATAAAGATAGAAAAAGTTCTTGAATATTTGGCTCCGGAAGATATCCTGTATTTTTTAAACAAGGTCTCAAAGATACTGAAAAAAGATGGGTTGCTGGAACTCAAGGTAGATAATGAAATAGCAAGCGATGGAAATAAAAATAGAAGTTTTTTTGATAAGTCTAATCTATCTTTATTGCTTACAGAGACAGGTTTTGCTATCGAGAGAATAGAAAAAGTAGGTTTTTTAAAAGCCTCTATAAGGAAAAAGAGAGTAAGCAGCGTAAATATTTCTTCTAGCAGTAAAAGAAAGGTCTGCTTTATAGAGCAATTCCTTATTTTTAGGCACAATCAACTGGGGTTTGATAATGATGCGATAGCCAGGGCAAGTGAAGAGCTGGGTTTAGACGCGTTACTTATAGAAGGCATGAGAAATATAGACTTTGATATATTAAAAAAAGCAATATTGCTGCATAAGCCAGAGTACTTGATCGTAAGACTTAAAGAGATCCTGCCTTTTATATCTTATATAAAAGGGGACCTGAATAAAATAGGCGCAAAAGTCGCATTCTGGTTTTGTGACCCTGAGCATCCGGAAAAAAACGACCTTAGCGGTCTAGTGGATTATATGTTCTTAAGTAATCGGGGACAGATAGACGAATATAAGAGAGCCTATAATCTAGACAGAGTATATTATATGCCTCAAGGATACGATCATCATATCCTGGGCATGGTAGACCTGCCTAAACAATACGATGTTGGTTTTGTGGGAGCGTTAAGCGCCGCTCCTTTACATAAAACACGCAGAGAATTGATAAAGGACATGGCAGATAGATATAATGTGAAAATAAAAAATAATATCAGAAATGATATCTCAGAATTTTACAGCGAAAGTAAGACTATTTTTGGCGTGAGTGATTTTGACTATGAGCTGTATACTTCCAATAGGTTTTTCATAGCTCTTGGGTGCGGAGCTTGCTATGTTACGAAGAGATTTAAGGGCATAGAATTATTAGTGGAAAATAAAAAACATGCTCTCTATTTTGAAGAAAAAGGAGAATTATTCAGTTTGTTGGATTATTATCTCTCTCACGATAATGAAAGAGAGAAGATAAGAAAGCTAGCTATAGAACTTGCTTTAAAAAAGCATACATATGTCCATAGGATAAAAAATATCTTGGATATCCTAGATGGGAAGACAGAGGATTTTTACGGGTTTTTATGAAAAAAGACCTTTTAGATATGTTAATTTGTTTAAAATGCAGGAAAAGCGCTTTTGAGCTGAAAGTGCTGGAAAAGGATGATATAGAGATCCGCAGAGGAAACCTTCTATGCTCCAGCTGTAATACTTTGTATGCAATAGATAATGGCATACTGGATTTTCTTAAAGACACTACGATCGATGTAGAAAGAGAAAGGGATGCGGTCAATAGGGAAGAGTATTTTTTAGATGATGAGGGCAATAAGTATAAAATAGATAAATCTTCTATAAATAAATTCGAGAAACAGTTTATGTTGTTACCTGAAGGAGATGGGTCAGGTTTTTTTAAAAAAGGCGGATGTTTTCAGCCTATATCGGAAGGGTCTGTCAGATTCTACGATACCCTTGATCGAATGGAACTTAAAGGCGGAGAGAGCATACTTTGCCTTGGGGATGGATTTGGTTATGCTTCATATAAGTTTTCAAAGAAAAACTCAAGAGTAATAGCTTTGGATATAAGTAAATATCTGCTGGCGTCGGATATTTATATAAAGAACAGCTATTTTGATAGGATATTTAGTGATATGCATGGCTTGCCTTTCAAGGAAGGTTCATTTGATATTGTTTTCTGTAGCGCTGTGCTGCATCATTCTAAGGATTTGAAAAAGGTATTTTCTGAAATATGCAGGGTCTTAAAAAACAATGGCAGGCTTTTTGTTATAAATGAATGCGCTCGCGGAGTATTTGAGAGAAGGAATCCATTGTTCGATGATCTAGAAAAGAGAGGTTATGGCGATACAGCTTATACGATACCTGAATGGTTGAAAGCCTGTAAGGTTTCAGGGTTTCAAAAGGTCAAGATAGAGTTCCTTTCTATTGTAAATGACTATATTGTAAGAAAGAAAAGTAAAGGCATCAATGATCCAGGCCTTCCAAGGATAGTATTGTTTTTTAAAAAACATCCTGGATTTGAGAAGATATTTTTATATCTATTAACGTATCCAAGAATACTATTAAGGCCAAAAAGCTGGCGTATGACTTGTTCTAAATAATATGAGTGATCCTAAATGTAATATTTGCGGCTCTTGCAATTATAATAATTATTTAAAATTTAAAGAAGGAAGAAAAGTAGTTATCTGTAATAATTGCAGGGCATTTAGGACGATGCCTTATCTTTTAATGGATTATAGCGAACAGGAATTTTATTGTGAACATTATTTAAAAAATGAAAGGATATTTAAAGGGTTCGCCGAAACCTTAGTAAAATTAGCTAAAAGATATAAAAGAGAAGGAAAGCTCTTGGATATTGGTTGCAGCGTGGGTTTTGTGCTGGAAGAAGCCTCGAAAGCTGGGTTTGAAGCAGAGGGCGTGGAATTGAATAAAAAGGCTGCAGAGATAGTTTCTGAAAAAGGTTTTGATGTTAAGAGTTTGCCTCTTAAAGAGATAGCGCATGAAAAAGAGGTATTTGATGTAGTTATCTTAAACCATATCTTAGAACATATATTCGAAGTGAATGATTTCATGAAAGATGTAAGAGGCCTAATCAAAAAAGACGGTATTTTAATTATTGGAGTGCCAAATCATAATAGCTTGGTAGCCAGGCTCTATAAGGCTAGCTGGTATGGATGGGGAAAGGGAGAGCATGTATGGCATTTTGACAAGAATAGCTTGAAAAATGTTCTGACTGGCAATGGATTTAAAATAATGGAGTGTATACAGAATAGCCAATATTATTCTTTTTCAAGGTCTTTTAGGAAAAATATAATGACTTGTATTGCCAAAATTGGTAATATGCTGGAAATTGGAGATCAGTTAATAGCTGTATCGAAAAAAATACAAGAATGAATAGAAACAAAATAACAGCAGTTATAATAGCTAAAAACGAAGAAAAGCGTATAATACCATGCCTTGAGAGTATTAAATGGTGCGATGAGATGGTTGTAATAGATGATATGAGCACAGATGATACGCATTCTATATGCCGTAGGTTTAAAGCAAGGCTTATTGCTCATCCGCTTAACGAGGATTATGCAGCGCAGAGGAATATCGGGATTGAAAACTCAAATAGTGAATGGATATTACAACTGGACGCAGATGAAAGAGTAAGCAGCGGTCTTAAAAATGATATAAAGAGTATTTTATCTAAGGGTAGCGGATTTTCAGCTTATCGGATCACTAGAAGAAACTATTTTTTAGGAAAGTTTATGAAATACGGAGGCTGGCAGGAAAAACAGACAAAACTTTTTAGAAAAAAAAGCGCTAAGTATGTTGGGCGTATCCATGAGCAGCTGAAGATAGATGGAAAAGTCGGAGAACTAAGTTCTTATCTAGAACACTATCCATTTGATTCTATAGAAGGATTTATCAATAGGCAGCTTTATTATGCAAATATAGAGTCAGATATTTTGCATAAAGAAAGGGGCAGGATAGAACTGAAAGAAATAAAATATCACATAATGGTAAAACCTATAAAGCTTTTTATCAAGCTTTTTATTAGAAAACAAGGTTTTAGAGATGGCATGCATGGTTTTATATTCTCTATTCTGAATGCATGGAGGCATCTAGCTATCTGGGCAATTTACTTTAGTAAATATTATAAGGAGGGTTAATCTTATGAATAAGATCCAGACATTTCAGGAATTTCTTGCGACTCAGAGTGTGCAGATACCAATAGCAGGATTTATATTCAATTTGATCCTTGCAGCAATCCTTTCTTTTATATTGAGCAGAGTGTATATAAGGTTTGGAGAATCCCTGTCCAATAGGAGGATGTTCGCAAGGAATTTTGTCATCATTACCATGACAACAATGCTTGTAATCGCTATCGTGAAGTCTTCCCTGGCTCTTTCTCTCGGACTTGTGGGCGCTCTTTCTATAGTAAGGTTTCGTGCTGCAATAAAAGAGCCGGAAGAGTTGGCGTATCTCTTTCTTGCTATAGGCATAGGTTTAGGTTTCGGGGCAGATCAAAGGGCCATTACCTTGGTAGCTTTTATTGTTATAATAGGAATAGTATCTCTTAAAAGTTTTTCTCATAAGTATCAGGATAATCAAAATCTTTACCTTACCATATCCAGCAAAAATCCAGAAAAAGTAGAACTGGATGAGATAATTAGTATATTAAAAGGACATTCTACAGCGCTAAATTTAAAGAGATTTGATGAGACAAAAGAAATACTAGAAGCTGCTTTTCTTGTTGAGTTCAAGGATTTTAATAATCTTAAGGCAGCAAGAGAGGAGCTGCATAAATTAAAAGATGTTGCAAAAATAAGCTTTCTGGATAATAAAGGGATCTACTAGATGGAAATAAAAATATCAAAGAAGCAAAATCCTATAATAGAATATTCAAAAAAAGCCCTGCTCTCTTATTTTAGATCCTATAGGAGAACAATAGGGGTGTTTTTGGTGATACTATATTCTATTCTGATATTTATAGGCGGCATCTTAGTGCATAAATCTGACATAATAGAAGAGCGTATCAAGCCTGCAATAAAAAAGAAAAGGGTATTTTTAAAACATTTGACTAGAGGTAAATTTTCGGCAAGGCCAGAACATATTTCTATAGATATAAGACATAAAGACTTTCAAAAGCTAGAATATAAAAGGCTTTCCGCTTTAGAGCTAAATAAATTAATAGTGGAATCAGATGATTATGTGCCAGCTGATATAAAGTATAGAGATAAAAGTATAAAAGTCGACCTTAGGCTTAAAGGCGACCACGTTGATCATCTTGAAGGAAATAAATGGTCTTTTAGGATCAAGGTAAAAGGCGATGATACTCTTTTTGGGATGAAATTTTTTTCTATTCAGCATCCCAAGACCAGGGACTATATATATGAATGGATCTATCATAAGGCGCTTAAACGAGAAGGTATAATATCATTACGTTATGACTTTATCGAGGTTACATTGAACGGGAAATATCTGGGAGTTTATGCCATAGAGGAATTTTTTGATAAGCGGCTTATAGAAGATAACAAATATCGAGAAGGGCCTATAATAAGGTTTGATGAGGGCTTGATGTGGAAAGAGCTTTTACAGCGTGGGCAGGCTATCAATAGCGGAAGTTATCTATCTAGCTCCATAGATGCTTTTCAGACAAGCTCTATGCTAAAAGACCCTTTTAAAAAAGAGCAATTTATAAAAGCAATGAGCTTGCTCGAAGCCTTTAGGAGAGGAGAGTTAAAGACGAGTGAAGTCTTTGATCCTAAAAAAATAGCAAAGTTCTTTGCTATCATAGATCTAATGGGGGCAGAACATACATCTATATGGACAAATATGAGATTTTATTTTAATCCTATTACTTCAAAGCTAGAGCCTATAGGATTTGACGGGAACTGCATCCCTATAGCTAATTTATCGTTAAAACAGACAAAAAGTGCATATATGGATAAAGTCCCAGAGAGCGTTTTTGAAAGTTTTAATACAGCTTTATTGAACGATGATGTTTTTTATAGAGATTATATCAATGAACTCGAGAGGATCTCAGCCTCGGGGTATCTGGAAGGTTTTTTTAACGAAATAGAAGATGAATTAGAAAAAAAACTGGATATTATTTATAAAGAATGGCCGGATTATTATTTTTCAAAAGATATATTTTACCATAATGCGTCTTTTATAAACGCTACGCTGAATCCTGTAAAAGCTATCCATGTCTATTTTAGTAGAACCTATGATGATGGGATAGGTTTTAATGTCGGAAATATACAACTTATGGATGTTGAGATAATAGGCCTTTCATATAAGGATATAGCCGGTTTCGATCAAGATAAAAAGGCCATTATAAAAGGAAAAAAGCCTTTCGAAGCAGTAGAATACCAAGATGTTAAGTTTTTATACCCAGAGACGTTCTTATGGGAAGGAAAGGATATCAGAGATCTAAAGATAAGATATAGACTGGTTGGGACAACCGATGAGAGAGAAGATACGGTATTTCCTTATACTTATATGGATAAAAACTATATAGTTGAATATACAAAAAATAATAAGCCTAATATAAAAGACTTCGATTTTATCATGATAGATGAAGAAGCAAAAAATATAGCTATTACACCTGGAAACCATGAGATCTCCAGGGATCTCATAATCCCTAAGGGGTATGTGTTATATTGTCATGAAGGGACAAAAATAAACCTTCTGAATAAAGCAAAGATATTATCATATTCACCAGTTCAATTTATAGGGATAGAAAGTAGTCCTATATCTATTTTTTCAGAAGATACCAGCGGCAGGGGGCTTGTAATTATATCTGCCGGCAAGCACAGGTCAGTATTGAGCAATGTTATATTCAAGGATCTGGGGGTATCGGAGGAATTGACAGGCAGTGTTACATTTTATGAATCCAATGTCGATATAAGAAATTGCCAGTTTTTAAGTGATTTTGCAGGAGATGATATGTTGAACATAGTTAGATCGGATTTTTATATCGTTAATACGCTTTTTAAAGATACATTCTCCGATGCTTTTGATTGTGATTTTGGCAGTGGCAAGATAGTAGGTTCAAGATTCATAAAATGCGGCGGTGATGGGGTGGATTTTTCTGGTTCTGTGGTAGAGATCGATAATGTGTATATTGATGGGGCAGGAGATAAAGGAATAAGCGTCGGAGAGATAAGCAGTGTTGTTGTCTCGCACACTGAAATAAGAAATTCGAATATAGGTATTGCAGCCAAAGACCGGTCAGATGTGGAATCGAACGATATCAAGATAAAATCCTGTAATATAGGTTTTGCCGCTTATATGAAAAAATCCGAGTTTGGGCCGGCTAGTATTACGCTCGATTCTTTTAGCGTTAAAGATGTCAATAGGCTCTTTTTATTAGAAGAGGGGTCGTCTATCAATGCGGATGGCAAAATTATCCTGCCTAATCAAAAAGATGCATATGGGTTGTTGTATGGAGGAAAAGACTGACCTATGGACCATGTCAGGTATGAACGTAAATTTTTTATAACTGATCTTACTGAATTCGAGATAATTTCAATATTGAATCTGCATCCAGCTAATTTTTCCAGGATCTATTATGAGAGATATATTAATAATATATATATAGATTCATTTGATATGAAGAATTATTTTGAAAATATATCTGGATTAGAAAATAGGGTAAAATATAGAGTACGCTGGTATGGAGATCTTTTTGGAGAGATCAAAAAACCTCACTTAGAGTTAAAGATAAAAAGAGGCCTAACTTGCGCAAAGAGATCTTTTTTATTAAAAGGCTTTATGTTAGATCAAGATTTTTGTAAGGATGTGTTCTATGATGTTGTAAGATCATCAGATATTCCAGAAACATTAAAGCTAGAACTAGGATGCCTTGATTTTTCTCTTTTGAATAGATATCGTAGAAAATACTATATTTCTAAAGATAATAGATATAGAGTGACGCTTGATTCTGATCTAGAGTTTTATGGTATAGATTCTTTTAACAGTAATTTTTTAAACGAATCCAAAGACCATATTTCGAATATCATAGAGGTAAAATATGAAAAAGAAAACGAAGAAAGCATAAAAGATATTACCAGTCTTTTTCCTTTCAGGATGACAAAGAGTTCAAAATATGTAATGGGGCTAGAAAGATTAAATTTTACAAAACGTTATTCGCAGGTTTAAGTGTAAAAAGGAGCGAAAATGTCTAATAAAACAATAAAGCTGTCAGTAGTCACTATCGCCCATAATGAAGAAGGCAAAATAGAAACATGCCTTGAAAGTACTCAGGGCTGGGCGGATGAGCATATAATAGTGGATGATTTCAGCACCGATAAGACTGTTGAGCTAGCGCATAAATATACGGATAAGATCTTCCAGAGAAAAATGGATGTAGAAGGCATCCATAGGAACTGGGCATACGCTAAAGCTAAAAATGAATGGGTCCTTAGTCTTGATGCTGATGAAGTAGTCACAGAAGAATTGAAAAAAGAGATCAGTGAAGCAACAGCGGGTAATGCTGAATTCAATGCTTATAGTATTCCATTGAGGACTTATGTAGGAGACTATTGGGTTAAACATGGCGGCTGGTATCCTGCAGGAAAACTCAGGCTTTTTAAGAGATCCAAATTTAAATATGAAGAAGTAGGTGTGCATCCCAGGATCATACTTGATGGTAAGTGCGGACACCTTACAACGGATATTATCCATTATGGTTATGTTGATTTCTCTGACCTTTTTCAGGGCCTTAACAGGCAGACGACCCTTGAGGCGGAGAAGTGGTTCAATGAGAAGAGGAAGATCGGGGTAGCGAAGATGCTTTGGAAGGCCTGCGACAGGTTTTTTAGGAGTTATGTGAGAAAACAGGGATACAAAGACGGGGTAGTGGGTTTTGTAATAGCAATACATGGAGCTATGTATCAGGTCTTTAGTTATGCGAAATACTGGGAGATGCTGGAAAAGGAAGGTAGATGAAAGCGATATTTTTGGATAGAGACGGGGTCATAAATATAGACCCAGGAAAAGGGGACTATATTAAATCGTGGGAAGAGTTTAAGTTTTTCCCAGGCTCTATTGAAGCAATAAAGAAGCTTAATAGAGCAGGGTATAAGATATTTGTGATCTCTAACCAGGCAGGGGTTTCTAAAGGATTATATTCTAAAACAGCATTAGATGAGATCACATCTAATATGTTAAAAGAGGTCAGGGATCAGGGTGGAGAGATCTCATCTGTACATTATTGCATACATCTACCCGAAGAGGGATGCAGCTGCAGGAAACCAAAGACAGGCCTTATAGAAAAAGCGACAAAAGGCCTTGATATTGATTTTGAAAATACATATCTTATAGGAGATTCCAGGCTTGATGTCGGAGCTGGAAAGAATGTAGGATGTAAGACCATTCTTCTTTTGACAGGGAAAGAAGACCCTGAAGATATCAAAGATTGGGAGATGCAGCCGGATTCCATTAAAGATAATCTCAAGGAGGCAGTAGAATGGCTATTGGAAAAAAAATAGGTATTATAAAAGAACTTTTTAGGTTTTTATGGGAGAGAAAACTCTGGTGGATCATACCTATCGTTATTGTACTTCTCTTGTTCGGCCTTCTTATATTTTTTACAGAGTCTAGCGCAGTAGCGCCATTTATATATACATTGTTCTAAATTAAAAATCAAATTAAAATGCAAAATTACAAATCAAAGTTCAAAAATAAGTAAAATTAACCATGGATTTTTAAAATTTCACATTTTAATATGTCATTTTGATGTTTAATTTTTAATATTTGATTTTATAATTATGAAGATACTAATTATATATGCCTATGCAGGTATTGGGCACAAAAAAGCCGCGGATGCAGTTTTTTCTAGATTATCTTCGCACAAAGAGATAAGTGTAGAGAATATAGATGCGCTTGATTACACTACAAAGTTCTTTAAGTTCATGTACCCAAGGGCGTATCTATTTATGATAGATAGAGCGCCTTATCTATGGGGATTTTTTTATTATTTTTTTGAAATAGGCATAATAGACAAGGTATTTTCACCTATAAGAAGGTTTTTTCATTGCCTGAGCGCCAGAAGATTTATAGACTTTATAGCTGAGTCAAGACCAGATATTGTCCTGTGCACGCATTTTTTGCCAGTAGACGTATTGTCGGACCTAAAAGAAAAGGGGCTTTTTAAAGGCAAGCTTATTGCATTGATCACTGATTTTCTCCCGCATAATTTCTGGATCGCAAAAAACATAGACTATTATATAGGGTGCCTGAAAGAGACGGCCGATGAACTTATTAAACGCGGTATAAAAGAAGATAAGATAAAGGTGCTTGGGATACCATGCGATGAAAAGTTTAATATAAAAAAGGATAAAGAAGGCCTTATAAAAAAGCTAGGTTTAAAACATGGCCTTTTTAATATCCTTGTGATGGGTGGCGGGTTTGGTACAGGCCCAGTATTTAAAATAGCAAAGCATATTTCCGAGTTAGCTAGCTCTATAAAAGACAAGATACAGCTTGTAGTGATATGCGGCAAGAATAAGTCGTTA
Source organism: Candidatus Omnitrophota bacterium (assembly GCA_043814965.1). Lineage (GTDB taxonomy): Bacteria > Omnitrophota > Gorgyraeia > Gorgyraeales > Gorgyraeaceae > JBDRCN01. Next base: position 96,970 of record JBDRJN010000015.1, read on the forward strand.
TTTAAAAGATTAGAGGAGATAAGGTCAGGCTCTAGCATCAATCTGGGTATATTTGGTTATATGGATAATGTCGATGAGTTTATGGAAATAAGTGATCTTATAGTAACAAAATCAGGAGGACTTACTACAAGTGAGGCGCTTTCCAAGAGGCTTCCTATGATCATTATAGAGCCTATCTTGGGCCAGGAGACAAGGAACTGTGATATACTTACTGATTCCGGAGTTGCAAAAAAGGCTGATAGCGTACAAGAGGTCATTGATCATCTGAAAGATCTTGTAGTGTCTCCTCAAAAGATAGAAGAGATGAGAAAAAATATAGATAGATTGTCTTATTCTGATGCATCCCAAAAGATAGCGGGCCTTATTTTAAATATATGAAGATAGACTTAGAGAAAAAACTTTCTTCAAAGATTTTTAAGCTTATAAAGACTATAGCTACTATAGGTGATAAAGAAGGTATAAGGCTGTATATCGTGGGAGGCGTTGTAAGAGATATCCTGCTTGGCGTAAAAAATCTAGATCTGGATTTTCTTGTGGAGGGAGATGCTATCGCATTCACAGAGTCTTTGAACAAGGCCTTAAGAGGAAAACTTACTATATATAAGGCTTTTAATACGGCTACTCTTTCTCTTAAAGGTTACAGGATAGATTTTGTGGCAGCAAGAAAGGAATCCTACAAAAGGCCTGCTTCATATCCAGATGTTGAACCCGGGACACTGAAAGATGACCTTCATAGAAGAGACTTTAGTATAAACGCCATGGCTATCAGCGTAAATAAAAAAGATCTTGGCAGGCTGGTAGATCATTGCGATGGGTATAAAGACTTGCGGAAAGGCATTATAAGGGTACTTCATGAAAAGAGTTTTGTTGATGACCCTACTAGGATATTCAGAGCAGTGAGATTTGCTGTGAGATTCGGTTTTGAGATAGAGCCGGAGACAAAAAAACTTATGAAAGGATCGATCTTGGGAGGGTTTTTAGGAGAAGTGAATAGAGGCAGGATAAAAAAGGAGATAGAACTGTTCTTAAGAGAAAAAGATCCTTTGAAATGCCTTGAAAGCTTTTCTAAGCTGATCTAAGGTTTTAGACATGTTGGAGCATGCTAATTGACAGCACAGTTTAGAGACGTTTTCCAACTTGTTCGGGAAGCGGACCCTAACCCAATAAGGAACCTGTCCCTGCTATATGACACTTTCCCGATTGGGAAAAGGGCAGTTTCCTTATTGAGCTGGAAAACGTCTCTAGTAATAGGAGGGGGAGATAATGGGAATACGTTCAGAAAGAGTACAAGTTCAATTAAAAAGGGAGATCTCTAAGATATTACATGACGATCTAAAAGATCCCCGTATAGGTTTTATTACAATAACAAGGATAGATCTTACCGGAGACCTGAGATTTGCAAAGGTATATTTTAGCGCGCTGGGAAATGATATAGACATAGGATCATGCACGGAAGGCATAGAAAGCGCATCCGGATATATAAGAAAACTTATAGGAGAGAGGCTTAACTTAAAATATGTACCGGAATTATCTTTTATATATGACAGATCCATAGAATACAGCATAAATCTAGAAAAGACATTTGAAAGGTTAAAGAATGAACATAAAGAAGATTAAAGATGCGATACAAAAGTTCGATAAGTTCCTTATATCAGCTCATATCAATCCCGAGGGCGATTCAATAGGCAGCCAGATAGCCTTGGCAATGCTCCTGGAAAGGCTGGGCAAAAAGGCTATTATTGTAAATGAGAGTCCTGTGCCGAAAGCGCTGAGATTTATGAAAGGGGCTGAATGGATATTAAAAAAGATGCCAGAGGGTTTTGATTTTGAAGCAGCCTGCATACTGGATTGCCCTGATCTATCAAGGATAGGCAATGTCTCAAAATATATAACAGGCGATAAAATAGTTTTGAATATAGACCATCATGTCTCGAATATAGGTTTTGGAAAATATAATTGGGTAGATCCTGATCTTTCAAGCGTAGGAGAGATGATATATAAGCTCTATGATATGTTTAAGGTCAAGATAAGATATGATGAAGCAGTAGCTATGTATGTTGCTATTATGACGGATACTGGCTCATTCAAATATAGCAACACTTCACCAGAGACCCACGAAGTAGTAGGCAGGCTTATCGAAAAAGGCATAAAACCCTACGAGATCTATACAAATATATATGAATCGAGCACTTTTGAAGACACCCTTCTTCTATCAGAAGCGCTTAAGACCTTGAAGGTATCTAAGGATGGTAAGATATCATGGTTGTGGGTCACTAAAAAGATGCTTAAAAAAACCAAGGCCTCTCTCGAAGGCACTGAAGGTATAATAAATTTCGCAAGGTCACTTAAAGGAGTAGAAGTAGCTATCTTTTTTAGGGAGACAGGGACAAAAGATAGGGTAAAGGTAAGTTTCCGCTCAAAAGGAAAGGTAGATGTAAATAAGCTGGCAGGTTTTTTTAAAGGCGGAGGGCATAAGACAGCAAGTGGTGCTACGGTATTTGGAAAGATGAAAGAGGTCGAAAAAAAAGTAGTCAATGAAGCAACCAAAATAGCCAGCAAATCAGGTAACAGTAATCCGTAAAAAGTAATCAGGAATTTTTTTACAAGTTTTATACCTAGATTACTAGTTACTGATCACTGATTACCGATTACTAACTTATGGATGGCATACTGATCATCAACAAACCAAAAGGCATCACTTCTCACGATGTCGTAGATTATATCAGGAACAGATTCAAGATAAAAAAAGTAGGGCATGCAGGCACTCTTGATCCTATGGCTACGGGAGTAATCGTGGTACTTTTAGGGAAAGCTACCAAGAAGAGTGCCCAGTTCCTTAATGATGACAAAGAGTATATCGCGACACTTTTTTTGGGAAGATCTACTGATACACAGGATTCGACAGGTAAGGTCTTGATCGAAAAAAAAGTTACAGCATTAAGAGAAGATTTTATTAAGAAGACGTTTGATAGTTTTTTAGGTGAGAGAGAGCAGGTACCCCCCATGGTGTCAGCTAAAAAATATAAAGGCACTAAATTGTATAAACTTGCAAGGCGGGGTGAGACTGTATCCAGAAAGCCGTGCCGGATAAATATATATGAGATCGAGATCTTGAACTGCAATTTACCTGAGATAGATTTTCGTGTTAAATGCTCAAAAGGCACTTACGTCAGGACATTATGCGAGGATATGGGAAAGGCCTTGAGATACCCCGCGCATATGTCAAATCTTTCGCGTACAAGATCGGGCAGGTTCAGTTTGGACAAGGCTCATTTATTAGAGGAGATAGATGAAAGACACATACAACCTGCCTAAACTTAAAAGCGCTTGTGTCTCTATCGGGATATTTGATGGGGTCCATCGAGGCCACCAGAAGATCCTGAAAAAACTCGTCAATGTCTCGAAATCTTTGGATGCAGTATCTGTAGCCGTGACATTCGACCCCCATCCTAGGAAAGTTTTAAATCCTGCTTCGAACGTCCCGTTTTTGACATCCTTTGAACATAGGCTGCGCCTTATAAAAGAACTGGGTATAGGTCAGATCCTCGTCGTGAAATTCACAAAATCTCTATCTCGCATGGACGCGGATGGATTTATAAAAAAGGTTTTGATGAGAAGATTTGATATAAAGGCTATTGTAGTAGGAAAAGATTTTTTATTCGGCAGTAAAAAGAAAGGGGATTTTTTATTATTAAAGAGATTGAGCAAGATCTATCGCTTCAGGCTTTTTGGGATAAAATCCGTAAGGTCAAACAAAGAATATGTATCAAGCACCAGGATACGGTCTCTTGTTGAGAGCGGAGATCTAAGAGAGGCTTCGAAGTTATTGGGGAGGAGGGTCACAGTATTAGGTACTGTAGTAAAGGGCAGAAAGATAGGCAGGGTCCTTGGTTTTCCGACTGCAAATATCGATCCTCATCATGAAGCGATCCCCCCTAGCGGAGTATATGCTGTAAGTATTTTTCTAAACAATAGAGATCATAGAGGTGTACTTAATATCGGCAGAAGGCCTACTTTTCTAAAAAATTCTGAACCGACCATAGAACTCCATATCCTTGATTTTAAAAAAAATATTTATAATAGAGATATAGAGATAGCGTTTATTAAGAAGATAAGGGATGAGATAAGATTCGACTCAGCGGAGAAACTTAAAAAACGGATATTAGTTGACATAAAGAGGGTAAGAGAACTACGCAATATCTAGCATTCCAGCCTTGATGTAACCCCATCATATAGTATAAGTTGAAAAAAAACTAATTATATCTTGACAGGGAAATCATGTTCGTGTAAACTTTTTACTACAAAGTGGTATAAAGTGGTGTAAAGTGGAGGAATAGATGTTTTACGGAGAATTCGAACATTCATTAGATAGAAAAGGCCGTATTATAATTCCCTCTAAGTTCAGGGAGGCGTTGAAAGAACATTACATAGAACGTTTCTTTGTGACCCGCGGATTGGATAAATGCCTCTTTATGTTTACGGAAGAAGAATGGAGGGCCCAAGAACAAAAGTTTAAGGCCATGTCTTTTACAAAATCAGAATACAGGCGTTTCAATAGATTATATTTTTCAGGGGCTTGCGACTTGATCCCTGACAAGCAGGGAAGAGTCCTTATACCATCGTATTTAAAAGACTATGCGGAGATAAAAAAAAGCGTTTATATAGTAGGTATATCGAATCGCATAGAGATATGGTCGCGTGAGAAATGGGAAGAGTATTATGCGGCATCCAAAGATAATTTTGAAGAAATCGCCGAGAAACTAGTAAATTTAGAGTAAAGAAAAAGGAGGCATCATGCATTCTCGCAGTAGTATTTATTCTAGAAACAGGACAGTTGATCTAGGGAATTTAAAGAACATCCCTATAGAGTGTATAAGGAAGACAAGATCTCTTAATATAGACAACAGGACATGCCGGATAAGTAAAGAGGTGTACAAAATACTTAAAAGCACTAATGGCAGAAAAATATTTGCATAAAAGTGTGCTCCTTGAAGAATGCATTGACTTTTTAAGGCTTTCGCCAGGAAAAGTAATAGTAGACGCGACTATCGGAGGGGCAGGGCATGCAGAGGAGATATTAAAAAGAATTCTTCCTGGCGGTAGATTGATAGGATTGGACAAGGACCTGGAATCACTGGAACTGGCAAAAAACAAACTTACCTCATTTAAAGAATCAGTTGAATTGATACATACAGATTTTAAGAATCTTAAGAGTGTATTAGAAGATCTAAAGACAGGAGGAGTCGATGGCATTTTATTTGATCTGGGTATATCTAGCATACAGATGGAAACAAAAGAAAGAGGATTTAGCATAAAGAACAATGGGCCGTTGGATATGCGCATGGATAGGACTCAACGGCTGACAGCAAAAGATATAATAAATGATTTTAGTGAATCGGAGCTTTCAAATTTGATAAAGGATTTTGGAGAAGAGCGTTTTCATAATAGGATCGCAAGAGCTATAGTATCGGCGCGTAGGGCCAAAGAAGTCGAGACGACTTTTGAATTAGTGGATATAATTTTAAAAGCCATCCCTTACAAGAATAGGTCAAGCCGTATTCATCCTGCTACACGTACATTTCAGGCTATCAGGATAAGGGTGAATGATGAGCTAAGCGCGATAGAAAGGGCCCTCAAGGATGCGCTTTTGGCATTGAAGAAGGGAGGCCGTATTTGCGTAGTATCTTTTCATTCCCTGGAAGATAGAATAGCCAAAATTACATTTAGGGAATTTGCTTCCAAGGGTGTTATTCGCAGTCTTACAAAGAAACCTGTTATACCACAGGAAGACGAGATCAGTAAGAATCCGCGCTCTAGAAGCGCGAAACTCAGAATAGCAGAAAGGTTAGCATGAAATCTATTCTTAAGATAAATAATGTCATTGCCTGTGTATTTATCATTACTCTTCTAGCGCTGGCATATGTAAATATGCAGGTACTTGTATATCAAATGGGTTTGAAGGTCAAAGAGAACACATATATTTATTCTAACTTGGTTGACCAGAATAAGATATTGTTATATAATGTCCTTAACTTGAAATCACCTGTTAACCTTGAAGCAAAACTTCTAGCCAAAAAGGTAGAGTTGAATATGCCCCGCGAATGGCAGGTGCTCAAGCTTAAGGGTTCCCCAGAGAAGTTTATTAGTAAAAATATTGAAAAGAAGGCTTTTTTTGCCAATCTATTTAATGTGACTCGGGAAGCTGAAGCCAGTCCAAATATTAATTTTTAATTGATCTAGTAATCTCTATAATTGAGTATATTTTAGTCAGTACCATAAGAGAATTCTGTGCAAAGCCTAGTCATTCCTCGAACAAAAAAAGTTTTATATACTTTCTTAATATTTTTTGTAGCCCTTTCTATACGGCTTTTGGTCGTACAATTAAGCGCGGCAAAACCTTTATCAAAGCTCGCGCTCGATCAATACAATACTTTTGCATGTCTACTGCCTAAAAGGGGAGTTATCTATGACAGCAACATGCGTGAGCTGGCAGTATCCATAAATCTGAACTCTATCTTCGTAGACCCTTTATTGATAAAGGATAAGGAAAAGGCCAGTAAGGACCTTTCAAGGATATTAGGGATAGATAGCACCAAGATATTGGCCAAATTCGATCAGGATAAGCGCTTTGTATGGATAGCTAGAAAGGTCCAGCCGGAAATAAGCAGGGCTGTAAGAAAACTTAATATTAAAGGTATAGGTTTTGTAAAAGAGAGCCTTAGGGCATATCCCGCCGGGACATTGGCTAGCCACATAGTAGGATTTACGGGGATAGATAATAATGGCCTCGAGGGGATCGAGCTTAGCCTTGATAGGTTCTTAAAAGGTACTGTGGGATGGATATATACTATAAGGGATGCGAAACGGAGAGAAGTCGTTGGGTATGAATACAGAGAGATACCCCCTTCGGATGGCAATGACGTGGTCCTTACCATAGATAGCATAGTGCAGAGCTTTGCTGAAAGAGAGCTTGATAGGTCTTTCAAAAAGTATAATGCGCTGGGCGGCTCTATTATTGTTATGGATCCCTATACGGGAAATATAATAGCATTGGCCAATAGGCCGACATATGACCTCAATAGCGTAGACAAATATCCAGTAGGATCCAGGAGAAATAGGGCTATCAGTGATTTTTTTGAACCTGGCTCAAGCTTTAAGATAGTAACAGCTTCTGCTACGATCGAAGAGGATACTATAAAATTGGATGATGAGATATTTTGCGAAAATGGGGAATTTAAATGGTCATCTCATATCTATCATGACCATAAACCCCATGGCTGGCTTAGCTTCAGGGATATAATAAAATATTCTTCAAATATAGGGACCATGAAAATAGCCCTTAAACTGGGAGATAAAAGATTGTATAGGTATATAAAACGTTTTGGGTTTGGGAAAAAGACCGGCATCGATCTCCCCGGAGAGGTCGAAGGCATAGTAAGGGAGCCCAGCAAATGGTCAAAACTTTCTCTTTGTAGTATGTCTATGGGGCAGGAGGTGACTGTTACTGCGCTCCAACTTGCATGCGCCCTCTCAAGTATAGCTAACGGAGGAAATTATGTAAAACCCAGGGTGATAGACAGGGTCCAGGACAAGGCTGGAAACATCTTAAAGAAATTCGAAGCAGAAAAACTACAAAGAGTAATATCTGAAGAGACTTCTTTAAAGGTAAGGGGAATATTAAGAGGTGTTGTAGAGGGCGGTACTGCAAAATCTGCTGAAATAGCTGGATATTTTCCTGCAGGAAAGACCGGTACAGCGCAAAAAATAGAAGATGGCGGGTATTCTCACAGAAAATATACAGCATCTTTTATAGGTTTTTTGCCTTATGAAAACCCTAAATATGTAATTGTGGTCATAATGGACGAGCCTAGGCCCCAATACTATGGAGGCACTGTGTGCGCTCCTATTTTTAAGAACGTAGCAGAAGAGCTGATGCGTTACTACAAGGTCGTACCATTGGAAGATAAAAAAGTATGAAGCTAAAAAATATCATAGAAGGAATAAACGGTATAGAAAAAATACAGGGAAAGGCCTCTTTTGAGATAGTTGGCATTGCCTCGGATTCTAGGGCTATAAAAGACGGGTATCTTTTTATTGCCTTAAAAGGCGAAAAGTTCAATGGCAGTGATTTTATAGATGAGGCTATAGACAGAGGAGCCGTAGCAGTGATACAGGATTCTCAAAAAGGTGATTTCGTCAAGCCCAATAGAGGAGCTGTCTTTATTTACGTAAAGGATGCAAGAAGTATATTGGCTAATATATGTAATATCTTTTACGGGAATATATCTAATGATATGAACCTGACAGGGGTCACTGGCACAAATGGCAAAACCACGATAACGTATCTTATAGAGAATATTTTTAAAACAAGGTCTTTGGATATAGGTGTAGTAGGTACTGTGAACTATAGGTTTGGGAAGCGCTCAATACCAGCCCTCAACACTACTCCCGGTATATTGGATCTATATTCTCTGCTGGATAAGATGAAAAAAGAGTCTATAAAGAATTGTGTGATGGAGGCCTCTTCTCATTCTTTGGCGCAAGGGAGATTAGAAGGGCTTTGTTTCAATGCTGCTATATTCACGAATCTTACCAGAGAACACCTTGATTATCATAGAGATATGGAAGATTATTTTAATTCCAAACTAAAGCTTTTTAGTAAGATAAAAAAAGGAGGTTTCGCAGTAGTCAATAAAGACGATCCATATTCTGAAAGGATCATAGAAAAAGTTGCTTCAGAAAAAATGGCTAATATCATTACTTATGGTATAGATAAAGGCAATGATGTATATGCCGAAGACATCAAAAGTTCTTTCAGCGGCTTAGATTTTATACTTTGCACTAGAGGCGATTCCTTAAAGATCAGTTCTAGCCTGATAGGAAGATATAACGTCTATAATATATTGGCAGCTAGCGCATGCGGGATAGCAAGCGGCATGAAACTTCATGAAATAAAACCTGGTATAGAGAGCCTAAAGAATTTACCGGGGAGACTTGAAAGAGTCAATTGCGGCCAGGATTTTTTAGTATTTGTAGATTATGCCCATACTGAAGATGGGCTTAGGAATGTATTGAAGGCTTTAAAGGAGTTAGGGCCAAACAGGCTTTTTACTGTATTCGGCTGCGGAGGCGATAGAGATAAACAGAAAAGGCCAAGTATGGGAAAGATCTCGTCAGAACTTTCAGATAAGGTGTACCTGACAAGCGATAACCCGAGAAGTGAAGACCCAAATGCTATAATACAAGAGATCATCTCAGGTATATCATTGGATAAAAAAAATTATATTGTTGAGATAGATAGGGCAAGGGCTATTTTAAGTGCCCTGGAAGAAGCAGGAAAAGGGGATATAGTTTTAGTAGCGGGTAAAGGCCATGAGACCTATCAGATATTTAAAAATAATACACTTCCCTTTGATGACAGGGAAGTAGTGAGGAGGGCTTTATGTTTACAGTAAAAGATGTATTAGTCTCTACTAATGGGAGGCTTATCTCAGGGAAGGAAGAAGAGGTTATTTTGACCGGGGTATCGACAGATACCAGGCGTATAAGGGGAGGAGAGCTTTTTGTAGCGCTTAAGGGGGAGCGTTTCGACGGGCATAATTTTATACTGGATGCCATATCCAAGGGTGCTGGGTGTATAGTGATGCAGGATGGCTGTTACCTGAACTCCAGTATCAATACGCCTGATGTCAGTTTTATCTCTGTCCATGATAGCACAAGGGCGCTGGGTGAAATAGCGTTTTTCCATAGGTCGCGGTTTGATATACCTATTATAGGTATTACTGGTTCAAACGGAAAGACCACTACCAAAGAGATGATAGCAGCTATTCTTAGCAAAAAGTATAATGTGCTTAAGAACTTTGGTACAGAGAACAACCATATAGGAGTCCCGATCACTCTTATGCGCCTTGACGCCAATCATAAGATCGCAGTACTTGAGATGGGCACGAATCACCTGGGAGAGGTCAAAAGGCTGTCCGAGATATCAAGGCCTACAAGGGCACTTATTACCAATATAGGGCCTTCGCACCTGGAATATCTTAAGGACCTGGATACAGTTCTAAAAGCCAAGGCCGAGATATTGGAATTTATGTCTAAAGATTCTTCTATTGTCTTGAACGGCGAGGACGAATTGCTCTCTAAGCTTAAGACAAAGGTAAAGGCCGTAAGATTCGGTTTGGATAAGGATTTTGATTTCTATGCAGACAAGATAAATCTTGAGGCAGATGGTATTAATTTTAGGCTTAATGGCAAATGGGATATCAGTCTAAGTGTTTTGGGGCGTCATAATGTATACAATGCGTTGGCTGCGATCGCAACAGTATGGGATTTTGACATTGATATAGATGAGATAAGAGAGGCATTAAAAGAATTCAGAGGCCCTAACATGAGGATGGAAGTAAAAAGATTCGGAGATATAAAGGTAATAAACGATTCTTACAATTCTAATCCGTTATCTATGAAACAGGCTATAGAGGCTCTAAAGGATATTACAACAAAAGGCAGAAAGATCCTGGTAGCTGGAGATATGCTTGAATTGGGCACTTTTGCCGGAAGGTTCCATCACCTGGTGGGAAGGCAAGCTGCTGAGTCAGGCATTGACTTGATAGTGGCTGTTGGAAAACTAGCTGAACATATATCTAAAGGCGCTCAGGAAGCAGGTATGAGCCAGAAGAAGATCAAATTATACAATCTTACAAGAGAAGCAAGCGAGGCAGTCACGGACTTGGTTAAAAAAGGAGATACTATCTTAATAAAAGGCTCTAGGGCCATGAAGATGGAGGAGATAGTAAAAGGACTAGAAGAAGGTGTTAAATAGAGAGGCATATAAAACATGTTATATTATTTACTTTATCCATTAAGGGATTATTTTTTTGCATTCAATGTCTTTAAGTATATTACATTCAGGGCTGCTTTTAGCAGCATCACTGCATTTTTAATAACAGTGATCTTTGCGCCTCCTATTATAAGGAAACTGACAGCCCTTAAGATAGGAGAGACTATCAGAAAAGAAGATTGTCCGCATCTTTATGATCTTCATAAAGATAAAAAAGGTACTCCTACTATGGGAGGGGTATTGATATTACTAGGGGTGATCGTGTCTACTCTCTTATGGGCGGATATAAAGAATGTTTTTGTATTGATGGCAATGCTGGTCACTGTGTTTTTAGGCGCAGTCGGTTTTTGGGATGATTATATAAAATTATTATCTGAGAAAGGGCTTTGTAAGAGAGGTATAAACAAAAGGACAAAATTATTGGCGCAGGTCGCGGTAGGGTTGTTGGTAGGTGTGTTCCTCTATCTTGAACCAAGCACTTCTACTATGTTAGAGATGCCTTTTTTAAAGGAACTAGCTGTAAACATGGGTATCTTTTATATACCTTTTGTGATCCTGGTCATCGTTGCTTCCAGCAACGCAGTAAATATTACAGATGGATTGGATGGCCTTGCGGTCGGATGTATCGTACTTACCGCAGTGGCTTATACCGGTATGAGCTATATTGCAGGGCATATAAATTTTGCAGATTACCTGGGCATCTATTATCATCCACAGGCAGGAGAGCTTAGTGTGTTCTGCGCCTCGATCGCAGGGGCAGGGCTTGGATTTTTATGGTACAATTCTTATCCTGCGTCTATTTTTATGGGTGATACAGGCGCCTTATCCATAGGAGGAGCTATAGGGACAGTAGCATGTTTTATAAAAAAGGAGATAGTCCTTTTTTTGGTGGGAGGGATATTTGTTGTAGAGGCCCTCTCAGTATTATTACAGATAATATCATATAGGACTACAGGCAAGAGGATATTTAAGATAGCTCCGATCCACCATCATTTTGAGATGTGCGGCTGGCCGGAAAGTAAAATTACTGTAAGATTTTGGATAGTAGCTATTATACTGGTACTCTTAAGCTTTGCTACATTAAAACTTAGGTAGATACAAGACTATGAGAAAAGTAGTTGTTGCGGGGATTGCTGAAAGCGGCTCTTCTGCTGCGAGACTTCTGGTTCAAAATGGTGACAGGGTCTTTATTTCCGAGATCAAAGAAGAGAAAGAAATAACAGAGTTTTTGGGGCCTCTTATAAAAGATAGTATGGTCAAAAGGAGCGATGTAGAGCTTGGAGGCCATACTGATAGATTCTTAAAAGATGCTGACTTATTGGTAGTAAGCCCTGGAGTCCCTCGATCTTCCAATATCATAACCATAGCCAAAAAAAACAATATCCCTATCATAAGTGAGCTTGAGCTGGCTTACTTACATTGTCCATCCCCTATTATAGCGATCACAGGTACGAGTGGAAAAACTACTGTCACTACGTTGATCGGCCAGATGCTTAAGCGGTCTGGTAAGCATGCAGTCGTATGCGGCAATATCGGAAATCCTCTTAGCGGAGAGATAGATAGGCTCAATAAGGATTCTATAGCCGTACTTGAGGTCAGTTCTTTTCAGCTAGAGTGGATAGAGCATTTTAAGCCGCATATTAGCGTGGTCCTCAATATATCCGCAAATCACCTCGACAGGCATCTTGACATGGAAGAATATATTTTTTTCAAGACAAGGATCTTTTCTAATCAGTCCATGGGTGATGTGGTCTTTTTGAATGGGAAAGACGCTATATTAAATGATATATCCGGCAAGATAATCAATACCAGAGTAGAATTTTTCAATAAATATAAAGATTTTGAAAAAAGGCTGGGTATACAAAATGAGGATTTTTTAGCTAGCATGGCTGCTGCATCATGTGAGGGTGTTAGCGAGAAAGACATGTTGGAGGTCATATCAGGCTTTAAAGGTATAGAGCATAGGCTGGAGCATATATTGACATCAAATGGCATTGATTTTATAAATGATTCCAAGGCTACTACTGTTTCAAGCGTTGAATGGGCTCTCAGGACAATAGAAAAAGATATTGTCCTGATAATAGGAGGGCGTTATAAAGGCGGAGATTTCTCGAGGCTCAAAAGTTATATAAAAGAAAAAGTAAGGTGTGTTATTGCTATGGGTGAGGCGAGGGCTAAGATAAGGGAATATCTTGGCGATATTGATTGCCTGATGGAGGTGAACAGCCTGGAAAATGCTTTTTATAAGGCATTGGAGTATGCCAAGAAAGGGGATAAGGTGCTTCTTTCTCCGGGATGCTCTAGTTTTGATATGTTCACTAGCTATAAAGAAAGAGGAAAGGTATTTAAGGAATTATGCTTGAATCTAACAAAGATATCCTGACCAAAAATGCCAAGGCAATATTGATAATAAGCATGATCCTGTCGTGTATGGGTATCATAATGGTGTATTCAGCCTCAAGCTGTTACGCGTATGAGAGTTTTTATGATAGCGCTTATTACTTAAAGCGCCATATGGTCAATTTTGTCGTTGGCGTGATATTTTTTTGGCAGTGCTCAAATTTGGTTATATCAGAATAAAAAAATATACGAGGGTATTGTTTTTTTTAGGGATAATCGGGCTTGTACTTGTGTTAGTGCCTGGTATAGGCCATAAAGCAGGGGGCGCAAAGCGCTGGATAAGGTTAGGTTTTATGGGGTTTCAGCCATCAGAATTTGCCAGCCTTTTTTTGATAATATATCTGGCAGATATATTGGACAGAAAGCATCACCAAATAAACAATTTTTTATACGGATTTATGCCTCCTTTAATAGCTTCTGGCCTAGCAGTGCTTCTTATATTGATGCAGCCTGACCTGGGTAATGCTGTTACGGTTTTGACAGTATCAGTATTGATGCTATTTGTAGCTGGAGTCAATATAATGTATTTTTTACCTTTTATAGCGCCTATAGTGCCTGTATTTTATTTTTTGGTGGTGAGAGTGCCATATAGGTTGAGGCGTATCGTAGGTTATCTTGACCCATGGAAAGATGCCCAGGATGCCGGCTTTCAGATCATACAGTCGTTTTTAGCGCTTGGTTCAGGAGGTATATTTGGAGTAGGCCTGGGATGTTCGCGTCAAAAACTTTTTTATCTTCCTCAGGCTCATACAGATTTTATATTTTCTATTATAGGAGAAGAGATGGGATTGATAGGCACGTTTAGTATAGTAGCCTTATTTTTATTATTTGTCTGGTATGGTATTAATATATCTATAAAGACAAAGGACTTGTTTGGGAAACTATTAGCTTTTGGCATAACAGCTAATATCGGCCTCAAGGCTATTATTAATATAGCAGTATCCATAGGGGCGATACCTACAAAAGGGCTTCCGCTTCCATTTATTAGTTATGGGGGTACAGCGCTTATGTTCAATATGGTTGCGGTAGCTATTTTATTATCAATAGATATGAAAAATAGTTAGGATCAAATACGATGAGTATCAGTAAAAGCGATATGAAGATATTGATAGCAGCCGGCGGCACGGGAGGACACATCTTTCCGGCAATCAACCTGGCAAAAGGCCTATTAGAGCAAGATGTCAAAGATGTCTATTTTTTGACGTCTTCGCGTTCACAGGATGCTATGATGCTTGAGGGGAGCAATGTGGAATTTTTTACAGTATCCATAGAACCGCTGCAAAGAAAGGGAATAATACCATTTTTAAATTTTTTGTTTAGGCTTATTACAGGCAGCCTGAGGTCAGCATATCTACTTTTAAAGATAAGGCCTGTATGCGTGGTCGGTTTTGGTGGATACGTGACAGGGCCTATAATGCTTTTTGCGTCTATGTGCAGGATAAAGACTATTATTCACGAGCAGAATGTATTACCCGGCAAGACCAATAGGATACTGGCTAGATTTGTTTCCAGGATAGCAGTTAGCTTTCCCGAGACCGTAAAATACCTAGAGGATTTTAGCAGTAAAATTATCGTGACAGGGAATTTTTTACGGAGCGAGACAATGAAACCCTTTGATAAAAAAGATGAAAGCGGTTTTAGATTGCTTGTGATGGGCGGCAGTCAGGGGTCTCATGCCTTGAATAGCGTCCTCCCCGAAGCGCTTGGCTTGATAGGGAAGGAAAATAGGTTTGATTTTGAAGTCATACATATAACTGGTTACAAAGATAAAGACGAGGTCGAGTCGTCTTATAGAAACAATGCTATAAAAAGCACAGTTTTGTCCTTTACAGATGAGATGGATAGATTTTATAATATATGTGATTTCGTGGTGTCCAGGGCTGGCGCTACGACTATATCGGAACTTATATATTTAAAAAAACCAGCCTTACTCATACCTTATCCTTATGGAGATAGGCACCAGGTCTTCAATGCCAAGGTATTGGAAGATATGGGGTGCGGTGTTATCATGGAGGAAGAAGATCTTAACATAGATATTTTAAAGAAGGCTATAATGAATTTTATGGATAAAGATTTTTTAAAGAGTATGTCTAAAAAGGTAGAAAAAAAGGATAGAGATGCTTTAGGGACCTTAATAAAGGAGATCATAGCGTGAAAAAAGATATTGTTATCCATTTCATCGGCATAGGCGGAGCTGGCATGAGCGGGTTAGCAGAGGTCTTTCATTATAATGGTTTCAAGGTCCAGGGATCGGATGTTAAAAAGACAAAGATCACTGATAGGTTAGAAAAACTAGGGATAAGCGTAAAGGAAGGCCATTATTCTGATAATATAGGTGAAGCTGATTATGTGGTATATTCTTCATGTATCGAGAAACAGAATGTAGAATTAAAAGAAGCCATGATAAGAAGGGTGAAGATACTCAGAAGGATAGAGGCGCTTAATATGCTCATGAGCGATAAAAAGATCATAGCGATCTCAGGCACTCATGGCAAGACCACTACAACATCCCTTGTGGCGTATTTATTGATAAAGGCTGATCTTGATCCGACTGTTTTTGTCGGGGCTGATGTTGGTTTTCTAAATGGCAATGCCCGTTATGGAAAAGGCGGTCTAGTAGTGACCGAGGCAGATGAATCCGATGGGTCATTTCTCCTTTTAAATCCGTTATACAGCGTAACTACAAATGTCGATAAAGAGCATATGGATTATTATGTGAGCATGGATAACGTAATAGCTTCTTACAAAAGATTTATAGAGAACACTAATGAGTTTGGCTGTGCATTAGTATGTATTGATGATGATAACCTGAGGTTCATGGCAGGATCTAGCTCCAGAAGGATACTTACTTATGGAGTTTCTAAAGATGCGGATATAAGGGCGGAGAATATCGAACTTTTGGGCCTTGATGGGTCAAGATTCGATCTTGTATTTAAGGGGAAGCTATTATGCAATATCAAACTTTCATTGATAGGATCGCATAATGTGTTAAATAGCCTTGCTGCTATTGGTATTGCTATTGACCTGGGGATAGAGATATCTCTCATAAAAGAATATATAAAGGATTTTAAGGGTGCCAATAGGAGGTTTAATGTTACACGCCTGGGTTCAGACATACTGGTAATAGATGATTATGCCCATCATCCTACAGAGATCAAGGCTACTTTGAAAGGCCTTGGTGACGCCAATAAGAGGATCATAGCCATATTTCAGCCTCACAGGTACTCCAGGACAAAATACTTAAAAGAAGAATATGGTTCTTCCTTTGCCCTGGCAGATCACCTGATCATTACTGACATATATTCAGCGCACGAGAGCCCTTTGGACAATGTCACTGCCAATGATATATGCGAAAGCGTAAAAAAATCAGGCCATCAAAACGTGCATTTTATGCCGAAGGAAAATATAATAAAACACCTGAGGGAGATAGTCAAACCTTCGGATGCTATATTCATCCTGGGCGCAGGAGATATCGATGAACTGCCTGAAAAGATCGTAAAGGCCCTGGAAAAAGAGAGTTTTAAAGATGCTAAGGTATGAATACGGGAAATCAATAAGGGAGAATACTACTTTAAAGATAGGCGGCCCGGCATTCTGCTGGCTGGAGCCGGAGAACTTTGATGATATATTGGAATCGATCGATATCTCTCAAGACAAAAAAAAGAAGCTGGTTGTTTTGGGCGGGGGCAGCAATATAATAGCAGATGATAATGGTTTTGATGGTATAATAATAAAGCTGGGAAAAAGATTTAATTATATAGAGAAAGAAGGTGAAGACCTGGTAAGGGTAGGCGCAGGCACTCCTATAAACAGCCTTGTAGGCAAATGTATCGAATGGGGTTTTTCGGGATGTGAATTTTTGTCGGGGATCCCGGGGGCAGTAGGAGGGGCTATTGCGATGAATGCAGGGGTAAGGGATCTTGGTGACACTAATATATCAAGAGAGATAAAGGATATACTGCTCAGCGTAGATATTTTGGATATAAAGAACAAAGAACGCAGGAATATAAAAAGGGATGATATCCCTTTTAAATATCGTTCTTGCGGCCTGGAGGATGTGATCTTTATAGAGGCTGTCGTAAAGTTAAAACAAGAAGATAAGGATGTGATAGAAAATAAGACAAAGGCTTTTATAGATAAAAGGGCATGGATCAGTAAACTTAAGTTTCCCTCAGCCGGCAGTATTTTCAAAAATCCTGGTTCTGATAATCCGGCGGGAAGGCTTATAGAAGAATGCGGGCTTAAGGGTACTAAGATAGGCGGAGCGGAGATATCACTGTTTCACGCTAATTTTATAGTAAATACCGGCGGGGCAACATCAAAAGATATCTTTCAGCTGATGGACCTTGCGAGAGAAAAGGTTAAAAATAGATTTGGCATAGAGCTGGAGCCAGAGCTTAAAATATTAAGATAATACCAGGGTTATATATGAGTAAACGGATCGGTATATTGATGGGAGGGCCTTCCTCCGAAAGCGATATCTCTATAAAGTCAGGAAAGGCTGTCTATAGCGCGCTGATGAGTAAGGGATTGGATGCTGTAGAGGTATGCTTGGATAGGTCCCAGGATATCAATGGCTATAAAGACCTGGTAAAGGACAGGATCAGGTCTTTGGGGATAGATGTCGCTTTCATTGCAATGCATGGAGAGTTTGGGGAAGATGGTTTTATACAGAGTATCCTGGAAGACATGAAAATACCTTATACTGGCAGTAAGGTCAAGGCTTCTCAGGTAGGGATGGATAAGATAATGTCCAAAGAGGTCTTTAAAACTTGCAATATCCCTGTACCGCGCCATATAATTTTATCCAAAACTGATATTGACAAAACCGCTGATCAGAAGGTATATTTTAATGAACTGGGATTGCCATTGGTTATAAAGCCGTATAATAAAGGGTCGAGCATAGGTTTATATATAGTAGATAAAGAAGAGGAATTCTATCCTTTTCTTGAAAAGGCGTTTAACTATAGCAATACAGTGATGTTGGAAGAGTATATTAAAGGGAGAGAGATCACTGTAGGGATACTTGCCGACAGGCCTCTGCCTATAGTAGAGATAGTCCCTAAAAATAAGTTTTTCGATTTTGAGGCAAAATATAATAAAGGCCTTACTGAATATATAGTACCAGCTAAGATGCAGGAAAAGATATATAAAGAATGCCAGAACATAGCGCTCTTGACACACAAGGCATTGGGCGCTGATTTCTTTTCCCGCGTAGATATGATATTAAGTGATGATACGCCGGTGGTGCTCGAGATAAATACTATACCAGGGCTTACCGAGACCAGCCTTTTACCAAAGGCCGCAAAGGCATCCGGCATGGATTTTGAAGAGCTAGCCATAAAGATACTGGAGTCAGCAAAATGGTAAAACCTAAAGGCCAGAAAATAAACTTTAGAAAAAGAAAAAGCCTGCCAAAAGAGAAAAGGCCAGTTAATGTAATGGGTTTTTTAAAGTTTTTTTTCATATTATTTATAGTAGGTATTATAGGTGTGGCCCTGGCAAGTTTTCAGTATATGTTTGTGGATTCCGAGTATTTTTTGATAAAAGAGGGTACTATAAAACTTCATGATGGAAGTGGTTTCCTGAAAGATCTTTCTATAGGCGAGATAGACAACAAAGGTGTTTTAGGAAAAAATATCTTCTTTGTGGATATCCAATCATTGAAGAATAAAATAGAGTCGCTTCATCCAGAATTCAAGGATATTGCCATAAGAAGGCTTTTGCCTAATAAGATCATAGTGAAGGCGATATTGAGAAAACCTGCCGCTCAGGTGCGTTCTGATAGATATTACCTGGTTGATAGAGAAGGGGTCTTCTTGAATGATGTTAGAAATTTTCCTGATCCAGGACTTACTATCATAACTGGCCTTATCGGGAATTTTGCGAAGAAAGAATCGCTTAATTTTACTCAGTTTGAAAAGGAAAAGCTTGATAAGGCCTTGGCGATCATAAATGAAATGTCGTCGGACAATAACCTGTCGGCCTATAAGTTAAGGCATATAGACGTGACTGACCCTGGGAACATATCTTTCGTATTGGATCTTTCGGGGCTTGAGATAAAGATAGGAAAAAGCGGCTTTAATAATAGGCTTAAGATGCTTGCAACTGTCTTGGGCGAGATAGGCGATGATATCGATGAGTTCAGGTATATTGACTTGCGTTTTGAAGACCCGATAATCGGGCATAAATAAAGTGTATAGATCCTCACGGATCGTGTATCTAGGTAACACGCGGACAAAGAAAGCTATTTTATGCACAAAGATTTGATATGCGGTTTAGATATAGGTTCGTCTTCTATCAGGGCTTTGGCAGCAAGTTTTTCAAATGGTGATGCTAGCTCAGAGAAGATAACCGGCATTTCAGAATATCCTACAAAGGGTTTTTCAAAAGGGGTAGTCACCAATATGAGCCTTTTGTCCGACGCAATAGAAAAGGCTGTCTCAGATCTGGAACATAAGACTCATACAAGGATAAGAAAGGTCATTGCAAATATCCAAGGTGTGCATATAAGGACATTTAAAAGCAGAGGTTCTGTCCATATATCGGATAGGCCTAGTGAGATCGTAGAACAGGATATATTGCGTTGCATAGAATCAGCGCGGCTTATAGCTATGTCATTGGATAGGGATGTCCTCCACTTGATATCTGAAAAATATTATATTGATGATAAACTGGAGATAGACGATCCTTTAGGGCTTTTTGGATCAAAGCTGGACGTTGATTTAAATATTGTCACGTCTTTAGTAAGTATAATGCATAATCTTACAAAGGCAATCAATCTCGCAGGCTATGAAGTAGAAGATATAGTGATCTCTGCCCAGGCTACAGCATTGGCGGTCCTGGATGAAGAAAGGCTTAAAGAAGGCGCGATCCTGATAGACGTAGGAAAAGATGTCACAGGAGTGGCTTTATTTGATAAAGAGAGGCTTAGGGATTCTTTTTATTTTCCATTTGGCAGCGATGACCTGACTCAGGTCCTTCAGGATAGGCTTAGGATATTGTTTGAGGAGGCAGAAGAGCTTAGGATAAAATATGGCATTGTTACGAGGTCAAATCAAGATATATATGATAATAGCGAGATCTTAATACCTTCCTTTAGGGATAGAGAAGAAAAGATGAAGGAAGCTCAGGCGCTTGATATAGAAAAAACCGAGACTGAGCAGGGTTTGATAGAGGCCAGCACTAAGAATAAGGTCACTTCCAGGAGAGAGCTATCTAACCTCTTGTTCCCCAAGATAGAGGAGATAATGCAGGATGTCTATAAAAAGATAGAGCCGTTTTTAAAAGAAAGGCGCAAGGTCCCTTATACGTGTATCGTAGGAGGCATATCCAAAATGGATGGTTTTATAGAGTCAGTAGAGGAGATATTTGGGATACCTATAGAGATGGGAAGGATAGATGCAAAGGAATTGGAAGATGATAATTTTTCATGTGCATTAGGCCTGGCAAGAGTGGGCTTAAGCAAGCATGTAGAAAAAAGTTCTTCTTATGCCTTGGAAAGCAGTAATAAGCTTAAAGGATTAGCATCTAAAATAAGGCGAATATTCGCAGAATATTTTTAAGGGGATCCTATGATAGGTATAATCGGTTTTGGTAATATGGGTAAGGCTATAGCGCTGAGTTTAAGGAAAAGAGCCTTAATAGCCGATAGCGACAATAAGAAACTGCGTAACTTGAAAAATAGATATATAAGATCAGCCAAGAATAATATAGAGCTTGTAAAAAGATCGAATATTTTAATACTTGCAGTAAAGCCGCAAAACATAAAAGAACTATTACTCGAGATAAGGCCTTTTGTAAAAAATAAACTTGTCATATCCATCGCCGCAGGAATAGAGACGCATTTTATTGAAGAGGCCCTGACGAGTAGGGGAACTTTAAAGTTCCCCTACTCGTTTAGTCAGATAAGGGTAATACGAGTGATGCCTAATATGCCTGCATTGGTTGGTAAGGGGATATCTGCGGTATCAAAGGGTAGATATGCTTCTAGAAAGGACCTGGAGACAGTACATAAGATCTTCTTGAACATAGGTGAGGTCGTGGATGTCAGGGAAGGCTTGATGGATGCGGTCACAGCCTTAAGCGGAAGCGGGCCGGCGTATTATTTCTTGCTTACTGATTTATTGGAGAAAGCTGGTATTAAATGCGGCTTGAACAAGGCGTTGGCTAGGAAGCTCGCATTAGCTACTTTTGTAGGCGGAGGAGAAGTTGCTTCTAAGAGTAACATCTCTATGCAAGAGCTTGTTAAAAAAGTAGCCTCAAAAGGCGGCACTACCGAGGCAGCGCTAAAAGTTTTTAAGAAGAAAAACCTGGAAAATATAGTAAAAGAGGCTGTAATATCCGCCTGCAATAGATCCCGCCTTCTAAGTAAGATAGAATAACAAATTTTATAAAAAGTAGACAACTTGTTGACAACTTAAAAAATGTAGTATATACTATAGTTGTAAACTAATTTTTTCATACTGTAGCTTTCTTATAGACAACTTGTAGTCAGCTTTAATTTTTGTATTTTAAAAAAGTTGTATATAAAATAATAGGATTGCTTATGAACATATCTAAACTTATAATTCAGTTATTAGAAAAGAAAAAAGAGATCAGGGTTTCTGATATTGTAAAGCTTACTGGTTTTTCCAGGGCCTATATTAATAGGTTCTTTAGCGGCCTTAGGGAAGAAGGGAAAATTCTGCTTTTAGGAAAAGCTAACCAGGCAAAGTATATATTGGCTTGTGATGTGGAAATAAAACATGCTAAGAAAACTCTTTTAACAGTACACCGTATATTAAACAATAAAAGCCTTTCAGAAGACATTATTCTTAACTCCATAAAGGAGGCCACTGGCATATTCTCAGATATTCCAGAAAACATAGGAGATATTTTATCCTACGCATTTACTGAAATGCTTAATAATGCTATTGAACATTCCGGGTCAAAAAACATAGATCTAACAATGCAAAACGATAAAAAAGAAGTGAGATTCAGTATTCTAGATAGAGGTGTAGGGATCTTTAATAACATAATGAACAAGAAAGGCCTTCATAACGAACTGGAGGCTATACAAGACCTTACAAAAGGCAAATTATCCACGATGCCTGAGTCTCATAGCGGAGAAGGGATATTTTTTACTTCGAAAGCAGCCAGCATCCTTAAGATCCAAAGCTTCACAAAGGACCTGATATTCGATAATATAGCTCAAGACATCTTTGTAAGTGACAGGAGAAGATTTATCGGCACAAAGGTAGTGTTTTCTATAAGGTTAGATTCTAAGGAAAAATTAGAGGATATTTTCAGAGCATATACAGATGATTCTTTTCAATTTAGCAGGACAAGGGTCACTGTTAAGCTGTATAAAATGGGTTCAGAGCATATATCCAGATCGCAGGCCAGAAGGATATTGGTAGGCCTGGATAGGTTCAAAGAGATAACATTGGATTTCAAAGATGTAAAGACAGTAGGGCAGGCTTTTGCAGATGAAATATATAGGGTATGGAAAACCAATAATCCAAAGATTAATATTATTCATAAGAACGCTAATGAGAATATAGGGTTTATGATCGATAGGGCCAGATCAAAATTTTCCTTGCCATAGTAGCCATACATATGGTATACTTTATATAATTATAATAACCAATCAATCTAGCCTTCGTCATGGGAAAGCGGTGGGAAGGCTGTTTTTTTGTCCTTTTATAACAGGCATTATAAAAGGGTTACGGTGTACGGGATACGGTTATTACTAGTACCCATACCCCGAAACCCGTTACCCGAAATCCGAAACTATGTTTAGGTATTTTTACACAACTCGAATATTAAATTTAATAATAGCATCTATATTTATGCTTAATAATATAGTATATGCTATAGATCTATCTGATAGATCTTATCTAAGAGTCCCATCTTCTTTAAAAGCGCCAGAGACAAAAAGACGCCTGCAGCTTGCTTTATTGAATGGCTCTGTAATCCCTGCTATAGATGAAGAAGATATAGCTATATTAAAAGCTAATAATGCAGATGGCCTTTTAGTCTCATCAGGGAAGATGTTAGTAAATAATGATGTTCTTAGTAATCCATTAGAACTAATAAAACTCTACGAACATGAGCATACCGAAGCTATAATGCAGATAATACAGGATAAGGACATTCATGTTCACCAGGCAATGAAAGAGCTTTTAATAAATAATAGTATAATTCAGTCATATAACCTAGAAGACATACAGAACCTTCCGCTAGACTTGCAAGTAAACCACATAATAGCAAGGGCCTTTGAGCTCATATTTATCTTGAACGAAGGCCTAGCCATTGATAAAGACCTGACAAAAGAAGAAAAACTCTTTTTAAGCAAGATAAGCCCTATAATAAACGCTAATAAACACAGTTATTTTACTGATATTTTCTTTGATCCTGCAGCAAGAGAGAACAAGATAAAGAGTGCCTTGGAAAACGGCATGGTGTTTTATCAGGTAGCAAGGCACTCTACGTTTGAGGAAACTGGCAGAAATGACCATAAATATACAAAGACGCTTTTATCAAAAATAGTTATAAAACCCGTGGGTTTTGACTGGGAAGCCAACAAAAAGGACCTGCCTGATTTAAATAATAGATTTCTTGGATATACAACTGAAAATGGCATTATAAATTTTAGCCCTATCCCCAATTTTCCATTATCCTTTCACGCAGGTATGGTCGGAAAAAGAAGAGCAACCATAATAGATAGCATGGTGAAAAACGGGGTTTTTGGATTTACAGTAGAATTTACCAAGGAAAATGGCGAGGACCCTATAAAAAAGACTTTTCAGGTAGGTAATGTACCCCGCGTTTTACAAGGCGGTAATAATGAAAAAGGCAATACTGGAGAAGTTCTTGAGATCAGTGATAAATTAGGCCTTCTGGCTTTAAAGGATTTTATTAAAGAACCAAAAGAGTTCAAAGAAAAGATTAAATCACTCGATCTCAAAGGTTACAGAATAGGGCCTGTTGATATAACTGGCAGAGTGACATTCTCTCCGTTCGAGAATTACCCCTGTACTTTGAAAATATTAGGCAAAGCAGAAGAAGGCTGGGAAGCTTATATTGTAGATAATGAAGTAAAAGATGATATCTTTGAATTTACAGTAGAGCTTACTAAGGAAAACGAAAAACCTGTCATAAGAAAGTTTCAGATAGGTGAATTTACACGCCCTCTGGAATATGCTGGAGAGAAAGAGGGAAGACCAGATAGAGAGGTTCTCGAGATCAGCGATAAATTAGGGTCTTTTGCCTTGGCAAAGATCATAGGAAGGCCGGAGGATTTTGAAAAAGACATCAAGACTTTCGATCTATCTAGCCTGATAGGTACTCGCATAGGCGTTACAGATAAAAAAGGCCGTATCTCGATCAAGGTAAAAGAGAACTATTTTTATCCTTTTTATATACTTGGTAAAGAAGAGGAAGGCTGGGAAGCCTATATTGTAGATAGCCTGGAAAAAAGCGGAGTTATTGAGTTTAACGTAAGACTTGTAAAAGATGATAAAATAGTCATAAAAACCTTTCAAATAAGTAAATATACCTGCGATATACAGGGAAGCCATGCAGAATCAGGTAATACTATAAGTGTTCTCGAGATCGGTAGTGAATTAGGCGTAAATAAGCTTATAGAGCTCATGAATAAACCGCCTGATTTTTATAAAAAGGCTAATAAGAATGATTTGCCGGATTTAAGGGGCCTTAAACTAAGAGATACAGTTCAAAATGGCTGTATAGATATTACGGTTTTTAAGGGATTTAATGTATTTCATTTTCCTGTATTAGGTGCCAGAGAAAAAGGCTGGGAAAGTTATATTATAGATAATGATTTTAAAGATGGTGTCTTTGAATTTACCGTAAGGCTTACCAAAAAGGATAAGGCCAACAAAGGCAAAAAACCAGATATAGTAATAAGAAGATTCCAGATAGGCAAAACCAGAAAAACTTTGTCTAAAAGAGGGGATACTGAGAAAAAAGAAGAACTGTTTTCTATAGACTTTTTGGAAGAGATAACCAATCCTGGGCAGGAATATCTTATCAATGATAAAAGTGAAATATTGGATCTTTATGATGCGATTCAGGATATACAGCTATTGGCCAAAGATAAGATAGCTAACGAAGAAAAGATAAAGCGCCTGCTTCTTGGCATAAAACGTGACAATGAGCAGCTTTTTAATAAATCTCAGATAAATGAAATATTGAAGACAAAGTTATCAAAAAAATTACCTATCTTGCTATATTTAGCCAATTACAAGATCAGAGGAGAGGATACATACCAGTTCAAGGGCTCTCATATAGCTAGAATAATGCTTTCCTCCAAATCTTTAAAAGACATAAAGGATTCGATAGATT
>JBDRJN010000016.1:0-14594 GCA_043814965.1 Candidatus Omnitrophota bacterium
GGACCTTGAAATAGAATTGATCACCCCTATTGCTATGGAAAAAGAACTCAGGTTCGCTATCAGAGAAGGCGGACATACAGTTGGAGCAGGGGTTGTATCAGAAATAATCGCATAATAGGTCACAGGTTGCAAGACACAAGAAAATATATAGAAGGTAGATAAACAATGCCGAGAGAAATCATAATCATAAGTTGCACAGATTGTAAAAGAAAAAATTATACAAGCACTAAAAATAAAAAGAAACAGGCTGGAAGGCTTGAGATAAAGAAATTTTGTAGATTTTGCAAAAAAAGAACATTACATAAAGAAGAAAAGTAGCTATAGCAAAAAGAATGGAGGCCAGTAGCTCTAATTGGCAGAGCAGCGGTCTCCAAAACCGCGTGTTGGGGGTTCGAATCCCTCCTGGCCTGCCATTGATTTTGCGATACAGGATATTTGACAAGCTGGGTGAACAAGGTATATGAAGATATTCTCAAATATTATAAAGTTTATAACAGAAGTCAAAGTAGAGATGCAAAAAGTATCCTGGTCAGACAGGAATGAACTGATAGGTTCTACCATGGTAGTTATTGTATCAACCGCATTGATCGCCTTATTTATAGGCATAGTAGATATAGTGTTGTCTAAATTTGTCAATATATTATTAAGGTAATAAAATTATGTCTAATAAGTGGTATGTGATCCATACATTAACAGGACAAGAGGACAAAGTCAAAAGCACTATTGAGAGCAAGGTAGAAGAAGGCCTCTTAAAAGACAAGGTTTCAAAGGTCCTTATACCGACAGAACAGGTCTCAGAAGTAAAGGATGGGAAAAAAAGGATATCCCAGAGAAAGTTTTTCCCAGGTTATATATTGGTCGAGATGGATATGGATGACGAGGGTTGGTATATAATAAAGAACCTCTCAGGGGTCACTGGCTTTATAGGATCAAAGACAAAACCCATACCTTTATTAGATAGCGAAGTGAATCATATAATAAAACAGACAGAAGAAAGAAAAGAAAAGCCCACGCCTAAAGTGATCTTTGAAAAAGGCGACAATGTAAAGGTAATAGAAGGGCCTTTTATTAATTTTAACGGTACAGTTGAAGATATTAATCCAGAAAAAGGCAAGATCAAGGTAATGGTCTCGATATTCGGTCGCGCAACTCCTGTTGAATTGGAATATTGGCAGGTCGAAAGATTATAGGTATATTATGGCTAAAAAAATAAAAACACTAATAAAACTGCATGTTACAGGAGGCCAGGCTAATCCAGCTCCTCCAGTCGGCCCTGCCCTAGGCCAGCACGGTGTCAATATAATGGAATTTTGTAAGTCTTTCAATGAAAAGACCAAAGACAGGCAAGGGCTCATCCTTCCTGTTGTCTTAAGTGTATATGAGGATAAGTCTTTTACTTTTATCATAAAAAGTCCGCCATGTTCGGTGCTTTTAAAGCGCGCTTGTGGTATTGCAAAGGCATCTGGCACGCCAAATAAAGAAAAGATAGGGAAGGTCACAAAAAAACAGGTAAGAGAAATAGTCGAAACCAAGATGAAAGACCTTAATGCATCTAGCGTAGAAAGTGCTATGAGGATAGTAGAAGGTACGGCACGAAGCATGGGTATAGAGGTGGTTGAGTGATGGGTACTTTAACTAAAAGAAAAAAAGAATTAGAAAAATTGGTAGATAAAAATAAGTCTTATTCTCTAGAAGAGGCAGTATCAATACTCAAAAAAGCCCCACATGTTAAATTTAATGAGACAGTCGAGCTTTCTTTTAGTTTAGGAGCTGATCCTAAGCAGTCCGATCAGATGGTAAGAGGCACAGTTCTTTTACCTAACGGGACAGGCAAAAACGTTAAGGTCTTAGTGTTATGCAAAGGTGAAGGAGCTAATGGCGCTAAAGAAGCCGGCGCCGATCATGTAGGAGCGCAGGACCTGATAGATAAGATAAATTCCGGCTGGATGGATTTTGATGTTGTAATAAGCGCGCCTGACATGATGAGAGATGTCGGAAAACTTGGAAGGGTCCTTGGGCCTCGCGGTCTTATGCCAAATCCTAAGACAGGCACAGTGACCAATGACTTGGCTCGCGCTGTAAAAGAAGCAAAGGCAGGACGCGTAGAGTACAAGCTTGATAAATTGGGTAATATAAATATAGGTGTCGGTAAGATATCTTTTGATGAAAAGGCTATCTGCGAAAATGCCAGCGCTATAATAAATGCTGTCAATAAAGCAAGGCCCCATAGTGTAAAAGGTAAGTTTGTAAAGAGTATTTCTATTTCAACGACAATGGGTCCGGGCCTAAGGCTGGACACAGTAAAATTAGGGACTTTATAATGGCAAAGACAGCTCTTAAATGTAAAGAAATGATGGCCAGCGAGATCGCTGATAGCTTGAATGACGCAGAGAATCTTATAGTTACAAGCTATAAAGGCCTAAGCGCCAAGGAATTAGATGAACTACGGAAAGAACTTAGAAGCATCTCAGGAGATTACCTTGTAGTTAAAAATTCTATAGCAAAAAAGGCTATGTCCAAAGGACAGAACAATAGCCTTACTAATATATTTAAAGGAGAAGTGGGAGTTGCTGTAGACAAGAAGAACGACCCATCAGGTATATCAAAGATACTTATGAAGTTTTCTAAGGACCATGAGTTTCTTAAGATATTTGGCGGCATGATGGAGGGCAAAGAGATCACCAGAGACGATGTTTTAATGTTAGCATCATTGCCTTCGAGAGAAGTGATTTTATCAAAACTTGCAAATGTGCTCAATGCTCCTATGCAGGGATTGGCAGTGTCATTAAAAGGTATTATAAGTAAATTGGTCTATGTATTGGATGCCCTGAAAGATAGATTACCTAATAAATCAGAAGTTAAGGAAGAGATCAAACAGGAGGAAGTAAAGGCAGAACCCAAGGAGCAAGTAAAGGAAACTCCTGAAGCAAAGCCTGAAACTCAGGATAAGGAAGAAAATAAAGAGGAAAACCAAGGGCCAGAATCTAATATACCTAAGGCGGATTAGATTCATAAAGCAATTTATGAATACTGCGTTTCATAAATTGCTTATTTTTTAAAAAATCAAAGGAGGCGCAAAATGGCAGACGAAAAGAAGATCGAAGAAATGCTAACTACAATTGAGGGCTTGAGCGTACTTGAGCTGTCAAATCTAGTAAAAGCTATCGAAGAGAAGTTCAATGTAACGGCTCAGGCGCCGGTTGCAATAGCAGCTGTCGGAGGCGTGCCTGCAGCAGGAGGGGCAGCGCAGGAAGAGAAGACTACTTTTACAGTGGTCCTTGCTTCAGCAGGAGACAAGAAGATACAGGTCATAAAAGAGATACGTACTATCACTAACTTGGGATTAAAAGAAGCAAAAGACCTTGTCGAAGGCGCTCCAAAGACAGTAAAAGAGGGAGTTGCTAAAGAAGAAGCTGAAGAGATAAAGAAGAAATTAGAAGCGCAGGGAGCAAAAGTAGAGCTAAAATAAAAAAAGGACTGTCATGACAAAACGCAAAAATTTTGCACGGTTAAAAGAGGTAATTAAGATACCGTATCTCTTGGAGATCCAGACCAAGAGCTTTGTTGATTTTCTCCAGATGGATAAACCAAAGACCAAGCGTAAGAGGCAAGGCCTTCAGGCAGTGTTCGAAGAGGTTTTTCCTATTGAATCCAATGATGGGAGCCATAAGTTAGAATACCTATATTATACAGCAGGAAGGCCTAAATACGATAGATTAGAATGCCAGAAAAGGGCTGTTACTTATTCTGTGCCTCTCAAGATAAAAGTAAGGCTTAAGTCCAAGAAAGACACAAAGGAACAGGAGGTCTATCTTGGGGACCTACCTCTCATGACAGAGAATGGTACCTTTATTATAAATGGAGATGAAAGGGTGGTTGTAAGTCAACTTCACCGCTCTCCCGGGGTATCTTTTGAGGACAGCTTGCACACGACAGGTAAGAGGATATATTCCGGAAGGATTATCCCAGGCAGGGGTGCATGGCTGGAATTTGAATTTGATGCAAATGATGTTTTATATGTTTATATAGACAGGCGCAAGAAAGTGCTCTCTACAGTGTTTTTGAGGGCTCTTGGATACAACGCAAACGAAGATATTATGAAGCTTTTTACAGGCGTTGAGAAGGTAAGGCCTTCCAGAAAACACACTCTCTCAAAATACATCTCAAGGCGTATAGCAAAAGATATCAAGGACCCTGATACAGGAGAAGTCCTCCTAGCTAGCAATGCTGTATTGGATGAGCCTAACATAGAAAAGATATGGGACAAGGGAGTGCGCTACCTGGAGGTGTTCAGGGATATCGTGCCTGAAATATCCAATACATTAGAAAAAGACAATACAACCAATCAAGAAGAAGCGCTCTTGGATATATATAGGAAGCTAAGGCCGGGAGATCCTTTGACCGTAGAAAGCGCAAAGGCCCTATTAGAGAAATTATTTTTTGATCTAAAACGCTATGATCTGACCAAGGTCGGGCGCTATATCCTTAATCGCAAACTGGGGATGAGCGAGTCCTTAAATAAGACTATCCTAGATAAAGAGACCATAGTGAATGTCATTAAATATCTTTTAGAATTAAAGAACGGTGAAGGCGCAGTTGATGATATAGACCATCTTGGTAACAGGCGAGTCAAGACTGTTGGAGAGCTTTTATGCGAACAGTTCAGGATAGGTCTGGCGAGGATGGAAAGATTTTGCAGGGAAAGAATGTCCATTTATGATATGGAGACCATGATGCCGTATCATTTGATAAATTCAAAAGTACTTTCAAGCGTAATAAAAGATTTCTTTGGAAGAAGCCAGTTAAGTCAATTCATGGATCAAACTAATCCATTGGCTGAGATGACACATAAAAGGCGGCTTAGTGCTCTTGGGCCAGGCGGATTGTCTAGGGAGAGGGCAGGTTTTGAGGTAAGAGACGTCCATCACTCTCATTATGGAAGGATATGTCCTATTGAGACTCCCGAAGGCCCGAACATAGGCCTTATATCTTCCCTTTCGACTTATGCGAGAATAAATGAGTTTGGTTTTATAGAGACTCCTTATAGAAAAGTAGAAGGAGGAAAAGTTACAAACAAGATAGACTATCTTACGGCTGATGTAGAAGACCAGTATATAATAGCTCAAGCTAATGCAAAGATAAACGAGGAAAACTATTTTACGGAAGACAGGGTATCATGTAGATATAGGGGCAATTTTCCGTTGACCCCGCCTAATAAGATCGACTACATGGATGTATCTCCTAAGCAGCTTGTCAGTATAGCAGCTGGACTTATCCCGTTCTTAGAACATGATGATGCCAATAGGGCGCTTATGGGTTCTAATATGCAGAGGCAAGCCGTACCTCTATTATTTACAGAGGCGCCTCTCATAGGTACTGGATTAGAAGGCAGGACAGCCATAGATTCAGGTTCGGTAGCCATAGCAAAAAGCGGCGGTAAAGTCACTGCGGTACAATCTGACGAGATAGTCATGAATAACAGCATAGTCTATAAACTCAGAAAATTCGAAAGAAGCAATGCGAATACCAGTATTATACAAAGGCCTATAGTTGATGTCGGAGACAAGGTAAAAGCAGGAGACGTCATAGCTGACGGTTCAGCTACAAGCGACGGAGATATTGCCTTAGGAAAAAATGTGCTTGTCGCATTTATGCCTTGGAGAGGCTATAACTTTGAAGATGCTATTCTGGTAAGCGAGCGCCTTTTAAAAGGAGATACGTATACGTCTCTCCATATAGAAGAGTTTGAAATAGAATCAAGAGAGACAAGGCTCGGGAATGAGGAGATCACAAAGGATATACCTAATGTAAGCGAAGAAGCCCTTAAGAACCTAGGGGAAGACGGAGTAGTGAGGATAGGCGCTGAGGTCAGTCCTGGCGATATACTAGTCGGGAAAGTCGCTCCAAAAAGCGAGACAGAGCTTTCACCTGAAGAAAAGCTTTTACGTGCAATATTCGGAGAAAAAGCAGGCGATGTGAGAGACGCATCTTTGACCGTCCCTTCAGGCGTAGAAGGTATAGTGGTAGATACCAAAATATTTTCTAGAAAAGGCCAGAAATCAAAGTCAAAGGAAGAGATAAAGAAGGAACAAAAAGATATACAAAAGATCAGGGTCGAATATGAAAAGAGGGTAGAGAATGTAAAGAAAGAAAGAGAAAACCGTCTGATCAAACTGCTCGATGGCATTAAGCTCTCAGCTCCTCTTTTATCCGATGAGACTGGCACGACTCTTATAGCGGAGGGAAGGCCTATTAAAAATAAAGATATATCTAAGTTTGAAAAGGCAGATGTTGCCAGCATAAAGATAGACAGCGACTTAGAGCTTGAGCAGGAGGTAAAACGCACTCTCGTGATCTATAACGACCAGATAGAAGAAGTGCTTTATGAAGAAGAGTACGAAGTGGACAAGATAAAGAGAGGGGATGAACTGCCTGCTGGAGTCTTAAAAAGAGTTGTTGTATATATAGCTAGTAAAAAAAGGCTTTCTGTGGGCGACAAAATGGCAGGACGCCACGGAAACAAAGGTGTTGTTGCAAAGATATTACCCGAAGAAGATATGCCTTATATGGAAGATGGCACGCCAGTCGAAGTAGTACTTAATCCTCTAGGAGTCCCTTCAAGGATGAACGTCGGCCAGATCCTGGAGACTCATCTTGGATGGGCAGCGAAGGTGATGGGATTTAAGGTAGTGACTCCTGTCTTTGACGGCGCAAAAGAGGCGGAGATAAAAGAAGAATTAGATAAGGCCAAGTTGCCTAAAGATGGTAAGGTAGTCCTGTGTGATGGCCTTACTGGTAAGAGATTCGACCAAAAGGTCACGGTAGGCTATATCTATATAATGAAATTAGCTCATCTTGTTGATGATAAGATACATGCTCGTTCTATAGGCCCTTATTCATTAGTTACTCAGCAGCCCCTTGGAGGAAAGGCGCAGTTTGGAGGCCAGAGGTTTGGAGAGATGGAAGTCTGGGCCTTGGAGGCTTATGGAGCTGCATATACACTTCAGGAGCTTTTGACTGTAAAAAGTGATGATGTTACCGGAAGGACCAAGGTGTACGAATCGATCGTAAAGGGAGAACATGCGCTTCATCCCGGGACCCCGGAATCTTTTAATGTATTAGTAAAAGAGCTTCAGAGCCTCTGCCTTGATATCAGGACAGAATATACTGATATCGAAGGGCTCTCTCCCGAGGTTACTTCAAAAGAGGACCTAAAAGAAAAACGTAAGAAACGTAAAAAAGAAAAAAGAAAGAATAAATAAAAAAGGACTGCATATATGTTAAAAGAAATTCGAAGTTCGTTCGATTTTATATCTATAAAGATCGCTTCACCGAGTGTCATCAAATCGTGGTCCAGGGGCGAGGTCAAGAAGCCGGAGACTATCAACTATAGGACTTTGCGCCCAGAAAAAGACGGCCTATTTTGTGAAAAGATATTTGGGCCTACTCGTGATTGGGAGTGCAGCTGCGGTAAATACAAACGTATAAAATATAAAGGTATTATCTGTGACAGGTGCGGAGTAGAAGTGACTCTCTCCAAAGTAAGGCGCGAGAGGATGGGGCATATTGATCTAGCTGCACCATGTAGTCATGTATGGTTTTTCAAGGCTATGCCTAGCCGCATGGCATTACTTTTGAACACGGGCTTACGCGACCTGGAAAAGGTAGTCTATTATGAGGAGTATATAATAATCGATCCAGGAGATTCGCCTTTTAAGAAAAAGGATCTTTTAACTGAAGAAAAATACAGGGAATGTGTTGAGAAATATGGTTCAAGATTCAAGGCATTAATAGGGGCTGAAGCGATAAGAGAGCTATTGAGCGAGTTGGATCTTAATGCGTTGATGACAGAGCTTAAGTTCGAATTGCATGATCAGAAATCAGAACAGGCAAAACGAAAGACATTGAAACGTCTTAAGATAATAGAGGCATTCAAGAAATCAGGGAATAAACCGGAATGGATGATAATAGACGCTATTCCTGTAATACCACCTGATTTAAGGCCTCTTGTGCCTCTTGAAGGCGGAAGGTTTGCAACAAGCGATCTGAATGACCTTTATAGAAGGGTGATAAATAGAAACAACCGTTTAAAGAAATTACTGGAATTGAAGGCGCCTGACATTATAGTCCGTAATGAAAAACGTATGCTTCAGGAAGCCGTAGATGCGCTATTTGACAATGGTAGGCATGGTAGGGCTGTCTTAGGACCTGCAAATAGGCCTCTTAAATCTTTAAGTGATATGCTAAAGGGCAAACAAGGCCGATTCCGTCAGAACCTATTAGGTAAAAGAGTAGATTATTCCGGAAGGAGCGTTATTGTAATAGGCCCGGAACTTAAGTTATGGGAGTGTGGTCTTCCAAAGAAGATGGCTCTCGAATTGTTCGAGCCTTTTATTATTAAAAAATTAAAAGAAAAAGGATTTGTCCATACCATAAAGAGCGCCAAGAGAATGGTCGAGAAGGCTCGCCTAGAAGTTTGGGATATACTGGATGATGTTATAAAAGACCACCCGGTGCTTCTAAATAGGGCGCCAACATTGCATAGATTGGGTATACAGGCATTTCAACCTGTTTTAATAGAAGGCAAAGCTATCAGGATCCACCCATTAGTTTGTACTGCGTTTAATGCTGATTTTGATGGAGATCAGATGGCGGTACATGTGCCGCTTTCGATGGAAGCACAGATGGAATGCCGCATGATAATGCTTTCGGCGAGCAATATTTTTTCTCCATCCAACGGAAGGCCTATCATAACACCTACACAAGATATAGTCCTGGGATGTTACTACTTGACACAGGAAAAGCCTAACAAAAGAAGACAAGAACTCAAGTCTTTTGCAGATACAGGCGAAGCAGAGCTAGCGTATAGCGACATGGAGATAGTCCTTCATGAGAGAATAAAGGTAAGGATAGATAATGAGATAATAGAGACAACTGCGGGAAGGATAATCTTTAATAATATACTCCCAAAAGGGATGAAATTTGTAAACCAGGCGCTTGAGAAAACCAATCTTAGCAAAGTCATATTCGATTGCTATAATACTTTTGGACACCATGCTACGGTCACATTGCTGGATGACATAAAGAATGTCGGATTTGAATACGCGACACTCGCAGGGATTTCTATAGCCATAGATGACCTCCTTATTCCTAAGGATAAGCAAAAAGTAATAGCTGCCTCAAAGAAGGAAGTCAATTTAGTCGAGGACCAGTATAAAAAAGGTATCATAACCGAGCGTGAAAGATATAACAAAATAGTCGATATATGGACACATACTACAGATAAGATATCAGACATGTTATTTTTAGAATTAGATACATTTAATCCAGTATTTATGATGGCAAATTCCGGAGCTAGAGGTTCCAAGCAGCAGATCAGGCAGCTTTCCGGAATGCGTGGATTGATGGCTAAACCTTCAGGAGAGATCATAGAAACACCTATTACGGCTAATTTCAGGGAGGGTCTGACTGTTTTAGAATATTTTATCTCTACTCATGGAGCTAGAAAGGGCCTTGCTGATACTGCGCTAAAGACAGCTGATTCTGGATATCTTACCAGAAGGCTTGTTGATGTGGCGCAAGACGTGATCATTAGAGAACCAGATTGTGGCACTCTAAACGGGATATTGGTAAGCGCAATAATCGAAGCAGATGAAGAAGTCGTGCCTTTAAAGGAGAGGATAGTAGGCAGGGTAGTTATAGAGAACATAGTAGATATTATCACAGATGAAGTAATCGTCGAGGCTGGTAGTGAGATAGATGAAAAGGCAGCAGAACGTATAGAGTCAGCTGGCATAGAAAAGATAAGGATCAGGAGCGTTCTTACATGCGAGACAAAGCAT
Organism: Candidatus Omnitrophota bacterium; assembly: GCA_043814965.1. Lineage (GTDB taxonomy): Bacteria > Omnitrophota > Gorgyraeia > Gorgyraeales > Gorgyraeaceae > JBDRCN01. Next base: position 9,843 of record JBDRJN010000016.1, read on the forward strand.
GGTGTATGCGCAAAATGTTATGGCAGGGACCTGGCAACAGGAAAGATCATTGAGTTAGGTACAGCTGTTGGGATCATAGCAGCTCAATCCATAGGAGAACCAGGTACACAGCTTACCATGAGAACGTTCCATATAGGAGGGACAGCTTCCAGGATAATAGAGCAGTCTTTTATAAAATCAAAGTCAAAAGGATTTGTAAAGTATCATGGCCTTAAGATAGTAGAGCAGGATTCCGGGGATATAGTAGTATTGAATAGAAATGGCCAGATCAGCATAAATGATGATACAGGAAGGGAACTCGAAAAACATACTGTCCCGTCGGGCAGTTTTATTTCCATAAAAGATGACCAGGAAGTAGATAAAAATGTTATTTTTGTAAAATGGGACCCTTATACTTCACCTATTCTTACTGAAGTATCAGGAACCATAAGGTATGAAGATATAATCGAAGAAGTCACAATGGTAGAAGAGATGGATGAGGCTACAGGCTTGAGCGGCAGAGTTATTATAGAGCATAAGGGAGAATATCATCCTCAGATAGTCATAGAAAACGCCAAGAAAGAGGTCTTGGCTATATATCCTATCCCAGCAGGTGCTCATATTATTTGCCAAGATGGACAGGCTATAAAGGCGGGAAATCTTATTGCTAAAACTCCTCGTCAGGTCTCAAAGACAAAAGATATAACAGGTGGGTTACCTAGAGTAGCAGAACTATTTGAGGCAAGGAAGCCAAAAGACCCTGCCATGATAAGCGAGATAGATGGTATAGTTGAATTTGCTACATCCAAAAAGGGGCAGCGCAGGATCATTGTAAGGTCTTCATCAGGGATGAAAAAAGAATATATCATCCCTCATGGTAAACACTTGAACGTATATAAAAGCGATAGGGTCAAAGCAGGTGACCAGCTTGTAGATGGACCGATAAATCCTCAGGACATACTCAGTATAAGCGGAGAAAAGAGATTACAGGAATATCTAGTCAATGAAGTGCAGGAGGTCTACAGGTTACAGGGTGTCAGGATAAATGATAAGCATATAGAGACGATAGTAAAACAGATGCTTAAAAAAGTAAAGATAGAAGATCCTGGAGATACTGAGTTCTTGGTTGGTATGCAGATAGATAAAGTAATATTCCAGGATGAGAACAACAGGATCCTTAAAGCAAAAGGGAAACCTGCCAGCGCAACTCCATTACTTTTAGGTATCACAAAGGCCTCTCTCTCAACAGAGAGTTTTATATCCGCAGCTAGTTTCCAGGAGACTACGCGTGTGCTTACTGATGCAGCTGCAAGCGGAAAGATAGATGAATTGCACGGGTTGAAAGAAAACGTTATTATGGGGCACCTTATTCCAGCAGGCACTGGTTTTAAAGACCATAGAAATATAGAGCTTGTAAAAGAGTCTTCAGGAGATGATCCTGAAGAAGTAAAAACTAAAGAAGGCAGTAAAAAGAAAGAGTAGAACTATATGCCGACAATAGGACAATTGATAAAGTTCGGAAGAGAAAAGAAAAAGAGAAAGACCAAGTCTCGTGCATTAGAGAGGTGTCCTCAAAAAAGAGGAGTTTGCCTTCAGGTGAAGACGCAGACTCCTAAAAAACCTAACTCTGCCTTGAGAAAAGTTGCAAGGGCCAGGCTTACAAATGGGATCGAAGTCACTTCTTATATCCCAGGTGAAGGCCATAACCTGCAGGAACATTCCATTGTTCTTATTAGAGGCGGCAGGGTAAAAGATCTGCCAGGAGTCAGGTATCATATAGTAAGAGGTACTCTTGATACTGCAGGAGTACAAAATAGAAAAAAGAGCCGTTCAAAATACGGAGCTAAAAGACCAAAGAATTAAGACACAGGCTGCAAGTCTCAAGACGCATGTGTCTTGAGACTTGTGACCTAATAAAAGGTTATTAGTAAAAAGTTTAAAATGGAGTCAAACTATGAGACGAAGACGTGCAGATAAGAGAGATGTGATACCGGATCCAAAGTATTCCAGCAAGATGATCTCCAGGTTCATCAATGTAATAATGGTCAAAGGAAAGAAATCTATTGCTGAGCGTATGTTGTATAGCGCATTGGATGTAGTAGCAAAAAAGTCTGACAGTAAAGATGCCCTGGAAATCTTACAAAAGGCACTAGACAATGCCAGACCTCTTCTAGAGATCAAGCCAAGGAGAGTAGGCGGAGCTACATATCAGGTGCCTATAGAGGTTAATAGCGATCGAGGGGTTTCCATAGCGATGAGATGGTTCAGGGATTTTGCAAGGCAGAAAAAGGGCAAGTCCATGGAAGAAAAACTTGCAGATGAGATAATAGATGCATTTAAATCTCAAGGCTCTGCGCTGAAAAAGAGAGAAGATATGCATAAGATGGCAGAGGCAAACAAGGCCTTTGCTCATTATAGATGGTAAGTTTTAGTTTAAAAGTAGCAGGTAAGGCACGCTGTGCTAAGAAGTAGGGAGTACGCTTTAGTGTGCCGGAAAAAGATATGAAAGTAAATAAAAATGTCAGCTTTAACGCAGCAGAACTCAGATAAGATATATATGATAAGAGAGATACCGTTAGAAAAACTAAGGAATATTGGGATCATAGCTCATATAGATGCAGGCAAGACCACTACTACCGAGAGAATACTATATTATGCTGGTAAATTATACAAGATAGGTGAGGTACATGAAGGCACCGCGACCATGGACTGGATGGAGCAGGAGCAGGAAAGGGGTATTACCATAACCGCAGCTGCTACAAGTTGTAATTGGAAAGATTGCAGGATAAATATCATAGATACACCAGGACACGTGGATTTTACAGCAGAGGTAGAGAGGTCCCTGAAGGTCCTGGATGGAGCAGTGGTCGTATTTTGCGGAGTAGGAGGAGTACAGCCTCAGTCAGAGACAGTCTGGCGTCAGGCAAATAGATATCAGGTACCCAGGGTAGCTTTTATAAATAAGATGGATAGGGTAGGGGCAAATTTTTTAAAGGTGTTTAAAGATATGGAAGAAAAACTTGATGCAAATTGTTTTCCTATACAGCTGCCCATAGGAAGCGAAAATGATTTTAGAGGCATAATAGATCTCATAAAGATGAAGGCATACATGTATCAAGAAGATACGGTCGATAATAATTTTATAGAGACTGATATTCCGGAAGACATGATCGAAGAAGTGAAGATATTCAATCATGACTTAATAGAAAAGCTTGCAGAACATGACCATGATGTATTTGATAAATACGTGCATAACCAGGAGATCTCTCAGGATGAATTGACCAAGGCTCTCCGTAAAGCAGTTATAAAGGACATGTTTGTGCCAGTGTTGTGCGGTTCTTCATTCAAAAATAAAGGAGTACAGCTCCTCCTCAATGCTGTAATAGCATATCTACCGTCTCCTTTGGATGTTCTTCCTATAAAAGGTGTTAACCCTGATACAGAAGAGGATATAGTCAGAAAAACAGATGATAATGAGCCTTTTAGCGCTCTATGTTTTAAGATCGTAAGTGACCCTTATGTTGGAAGGCTTACATGGATAAGGGTATATTCAGGTATAATAAAAAAGAGCAGCTATATTTATAATATAAATAGAGATGAGAAAGAAAGGGTCAATAAGATCGTAAGGATGCATGCAGACAAGCAGGATATCATAGACGAAGCCGGCGCAGGGGATATAGTAGGTGTGGTTGGTTTGAAAAACGCTAAAACCGGAGATACCCTTTGTGAAAAAGATTATCCGATAATCTTAGAAAAGATAAGTTTTCCTGAACCTGTTGTCTCGATGTCTATAGAGCCGGCTACTACAGTTGACCAGGATAAGCTAGGCCTGGCATTAAGCAAGCTTCAGGAAGAAGACCCGACCTTTAGGGTCAGGTATGATAAAGAGACAGGGGAGAATATCATATCAGGGATGGGTGAGTTGCATCTTGAGATAATCATTGATAGGTTGATGCGTGAATTTAAAGTCGGGACAAAGACAGGCACTCCCCAGGTAGCTTATAAAGAGATGCCTTCAATAGAGACAAGGGCAGTGGGTAAATTTATTCAGCAGTCAGGCGGTAGAGGCCAATACGGCCATGTAGTCATTATATTAAAACCAGGTGAGCCTGGGACAGGGATAGAGGTAAAGAATAAGATCATAGGAGGGGCTATCCCAAAAGAATATATCCCTCCAGTAAAGAACGGTATCGAGATGGCTTCAAAGACAGGTGTCTTGGCAGGTTACCCTGTAATAGACACGGAAGTCACTTTGATAGATGGGTCTTTCCATGAAGTTGATTCTTCTGATATTGCGTTTAAGATGGCGGGTTCTATTGCATTTACGGAGGGCTTGAGAAATGCAAGATGTAAACTGATGGAACCTATAATGGATATAGAAGTGATCTTTCCGGAAGAATACACAGGAGATGTCATAGGAGATCTGAATTCAAGGCGCTGCAAGATAGAAGAGATCACACAGAGCGGCAGCCTGAAGATCGTAAGAGGCGATGTGCCTCTAGCAGGGATGTTTGGTTATGCGACTGCAATAAGAAGCTTGACACAAGGCAGAGCTTCGTATACAATGGAGCCTTCTCATTATGCAGAAGTGCCTTCAAATATAGCAGAAAAGATTATGGGAAAATAAATTTAAGGAGGAATAAAAATGGCCAAAGAAAAGTTTGAACGTAATAAACCTCATGTAAATATCGGCACCATAGGACACGTAGATCATGGTAAGACCACACTCACCAGCTCTATAACAAAAGTACTTTCACAGCGTGGTCTAGCGCA